>NZ_UAPU01000007.1:450000-1050000 GCF_900445255.1 Anaerobiospirillum thomasii
GCAGATGCTCTTGAAAAATTTGATGCTCTGCCAGATCAGGGCATGCGCGGTCCTAGCGCCTTTGTAACCATTATGGAAGGCTGCTCGAACAACTGCTCTTACTGTATTGTGCCGCACACCAGAGGTGGTGAGGATTCACGTCCACTGCAGGATATCCTTGATGAGGTCTTAGGTCATATAGCATCAGGCGTACAGGAAATTCATCTTTTAGGTCAGAACGTAAACTCCTACAGAGGCCTAGATAATGATGGCAATATTGTCAGATTCTCAACTCTGCTTTATGAGGTAGCCGCCATTGAAGGCGTCAAGCGTCTGCGCTTTACAACTTCAAATCCAATGGAGTTTACAGATGATATTGTACAGGCTATTGCCGATCTGCCGGTAATTGCCGATGCCATCCATATTCCTGTGCAGTCAGGTTCTGATCATATTCTGTCTCTGATGAAGCGTAACTATACAGCAGATGACTACAAGACCCTGGTCAGAAAACTGCGTGAGGCCCGTCCTAATATCTATATTTCAACAGATATTATTGTAGGCTTCCCAAATGAGAGCGAAGAGGATTTTGAGGCAACAATGGATCTGGTCAATGCTGTAGAGTTTGATCAGAGCTTTAGCTTTATCTACTCAATCCGTCCTGGCACAGAGGCTGCCGTACTTGAAGATCCTGTATCTGCCGAGACTAAAAAGCGCAGACTGTACAAACTGCAGGCCCGTCTTGAAGAGCTGGCCAATATGTACTCACAAAAGATGATTGGTACAGAGCAGCTGGTTTTAGTTGAGGGTCTGTCACGCAAGGATGCCAATGAGCTTAAAGCCCGTGCCTCAAATAACCGTATTGTGGTCTTTGAAGGCGACAAGAGCCTGATTGGCACAATGGTTAAAGTAAAAATTGAAAAGGTTATGGCCCATACCCTCAAAGGTGTCATGATCTAAGGATTAAATATGAAGCCTTTTACCGCAAACTTTAGTCTTGAGCCTGTTGATAAAAACAGACTTGCCTATCTTATAGGCCCTGAGGATGCCAATTTAGTACAGATACAAAAGCGTCTTGGAGTTACTATTGCTTACTCTGGAGCCTCATTCCGTATAGAGGGTGAGCAGCGCAATGTGCAAAAAGCCATGAGCATTATCAAGAGTCTGTATATAGAGACAGCTCCGCTAAAGGGCAGCAAAGCCACCAATATTACTGACAATATGGTGCATCTGGCCATACTTGAGCATACTTCACTTGAACAGGATGAGCAGGAGTATGCCCCACAGTTTGAGGAGCATAGTAATGAACGTGGCTCTGTAGGTCAGATCTATGCCAAGGCCTCAACTCTTAAAACCAAAAGAGGTGTAGTCAAGGCCAGAACCTCAAATCAGGGCACATATATAAGCAAAATTGTAAACTCAGATGTAAGTTTTGGTATAGGTCCTGCCGGTACCGGTAAAACCTATCTTGCTGTAGCCTGTGCTGTAGATGCACTTGAGCGCAACGAGGTAAGACGTATTATTCTGACAAGACCTGCAGTTGAGGCTGGCGAAAAGCTTGGCTTTTTACCAGGCGATCTGTCACAGAAGGTTGATCCTTATCTAAGGCCTCTTTACGATGCGCTTTTTGAAATGTTAGGCTTTGAGAAGGTTGAAAAACTTATTGAAAAGCAGATTATTGAGATTGCGCCTCTTGCCTATATGCGTGGACGTACCTTAAACGATTCATTCATCATTCTTGATGAGGCTCAGAATACCACAGTTGAGCAGATGAAGATGTTTTTAACCCGTATAGGTTTTAACTCAAAGGCTGTAATCACAGGCGATCCAAGTCAGATAGATCTGCCGCGCAATGTCAAATCAGGTCTTAAAAGTGCCATTGAGGTTTTAAAAGACATAGACTCAATTGCCATGACTTTCTTTGATGCAACAGATGTTGTGCGCCATCCTGTGGTAGCAGCCATTGTCAATGCCTATGAGGCCTATGACAAAAAGCAGCAGCTGTTAAAAGAGAACAGAGAAAAAGAAGACAAGACTTCCTAGTACTAATCTTAGTTAATAAAGACTGGCTCTGCCGGTCTTTATCTTTAAAGGGACTTTTATTATGCAGGTTTTTTTAGATTTACAGATAGCCCTTGACGATTCCGACAATCTTCCAAATGAGGATCAGATAACAAGATGGGCTCAAGGCGCTCTGCAGGGGGCCGGCTATGAGGCATCAGAGGCTGAACTTACTGTACGCTTTGTGGATAATGCTGAAATTCAGGATTTGAACAAGACCTACAGACACAAGGACTATCCTACCAATATTCTCTCATTTCCATTTGAGTGCCCTGATGGTGTAGAGCTGCCACTGCTTGGCGATCTTATTATTGCCAAGGCTGTAGTGGAGAAAGAGGCTTTAGAGCAACAAAAGACTCTTGAGGAGCACTATGCCCATTTAATTGTGCATGGTGTACTGCATCTTTTAGGCTATGATCATATTGAAAGTGAAGATGCTACCATCATGGAGCCTCTTGAAATAAGTATTGTGCAGTCACTTGGCTATGACAATCCTTACAAAGATGAGATTTAATAAGCACAGAGAGCCTTAAAAGTGCATTTTATTTGTATATTTTTTTTATTTTGATAAGATAAAACAGTGTTTTTTTTTAATAGGAGCTGGCCTTAAATGGACGGTGGCGAATCTAGTAAGCAAAAAGAAAATTTTATATTCAGAATTTTACGTGGCTTAAGACCAAAGAATAAATTAGAGCTTGAGGAAGTAATCAAGCAGGCACAAGAACATGATGTTATAGATGAAAACACTGAGGATATGTTAAAAGGTGTTTTTGATATCTCCCGTCTGCGCGTGGGTGACATCATGGTACCGCGCCCTTCTATGATTACCATTGATAAAGAGTCTACTCTTGAAAATGCTGTAGCCATCATAGCCAAGTACGGCCACTCCCGTTATCCTGTAACCTGCGAGGATAAAGATCATATTGCAGGTATTCTTATGGCAAAGGATCTTCTACCTTATGCCCTGTCAGGACAGAATCACAAAGATCTTTCATCTCTGCTGCGCCCTCCAGTTATTGTGCCTGAGTCAAAACGCGTTGATTCCATGCTCAAGGACTTTCAGTCAAAGCGTAATCATTTAGCTGTGGTTGTCGATGAATTTGGAAGCGTTTGTGGTTTGGTGACCATAGAAGATGTGCTTGAGCTTATCGTAGGCGATATTGGCGATGAATATGATGCTGTAGAGCCTGAGCAGCACAATATAAGAAAAACAGCTGAAAACTGTTATGTAGTCAGAGGCGCTACTTTAATTGAAGAGTTTGAGGGGTATTTTAAATGCTCCATGCCAGAGGCTGACGTTGATACTATTGCAGGTCTTGTCATTCATGCCTTTGGCCATCTGCCAAAGAATGATGAGGTGGTAACTATCAATCAGTTTACCTTTAAAGTTTTAAGCTCTTCAAAAACCAGAGTCAACTCCATTCAGTTTTCTATAAACGAAGATCAAGATAAAGTTAACGTAGAATAGACAATATGTTTTTACAAAGATTATTTAATGGCGAGCGCATGCTTGCCATTTTGCAGAGTAAAAAGGGCGCTATCCTGGCGTCCTTTATTTTGGGACTTATTGCCACACTATCCTTTGCTCCATACAATCTCTGGCCGCTTGGTGTTCTGACCTTGAGCTTTGCTCTGTGGCTTGTCATGATGCAAAAAAGTGCCCTGTCAGTATTTCTTGTCATCTTTTTCTATATGACAGGATTAAATGCTGCCACTCTCTCCTGGCTTAACTTTGTTATGCAGGATTTTGGACAGATGCACTTTGTGCTCTCATGGCTCTTTGAGCTGGTGCTTGCCTCTTATCTGGCTCTGCCCTATGCGCTTCTTGCCTATATAATCTATAAGTTTTTAGCAAAAAATATTATTGCCTATCTGTTGTGCTTCCTGCCAATTGGCTTTGTGGCTGCTGATTTTGTAGTAGGCTATCTCTTTACAGGCTTTCCATGGACCTATATTGGCTATAGTGCCATCAACTCTCCATTTGAAACCTATGCTCCGCTCATAGGTGTCAGAGGCATTAATCTGCTTATGGTTTTATGTGCAGCAGCCATTGCCCTGACCATTACCAGGCGCTATATTTTCCTGCCTGTTGCCGGTGTCATCTTTATCCTTGGCATTATGTTCATGGGCACTACCTATACTGTAGATAGCAAAAACAGCCATAATTTTTCTTTAGTGCAGGGCAATATAGAGCAGTCAGTCAAATGGCGTCCTGAGGCTGTCATGCCTACCATTGAAAAATATATGAATCTGTCTGAAGATGCCTTTGACAGACGCAACAATGTAACCGTATGGCCTGAATCTGCTGTACCTGTTGTAATAGAGTCAGCAGAACCATTTGTCTATACCTTAGTTGAAAGAATGATCTTCAAAGACAGTTATTTCATTACAGGCATACAGCACTACAATGATAAAAAAGAGATCTTCAATTCTATTGCGACCATTGATAGCAATACCACACTTGAAAATGTAAATCTCTACAGCAAAAGACATTTAGTGCCATTTGGCGAATTTGTGCCATATCCTGAGATTGTGCGCAAATGGGGTAAGATTTTTAACTTCCCAATGTCTGGCTTTACCAAGGGTGAGGCTATACAGGAGAATATCAAGGTTAAGGATCTTGAGCTCATACCTGCCATCTGCTATGAGGCAATATTCCCAGAGCTTATTGCATCTCTTGACAGTAAAGATGCCAATGGCATCTTAATGGTCAGCAATGATTCATGGTTTGGTTTAACCCGTGGTCCGCTTGAGCATTTAGATATTGCCAGAATGCGCTCTTTAGAGCTGCAAAAGCCAATGGTACGTGTTACCAACTCAGGTGTAACAGCCTACATTGATAAGATGGGTAATGTAGTTAAATCTCTGCCACAGAATGTAGCTGCCGTTCTTGATGTTGAGGTAACAGGCGCTACAGGTGTGACTCCATACTCGCGTTTTGGCAACACCATACTCTATATACTTTTAGCCCTTTGCGCTGTATTTGGTATATTAATTCATAAAAAGGACTTTGATCCTAAAAACGATACAATGGTCTCAATGGTAAGACCTTAGAGAAAAAAATATGACAGAATTTATAGCTAATAACCAAGAATCTACACCTGTCAGCTATGGCTATAATGCTATAGATTTTGTCTATAATGAAAACTCTCATATAGAGAGTAAAAAGGTTATAACCACCATTGAACAAGCCTTAGATCTATGCCTTGATGAAGGGCTTGTTAATAAAACAGTCTTTTACTTTTCAATTGCCTTTATTACAAAGTCAGGCCTAGCTCCCTTGCTTATGGTGCTAAGAGATCTGTCAAATGCAGGCATTAAAGGTAAAATCCTAACTACTGACTATTTGACCTTTACCGAGCCACAAGCCTTGCACTCTATAATGCAGCTTAAAAATATAGAGCTTAAAATGTACAGAGCTAACGGCTCTGCAGGCTTTCACACTAAAGGTTATATCTTTACTCATAAACATTGTCATGAAATTATCATAGGCTCATCTAATCTTACAAATAGTGCTATGAACACTAATATTGAATGGAATGTTAGTGTAAAAACCTCTGTACATAGTGAATTTTCAGGTAAAGTCTTATCCTCTTTTAATAAGCTGTGGTTCGATGCTAAAAGCTTTTTTTATAAAGATATTTATACTGAATATGAAGATATCTATGCAGATATAAAGATACAAGAGAAAATCGTTAAGGCCAAAGCAGATCAAGATAAGATACAAGCCCACTACGAGCCTAATGACATCCAAAAAACCTTTATTAATAATATTCAAGACTCTATTGCAAGTGGCCATAACAAAGGTCTTTTAATTTCAGCCACAGGTACAGGTAAAACCTTTGCATGTATCTTTGCTATGCAAAAAATAATGCCCAAGCGCATTTTATTTATAGTACACAGAGAGTTTATTGCAAGGCAGGCTCAACAGAGCTTTGAGCTTATCTTTAAAGAATCAAAAACAACTTCACTTATTGCAGGAAACAGTGAAAAATCCTTTGATGCTGATTTTGTTTTTGCAACTTTTCAATCTTTAAATTCTTTAAATAATGCTACAGGTAACAAGCGTTATTTAGATGCTGCGCCCGATAGTTTTGATATTGTTATCATAGATGAGTGTCACCATATAGGTGCCAAGTCCTATAAAGAGATTGCCGATTACTTTAGTCCAAGCATTTTCAAGCTTGGTATGAGTGCCACCCCAGATAGAACAGATAATTTTGATGTCTACTCCTATTTTGATAACAATATACTTTTAGACATAAGCCTAGCTCAGGCCTTAAATAGTAACTTTTTATGCCCTTTTCACTACTTTGGTATTTCAGATTTAAATACTATAGGCAATAGCGAACAAGAGAGTAAAAAGCTCGATCTTACAAGTTTTAATAACTTTACTAGTGATGAGCGTGTTACAAGAATTATTCAAGAGGCTGAATACTTTGGCTACGAGCTAGATAGAATAAATGGTCTGGTCTTTTGTTCAAGTATTGATGAGGCTCAAGTCCTATCTGATAAATTTAATAAAAAAGGTTATAAAACTATTGCCCTAAGTGGCGCAAGCTCACAAGAAATGCGTGATAGAGCTGTAGCTAGATTATGCTTAAAGGGCGATAATGAGGATAAATTACACTATATTTTTACTGTTGATATCTTCAATGAAGGTATAGACATTAAAGATGTAAATCAAATTTTAATGTTGCGCCCTACACAATCTGCCATCATTTTTGTGCAGCAATTAGGTAGAGGTTTACGACTTTCAGACAAAAAAGATCATTTAATCGTTCTAGATTTTATTGGCAATTACAACACTAACTTCTTAATACCAGTAGCCCTGTCATCCAATAATAGCTATAACAAAGAAGAGATGCGCCGCTTTGTCATACAGCCAAATGCTCTTATCAATGGTCGCTGTAGTGTTAATCTAGATAGAATTGCCAAAGATAGAGTTTTAAAATCTATCGATCAGGCTAAATTTAATACCATTGCTTTTTTAAAGCAGCAATATGCAGTTTTAAAGAAAAAACTACATCGCTCACCCCGCCATGTAGACTTTTTATACTATAACGAAATAGATCCAAAGCTCTTTATTAAATCTAGAGGCTCTTTATATGCCTTTGCTAGTGAATATGACAAAGAATATCCAATAAAGTTAAATGCTACTGAAAGTCAAATCTTAGCCTATATTTCACGATACTTTATAAAAGGTCTAACCTTACTTGACGCAACGCTTTTAGAGGCTTTATATCAAAGACAAACAGATATTTATCAATATCTTAAAGACAAAGATTGCCTTTTAGATCTACACACTAAAGAGCATATTATTAACTATTGCAATAATAGCTTTGATGTAAAACAACAAAAAGAAAAGTTTAATGATCTAGAGCTAGTCAAGGTTACTGATGGTAGACTTACACTCTCTGATACTCTTGCTACATGCCTTTTGAATAAGGATTTTACCGCTATTTTTAAAGACATAGTTGAGTATGTGCAACGCTCTTATCAAGAGCACTATAGCAAAAGTTATGATAATAGCTCTTTTGTCTTATATAAAACCTATACACGATCTGAGGTTTTGCATATTCTCAATTGGACAACTCATCCACCTGCTACCAATGTAGGTGGCTATTTACATGATAAACACACCAATACTATACCTATTTTTGTCAATTACCATAAAAGCTCAGATGCAGTGCCTTATGCTGATAGTTTTATAGACGATAAAACCTTATTGTGGTATTCAAAAAAGAATAGAACTTTACAATCATCTGATGTTAAAACCTTTTTGGATTTAAAAAACAATAAAGCTAAGATCTATCTTTTTATATCCAAACACAAAGAGGATGTGCAAAAGGTAAATTCAGGTAATGAGTTTTACTTCCTTGGTGCTGTAGATAGCATTAGTGACGCTAAAGAAGGTAGTATTTACAGTAAAGACAATATCAAAGAGAAAGTTGTAACTATGCATTTACACTTAGATACAGCTGTTGAGCGCAATATCTTTGACTATATTGTCAATAAAGAATAAGGATATGGGCCTATTATGAAAACAATCAACGTAGTTGCAGCCATTTTGCAAGATGGCAATAAAATTTATGCCACACAAAGAGGCTATGGAAAATTCAAAGGCTTCTGGGAATTTCCAGGTGGCAAAATTGATGAGGGAGAGTGTGCCTATGAAGCTTTGCATAGAGAACTTTTAGAAGAGCTTAAAATCAAAATTGACATTGACTCGCTCTTTTGCACTCTAGATTATGACTACGATGATTTTCATCTGCATATGCAATGCTTTTTGTGCACCATAAAAGAAGGCACTCCTGTTTTAGTTGAGCATCAAAATGCGCTGTGGCTTGATGCTGCAAATCTTGACAGTGTCACCTGGCTGCCAGCTGACATCAGCATTATTGAAAAATTAAAAACTTATTTGACCGAGGGTAAATAGATGCAGGTTATTTTTATTACGGGCGGTGCTACAGGTATTGGCAGAGCCTGTGTTGAAAAGTTTTATAAAGAAGGCTTTGCTGTTGCTTTTATGGATATTAATGAAGGTGCAGCTCTTGATCTTGTAAATTCCCTTGATGATAAAGACAGAGTGTTTTTTATCAAAGGCTCAACCCGCAGTACAGCTGATTTAGAGATGGCTGTAGCTCAGATTGAAAATAAGTTTAACCGTCTTGACTGTTTATTTGTCAATGCAGGCATTCATCAGCGAAATAACATTTTAAATATTACAGATGAAGAGCTAGATACCATTGTCGGTACCAATATCATAGGCAGCGTCAATACCATAAGAAAATCCCTGCCTTTAATGATTAAATCCAAAGGTACGAGCATTGTGATAAATGCCTCAGATCAGGTTTTTGTAGGCAAGAAAAATAACTTTGGCTATGGTTTAACCAAAGGCGCCTTAGGACAGATGACCAAAAATCTGTCTTTAGATTTAGGGCAGTACAATATACGTGTCAATGCCGTATGCCCAGGTACTATTCACACCCCTCTTGTAGACAATCTCTTTGAGAAGTTTGCCAAAATCAACAATGATAACATTCAAGATTACTGGGATGAGGAAAATGCCCTGTTTGCCCGTGGCAGCGTAGGTCAGCCATGGGAGGTGGCTGAGTTTGTCTACTTCCTATCATCAGATAAGGCAGCCTTCTGCACCGGTGGTCAGTACTTGATTGACGGCGGCCTGTGCGCAGGCTAAAGGCAGACTAGCAAAAACCCCGTTATCAATTTCTCAATAACGGGGCTTTTATTAAAAGAGTTATAAGTTAGTAGAACTTAGGTGGGTTTAAAAGTACAGGTCTGCCTGTTCTCTCCTCAAGAGCTCGATGCAGAATTTCCTGATCTATTTGTGCATTTTCAAAGAAGACCAGCTCTTCTTTAGTGTAGTTAAAAGGCAGATTTTCAAAAGTTTCAAATTCCTGCTCTGACATAGATAAAGGCTCATGCACTTCAATATAGATATTGCCATCTTTATCTATAGCCTTTTTAATAGGCTTGTTGATAAACTGCACGCGTGTGCCTACTGGCACATTGTCAAAGAGATATTCAATATCCTCATTGCGCAGTCTGACACAGCCATGACTTACTCTAAGGCCTACACCAAAGTCAGCGTTGGTGCCGTGAATAGCATAGAGTCTGCCAATATATAAGGCAAAAAGACCCATTGGATTGTCAGGGCCTGCCGGCCACACTTTTGGTAGGAACTCACCACGGGCACGGTATTCAGCGTGCATTTTGGCAGTTGGTGTCCAAGTAGGATTGGCTCTTTTTCTTTCAACCTTGGTGGTCCAGTCAAGAGGAGTACCGGTGCCTATCTGACCAATACCAATTGGCAGCACATCAACCTGATTGTCATGATAGTAATACAGTCTCATCTCAGGCACATTGATAACTATGCCCTTGTGCACAGTCTCTGGCAGCAGTACTGTATTTGGGATAATAAGATTTACACCCTTTTGCGGCACAATAGGATCAACCTGAGGGTTGGCCTCAATCATATTTGCAAGACCTATTTTAAATTTGGCAGCCACATACTCAAGTGTTGTGGTGCCTTCCTCACTTACTTTATAGGTATCGTCTGCACCTACCATGACAGTATCTTTATCAATGTCATAGGTAAAAGCATTTACAGCCCCTGATAAACACAAAGATCCAATTAAAAGTGCTCTTTTTAACATTTCTTTAAACCTTACATGCAAATATTAGTCTGTATTGTACAAAAAAACTTACAGCTGACAGAATCAATTGTAAAAAATATATCAGCATTATTTTGTATATAATAAAAGTTTCCCAAAAATCTGTACTATTAAACGGCTTCAATATTTGACGCTATCATAAAGGAAAGTTGTTCCACTCAAGAAGCCGTTTAAATAATAGCATATTTAAGTGTCTATGAACTCTTTTTGGGCCTGCCAACCGGTCTTTTAATCTTGTCAGTTTTTTCAATTTTAGGTCTGCCAGGTTTTCTTTTGGGTCCAATAAATTCAGGCTTTTTCTTTGGTCTTCCTCTTGGTTTGGGCTCAGATGTAACTCCTTGCGAGTCCACTTCTTTTTTCTCTTTATGAGGTCGACCAGCTTTAGCTTTTCTAAGTTTTTCAGGTGCCTGCTTATTGGTACAAAGTCCAAGTTTAATTAATGCCTCAAAGCTCGATTTAACCCCCACTTCCCAGTATCCATCATCTAAATCAGGTATGCCTTCAATAGGTGGATCAGTTCTTCTCCATACGGCATTGAGATCTTCCATAAGCTCTCCATATGTTATGCCGTTTAGTACATTATTTTCCTCAAGCTTGTTTAGAATCCTTGATGTAATCAAGGTTGATATGAAGTTTATAAACTCAAGACCCTGCACAGAAAAGTCATTGTGAACTCTTGTCTCATCAAAGTACTCTTCATTTTTATAGCGATTAAACATAAGCTCAAGAAGCCATCGCTCCTTGAATGTCTTATATACAGAAGATGGTTCTAGATCTAAATCTGACTCAAAAACAATCAATCCGGACTTTTCTTCTCTAGATTTATACTCCTGAGCGTCAAATGAGTTGTTTTTTATCGTTCTCATTATGTAGTTTGTATTTTCTTTTGCATAGCCTGATATATCTCTGAAAGAATACAGATAAAGACCGTCTTTTGTTACAACTTTCCTGCAAACTACTGCTTTTTCCTCATATCTGATGGCACTGTCAAACTCTAAAAGAGAATACTCACTGATTCGTACATCATTGCGCCTTATTGGGGTTATATAGTGAAGATCTTTGTGCTCAGCGAGCTCCTGTCTAATTTTATTTGGTGGAAAGCCTTTGTCGGTTACTATAATTCCTTTTTCTATATTATTGTTCCTAATAAAGGCTCTATAAGCAGAGGCATCTATAATGTTTCCAGGTAAAATCATAGAGCATAATGGCTCCATGGTTTCTATTACATAAGCATAGATAATAGAGACATCTCTGCAACCTTTGACACGAGACTTCCTTGAAAAGTTAGACAAATCGTTAACTATACTTGTATTCTGCTTAAGAGTTCCATCTATAGCAATATGACAAGAAGGCAGGAGTCTGTCTATACGTCTTGCATAAAAATCATGCATCAATTGAGAATTTGAGCCAAGGTGGTAGATGAACTTTGCTACTGTATTCTTGCTAAGGCCCACATAAGGTATAAATTTTGAAATAAAACAATGCTCATAGGCGGACTTCAATCTTGTATTTGTAACTCTAGGTCTTATTACCCTTAGCAAGGCCATAGCGAGAATTGTATCCACATCCCCGCACTCATACACGGCCCTCAAATCGTCTTTTATATCGCCGACTACCGAGAAAGCAAGAGCACTGGCTCCATAAGACAATTTATCTGGCATTACTCCCTGAGATACAATTTTAGTCTCTTTGGCAACATAACGACCATCAATAATATGACCAATAATAGCTCCATTGATAGGCTGGGCCTTTCCTTTGGCATCATACTTAGTACCAGATCTTTGACGAACAGCGTACCTATATCTGCCAGTTCCAGATAGAACTACGACAGTATTTGTAGGTCTTGGGACGGCTCTTATATTCTCAGGTATAGACATAACTAAAACCCTCAAAATATTATCTATTAATTAAGATATAACTGTACATATTATATCATATATGTACAGTTAAAATAATATATTTATAGTATTTTTTTATGGATTTTATTAATAATGTCACAATAATAGAGCAAAGAAGAATCTGTTGTTAACAAAGGATTTATGTAATTATTTGGTAAGATTAGGGAGATAGTGAATATGATATAATGAGCTTAAAGTAAATCCCCATTAGTACAGTTTATGGGGAATCTTTTAATATAAAAGAAAAATGAATGTTTTATACAGTATAAGAGGTAAAAGTACAAACTTAGCTCTTTGCTCCCCATCCTTTTTGCGCTATATACCCGTGCAGGCACAAACTTTGTGCACCAAAATCAAACTAAATATAGAGCCTTCCCTTTTCTTTGTTATAATGCCAATTTAAATACGTCTTTAAAGCATAAAAGCATTTTAAACAGTGGCCTTTTAAGGTCAGATAATAAACGGAGCTTTGCCATGGCAACCAACGATGTTGCATACAATCCACAAGAGATTGAGCCACAAATTCAAAAATACTGGGATGATAATAAAACCTTCTGCGCAAGCGAAGATAAAAACAAGGAAAAATACTACTGCCTTGTTATGTTCCCATATCCATCAGGCCGTCTGCACATGGGTCATGTGCGCAATTACACCATAGGTGACGTTATTGCCCGCTATCAGCGTTTAAAGGGCAAGAACGTTATGGCCCCAATAGGCTGGGACGCCTTTGGTCTGCCTGCTGAAAATGCAGCTATTAAAAACAATGCACAGCCATCAGACTGGACCTATGAAAACATTGCCTATATGAAAAGGCAGCTTAAGTCATTAGGTCTGTCTTATGACTGGGCCCGTGAAGTTGCCACCTGCCGCCCTGAGTATTACAAGTGGGAGCAGAAATTCTTCACCGAGCTTTTCAAAAAAGGTCTCGTCTACAAAAAGGTCTCTACTGTAAACTGGTGTCCACACGACAATACCGTACTTGCCAATGAGCAGGTGGTTGACGGCTGCTGCTGGAGATGTGATACCAAGGTTGAGCTGCGTGAAATTCCACAGTGGTACTTAAAGATTACAGCCTATGCCCAGGAGCTTTTAGATGATATTGACAAGCTTGAGGGCTGGCCTGAGCGTGTGCGCATCATGCAGAAAAACTGGATTGGCAAATCCGTAGGTCTTGAGATCACCTTTGATATTGAAGGCAGTGATGATAAAGCTGTGGTTTATACCACACGTCCTGACACTTTCATGGGTGTAACCTATATGGCCATTTCAGCCGCCCACCCTATTGCAAAAAAAGCCTGCGAGAACAATCCAGAGCTTGCAGCCTTCTGCAAAGAGTGTCTGACTCAGAAATTTGCCGAGGCCGATATCTCCACCATGGAGAAAAAAGGTATGGCCACAGGTATGTATGCCATACACCCATTAAACGGCCGCAGAGTTCCACTTATGGTCGCAAACTTTGTAATCATGGATTACGGTACCGGTGCTGTTATGGCTGTACCTGGCCATGACGAGCGCGATCATGAATTTGCAAGCAAGTATGGTCTTGATATTCTGCCTGTTATCCGCCCTGCAGATGCTGATACTGTTGATGTATCAAAAGAGGCCTATGTAGAGCATGGCATTCTCTTTAATTCAGGTGAATTTGACGGACTTGACTTTGATGGTGCCTTTGAGGCCATTGCCACCAAGCTTGAGGGTATGGGCCGTGCCAAGCGTCAGACCAACTTCCGTCTGCGCGACTGGTGTATCTCACGTCAGCGCTACTGGGGTGCTCCAATCCCTATGCTCACCATTGATGAGACAGGTGAGCAGGTTCCTGAAAAAGAGGAAAATCTGCCTGTTACCCTGCCAACAGATGTCAAGATTGATGGTGTAAATTCACCGCTTAAAACCGATGAAAAGTGGTTTAAGACCACCTATGAGGGCCGTCCTGCCACCCGCGAGACTGATACCTTTGATACCTTTATGGAGTCATCATGGTATTTTGCCCGCTACTGCTCTGCCCGCAATGACAAGGCCATGGTAGACAGCTCTGCTGCTGACTACTGGCTGCCTGTAGATCAGTATATTGGCGGTATTGAGCATGCTGTAATGCACCTGCTCTACTCACGCTTCTTCCACAAACTTATGCGTGACAGCGGTCTTGTAAAATCAGATGAGCCGTTCAAGAGACTGTTATGTCAGGGTATGGTGCTGGCTGATGCCTTCTACTACCTTGAGAACGGTACCCGCGTCTGGGTTTCACCGCTTGATGCCGATGTTACCCGCGATGACAAGGGCAATATTATAAAGGCAGTTGACAAAGACGGTCATGAACTTGTACACGAGGGCATGATCAAGATGTCAAAGAGCAAGAACAACGGTATTGATCCTGAGGATATGGTTAAACTCTATGGTGCCGATACTGTACGTCTGTTCATGATGTTTGCCTCCCCAGCCGAGCTGACTCTAGAGTGGCGTCAGTCAGGTGTTGAGGGTGCCAACCGCTTCTTGCGCAAACTCTGGAACAATGTAACTTCACTTACAGCTAATGAAGAGTTTAAGACCCTTGATAAGAGTGCCTTATCATCTGAGGGCAAGAAACTGCGTTATATGCTGCATACCACCATTGAAAAGGTCAATGATGATATTGGTCGCCGTCAGACCTTCAATACAGCTATTGCCGCTATCATGGAGCTGTTAAATGCCTATAGCAAGTTCACCGAGAGCAGCGAGAGCGCCACTGCTCTGCGCTATGAGATCTGCAATACTGTAGTAACCATGCTCTATCCAATCACACCGCATATCTGCTTTAAGCTCTATGAGATGCTTGGCAACAAGGGTGAGATTGATACAGATGCCACCTGGCCTAATGCCGATCCTGAGGCTTTAATTGCCGATGAGATAACTCTTGTCGTACAGGTCAATGGTAAGTTAAGATCACGTATCAATGTTTCAGCCAGCGCTGATGAGCAGAGCATAAAAGATGCAGCTCTTAACGATGAACCAGTTGCCAGATTTATAGAAGGCAAGGAAGTCAAGAAGGTCATCTATGTCAAAGGCCGTCTTGTAAATATTGTAGTTGCCTAATATGGTCAAAGGGGCAGCTTTAAGCTGCCCTCTTTTTTATGGAGTATGGTGTGAAAAAATTACTTGTACCTTTTATTTTATCCCTATCACTTATCTTTGCAGGCTGTGGTTTTCAGCTGCCAAGTCAGACCAAGATAGCCAATGCCATTCCAACCATTCATGTAACAGGCGACTACCACCATCCTTTTTACAAAATAGTTATAAGAAAATTAAGATTGAACGGAGTCAAGGTTATTGCCCAGAACTCTGATTTAAATCCAGATACCAAAAACACTCAGATTCCGCACCTTATGCTGCCATCCCCATTGGTCAACAATCCTGTGGTGGCTGTTGATTCAAAAGGTCAGGCTCTTGAGTCCAATCTGCACATTGCAGTCAATGCTACACTTATTATTGGATCACACAAGCCAATATTAATGCACAATTCAATTACCAGATCCATTATTGAAAAGACAGGTCAGGCCCTAGCAGCTAATACACAGCAGGAGCTTATCACCCTTGAGAGCTATGAGGAGCTTGCCACCGATCTGGTCTTAAGATTATCCTATCTTGGCCGTCAGTCAGATCCTGATGCCAAGACCCCAAGCCCTGCCGATCTGCTTGAGAGTGAAGGTGAGACCTATCAGGGTTCATACAGTGGAATGACTGTTATCGAGGCGCTCAAGGCCCAGGACAGAGCCGAAAAGAACAAAGCCTCCAAAGTAAGTCTTGACGCACTTAACAATCACAAAAAAGTGCTTGGCGATAATCCACAGCTGCCAAAACAAAGAGCCATTTTATTACATCAGGCTCCAGGTAACAGCGGATTTTAAAAGGCACTTCCATGGCAAATTCACGTGTCTATCTTTTATGCTCAGATGATCCTCTGCTTAAAAATGAAAAGTCAGAGGCTCTGGTGCATGAGGCCTTAAGCTCACACACAAACCCTGAGTTTTTGCTTTTTACCTACTCTGATTTTAAAGGTGAGGGCGGCAGCTCAAATCTTGCCCGACTTGAAAATGAGCTTAAGGATCTGGGTTTTTTCTGTGACTTTAGAGTTATAAAAATCTATTTAAAGGATCTTGATAAAATTGCAGTTGAGGTGCTTGAGTGTATTGCCGCCAATGCTATGGACAGTATGCTTATTATTGTCGATCTGCCACGCGTCAATACCATCTATACCAAGGTTACACCTAAAAATATACATGACAAAGACAAAGGCAAAACTCCTGGCCTTGAGACACGCAAGAAAAATGCCATAGCCTATATTTTAGGCGCCAGAGGCGAGGTTTTATCCATGTACCCGCCTGATATCAACGAAATGCCTGCATGGATCATGCAGCGCTGCAGGCTTTATGGCTTTAATATTGACAACAATACAGCAGCCTATCTGTCACAGCGCTGTGAAGGTAATCTTGTGACTATAGATCAGAGTCTTAAGATTATGCAGATAACCTGTCCCAATAAGATTATTGATATAAATGCAGCTGATGCCTTTTTCAATCAGGACAGCCGCTACAGCGGTTTTGAATTTACCGATGCTCTTTTAAATGCACAGTCACAAAGAGCTTTGAACATTCTTGATGCTCTTTTAAAAGAGCAGGGCTCTATTGCATCTGTGGTATTAAGTCTCATACTCTCCCGTCTTGATGAGGCTTTAAAAACCATAGTCAGATTTAAAAAAGAGCAGATACACAAAAAAGATTATTCCTCAAAATCACGCTTTTTCCTTAGCCACAATATAAAGATGTTAAAGACACAGCAGGCTATAACCAAGGCAGCTGTACATATGCCAGATGAGCTTATTGACTATATTGCCAAGGAGCTGTCACAGGCCTCATATGATTTTAGCTGTTTTGACTTTACTAAGGTGATATTGTCTTTACAGCGTATGGCTGTTGCCATGCGTAATTTTCAAGCTATGCAATTATGTCAGACAAGATAAAAACAGCCTTTTTGGGCGGCTCTTTCAATCCTGTGCACAAGGGCCATATTGCAGGTGCTCTTGAGGCTGCAGCGGCCCTTGAGCTTGACAGGCTTGTGCTTATACCCAACGCCTGCCCGCCGCACAAAGATACAGTGCAGCTTGATTTTGACACAAGAGTTAAAATGCTAAAGCTTGCAGTAAAGTCCTATAGCAATATTGAGATATCAGACATTGAATCTGACAGCAGCATCAAACACTATACCTTCAATACCTTATCAAGACTAAAAGAGCTTTATCCTCATGACAGTCTTTATTTTATAATTGGCACAGACTCACTTTACAATCTGCACACCTGGTACAGAGGCTTTGATTTAATCACTCTTGCCAATCTTGTGTGCATAAAACGCGGCAACGAGCTTAACACCACCATTGCCAAGAATGCTGAGGTTGAGAATTTTATTGACACTCATATTAGCAATAATAAAAAGACTGACAGCAACAAATTGTATATGCTTGACACACATCAAAGAGATATATCATCAAACACTATACGCAAGGCCTTTTCCCTTTTCTATAAAGGCGATGATACTTTGCTAAATGCTGTTAAACACTATATTGATGAAAGTGTCCTTGCCTATATATTGGACCATCATCTTTATAAAAACTGATGTATGTGACATGCCAGAGTGCTTATAAGGGCAGCAGCAGTAATTGTGTCAACAGATAAAAGTGACACAATTTTTTTATAAGAGTGGAACAAAAAGAGTAAAAAGCACTCAAAGTATTTGTCAAATACAAAAACTTAATAAAAAAGCGCATTTTTTAAGTCAAATTTAAAAAATAAGGCACCTTTCTATGCTAATTAAAAGCAATACTATATAATTAGCATGTTTTAAAGGATAAAAGGTTTAGCTAAGTGAACAGCGAGAAAAAAATACAAAATACGCAGCAGAAACTTGCACTATGTGTAAAAAGTCTCGAGAGCTCCAAGGCTCTTGATATAGTTTTTATTGATGTAAAAGAAAATTCATCTATAACCGATTTTATGGTCATCTGCACAGGCACCTCCAATCGTCATGTCTGTGCCATTGCCGACAGACTGTCTGATCATTTAAGTCAGTATGGCGTCAAAGGGGTTTCTATCTCAGGACAGCAAGAAGGCTTATGGGTTTTAGCCGATGCAGGTGATGTCATTGTACATATTCTGCAGCAGGAGGCCCGTGACCGCTATCAGCTTGAAAGCTTATATCGCGTTGTAAGAGCTGAGGCCTAATTTGAAAATTCTTGTCATTGCTGTAGGCACAAAAATGCCCTCCTGGGTCAATGAGGGTATCAATGAGTATGTCAAAAGAATGCCTGCACATATCAAACTTGTCTTTAAGGAAATAGAGGCTGACAAACGCGGCGGACGCGACAGTGAAGAACGCTCCATGCAAAGAGAGGGGCGTGACATCATTGCAGCCATTCCTAAAAAAAGTCTGGTCATTGCACTTGATGAACATGGCAAGGAACATACATCTATGGAGCTTGCAAAAAAGATAGCCTCATGGCAGTCATGCTCTATGGATATTACGCTTTTAATCGGGGGGCCTAATGGATTGAGTGCAGAGTGCAAGGCTATGGCGCAGGAGCTGTGGTCTTTATCCAAACTTACTCTGCCGCACCCTTTAGTACGCGTTTTTCTGGCCGAAACAATCTACAGGGCCTGGTCAATTGATGCCGGCCTTCCATATCACAGAGAGTAGCAGGTTTTAAATTGTTTGGCTTTAAGAAAAATAAAAAAGAGAAATTGATTTTCTCGCCTAAAAAACACAAAAGAAAACACCGCTCCTCAGGTGGCATACAGGTTAAAAATGTTGAGCTTGAAAATTCTATTTTCAGAAACAGAATTTTTATTGCCATTATCTTCTGTGTCATCCTGGCTGTAATCTTATTTTCCAATCTGTGGTATCTGCAGATTGTATCGCATGATGACTATCAGACCAGATCCAATGAAAACCGTATACGCGTGCTGCCTGTAGTGCCGCAGCGCGGTATTATCTATGACAGAAATCATGTGGTGCTGGCCGAAAACCGTCCTGTATATCATCTGGTTATTTTTCCATCTAAAAAAATTGATACCAGAAAGAGCATAGAAGAGCTCAACACCCTGCTTAAGTTAAATCTTACTGACAAGGATGTGGACAATCTTGTCTATTTGTCAAAGACACGCAAAAGATTTACAGGCATTGAGCTGTCCGATCTTTTGACTGAAAAGCAGATTGCCACTTTCTCGGTAAACCGCTATCGTTTTCCAAACGTGCAGGTTAGCGCCAACTTAAAGCGTTTTTATCCTTTTGCCAATATTGCAACCCATGCCATAGGCTATGTATCACGCATCAATCAGCAGGATTTGGAGAAGCTTACGGAGGATAACAAGATTGACAATTATGAAGGCTCATCTGCCATTGGCAAGCTTGGTATTGAAAAGTATTATGAGGATCTGCTCCATGGTGTGACAGGCTCACGTGAAGTTGAGGTTGACAGCCACGGTCAGGTTATCCGCACCTTAAAATACAATCCGCCAAAGCCTGGCAAGGATCTTGTACTCTCTATTGATATAAGACTGCAGTATTATGCACAGGAGCTGCTGCAGAATATGAAAGGCGCCATTGTGGCTGTAGAGCCATCAAGCGGCGAGATTTTAGCCTTTTACTCAAATCCATCCTATGATCCGAATTTATTTGTGCGCGGCATCAGAAACTCTGAGTATCAGCAGCTTTTAAATCATCCTGGTAAGCCTTTAATCAACCGTGTGACACAAGGTGGCTATTCTCCAGCCTCCACGATTAAACCACTTCTTGCCATCATGGGCTTGAATGAAGGGCTTATCAGCAAAACCTCTACCTATTTTGGACCTGCAGCCTTTATGCTGCCAGGCTCAACCCACCGTTTTCGTGACTGGAGAGCCTCAGGTCACGGCTGGCTTGATGTGTACAGAGCCATTGAGGTTTCAGCCGATACCTTCTTTTATGATTTGGCCTACAGAGCTGGCATTGATACCATACATGACTATTTAAACCGCTTTGGTTTTGGTGTGGCCACCAATATTGATATTCATGAAGAATCTCTTGGCATCAACCCGTCAAAAGAGTGGAAGATGCGCCGCTTTAAACAGCCATGGCACATAGGTGATACTGTACCTATCGGTATTGGTCAGGGCTACTGGACCACAACGCTGCTGCAGCTGGTCAAGGCTCAGACCACACTTGCCAATTACGGTAAGATTAAGACTCCGCATCTTCTAAAGGCCATTACCGATCCACAGGATAACAACAAGGTCATAGGCACCTTTAAAGATCCTGATGAGGGCAAGAACTTTGAGGTCAAGGATAAAGATTATTTCAATGTGGCACGTGCCGGTATGTATCTTGTGATAAACGGCCCTGAGGGAACAGGACGCCGCGCCTTTTATGGCACCAAGTACAAAGCAGCTGGCAAATCAGGCACGGCTCAGGTGGTATCTATCAAGCAGGGTGAGAAGTACAATGCCAGCGCACTTAAGGTTGAGCATAGAGATAATGCCCTGTTTGTAGCCTTTGCTCCATATTACAAACCACGTATTTTAGTGGGTATTATTCTTGAGAATGAAGGTGGCGGCTCATCTAAAGGCGCTCCTCTTGTCAGAAAGGTAATAGACAAATATTTAACCGAACTGTATCCTGGCGGCTATATGGGTGAGGCCGAGGGTGTCAAGGAGAAGTTTGGTCTTGGCGGAACAGCTATTGTGCAGTAGATTATGATTCAGGACAATACAATTATAGATTCACAGGGCAGTTTCAATCGCCGCCCTTTAAGCCTGCTTGAGAGGTGGCATATAGATCTGCCGCTTCTAATCGGCCTTATTATGACGCTGATGCTCTCACTTTTTGTGCTCTATTCAGCCTCAGGTCAGCATCCTGAGATGCTGTTGCGTCAGATTATAAGAACAGGCATTGCCTTTGGCATTATGATTATAGTGGCACAGATACATCCGCGTATATTTTTAAAATCGGCAGTGTATCTGTATATATGCGGTCTGATTCTGCTTATTTTAGTAGAGCTTGTAGGTGATATTTCAAAAGGAGCGCAGCGCTGGCTCAATATTGGCTTTACCCGTATTCAGCCCTCTGAATTTTTCAAAGTGGTAATGCCTCTTACCATTGCAGCCTTTCTCTCCCGCGACTCCATACCACCGCGCACGGCCAATATCATTATAGCCTTTATACTGCTGATGGTGCCTGTGGCTTTGATTCTGCATCAGCCTGATCTGGGTACAGCTATCTTAGTCTTTGTTTCAGGCTTTATTGGTATTTTTATTGCAGGTCTGTCATTGTGGTGGCTTGCAAGCGGTGCCATTGTAGCCATGGCGGCCATTCCTATTATGTGGAATTATGTGCTGCTTGATTATCAGAAACAGCGTGTTTTAACTTTAATTGATCCAGAGTCTGATCCATTAGGTGCAGGCTATCATATTATTCAGTCTAAAATTGCCATAGGCTCAGGTGGTCTGTATGGCAAGGGCTGGCTGCAGGGCTCACAGTCACAGCTTGACTTCCTGCCAGAGCCACACACTGATTTTATCTTTGCCGTATATGCCGAGGAGACGGGACTTATAGGCTTTATTATTCTTTTTGCCATCTATGCCTATATACTCTCGCGCTGTACCTATATAACCTTAAATGCCAGGGACAATTTCCACCGTATCTTGTCTGCGGCCTATACCTTTACCTTTATGTTTTATATTTTTGTGAATATCGGCATGGTCAGCGGTATCTTACCTGTTGTAGGTGTACCTCTGCCTATGATTTCCTACGGAGGAACGTCCATGGCCACACTTGCAGTGGGTTTTGGTATTATCATGTCGATACATACTCACAAAAAGACGCTTATTTTCAGATGATACCAGGATAGAAAATGCTTAGAAAAACTCTTTTAGCCACATCTGCAGCTCTTGCTATGTCAGGTTTTGTCTTTGGCGGCAGTGCCTCTGCCTCTATCTCACTTGAAGAACTGTCTGCCTACTCAGGTCTTAGTGTCAAGACCATTGAGCAGGCTATGGCTCAGGCCACCTATCAGGACACTATTATCAAGACCATGACCAAGCCGTATGAGTCAAAGCCATGGCATGCCTACAGAAAGCTTTTTATCACTAAAGATCGCGTTCAAAAAGGTGTGGCTTTCTATCTTGAGCATGAAAAGATTTTAAACAGAGCACAGAGCATATACGGTGTACCGCCTGAGATTGTCTGTGCCATTATAGGTGTTGAAACCTTCTATGGCCGCAATATGGGTACCTGGTCAGTGCTTGATGCCTTATATACCCTGGGCTTTCACTATCCACCACGTGAGGCCTATTTTTCAAAGGAATTTACCAATTATATAAAGCTTGCAGCCTCACAGGGCTGGCCTTTGACTGAGATTAAAGGCTCATATGCAGGTGCCATGGGTATGGGACAGTTTATGCCAAGCTCATATTTAAACTTTGCTGTGGACTTTAACGCAGATGGGCATATCAATCTTTTCAATGATGTTGAAGATGCTATAGGATCTGTAGCCAATTACTTTAAAGAGCATGGCTGGATGAAAGACCGCGGCATACTCTACCCTGCCCACGTCAAAGGCGATGTCAGTGCTCTTATGCAAAAAGAATGGAATCTGACTGCAGATGAGCTCTACCGTGCCGGTGTTTCTACCAAGGTCAATATAGAAGGCGGTGAAAAGGTCAGACTGTACTCCTTTGATCTTGAGAACAACAAAAAGGCCTATACAGTTGCCATGCATAACTTTTATGTAATTACGCGCTATAATAAAAGCCCTTTGTATGCAGCTGCCATCTATGAGCTATCTGAGTACATAGCCAAAGAATACCGTGATTATAAAAACGCCAATGGACAGACTTTACACAAAACAGGACGCAGACCTTAATCTTAGACTATGAACATTTTTAAATACACTGTACTTGCACTTTTACCTTTTGCAGCAGCCTTGATGTTAAACGGCTGTTCATCAAACGGTGGCTATGACATAGGTCATGGCGGCAATGCCGGCAATGGTGCCAAATACGGCTCGGGTCCTAACAATACCCGCCCCTATCCTCAGGACAAGCCTGTAAATTTAAACGGCGTGGGCGGTGCCAAGATTAAATATGAGCCACTCTCACGCGGCGGCAATAAAAACTACACAGTACTTGGCAAGAACTATCAGGTGTGGCGTGACTGCACCTCCTATCAGGAGGTGGGCATGGCCTCATGGTATGGTCCTGGCTTTCATGGTAACAAGACTTCAAACGGCGAGCGCTACAATCAAAAGGGCTTTAGTGCCGCCCACAAGAATCTGCCTTTGCCATCTTATCTTAAGGTAACCAATCTGCAAAACGGCAAGGCTGTAGTAGTACGTGTCAATGACAGAGGTCCTTTCCACGGCTCACGGATTATAGATCTGTCAGAAGGTGCCGCGAGAGCCATTGATATGACAAGATCGGGCACAGCCAAGGTCATGCTTGAGTATATCAATGTCAGAAAAGGCGGTGTCATTGCCAATAAGAGTGATTCTATCTTCTCAGGTCAGAGCTCATCTGGCAAAGACAGCATAGCTCAGGTTATTGAAGATATTAAAAATGGCAACAAACCAAGCCTTGGTACCACCATTGGCGCAATTGGCACCACAGTGGCCATTATTGACAAGGTAAGCTCTATGTCAAATCAGAGCTCAAAGAGCAAGAAGATCTCAGGCAGTGCACTTGTGAGCAGTCAACATCATGCAGCGCCGGCTCCGGCACCTGCTCCTTCAAATTCAGCTGCAACATCTGGTGCTGACAGTATTGAAAATGCCCTCTTTGCTGACAATCAGACTGCAACTGCCGGCACTGCCTATATACAGATCTTTTCAACCAATATGCAGGATAATGCTACACGTGTGCAGCAGAAACTTTCAGGTATTACCCCATATCCTGTCATTATTGCAGCAGAAAATGGCATTTATCGTGTACGCATAGGACCTGTACCTGAAAGCAGGCTTAATGAGACATTAAATACAGTAAAGGCCAACGGCTTTACTGACAGTTTTGTAAAAAGAGTATAAAGAAATATGAAAAAGATGAAATTAATAGTAAGTGCTGCCGCTATGGCACTGACACTTTGTGCCCCTGCCCTTGCACAGAATAATATTCCTGATCCTTTTGCCGCTATGAAAAAAGGCGGTGCCCCTGCAGCATCTCAGACTGCTCCTTCTCCTTTTGAGAATGTGCAGAACAACATAGTTATTCCTGAGCCTCCAACCTTTGATGCACAGTCCTGGGTGCTTATGGATTATGCTACAGGTCAGGTACTCTTTGAGCACAATGGCTATATGAAAATCTGGCCTGCCTCTTTAACCAAGATGATGACCTCCTATGTTATTGGTATGGAGCTCAAAGCCGGGCGTCTTAAACTTGATGATATGGTAACCATCACAGAGGATGCCTGGGCAAAAAATTATACTGACTCATCCAAGATGTTTATTGAGGTTGGCAAACAGATTAGTGTCGATGCGCTTAACAAAGGTATTATCATTCAGTCTGGCAATGATGCCTGTGTGGCTATGGCCATACATCTTGCAGGCTCCGAGCAGGGCTTTGTCTCTGTTATGAACAATTATGCCAAGCAGCTTGGTCTTAAGAGCACCAATTTTGCCAATGTGCATGGACTTTTTTCTGAAAACAATTACTCAACTGCCTATGATATGGCTCTGTTAGGCCGTGCTCTCATACGCGATCTACCTGAGGAATATGCAGTCTATGCGCAAAAGGAATTTACCTTCAACGGCATAAGACAGGTTAACAGAAACCGTCTGTTATGGGATAAGGAGCTTAATGTAGACGGCATCAAGACCGGTCATCTGTCACAGGTTGGCTATAATCTTGTAGCCTCTGCTGTAGATGGCAATATGCGTCTTATAGGCACAGTTATAGGTGCCAAATCAGAGGCACAGAGAGCAAGCTTCTCCCGTCAGATGTTAAGCTATGGTTTTCGCTATTTTGAGCACTATGCTCCATTTACCCCAGGACAGAATATTTTAGTGCGCGATGTAATTCTTGGTGACAGAGACAATGTTGAGCTTACCGTACCTGACAATATTGTTATAACTCTGCCAAAGGGTCGCCAGAGAGATGTTAAGATAAGCTATCGTTTATCATCTGGCCGTTTTACAGCCCCTATTGCCAAAGATCAGGAGCTTGGTGTCATTGAGTTTAAACTTGACAACAAAGTACTCTCCCGTCACCCTCTTGTGGCCAAGCATGCTGTAGCTGAAGGCGGCTTCTTCTCACGTATGGTAGATAAGATAATGCTCTTTTTTTCATCCGAGGGCTAAGTGACAATGAAATATAAATTTGATGAATTGCTTGAGTTTCCATGCATTATAGATTTTCGCATCATTATTGATGCCAAAAAGGAAAATGCACTGCCTGATCTTTGTGCCTATATAAATTCACTGTACAAAGACAGCGTGCAGCCTTTAAAGGACAAACCACGCCACAGCTCCAGCGGCACCTATATATCCTATACAGTGCCAATAAAGGTAGAAGATGCCACAGCTGTTGAAAATTTATATGCTAAAATCTCAAAACTTGATTATGTCAAACACATAATTTGAGGTTGATAAGTGATAAAAAACGACAGCAGCGGTTTTAAATCAGATATGCATGGCTTTATCAAAGGCTTTGCCTATCTGTTTATCATAGGTGTAGTCATTTTTACCATTTACATGGTTTTATGCCTGTTTCGCATCTCATCCTATGCGTTTTTTACCTATGACAGCTACAACAATATTCCCTACAACAGGGTAGGACTGCTTTTAGGTACATCATCAAACATCTCACCTGGCAGACCAAATGAGTTTTTCACCAATAGAATTCTGGCCGCCTCTACTTTATATAAGAAAAATAAAATTGATTATATTTTAGTCTCAGGCGATAACAGACATCCATCCTATAATGAGCCGCGTGAGATGACCCGGGCTCTTATAAAGGCAGGAGTGCCGGCCAAAAGAATTATCTCTGATTATGCCGGTTTTAGAACTATTGACTCTATCATAAGAGCCAAAAGCGTCTTCATGCTCAATGAGCTGACCATTATCTCGCAGGATTTTCATAATGAAAGAGCGCTGTTTATAGCTAAGGCCAACGGCATTAATGCCATTGCCTTCAATGCCTCAAATCCTGTATCCGAGGTGGCCAATTTCAAAGTAGAGGTACGTGAGTTCTTTGCCAGGATCATGTGTGTCTTTGATATCTATTTTCTAAACTCGCAGCCAAAGTTTTTAGGTGAGCCTATTGCCATTGGCGATGCTGCTATGCCAAAGCAGCCAACAGACAAGGCCAAGCTGCCAACCTCAAAGTTAAAGCGCCCATCTTTATCTGTTGCAGGTCTTAAGCAAAAGCGTATTGAGGATATGCGCCATTTAGCCAAACAGCCAACAGACAGCGCTTTAATGCTGCGCCAGCAGCAGGAGGCCAGACTAAGACTCAAGCACATGCTTGAGACTGAAGATAAGCTTGAGCGTCAGAGTGTGCCGCTGTTGCCTGTGACGGTGCCTAAAAAAGAAGAGGTAAGCAACAGCCATGGCGATCCATGGGATTAGATCCAATATAAAAATGCCACCCAAAAAAGGTGGCTTTTTTAGTTTTTTATACCTTAAAGCCCAAAGCCTCAAGCGTCAGCTGTTTGGTCTTTATGGCTCTGTCTGGATTTAGCTGCACAAGCATAATATATAAAATCTCGCATATATGCAGCTGTGCCACTATGGTGCCTAGTGAATCACTTTGCATAAATCCTTCATGATTGCCAGAGAAGAAGACATAATCTGCCTCACGGGCAATAGCTGTACCTGTCATATGTGAGATTAAAACTGTGGTGGCTCCGCAGGATTTTGCCACCTTAAAGGCCTTTAGTGTCTCAGGTGACATACCCTTTTGCGAAATGGCAATGGCTACATCGCCCTCCTCCATCAAAGATGCTGTGGTATACATAAAATGAGTATTGCTCTCACACATGGCATTGATGCCTATGCGGGCCAGTTTATTTTTAATGTACTGAGCGCAAAGACCTGAATTGCCCATACCTATGATAAAGACGCGCTTGGCCTTGTAAATGGTATTGACCACCTCCCTGGCGCTGTCATCATTGAGAAAATCAATATTCTCGCCAAGTCCTGTCATTACGGCATTTGATACCTTTTTGCCAATCACATGCGGTGAATCATTGTCCTGTATTTGTGACTCGACAATGTCACTATCCTGCTTTTTCATGCCGGAGACTTCAATTGCAAGCTCAATTTTAAACTCCTGAAAACCAGGAAAACCAAGACTTTTGGCAAAGCGTACCACTGTAGCCTCACCCACACCTGCATTCTGTGAGATACGGGAAATATTTGAGGCTATAACAGCAGATGGATTGTTGATTATATAAACAGCAAGGCGCTGCATGGCCTTGGGCATTTCATTTTGCATAAAATGCAAACGTGAGAGAATCTTTCCACTTGGATTGGGGCTTGAAGTCATATATCTACTCTTACTTATGTCTGATTTAAGTCAATATTTTATAACAATAATAGTAAAATAATAATTGCGACACTATGCGTGCTGTCTATATGTGCATATCAGATCACATACAAAAACTATTATACGCCTGTCTAAAAATATTAAAAAAAAATTTCAACAGTTTTGTAAACCCTGTCAAAAAAAGCCTTATTTGAAACAAGCTTACACGGAATTATTTGCTTTAAAATAAATCGTTTTTGTCTAATTATAGCTAACAAAGTCTATAAATATCGTCTTTTTTTAACCTGTAATTTGAGCGATCACTCTCACATTTTTAAAGGCATAACATTGAAACAATATTTCAATGAATTTAGATTGTGAAATATATTTACGTCACCTCTTTTATGTTTTAACCTCTAAAAACGTTATAGGATAGCTCTATGATTAAGAAAATTGTCGTGGCCGTTTCAGCCTTAACTCTTTCAGCTGCCTCTTTTGCAGCCACTCTGCCAGATACTCCTGTACCATTTAAATCAGGCGCAGGTGCCATGATAGACAATGTTATCTATATTGGTCTTGGTACTGCAGGCAACAGCTGGTACAAAATTGATTTAACAAGTGACAAGCCTGTATGGCAGAGTATAGCCCTCTTTCCAGGTCAGCCACGCGATCAGGCACAGGCTGTAGCCCTTGACGGTAAGCTTTATGTCTTTGGCGGTGTAGGCAAGGAAAGCGCCGTGGCCACACGTATTAGCGTGTCTAATGAAGTGTACTGCTATGATCCTAAAAATGACAGCTGGCAGCTGCTGCCAACAAGATCACCTGTAGGCCTTACAGGTCATGCCGCCATTGCCCTTGATAAGGACAATGCCGTTATTGTAGGCTCTGTCAACAAAGAGATCTTTGACGGTCTGTTCTATGATCTTGAAAAGGCTCAGGGCGATGAGAAGGCTCTATCTCAGATCAATGCCGACTATATAGGCAAAGAGGTTAAAGATTATTTCTTTAATGAATATGTGCTCTCCTATGATGCTAAAAACAATCTGTGGCACAAGATAGGCACAATGCCAATAGGCGGTACAGCAGGCTCTGCCATTGCCAAAAAAGATAATGTTATAACTGTAGTCAACGGCGAGAGAAAGCCTGGACTGCGCACTGCCAAGGCATTGCAGTTTAGCGTTGATAAGAATGTTGCCACATTCAGTGCTCTTGATGATATGTGCCCTGCCAATGGTGAGAGTGTACAAGACGGTGTGGCCGGCGCTTTTGCAGGTTACTCAGGCTATGCTCTGTTAGTTGCAGGCGGTGCCAACTTCCCAGGTTCAACCAGGGCCTATGAGCAGGGTCATAACTTTGCCCATGAGGGTTTGACCAAGACCTGGCGCGATGAAATCTATATGCTCTTAGATGGCAAATGGGTCTGTGCCGGCAAACTGCCACAGCCTCTTGGCTATGGTGTGAGCATAGAGTACAAAGGCGGCGTGCTTTTAGTTGGCGGCGAGACCACAGGCGGTCAGGCTACAAGTGCTGTACAGTATATCTACTACAAAGATGGCAAAGTCAATATTGACTAAAGATATCTGCATTGTGCACAAAGTTTTTTAAGCTTGTTTAATGCTTTAAAAGATTAATGTTCTATATGTTAAAAAGTCCCTGAAATAATGGGACTTTTTTTATCCTGTTACTTTTGTTTTATAAAAGTTTACTCCACCAACAAATTACTGTTAAAAAATTTACTGATCTGCCATTTTACGCGTTCTTTCAAGGCTTTTAGACAATTATAGCTCTATAATTATCTATGTTACTTACTAACATTTTGTTATTTATAATTAGATATTTTGCGATAAATTTTCAAAAAGTGGGATTAAGTCACATTTTGACTTGAATATTTTTTTTATAATTTAGCCATATCAAGAACGAGGATTTCACTATGTTATTTGAACAGTTTAAAAACAAATTGATCATATCCTGCCAGGCTCTGCCAGATGAGCCTCTGCACAGCCCATTTATCATGGGCCGTATGGCTCTTGCAGCCAAGCAGGTCGGAGCAGTGGCCATACGCTGTCAGTCAGTTGATGACATTGTTGAGATTAAGAAGGTAACAGGTCTGCCTGTCATCGGCCTTATCAAGAAAAATTACGATGACAGTGAAATCTATATCACCCCTACCAAGGATGAGGTTCAGGCTCTTTTAGATATAGGCTGCGAGATTATTGCGCTTGATGCCACATTACGTACCCGTCCACGCGGTGAAAAACTTGAAGATTTAGTAGCTATGATCAGAGCAGGTGGCGCTCTGTCACTTGCTGACATCTCAAATGATGCTGAAGGTATCAATGCCCAGGAAATTGGTTTTGATGCAGTATCCACCACAATGTCAGGCTACACCCCATATACACCAAAGCTCAAAGGTCCTGATTTTGGCCTTGTTGCCCGTATGGCTGACAGACTTTCAATTCCTGTATTTGCCGAAGGTCGCATCAACACCCCTGCAGATTTAAAAATTGCCTATGAAGTTGGCGCCTATGGCGTAATCGTAGGCTCTGCTATTACCCGCCCTCAGGTAATTGCAAAGAACTTCATTGAGGCACTTCCAGAGTAATTTTTTATAGGAGAATGTAAAAATGGCATATCCAAAACTTCAAGGCATTTATTCAGCCCTTTTAACCTCTTTCAACCATGACGGCACCATCAATGAGAAAGGTGTACGTGAGTTAGTTCGTTACAACATCGATGTCAACAAGGTTGACGGTCTGTATGTTGGCGGTTCTACCGGTGAGAACTTCATGTTAGGCACTCAGGAGAAAGAGGAAATCTTCAAGATTGTTAAGGATGAGGCTAAGGATCAGATCAAACTGATTGCCCAGGTTGGCTCACTTAACATCAAAGAGTCAGTTCATCTTGCCAAATTTGCAACAGATCTTGGCTATGACTCACTCTCAGCTGTAACTCCTTTCTACTACAAATTCTCCTTTGCCGAGGTTAAGGATTACTACAACACCATTATTGAGAATGTTGACAATCAGATGATAGTATACTTCATCCCATTCTTAACCGGTGTTAATATATCAATTGAGCAGTTTGGCGAGCTCTTTGCCAACGAGAAGATCACAGGCTGCAAGTTTACAGCAGGCGACTTCTATCTGCTTGAGAGATTCCGCAAGGCCTTCCCAGACAAAGCTTTATTTGCAGGCTTTGATGAGATGATGCTGCCAGCTACAGTTTTAGGTGTTGACGGTGCCATCGGCTCAACCTTCAACGTAAACGGCGTACGTGCCCGTCAGATCTTCGACTTTGCCCGTGAAGGCAAGATCAAAGAGGCCTTAGATGTTCAGCACGTAACCAATGATTTCATCACCGACGTATTAAAGAACGGTCTGTATGGCACCTTAAAGATCTGCCTGCAGGAAGCTGGTGTTGATGCAGGCTACTGCAGAAAGCCTATGGGCGATTACAGCGATGAGATGATTGAGAACGCCAAGAAGATCTATCACAAATACTTCTAATTATAAAAAATACCTTTGGAGCCCCTGATGCTGTGGGGCTCCAGTTTTTAAGCTTATGTTGTAGGAGTCATCATGTTTGATAATTTACATGGATTTACCTGGATCGACACTGTAATTTTAATTATCTATATGATTGCAGTGCTGCTTGCAGGTTTTTATTTCTCCAAAAAGGAGATGAAAGGCAAAGAGTTCTTTAAAGGAGACGGCTCTGTGCCATGGTGGGTAACCTCTGTATCTATTTTCGCTACCCTCTTATCCCCTATTTCATTCCTGGCATTAGCCGGTAACTCCTACGGTGGTACCTGGCTTTTATGGTTTGCCCAGTTAGGTATGATCATTGCCATTCCACTGACTATCAAATTCTTCCTGCCAGTTTATGCAAACTTAGGTATTGATACAGCCTACCACTATCTTGAGATACGTTATGGTTCAAGAGCTCTGCGTGTGCTCGGCGCCATTATGTTCGTTATCTTCCAGATGGGCCGTATGTCAATCGTTATGTACCTGCCATGTCTGGCTCTTGCCAAGCTTGCAGGCATTGACGTAAATATCCTTATCATCGGTATGGGTGCCATCGCTATTGTGTACTCATATACAGGTGGTCTCAAGGCTGTGCTGTGGACTGACTTCATTCAGGGTGTTATCTTAATCGGCGGTATCGGTCTGACCCTTGTCTATCTGATCTGGCGTCTTGACAACGGTCTTGGCGATATTACCTACTCTCTGACCGAAGGCGGCCGCTTCCTGGCCAACGGCGAGGACTGGATCAACTGGTCAAATCTGCTTGGCACTTCAATCCTGCTGACCATTGTTGGCGGTGGTCTGTCAACCTTCTGCTCCTATGTATCATCACAGGACGTGGTACAGCGCTTCACCACCACAACTGACGTTAAGCAGTTAAACAAGATGACTATTGGTAACGGTGTTCTGTCAATTGTCTGTGCATCTATCTTCTACCTCGTTGGTACTGCACTGTTCATCTTCTACGAACAAAACCCTGAGCTTATCACCGACACTTTCAAGGGTTCACAGGATCAGGTATTTGCCTACTTCATCACCTATGAGCTGCCAGTTGGTGTAACAGGTATTATCTTAGCTGCTCTGTATGCCGCTTCACAGTCAACCCTGTCAACCGGTATCAACTCAGTAGCCACTTCATGGGTACTTGATATTCAGTCACAGATTACTCCTAACATGACCTCAGAGCGTCAGACCAAGATTGCTCAGTACGTATCATTAGGTGTAGGTGTGTTTGCTATCTTAGTTGCCATGTACTTAGCTACAGCATCAATCAGATCAGCCTATGAGCTCTTCAACTCATTCTTAGGTCTGGCCTTAGGTGCTCTTGCTGGTATCTTCGTAATGGGTGCCTTCACCAGAAAGACCTCAGCCTTAGGTGCTCTGTGTGGCTTTGCTGTGTCAATCCTGGTAGTGCTCTACTGCAAGTACTATGTACCATCAATCAACTTCTGGTCATATGCTGTAATCGCCATTATCATCACTACTGTAGTAGGTGTGATAGTGTCAAAGATTCAGGCAGCTGTGACACAAAAAGAATATATTGCTCCTGAAGGCTCAACCTTCATGACTGCAAAAAAATAGTGTAAACCTCTAAGTATAAAGGCGAAGATATCTTCGCCTTTAATTAAAAGCAGTGTTTTTAATATCTATGAAAGAATACTGCTTTTAGTTTTTTAAGCATAGAAGGTATGTCATGTCAGATAAATTATGCATTCTTATTGATATTGGCGGCACAGCCATCAAATACGGCGTAAGCTCCTATGCAGGAGACTTCCTGACAAAAGATCAAATGCCAACACAGGCTAAAGAGCACGGCGGTCCTGGCATAGTCAAAAAAGTAAAAGATATAGTCACAAATTATCTTGCCACCTATGCAGATAAAATTGATGCTGTTGCCATATCCACAGCAGGCATGGTCGATCCTGACAGCTGCAAAATAGTCTACTCCCTGCCAGATGCCATACCTGATTACACAGGCGTAAATTACAAAGAGATTATCTACGATAATTTCAAACTGCCATGCTTTGTTGAAAATGATGTAAACTGCGCTGCCATGGGTGAGAAATGGCTAGGTGCCGGCCGCGGCTGTCACTCTATCTTTGCTATGACCATAGGCACCTCAATTGGCGGTGCTATGATCTGCAATGACAGACTTATATCAGGCGCTTCAAATTCAGCAGGTGAAATTGCCTATATGCGAACCCCAAAGGGCATACTGCACGATACAGCCTCCACCACCTATCTTGTCAAAACCTATGCTGCCATGAAAGGTCTTGATGTTAAAGATGTCAACGGCATCATTATTTTTGATAATGCCCAAAAAGGTGAGATTCAGGCTGTTGAGGCTATTGATATGCTCATTGACAATCTTACAGATGGTATTGCCAATGTGGTAACAGTGCAGAATCCCCAGGCCGTTATTTTAGGCGGTGGCATCATGGCCCGTAAAGAGTATCTAAAAGAGCGCATTGAAAATTCACTTGCCACCAAGCTACGAGAAATTGTCTTTAAGGCTACCAGAATTGAATTTGCCTCACTGCAGAATGATGCAGGCATGCTAGGTGCCCTGTACAATCTTAAACAGAGAATGCAATAAATCAACTCTTACTAAAGCCTGCAGCTGCAGGCTTTTTTCTGTCCTAAAGCGCGCACAGCCTCTTTTTGGAGGCGCTGTCATCATCCCATCTTTTAATCACACGGCATTCATTGATCTCCTGCACCACTGCATCTATCTTGGTTTCAAGATCATCAAAACTTGCCGAGTGCAGAGAATTGAGCCTTACGCGTATCATTTTTGAAAAAAAAGTATCAAACAGATTTATATAAAAACTGTCCGCTGGATTGAATTCAAGCGTCACCTTTAATGCTTTTGCTTTTATAAAGTCGCTGCACTCCTTTGAGGTGTGAAATTTATGTCTGTCTAATATAAGTTTTATGCTTGATTGCGCATAGGTTGAGGCAATAAGCTCTATAAAGTCCTTCACATCATCCATGGTGTGGGAAAAGCGCTTTAACAGCGTAATATGACCGTTTAAAAGATTAACTCCTGCCATAAAAGACAAAATACGATTGGAAATATATGGCCTGTACTCACTGCCACTGTGATTGTAGCCATAATTGCTCTGCACCATTGACAGATGTGAACTGTCATCATAGCCCATAACAACAAAACACTGCTTTTTAACAAGATCCTCTTTAACTGTCACCAGAAACTCAAGCTTTTTGTAAAGTATGGGAACAACCCCTGCCTGCATCTTGCTTTCATAGGTATTATGCTGCATATGCAGCTTAAGCTCGGTGCGATTTAACAGATTCTCCACATCTCTTGCACTGATATGCACAAGGTGCCCAAACCCTACCTTACGGCAGTTATTACGTATGTACATAGCAAGATCGGATGCTGTCCATAAGGTCAGATCAGGTCCACCCTCGACATTGTATGGTACCTGACAGGCAATCTGCCTGACATAGCTCTTTTCCTCCTCTGAAAAAAGCCCTGGTCTGCCTGAACGCTCTTTATCCTGTATGGCAGCTTTCACTCCGCCTGATGATAGTTTATGCAGTATTCTGTAAATCAGAGTTTTACTGCTCTTATATTTGACGGCAACATCTTTTAAATCCATACCATCTGCAAGATCAAGCAGCATTGCAGCTCTTCTTGCCTGACGTGAGCCTTGCATCTTAACTATGACAGAGCTCAAATACTCTCTGTCATTTTCATTAATCCCATCCTGCAAAAGAGAGTCTTTAATATCAGTAATTTGTTTAGCTGCCATAAAAAAAAACCAAAATTTTGCGAAACTTTTTATTAGATTATTATATTTATAAATCAACCACTTAACTAAAGATATTTATCAATTTTCGAAACTTTTTAGCCACAAATAACACCTGTTTGATACAGATCACATTTAAAGGCAAATTTAATGTGATCTATATCGTAATTTAACGAGCCATGATTATCTATCATTACATTACAGTTAATTTTTAAAGGATAAATGAAATGATTAAGTATGGTGTTGTTGGTGTCGGTTATTTTGGTGCCGATCTTGCAAGAATTTTAAAATCTTTTGATACAGCCACTATCAGCTGCGTCTATGATCCTGAAAATGGCAAGACCATTGCTAAAGAGCTTGGCTGTGATGCCTGCGCCTCTTTAGATGAGCTTGTCTCACGTGATGATGTAGACTGCGTTGTAGTAGCAACTCCAAACTATCTGCACAAAGAGCCTGTAATCAAGGCAGCTCAGCACAAAAAACATGTGTTCTGTGAAAAGCCAATTGCCCTTAAGTATGAGGACTGTGTTGAGATGGTTGAGGAGTGCAAGAAAAACGGCGTGCGCTTCTTTGCAGGTCACATTATGAACTTCTTCAACGGTGTACATCAGGCCAAGGAATATATCAAAGAAGGCCGCATTGGTGATGTACTTTACATCCACACAGCAAGAAACGGCTGGGAGGAAGTACAGGAGAGCATTTCCTGGAAGAAGATCAGAGAAAAATCAGGTGGTCACCTCTATCACCACATTCACGAGCTTGACTGCGTACAGTTCTTAATGGATGCCATTCCAGATGAGGTTTCCATGGTTGGCGGCAATGTTGCCCACCAGGGTGAGAAATTTGGCGATGAGGATGACATGCTGCTTATCCACATGCAGTTCCCTGGCAACCGCTTTGCTTTATGTGAGTGGGGTTCAGCCTTCCACTGGGGCGAGCACTACGTACTGATTCAGGGTACCAAGGGCGCCATCAAGATTGATATGTTCCACTGCGGCGGTACCTTACGTGTTGACGGTGTTGATACACACTTTAACGTACATGAGAGCCAGGAGGAAGATGACGATAGAACCAGAATCTATACAAGCACTGAAATGGATGGTGCCATTCAGTACGGCAAACCTGGCAAGAGAACACCACTGTGGCTATTCTCTGTTATGAACAAGGAAATGAAATATCTTAACGATATTATGCACGGTATGGAGCCAGATGCTGAGTTTGAAAAACTCCTGACCGGTGAGGCTGCCCGCAATGCCATTGCTACAGCTGATGCACTGACCAAGTCCTTAAAAGAAGATCGCAGAGTGAAACTTTGTGAAATTATTGGCTAGACTTAATAAAACCTGATCGTTCAGATCAGGTTTTAAAGGATAAATGATATGACCGATAGTGTAAAACATCTCCCATGGTATAAGCAAGTTGATACCACACAAAAAAAGGCACTTTTTTCTGCATGGTTAGGCTACGTCTTTGACGGCTTTGACTTCATGCTCATTACCTATATTCTTGTATCAATCCAAGCTGATCTGAATCTGACCAATGTTCAGACCTCATCTTTATTCATGGCAGCCTTTGTTTCCCGTCCTGTAGGCGGTGCCCTCTTTGGAGCCCTGTGCGACAAATATGGCCGTAAACCTGTAATGATGGCTGCTATTCTTACCTACTCAGTAGGTACTGCACTGTGCGGTTTTTCTATAAACTTTGCCACGCTATTTATCTTCAGAATTATAGTAGGTATTGGTATGGCCGGTGAATACGCATGTTCAGCTCCTTATGCTGTTGAGAGCTGGCCTAAGCATTTAAGAGGCCTGGCTGGAGCTATTTTAGTATCTGGTTTTTCTATAGGTAATATTGCAGCCTCACAGCTCATGCCTATGGTAGCTGAGATGCACAGCTGGCGTACAGCCTTCTTTATCGGAATTATTCCTGCTCTTATCGTGCTCTATATAAGACGTAATGCCCCAGAGTCACAGGAGTGGGAGAAATTTGCTAAGGAGAAAAAGTCAAGCGCCTCCTCTTCATCATTAAAAGCTCTGTTTGTAGGCGGTCAGCTCAAAGTTACTCTTATAGCCTATCTGGTGCTCTTTGGAATTTTCTCAGCAAACTGGCCAATTCCAGGTCTGATGCCAAAATACTTAACTGAAAACGGCTATGCTGATTCTGTCTCAAATATTATGTCAATCGGCGCTCTTGGTATTATGATTGGCGTGCTCCTCTCAGGCTATCTTGCTGACAAGATTGGTACTGTAAAGGTCCTGGTAGGCGGTCTGTCTATATCACTGCTTTTGATCTACCCTACCTTCTTGATTGGTCCAGGTCATGAGTTTATTACAGGCACCTTGCTCTTTTTCCTGCTGGCAGCCAATTTAGGTGTAGGCGGTCTGATTCCAAAGTATCTCTCCACCCTCTTCCCTGTTAGCATGCGTGGTGCAGCCTTTGGCTTTATCTACAACCTCGCAGCCATTGGCGGTGGTATTGCTCCTGTAACCTGCGCCTTCTTAACTGACAACCTCAATGTGGCTTTAGGTATGGCTTTAATCTACGTTACAGCCTTCTGGACAATACTGCTGGTAATTATTGTAGGTCTGCACCTGCCAGAGAAGATTAAGAGCAAATATGCTCCGTAAAGTTTCTACAACATAAGCTATAGGCGGGTATTACCCGCCTTTTTTCTATGTGATATCTAGGTTGAATTTAAAAAGAAAAATAGACTGTTGTTCTGACCTTTTGCACAGGGCCTTTATAGTGACTTTTATTATGATTATATTTTAAATCATCTATCTTCGTTTACACAGTTTTTAGTTCACTCTCTTTGATTATCTCTTTATTGCTTTAACTGTTAACTAAATAGGTTTTATTAAATCAACTAAGGTATAATTATTAACAGTTATTAAATATTTTCCATTTTTAGTATCTATGTTAAAAATTGCCTTATGGTCATTGTCATTGGCAACCTTAACTGCCTGCAATGCTAATTGCCAGCCTGAACCTTATAGATTTGATAATGGACCTGATTATGTAAGTGATGGTCTGTATCGTATTGTAGACTGCACAGGACGCATGGGCTTTGCCAATATCAGACATGAGACTGTCATAGCTCCGCGCTATGCCTTTGCCTATCCATTTAAAGCAGGTGTAGCCAAGGTTACTGACAGTGGTCATATGGAGTATGTTGAAGGCTCAGATAAGGAGCATACCTATTTTAAAAGCTCACACTGGTATCTTATAGATAAGACAGGCAAAAAGATAAAAGATCTTTAAAGGCAGGATCTTTTTACAAGCTCATTGTCACAGCTTATTTTAAGATAATATCTGTAATTATCCCTGTGACAGGTAAACAAACTGCCAAGCCCTAAAGCTATTCCATTGTGCATCACCACAGGATGGCTTTTGCGCATAAAGTGTGGCACTTCATACTCACCAAAGAGCTTTTTCATCTCACGCGAGTGTACGCGCTTTAAAGGTTTAAGCCGGGTTTTACCTGTATAGGTAAAATCAAGATCTACACTATCATTGGCTACAAGACACTCACTATCCTCGCACTCGGCCATAGCATCACTTAGTACACACAGCTTATAGACAAAGGAGCCAAGGTGCAGCTCATCCCCTGTCTTTAGAGTATAAATGCCTGGATCTGGCATAATATAATCTTTGGTTATATATAGCTTTTTAAGATAGCGTCTTAGATACAGATCCTTTTCAATGACAATTAAAGCTTCCTGATCATTGGATATGGCACAGAGCTTTAGTGCATCTTCAATAATATTCAGATCAGGCGGCATCTTTGCATACTGCTCAATAAAAAGACGCATGATACAGGTGGCAAGAGCCTTATCCTCAAGTGGCAGAGCATCAATTGACAAGGTATTGTCACAAATGCATGATACAGCTTTTTCTTTGGCATAGCGCATAGCCAGATCATGCTCTAAAGCACACAGATAGGATGATCTTAATATTGCTCTGTCAACGCCTGCAAAACGCTTGCGCATTAATGGCAGTACTTTAAGGCGTATAAAATTGCGCTCAAATTTTAAATACTCATTTGACTCATCAAACACAAAGTTAAAGCCCAGAGCCTCAATTATCTGCTCAATAGTCTTTTTATTAATGGATAACAGAGGTCTTAAGATAGTACCACGCTCATCTTTAATAATCTGACGCATGCCAGAGAGACCATAAGGGCCAGAGCCGCGCTTGAGGGCCAATAAAAAGTTTTCAACCTGATCGTCTGCCTGATGGCCCAAAAGCAGATAGCCATTGTCCTTAAGATTGGCTAAAAGAGCTGCATAGCGCTCCTTGCGTGAGCTATCCTCAGGGGAGATACCGCCGCCATAGACAATATTGAGCTTGGGAGTGACAAGAGGCACATCAAGGCGTTCACACAGCCTGGTGCAATGCTCAAGCCAGATTGGATCTGAAGCATCAAGACCATGTATGCAGTGAACTGCTAAAACTTCAAAGGCACTGTTGTAGCTGCGCATCCTGACTGCAACTAATAGAGCTAAAGTTGAGTCAGAGCCGCCTGACAGGCCCACTGTCAGCGGGCCTGGGGTGATTTTAGAGATGAGATTCAAGGCAAGAGCATCAAGCTCTCTTTGTGCCTGACTTTGCTGCAATTTAAAGCTTAGTAGCCATAGCTCATGAGGCGGGTAAATCTCTGCTCAATCAAACGCTCCTGAGGCAGAGCCTTTAGAATATTGAGATCCTCTTTTAATCTGGCCTTTAAATTTTCAGCCATAGCTGCATAGTCACGGTGGGCACCGCCAAGTGGCTCTGGCACAATACCGTCAATGAGCTTTAACTCCTGCAGCTTGTCAGCTGTAAACTTCATAGCCTCGGCAGCTAAAGGAGCCTTGTCAGCACTCTTCCATAAAATAGAGGCACAGCCTTCAGGTGAGATAACACTGTAGGTGGCATACTCAAGCATATTCACTCTGTCAGCAACACCAATGGCAAGAGCACCGCCTGAGCCACCCTCACCAATAACAGTGGCAATTACAGGAACCTTAAGCTCTGACATGAGCTTTAAGCTCTCGGCAATGGCACCTGCCTGTGATCTTTCCTCAGCCCCCACACCAGGATAGGCACCTGGGGTGTCGATAAAGGTAATAATAGGCACATTAAAGCGCTCGGCCAGCTTCATAAGACGCATAGCCTTTCTATAACCCTCAGGACGTGGCATACCAAAGTTTCTGTAGGTTCTCTCCTTGGTATCTCTGCCCTTCTGATGACCTATAACCATAACTGACATGCCATCTAAACGGGCCAGACCGCCTACAATAGCCTTGTCATCGGCAAAGGCTCTGTCGCCAGAGAGCTCGTCAAAATCGGTAAAGATATTCTCAATATAATCTAAAGTATAAGGGCGCATTGGATGGCGAGAGAGTTGAGAAATCTGCCATGCACTTAGATTGGAATACAGTTTTTTGGTCAGCTCCACATTCTTCTTTTCAAGCTGAGCTAACTCTTTTGACAGATCTACGTCATTTCCTACTGTACTTGACAGTCTTTTGAGCTCTTCAATATGTGCCAGCAGATCGGCAATAGGCTGCTCAAAATCCAAATAGTTAATATTCATTGCATAATCCTCAATCAACTCAGGCAGAGTCAAATAATTATGGTTAATTTACACTAAAGTTGGAATTTATTCCACACTCAAAGGTAAAATCGGCAGGAACTATCTTATGACCTCTGTCTATAAGATTTGCTATTGGGCCATAGCCAGTGCGATAACAGTCAAGCAGAGGCAGTGTCTGCAACAGATCAAGATGGGCCTTGGTAGGATAGCCTTTATGCCTGTCAAAGCCATATTGTGGATACAGCAAAGAGAGTCTTGTCATCTCTCTGTCTCTTATGCATTTGGCCACAATGGAGGCTGCGGCAATTTCTTTTACCCTAGCATCACCGCCTACCACGGCCTCAACCATGCACGGTACATTTTTTACTGTCTTGTTGCCATCAACTAACATAAGATTGACATTAAGGGCAGGATTTAGTGCCAGATAAGCCCTGCGCATAGCCTCAAGCGAGGCGTGCAGAATGTTCATCTCATCAATCTCACGCGGCAGGCACATACCTACACCTACAGAGGCAGCTCTGTTTACAATTTCATCAAACAGAGCCAGGCGCTTTTTCTCAGAGAGCTTTTTTGAATCATCAAGCCCTTCTATCATGTCATCATAGTTTAAAACGACACAGGCAGCCACTACAGGACCAACCAACGGTCCGCGTCCTGCCTCATCGACACCGCAGACAATATGTGAGCGTGGGTCAAGACTGTAGCTGTAAGGCTCTTTATCTTTTAATGCTTTCACGGCCTAAACCTTAAACTCAGGCTCTTTTTTGACATCATTATCCTTATCAGTAAGGGCACTTTCCACCTCACCTAAGGACAATGACGGCTCCATATCACTTCTTTGCACAGTGTTCTTTAAAGCTACAGCTTCATTGCCGCTCTCACCTTCTGCATCGGCAGGAGCTGAGAGTCTTTGATTTTTCATATCGTCAATAAGCTCAAAGATGGCATTGGCTGCAATTTCATCTGAGTTCATGCGTATGCTTGAGTGAATGCGGGTAAATTCTTTTTTCATCAAAAGATTGTCAGAATTTAAAAGCTTGAGCATTTCGTCACACAGATTCTGTGCATTACACTCTGACTGAATAAACTCACTTACTATCTTGCGCTTGGCTAAAAGATTTGGCAGCGAGAAAGTATCGATTTTAAGCATTCTGCGGGCAAGTGATGCTGTCAGAGCGTTGACCTTGTAGGCAACTGCCATAGGGCGGTTTAAGAGCATGGCCTCAAGAGCCACGGTACCGCAGGTTAAAAGCACAGCATCGGTTGAGGCTATAACATCCTGTGTATTACCCTCATAAATGGTCAGGGATAAAAACGGAGCATAGCTCATCCATATATCTTTGATTAAATAGGCATTGCGCTTGTCTGATGCAGCACAGATAAAGCACACATTATCCATGCGGGCTTTAATCATGCAGCAGGCCTTGGCAAAGATTGGCAGCATACGCTCAATTTCACCGCGGCGTGAACCTGGCAGAATGCCCATAATCTTCTTGCCCTCGATACTCTCAACTGAAGTCCTGTCAAGAGCAATACTCTCGCGAGCCTTGTCAGATGAAGAATCAAGCGCAATTCTGGCAGCCAGGCTGTGACCTACATAGGTGCAGCGCATCTGTGCCTTGTCATAAAATTCCTTTTCAAAAGGCAACAGTGATAAAACCATATCACATGACTCGCGTATGGTTTTCATGCGCCCCTCGCGCCAGGCCCATACTGAAGGGCTGACATAGTGCACGGCAGGAATACCGTTGCGCTTTAAAATCTTTTCAATCTTTAAATTAAAATCAGGTGAGTCAATACCTATGACCACACATGGTCTGGCCTCAAGCAATATCTTGATAAGCTCATGTCTGATCTTAAGTATAGGCACAAGATGTTTTACCACCTCGGTAATACCCATTACCGAGAGCTCCTCCATACGAAAGGAGGATATCATGCCGCAGCTTATCATCTTGGGACCGCCGATGCCAATAAACTTGGCCTGTGGATCCTTGCGTAAAATAGCTCTGATAAGTCCGGCACCCAGGGTATCACCTGAGGCCTCACCTGCTATTAGCGCATACAGGTGCGAATTAATTAAATCACTCATCAGCGAACAATGCCACGGCCTGATTCTTTAAGGAAATCTACAAGTATCTGCACTTCAGAATGTTTATCTGCCAGATCCTGTACTAATGGAATTGCCTCTTCAATGGTCAGCTTTTTATGATAGATAATCATATAGGCCTTTTTAATGGCGCTTATGGCCTCATCACTAAAGCCGCGGCGGGCCAGACCCACCTTGTTGATACCATGGGCTTTAGCATAATGACCTGCGGCCATGACATAAGGAGGCACGTCCATGTTAAGTGCGGCCATGCCAGCTACAAAGGCGTGAGAACCTACGCGACCAAACTGATGTATGGCGCTAAGACCGCCGAAGATTACATGTGAGCCTATAGTCACATGACCTGCAAGTGTTGCATTGTTGGCAAAAATACAGTTGTCGCCGATGATGCAGTCATGGGCCACATGCACATTTACCATGAGCAGATTGCCAGAGCCTACAGTTGTTGTATTGTTACCCTGTATGGTGCCTCTGTGCAGAGTGCAGTGCTCACGTATTGTATTGTTGTCACCAATGGTCAAAGTTGTAGGCTCATTGTTGTACTTGAGATCCTGACAGCCCTCACCTACGGAGCAGAACTGATAGAAATGATTGTTTTTACCTATGGTTGTAGGGCCGCGGAACACGCAGAAAGGTTCAATAATACAGCCCTCGCCAATAGTCACATCGCCTTCAATGATAACATTTTCCTTGACTACAACATTAGGACCTATGTTTACACTGTCTGCAATTTTGGCACTCTTGTCTATAATGGCGCTGTCATCAATCATATGAGCTCCTTATTTATTTTATCTTTAGCTGCGGCGCTTGGCACACATAAGATCTGCAGAGCAGGCAATTTCACCATCTACAGTGGCAACACCCTTGAAACTTGCTATGCCGCGTTTTTCCTTTAAAAACTCAACATCGATGACAAGCTGATCGCCTGGCACCACAGGGCGCTTGAATCTGGCATTGTCCACAGCTGCAAAATAATAAAGCTCACCTTCAGCTGGCTTGCCTACCATGGTAAAGGCCAGCACACCTGTAGCCTGAGCCATAGCCTCTAGAATCAGCACACCTGGAAAAACTGGTTTGCCTGGGAAATGGCCCTGAAAATATGGCTCATTAAATGTTACATTTTTAATGGCACGCAGGGTTTTATGCTCCTCAGTTATAGAATAGTCGACAACTTTGTCTATCATTAAAAACGGATAACGATGTGGCAGAAGTCCCATAATATCTTCTACGCTCAAAGTCTTTACGATACCTTCACTCACTTTAATCACCTATAATATTTACTTCTCGAGCTTTAGCTCCAGTTCCTCAATTTGTTTTTCCATAGCCTGCATTTTACGATACATATCATTAATATGCAGTACGCGTGATGCAGTAACTCGCCATTCTCTGTTTGTCTGAGCCGGTATGCCTGAGGAGTATACACCCTTCTTGTTTATTGAGCGCATAACCATACACATGCCGCTTATAGTAACCTGATCGCAGATTTCAATATGGCCATTGAAGACTGAGGTGCCTCCAATAATACAGAATTTGCCTATTTTAACACTACCGGCAAATACAGTGCCACCTGCAATGGCAGTTCCAAAGCCAATATGTACGTTATGAGCTATCTGACACAGATTATCGATAATAACATTATCCTCAATTACAGTGTCATCAATAGCTCCTCTGTCAATACATGTGCAGGCGCCTATTTCAACCATATTGCCCACAGTTACAGAGCCTGTCTGTGGAATTTTAAGCCATTTGCCCTTTTCATTGGCATAGCCAAAACCGTCAGAGCCAATAACCGTGCCTGACTGAATCAGGCAGGCACTGCCGATTTTAACATGATGATAGATGCTTACATTAGGATAGAGCTTTGTACCCTCTCCTATAATGGCACCCTCACCTATTGTGCAATTGGCGGCAATCTGTACATTATCGCCAATCACTGCGCCCTTTGCTATATGCACAAAGGGCCCTATGGCAACATTCCTGCCGATAACTGCCCCCTCGTCAATCTGACACAGGGGACTGACACCAACAGCCACAGGCGGTGTGGTATCAAGAATTTGAGCTGCTCGTGCAAAACCCACATAAGGATCAGACATGACAATATAGGCACAAGGAGCATGACTTGCATCCTCCTGCCTTACAATAACACATGAGGCTTTAGTTTCACTCAGCACTTCCTTATATTTAGGATCACTAAGAAAACTAATCTCACCTGCAGCAGCAGTTTTTAAATTGGCAACCTTTGTAAGCTCAAGATCGCCATCACCCTCATAGGTGGCGTTCAGTGACGCAGCTAATTCTTTAAGCAGCATAGTAAATTACTTCTTGGCCTTGCTGACCATATCTATAACATCCTGAGAAATATCAAGAGCATTTATAGTGTAGGCAATAGAGCCCTCACGCAGTACTAACTGAATGCCTCTTTCATTGGCAATCTTGTCAATAGCCTTTTGTACTTCAGATGTTATCTTAACCTGCTCTTGTGAGAATCTTGCTCTGCTGTCCTCCTCAAGAGCTGTGGCCTTTAATTTAAAATCAGAGTGCAGCTGTGCAAGCTTTCTTTGAGCCTCAGTAGCCTTATCACCTGTGATCTTGCCACTGTTTAAGTCGGCAGCTAACTTCTGACCTTCATCCTGCAGTTTCTTAAGCTCATTTTCACGGCCTTCAAACTCTTTGGCCAGAGCCTGCTGTGAGCTCTTGGTCTGTGGGATTTCTGACATGATTAATGGCAGATTGATTACAGCTATGGTAGGAGCTATAGCCTGAGAAGCTGCCTTTGGTGCATCCTTGGTAGCTGCCATAACAGATGTTGCGGCAAATACAGAAGCCATAGTTAAAGCAATTGCTGTCTTTTTAAACATATTTATATCCTCTTAAAATTAGAAATTGCCGCCGATGTTAAAGTTGAATGTCTCAGTCTCATCACCTTCATAATCCTTGATGGATTTGGCAAGTGAGAATATCAAAGGACCGATTGGTGACATCCAGTTTAAAGATACACCGGCTGAAACACGATAATCTCCGGCACCATTATAGTTAAGATTAGTGCCCTTGATATACTTATCACCATTTGTATCCCACAGGGAGCCTGCATCAACAAACAGCGTAGTGCGCACCTGACGCTTATAGGCCTCTGACACAAGTGGTGTCGGAACATGGAACTCGGCTGATACTGCCCACAGGGCATTACCACCTACGTTCTCATCTCCAAATGTATTCCCATAGATGGCCTTATTTCCTACACTGTTGTGCTTAAAGCCACGCAGCCACTCTGTACCGCCAAAATAATAGTTTTCAAAGTATGGCAGTATCTGATTGCGTCCTCTCTTCTTGCCATAGCCGTCACCATATGCAACACGGCCTTTGACAGAGAAGACAAAGTCGCGCTCATCATCAATTGGGAAATAATGGTAGGTATCGGCTGCGACCTTGTAGTACTGCAGATCTGATGTTGGAAGTGTACCTGACAGAACCAGAGACTGACGTGAGCCCTGAGTTGGGAATATAGATCTGTCAAGGTTGTTACGTGTTATACCTGCAGTGCCTGTGTAGTTGTTAAAGGTTCTTTTCTTTCGTCCGCCCAGACCATAGATACCCCAGAAATAATCACCCTGCACGAAATTGCGTCCTGAGTTTTTAATCTTGGTGGACTCATAGCCAAGAGCATAGTGCACTGAGGTATTTTCAGAAATAGGATAGCCTGAGTTTACCTCTACACCTATAGTTTCGTTGTCATAGGCAATAACGTCAGCATCATCACCCTGGAACTTGTCATAGTAGACACGGCCGCCAAGAGAGATCTGATCTACAGTAAAGTAAGGATCGGTATAGCCTACCTCAATATGTCTTCTATAGTCATTGTCATAGGCCATAACGGTGGCTCTTGAGCCCCAGCCAAAGACATTGTTCTGTGAAACACCGGCCTGCAGCATTACACCTGTGTTGGTTCCAAAGCCTATACCGCCTGAGATAGAGCCTGTAGGCTGTTCTTTTACCTTGACATCAAGATTTACAGTATCGGCAAGATTGCCTGATCTTTGTGTGTTTATTTCAACAGTTTCAAAGAAACCTGTTCTGTTTAAACGATCACGTGAGAGATCAACTGCCTCATTTGACAGCCAGGTGCCATCCATCTGACGCAGTTCACGGCGGATTACAGTATCATCAGTTGAGGTATTGCCGCTAATTATAACCTGTGACACATTGACGCGTGAGCCCGGATCTACAAAGAACTCAAGATCTACAGTCTTCTCCTTGTCATTAAAAACAGGGAAGGCCTCAACACGTGAATAGGCATAACCATACTTGCCAAGATAATTCTTAAGTGAGTCCTCCACAGCTGTTACCTGTGAGGCTGAATAGGTCTCACCCTCCTCAAGAGTCAAAAGTTCATTCATAGCATCGCCATACTTGAGAGTTTCGCCACGCAGTGAACTCTTGCCAAGTGTGTATTTATCGCCCTCATCAATGGTGATGGTAAGATAGATACCTTTTTTATCAGGAGTAAGCTCCACACCTGTTGAAACAATCTTGAAGGCCACATAGCCTCGGTCAAGATAGTAGGATTTTAAAGACTCAAGATCTGCTCTGAATTTCTGACTGTCATAGCGGGCATTGGCAAAGAAATTCCACCAAGGCACAGAGTCACGCAGCTGCATCTGAGCTAAAAGCACATCCTCATCAAAGGATTTATTGCCCACAATATTAATCTGCTCAATACTAGCAGAGACACCCTCTGTAAACTCAAGCTTGATATCCACTCTGTTACGTGGCAGATAGGTAAGCACAGGTTTTACTCTTGCCTGATACATACCGGCGCTGTGATAGAAGTCCTCAAGTGATTTTACAATATCATTTAAAGTCTGAATATTAAGGGCCTCACCTGCGCGCAGTCCCTGCTGATCAATTACGCCCTTTAAAGCCTTTTCCTCAACCTGTGAGTTACCTGCAAATTCAATTGCACCTATTGTAGGTCTTTCCTTGACATCAACTACAAAGGTATTACCGTCCCTTATAACTCTTACATCATCAAAGTTGCCTGTGGCATATAGTCTTTTCATGGCAAGGGCAGAGAGATCCTCTGTCAGCATATCTCCCTTTGAAACAGGCAGGGCCAGCAGTACGGCACCTAGTGAGACACGGTTTAAACCTCTTACCTTAATGTCTTCAATTACAAAACTATCTGCAGCTGCCACAGCCTTAGCGTTAAACAGCAGTGACGATGACAGCACAGCTCCCAGACATAGGGCCATCTTTGTTTTGTTATAAAATCCTTTCATTTAGTTATCCTATGTTTTGAAGTTAGTCTACATTAAAGACTGTATATCGTTAAAAACTGAAAAAATTGTCAGTGCAATCAACACACCAAGTCCGAGCATGGTAAGAAAATACCTTACCCTCTCACCCGGAGTTTTTTTAGTTACAGCCTCATAAGCTATAAACAAAAGCTGTCCGCCGTCTAGTACCGGTACCGGCAACAGGTTGAATATACCTAAGTTTACACTAATGATAGCTAAAAATCCTAAAAATGATAATAGGCCATACTGCGCTGAACTGCCAGCACCCTTGGCTATACCTATAGGTCCTGAGATATTATCTGCTGCAATTGAGCCTGAGACTAAAAGGGCTATAGATTTTACAATAAAGGTTGAGACTTGATAAGTTTTAGCAAAGCTATAGAGAACAGCCTCAAAAAATCCATATTCTTTAGTGTGAAACAGTCCCTGATAAGGCTCAACCTTGAAGCCCACACCTACATAAACACGGGCACTTTTACCAAGACTCTTATCATCAGGCAGCTGTGCTGACGGATAGACTGTGGTGCTATACAGCTGACCATCTCTTTTGACTATAAACTCAAGACTCTTTTTATCAGGATTGTGATTTATGATTTTATAAAACTGCGCAAAGGCCTTAATCTCAACTCCATCTACAGATATAAGTCTGTCCCCCTTGCGAATGCCGGCCTTATAGGCAGGTGAGTTGTCCATGACCACATCTATAATCTGTGTTTCAAGACCGCGAAACGGTGCAAAGCCTAAAGCCTGAAAAATATCTGTATCACGTGTGAGCGTAACAGACTCAAGATTCATATCAATACGGCGCAGCTCATCCTTGCCTATATTGCCTCTGACATCAAGAGTCACACTCTGCCCCATATGGCCTACAAGAGGCAGCATTAGAGCTGACCAGTCAGGTACATCTTTATCATTTATTGCCTCAATGGCATCATACTGCCTAAGACCGCTGTGATAGGCCAAAGATGTAGGCTCGACATAACCTACTACAGGCTTCATGGTGGTAATGCCATGCATAGCGGCAATAGTATAGATAACAAGAGCCAGCAGTATATTGGCAAGAGGGCCTGCTGCCACAATAAAGGCTCTTTGCGCTACAGACTTGTGCTTAAAGGAGTATTTTACAAAATCCTCAGGTTTGTACTTTTTGGCATCATCCTCATCCATCTCGCCTAGCATCTGTACATAACCGCCAAGAGGAATGGCTGTAATGCCATACTCACATCCATCTTTACCGCGCCTTTTGATAATGGCTTTGCCAAAACCTATATAAAAACGCAGCACTTTAACGCCGCAGGCGCGGGCTGCAAAAAAATGTCCTGCCTCATGAATGGCAACTAAAAGACCTAATGCAACAACAAAAAATATAAGATTCCACAGAGCGTCTGTCATGTTCAATCCCTGTCTATAAGTCTTAGAATATAGCTGCGCGCTTCTTTGTCTATGCGTAATATATCATCAAGATTGTCACACTGCTCACAGGCAAAATGATCAAGAGCTTTGCGGCAGTTTGCGGCTATATCTGTAAATCTTATTTTCTCATCTAAAAAGCATTGTACCAGGACTTCATTGGCAGCGTTGAGCGCTGTGGTGGCGCCCTGTCCAAGACGTGAGGCCTCCATGGCAAGCTTAAGACATGGATAGCGCTTAAAATCAGGTTTATCAAAGCTCAAAGGCTGCATATTGACAAAATCAAGAGGCTCAACTGCAGCTGCGACACGCTCTGGATAGGCAAGTGATCTGGCTATAGGAGTCTGCATAGATGGTGTACCAAGCTGGGCTAAAACTGCACCGTCGACATACGAGACCATAGAGTGCACCACAGACTGAGGGTGCAACAGCACCTCAATTTTATCGTCACTTGCATTAAACAGATATCGTGCCTCAATAAACTCAAGCCCCTTGTTCATCATAGTGGCACTGTCAACGCTGATCTTAGGTCCCATGCTCCAGACAGGATGATTTACAGCCATGGCAGGAGTTATAGAGTCAAACTCATCAAGACTTTTTTGTCTAAATGGTCCACCTGAGCCTGTAAGTAGAATTTTTCTTACTCCAAGAGCGTCAAGATCACAAAAGCCTATGGTGTTCTGTGCCTGCTCTGGCAGAGACTGAAAAATGGCACTGTGCTCAGAGTCAATTGGAATGACACGTGAGCCTGATTTTTTGACGGCATCAAAAAAAATGGTGCCTGACATTACGAGGGCCTCTTTATTGGCAAGGCCTATTTCAACACCGCTCTTTACAGCCTCAAGCGTTGGCTTTAAACCTGCGGCTCCTACAATGGCGGCGACAACCTGCTGCGCCTCTCCATCGCCTGCTATCTCACAGACACCATCAAAGCCTGAGAGAACATCGCACTTGAGCTTTAAAGAGACAAGAGCATCTTTAAGCTCACCTGCACTTTTACTGTCATACATAGCCACACGCTCTGGGGCGAAGTTTTTGACAATATCCACCATGCCTTTGACATTGTAGTTGGCTACAGCAGAGTGCAGCTTATAACTTTCTTCATTAGCCTTAATTACATTAAGGGTGCTCTGGCCTATTGATCCTGTGGCTCCAAGCAGTGTTACCTTTTTCATTAAAATCCTATATGTTCATTTATTTAAAGCTTTGCTATTGTAAAGAGCTTTTAGCGTAATTACTGTTCAACAGTGCATATTTTGCCTAAAACCCAAGCACTATCTTTTAAAAAAGAGCTCTGTCAAGCAGCAGATAGAAGCTGATAAAGACAGGCACGGCTGCAAGCTGTGAATCTATTCTGTCAAGCATGCCACCATGGCCTGGGAATATACGGCCTGAATCTTTAATATCCACAATACGCTTGAACATGCTCTCCACCAGATCGCCAATTACAGAAAAGATAATGGCAGCACAGCCTGCCACATACAGTGCTATGGTATTAACCTGATAGATTGAATAAAAATCATAATAACTAAAAACGCTAAGACCGATGAGTGCTGCAGCTATGCCGCCATATACACCCTCAAGAGTCTTTTTAGGACTTACAGCTTCTAAAAGCTTGTGTCTGCCAAAGGCGCGGCCTGTAAAATAGGCCCCTGAGTCTGCAAGCCAGACAAGTGCCATAACGGCAAGCACTAAAAATGAACCTTCAAGTCTGTCATTGTGATAATTGACTGAGCGCAGCACTATAATGCCCATTAAAAAAGGCAGAAGCATAAACAGTGCTAAAAATGTGGTCAGCGTGGTATTGTTATGCCAGGCAGTATTTTTCGGAAAGCTCTTTAAAAGCGGAATGGAGCCTATCCAGAACAGACAGGAGATAGCTATTAAATAATAGACAAAAGATGGAATTATACCTTCAATATACAGACCTGGAGGGGCAAAGTAAAATACTGCACTTGAGGCCACAGTTGCTGTAAGTAAAAATGTAAGGCGTGATTTAAAACCAAGCAGCGGGCCCATTTCATAGGCACCAAGTGTATATATGGCCAGAGCTCCAATTACAAAAAACTCATAGTCAACAACAAAAAGCCATACATAGGCCAGGGCTAAAAGACATAGTGCGGTTATAATTCTAATACCCACTTTCTTGCTCCTGTATCTGTTTTGAGGTCATACCAAAACGCCTTTCTCTTTTTGAAAAGAATTGCAGGGCCAAAAGCAGCTCACTGTCATCAAAATCAGGCCATAAGGTATCAGTTACATAAAATTCAGCATAGGCACACTGCCATAAAAGAAAATTGCTGATGCGCATTTCACCACCTGTACGAATGAGCAGATCCACATCATCAGGACAGGACAGATGTTGTTGCAGCATGCTCTCATCAATATCCTGAGCCTGCACTTGACCCTTTTTGACCATGGAGGCAAGCACTCTTGTTGCCTGTACCATATCCCAGCGTCCGCCGTAGTTGGCGGCAATGTTTAAGGTAAGACCGTCATTGTTGCAGGTCAGATCCTGTGCCTTTTCAATTGACTTTACAAGTGATGGGGAAAAACGCGAAATATCGCCTATTACATTTAATCTGATATTGTTTTCATTAAGCTTTGCAACCTGTCTTTTTAAAGACAGAGCAAAAAGCTCCATAAGGGCACTGACCTCAGCCTGCGGTCTTCTCCAGTTTTCAGATGAGAAAGCAAAAAGAGTCAGCTTTTGAATTTCTAAGGCTGTGGCGCTTTTAATCACATTGGTGACTACATCTGCGCCTTTGTGATGACCACGGATGCGGGACATACCTTTTCTCTCTGCCCAGCGGCCGTTTCCATCCATAATAATTGCAAGATGGCGGGGGATTTTAAGATCTCGCCCCGCGCATATTTTTTTGTCTAACATAAAGTTTAAGATTGAATTAAACTTCCATTAGCTCTTTTTCTTTGGCAGCTAACAGATCATCACACTGCTTGATGGTAGCATCTGTAAGCTTCTGAATCTGCTCTTCTCCGCCTCTCTGCTCATCCTCAGAGATATCCTTTGACTTCTGCAGATCTTTGAGCTCAGCGTTGGCGTCACGGCGGATATTTCTCACCTCGACACGGCTCTGCTCAACTTCACCGCGCACAACCTTTACAAGCTCCTTGCGGCGATCTTCTGTCAGCGGTGGAAGAGGAACACGAATATCTACACCGGTAATTACAGGGTTCAGGCCAAGCTCTGATTTCTGAATAGCCTTTTCAACGTCCTTAACAGCATTTCTGTCAAATACTGTAAGCTTTAAGGTGCGGGCATCTTCAACATTTACCTGAGCAACCTGACGCAAAGGGGTAGGAGTGCCGTAGTAGTCAACCATTACACCGTCTAAAATGGCAGGCTGTGCTCGGCCTGTACGTACTTTTGAAAGACGGCTGCGCAGTGACTCTAAAGCCTTTTGCATACGATCATTAGCTTTTTGTTTTACATCATTAACCATTTATTAAACTCCTGTGGTACAAACCAGAGTACCTTCATCCTCACCTAAAGAGGCGCGAAGCAGTGCGCCCTCCTTGTTCATAGAGAAGACACGGATAGACATCTGATGGTCGCGAGCCAATGCAAAAGCAGTTAAGTCCATTACTTCAAGCTCACGCTTTAGCACCTCGTCAAAACTCAGACGGTCAAAACGCTGTGCATTTTTATCCTTCATAGGATCAGCTGTGTATATGCCATCAACCTTGGTGGCTTTAAAGACCTCATCACAGCAGAGCTCAACACCACGTAAAATAGCGGCTGTATCTGTAGTAAAGAAAGGAGATCCGGTACCACCTGCAACAATAAGGGCCTGGCCTTTGGATAAAATCTCACGGCCCTGCACGGCACTGTACTGTGCACTTATAGATGGAATGCCATAGGCGCTCATCAGCACACACTCACCGCCCTGTCTTACAAGCTCATCGCGCATGGCAAGACCGTTCATAACGGTGGCAAGCATGCCCATCTGATCACCTGCAACACGGTCAAGGCCGGCCTTCTGCAGTGCCGCGCCACGGAAAATATTACCGCCGCCTATAACTAGCACTACCTGTACACCGTGCTCCTGCACCTTTCTAATCTGAGCTGCTGTAGCTGATAAAATCTCAGGCTCAATACCAAAACCGCTCTGTCCGCCAAGTGCTTCACCTGACAGCTTTAATAAGATACGTCTTGCTTTTCCCGGCTGTAAAGAGGTCATTTTATTTCTCCAAAATTACTTAGAAGAAGCGGCGATCTGAGCCTGCACTTCTTCAGCAAAGTTGGATTCTTTCTTCTCGATACCCTCACCTACCTCAAAACGTACGAATGAGATAGCCTCAGCACCATTGTTCTTTAACAGATCGCCAACTGAGATTGATGGATCCATTACGAATGGCTGACCGGTCAGAGAAACTTCACCGGTGAACTTCTTCATACGGCCTTCAACCATCTTCTCGGCAATTTCCTTTGACTTGCCAGACTGCATGGCGATATCGATCTGGATCTGACGCTCCTTCTCAACAACCTCGGCAGATACATCCTCTGGCTTTACGAAATCTGGCTTTGAGGCACATACGTGCATAGCTACGTGCTTGGCAAGCTCGTTGTCACCGCCCTTTAAGGATACTATAACGCCGATACGACGGTTTGAGTGTACGTACAGACCAAGGTTCTCACCCTCAACACGTACCATACGACGCAGATTGAGGTTCTCACCGATCTTGGCGACTAAAGCTGTAAGAGCATCAGCAACGCTCTGGCCATCTATCTGCTCGTTCTTTAAAGCCTCAACATCGCTTACACCTGAAGCTAAAGCTAAGTTTGCAACCTTAGCAGCAAAGTCCTGGAACTCAGCATTCTTGGCAGCAAAGTCGGTCTCTGAGTTTAACTCAACTAATACAGCGGCATTGCCTTCCTGTGCACAGGCAATAGTACCCTCGGCAGCAGTACGGGTGGCTTTCTTGGCAGCCTTTAAGGCACCGCTCTTTCTCATCTCTTCAATAGCAGCCTCGATATTGCCGTCTGTAGCAACCAGAGCCTTTTTGCAGTCCATCATGCCTGCGCCAGTGATATCGCGCAGCTCTTTAACCATTGCAGCTGTTACATTAGCCATTTAAAAAATTCCTCTAAATGTTTTTAAAAAGGCCGGAATACTCCAGCCTTTAACACAATACAAATCGCATTATGCCATTAAGGCATGTGCCTAAAAAAATCTATATTATTCAGCCTGCTCAGCAGTCTCTGCAGCAACCTCAGGGGCAGCCTCAACAACCTGACCCTGCTCCATGCGGGCGGCATTGATGGTCTCAACGGCACCCTTTAAGTAGAGCTCTACTGCACGGATAGCATCGTCGTTACCTGGAATAATGTAGTTAACGCCATCTGGGTTTGAGTTGGTATCAACAACTGCAACTACTGGAATGCCAAGATTGTTGGCTTCTTTGATAGCAATGTGCTCAACTTCAGCGTCGATTACGAATAAGGCATCTGGCAGACCGCCCATATCCTTGATACCGCCTAATGAACGGTTGAGCTTCTCAAGCTCACGGGTACGTAACAGAGCTTCTTTCTTGGTGAGCTTGTCAAAGGTACCGTCAGTTGACTGAATCTCAAGCTCCTTTAAACGCTTGATTGACTGACGTACAGTCTTCCAGTTGGTGAGCATACCACCTAACCAGCGGTGATCAACATAGTACTGACCACAGGCCTCGGCAGCTGGACCAACCTTGTCGCAGGCGGCTCTCTTGGTGCCTACGAATAAAATCTTACCCTTGTGAGCTACTGTGCTTGACAGGAAGTTTAATGCGTCTTCGTAGCACTGTACAGTCTTATCGAGGTTGATGATGTGTACACCGTTTCTTGCACCAAAGATGTACTGTTTCATCTTTGGATTCCAGTAACGAGTCTGATGGCCGAAGTGAACGCCTGCCTGAAGCATGTCGCGCATGGTAATTGATGACATTGAGTTTTCCTCTTAAATGGGTTTTGCCTCCACTGTTTCGCAGCTTTAACCTTGACGGCACCCAAAGTCTGCGTGAATAAACAGTGTGTGTTTTCGAAAAAAATTAAAAATACGCCTTATATTAAAGGCACTGTATTCTATCATGTTTAGCTATATTTTTATAAAGTATTTTTAACTTTATCTCAAAAATTACCTTCCTTTTAACTACTATACTGTAATAAAAAACCAAAAAGGCGACCGAAGCCGCCTTGTAACTAACACAACAAAAGAGGTAGAAAAAATTATTTAAAATACTTCTTTATAATCTTATCGAGCGTACCGTCAAGTTTCATGCGATACATCTCTGTTGATATATCATAGGCATAAGGCGAGTCCTTGGCAAAGCCAAAGGCAATCTGTCCGTGTTGTCTGTCGTAGATTTTATCAACAATCTGCAGATTAAAGGCTGGCATAGTCTGAGCAAAGTACTCAATAATAGGTTTGTCATAGACCATAGCATCAAGTTTGCCCTGAGTTACTGCCACTATGCCAATCATAAAGCTTGACAGCTGCACTTTCTCAGCTCCTGGGATATTTCTGTCAATAAAATCCTCACCTGTGGTGCCAAGAACTGCACCTACTTTGCCATTGGAGAATTTTTTAATATCATCAACATTGTTATATTTTTTCTTTGAGTAGATTACGCTAAGACCTGTATCAAAGTAGATATGGCTAAAATCCATAAACTCAGTACGTTCTATTGTTGCTGACAGACAGCCTGCCAGCACATCAATCTGTTTATTTTTTACTCTTCTTAGCTGCTCGCCGCGCAGCATAGGCAGAATACGGTTTTCTGCAAGTTCAAAGCCAAGGCGCTTTTTTAGCTCCATGATAATATCAATATCAAGGCCAACTGGAGTTATATAATCATTAGCTAGTGTTGCAAAAGGAGGGTTGGTCGGATCTACGCCAATACGCAGTGTTTTTCCGGCAAGCTCACCTGCGGCTTGGGCTGGGCATACGATCAAAGCCATAGCTGCAATGGCAGCAGCACCGAAGGTCTTTTTTATCAAACTCATTTTACACCTTACATCATAGCAGTAATAATAAACAAAACTATAAAGCAGGCCAGGCCTGCTTCCTGACTCTACCTAATTAACTGCATTAGGATCATGCAACTTGAACTTTGAGAGGTTCTCTACAAGATCATGTATTGAGACAACTGACTTTTCAGTTGTAGCAATGGCGCTTTGAGATTTGTCAAATACAATCTGAGTTGCAGTGGTAATACCCTGCATATTGGTTGAAATCTCAGAGGTGGCTGTAGTCTGCTCCTCAGCTGCAGTTGCAATCTGAGTAATCTGTGTATTTACAGCATTGACCTTATCAAGCACAGAGTTTAATGAAGTCTCAAGCTCACCTGCCTTTTCAGCCACTGTATTCATATTGCTTACAGATGACTCCATAGACTGTGTGGCCACATTGGCATCATTTTGAATCTGTGACACCATGGAGGAGATTTCCTGTGTTGACTTGGTGGTACGTGAAGCTAATGCACGAACCTCATCGGCAACCACGGCAAAGCCACGTCCTGCCTCACCGGCACGGGCTGCCTCGATAGCAGCATTGAGAGCTAATAAGTTAGTCTGTGCTGCAATTTCATCAATGGTGCCAACAATAAAGCCAATCTTCTGGGTCTGATCGGCAAGAGCCTGAATCTTGAGAGCATCCTGATTGGTGCGCTCTGACTGATCTCTAATCTGATCAACTGTGGTTCTTACCACATCCATGCCCATAAGAGTAATATGCTTTGAGTCATCTGATACAGTAGCGGCACTTTCGCAATTTTTTGCAATATCAGCTGTGGTTGATACCATCTCATCGGCAGCAGCTGCTACAGTTACAGTCTGAGACTCGGCTGTCTTGGCAGCATCTACCACATCCTGAGATGACTTGTTCATCGCCATAATCTCATCGCGCAGCTGATTTGAGACATCTATAACTAATGATACAGAGTCACTTAAGTTATTGCGCATAGTGCGCATCATCATGGCAAGCTCGCCAAACTCATCGTAGGTATAGACAGGAATTTCAACTGTAAGATCGTTTTGTGAAATTCTGCCTGCAATCTGACATAAGTGGGACAGACAGTGTGTAATGTATCTTGAGGTGAAGAATGCTGTAAGGCCACCTAAGATAATGGCACCAATGGTGCAGCCTATAACAATAAGTAATGCTGTGGTATCGCGCAGTACGTCAACCTCCTCTGAAATATCAGAGATAAGATCTTTGCCAATGCTTGAGTGAATGTTAGCAATTTCTGTAGCTACAGGCTGCATCTGATCTAAATAGAAAGAAAGAGCGTCAAATGGTTTGCCGGCTTCAATAAGAGGCACAATGGCATTTTGATAATTGTCAGCAAAGCTTTGTGTCAGAGCAGCAATTTTATCGGTGGCTGCCTTGTACTGCGGCAAATTGAGCTGACCTGCAAGATTAAGAGCATCTTTAATATCAGTCTCAAGATCCTGTTTTGCTTTGTCAGTCTGATTGCCAGGACTTAGATAAAATGAAATAGAGCTGTTCATCTCTGAGGCCTTGATGGTGGAGGCATTGACTCTTGCATAGCTTTGATCTACAAGTGAGTGTACCACATCGGCTACAGACAGACTCGAGCGCAGCGAGTTTATCGCTATAAGTGAGATAAGCACGGTAAGCAAAAGCACAAAGCCAAAGCCAAGTGTCAGCTTAAGACTCAGTTTCATTTTATTTAAAAAGTTCATAAATCACCCAATCAGTTAAGACAACTTAATAAAAGTAACTTTAAGACCTGTTTTATTAAACAAAAGTAATCTGAAAATCAGAACTTCGTTATACCTAAAATCTCCTAAATGTAACGTTTTTATTTTATGTATTTATCTACAATAGCATCGAGTGTTCCGTCTTTTTTCATATTATAGAGCTCTTTTGAGATAATAAATGTATAAGGAGAGTTCTTGCCAAAGCCAAGGGCTATCTGACAGTACTGTCTTTCATAGATATCATCTATAACCTCAAGATTAAAATCAGGCATGCTCTGTGCAAAATACTCAATAAGAGGTCTGTCATAGACGATGGCATCAACAGTACCCTGAGTTACAGCAATCATGGCTATCATGAAGCTTGGGAATATTACCTTCTGAGCTCCCTGCAGCTGTCTGTCAATAAAGTGCTCACTTACTGTACCTTCCACTGCACCTACCTTAGCATCATTGAACTTTCTAAAATCCGTGACCTTGTTATATTTACTCTTGGAATAAATAATGCTAAGTCCTGTGTCATAATAGACAGGACTAAAATCCAGATGCTTGGCGCGATCTGCTGTAGCCGACAGACAGCCTGCTACAAGATCCAACTGATTATTTTTAATCCTTTTCATCTGCTCAGAGCGCATCATAGGCAAAATACGGTTTTCTGCAATTTCAAAACCAAGACGCTTTTGCAGCTCAATAATAATATCTACATCAAGGCCTATTGGGGTTATAAAGTCATCAGCCAGTGTTGAAAACGGTGGAGTAGTCGGATCTACTGATACGTGCAGGGTTTTACCTGCAAGCTCTCCTGCAGCATAAGCTGGACTTATAAGCAAAACAATAGCAGCAAGGCTACAGGCTTTTTTAATAAAACTCATGTTACACCTTATAAACTTAACTAAATTCTATGTAAGAATCATGAGGCAGGGTCAGCCTGCCCCTTAATATTAATTAGCAGCGTTTGGATCATGTAGCTTGAACTTTGAGAGGTTCTCTACAAGATCACGTATTGAGACAACTGACTTTTCAGTTGTAGCAATGGCGCTTTGAGATTTGTCAAATACAATCTGAGTTGCAGTGGTAATACCCTGCATATTGGTTGAAATCTCAGAGGTGGCTGTAGTCTGCTCCTCAGCTGCAGTTGCAATCTGAGTAATCTGTGTATTTACAGCATTGACCTTATCAAGCACAGAGTTTAATGAAGTCTCAAGCTCACCTGCCTTTTCAGCCACTGTATTCATATTGCTTACAGATGACTCCATAGACTGTGTGGCCACATTGGCATCATTTTGAATCTGTGACACCATGGAGGAGATTTCCTGTGTTGACTTGGTGGTACGTGAAGCTAATGCACGAACCTCATCGGCAACCACGGCAAAGCCACGTCCTGCCTCACCGGCACGGGCTGCCTCGATAGCAGCATTGAGAGCTAATAAGTTAGTCTGTGCTGCAATTTCATCAATGGTGCCAACAATAAAGCCAATCTTCTGGGTCTGATCGGCAAGAGCCTGAATCTTGAGGGCATCCTGATTGGTGCGCTCTGACTGATCTCTAATCTGATCAACTGTGGTTCTTACCACATCCATGCCCATAAGAGTAATATGCTTTGAGTCATCTGATACAGCAGCGGCACTCTCGCAATTTCTTGCAATATCAGCTGTGGTTGATACCATCTCATCGGCTGCTGCGGCCACTGTAACAGTCTGTGACTCGGCTGTCTTGGCTGCATCTACCACATCCTGAGATGATTTATTCATCACCAAGATCTCATCGCGTAGCTTATTTGATACATCTATAACTAATGATACAGAGTCACTTAAGTTATTGCGCATGGTGCGCATCATCGTGGCCAGCTCACCAAACTCATCCTTTGAGTAGACAGGTATTTCAACAGTAAGATCGTTTTGTGAAATTCTGCCTGCAATCTGACATAAGTGAGACAGACAGTGTGTAATGTATCTTGAGGTGAAGAAGGCTGTAAGACCGCCTAAGATAATGGCGCCTATGGTGCAGCCTATAACAATAAGTAATGCTGTGGTATCGCGCAGTACGTCAACCTCCTCTGAAATATCAGAGATAAGATCTTTGCCAATGCTTGAGTGAATGCTGGCAATTTCTGTGGCTACAGGCTGCATCTGATCTAAATAGAAGGCCAGAGCATCAAATGGTTTGCCGGCTTCAATAAGAGGCACAATGGCATTTTGATAATTGTCAGCAAAGTTTTGTGTCAGTGCAGCAATCTTGTCTGTAGCTACCTTGTACTGTGGCAGATTGAGCTGACCTGCAAGATTAAGAGCTTCTTTAATGTCAGTCTCAAGATCCTGTCTTGCCTTGTCAGTCTGATTGCCTGGGCTTAAATAAAATGAAATAGAGCTATTCATCTCTGATGATTTAATAGTTGAGGCATTGACTCTTGCATAGCTCTGATCTACAAGTGAGTGTACCAGATCTGCTACAGACAGACTTGAGCGCAACGAGTTAATAGCAATCAGAGAAATAAATACAGTAAGCAGTAGTACAAATCCAAAACCGACCGTTAGCTTAAGACTCAGTTTCATATTATTCAAAAAGTTCATAAAACACCTGAACAACCTAATTTATTAAAATACTTATATATATTTATGTATGAATAAAAAGTTATACAAACATATAGTTTTTTTAAAGGTTAGGACTTTTGCGATCTTTTTTCAAGTTTAACTGTTGTTTTATAAAGGCTTAATTTAATTCTTTTTTGTATTAATTGACCTTGTGCATATTTTTCAGAAAAAAAAGAGCTTTTTCTTAAAAAGTACAAAAGTTTTTCTCTCCCCTGCCGATTAGAACCTACACTTTTGTATTTTTTGTAAATAAAGTACCTGACAAACCTTGCCGTTTTTGACATTGCATGCGCCAAAAGTGCGTATTAAAATAATCAAGGGTATTTTTAATACATATAGCGAGGTATTTATGCGCAAAGGTTCATTTGCTCACAGGAGTGCCACCGGTCTTAAAAGATCAAGACGCCACAGATACGCCTTGAAAGCCATAAAACGCGGTCAGAGAGAGCGTCGCTCCGTATTTTTCCTGATGGAAAACGCCAAGGATTAAAACTGGCATATTTCTTGCTCTTTTCTAAGTATCACCATATAAACGGCAATAATTGCCACTTTAGGAGAGAGCAATATGTTCGGTATTAATGATTTAAGCGCTTACAAGAAAACCTCGGTTAACGCCGAGTTAAGTGTAGCCGATCCGTACGTAATCACAAAAATGCTCTATCAGGGTATTTTTGAGAGACTGGCACAGGCCAAAGGCGCCATTGCCAGAGGCGATCTGGCTATGAAAGCCAACCGTCTATCTTCAGCTACTGCAATTTTAGAGAATCTAAAGGACACCCTTGATTTTTCTCAGTCAAAGGAAATTGCCACCAATCTGAAGAATATCTACAACTATATGATTCACTGCATTGCCGATGCTGCCATTGATCTCAATGAAAAGCCAATTGACGATGCGCTTAAAGTCTTTATGCCGATCAAAGAGGCATGGGACAAGATCCCTGTAGCCGCTCAGCAGCAGGCTTCAGCACAGCGCACTAACGATGCATACCACAGTGAATTTAACAATACTCGTTCACTGGCACACGGCACCATCTAAAAATTTCGATAAGGACAAAAGGCAATGGATAAGATTGACGATTTAATTCAGGCATTAGTAGCAATTGAGGAGGAAATTTCTCTGCTTGCTGAGGCTGACGAGCTTGATGATGCGCGCATAAATGAACTTAGCGCACAGCGTCTTGACTATATCAAGCGTATAACCTTTATGCAGCTTGATGAAGAGGAAGAGAACAAACGTCAGGAATTTGCCAAAGCCTTTGCCTCACACGCTCTAAGACAGATTGAAGATCTTAAAGAAAGACGTAGCGAGACAAGAGCTGAACTTGTCAAAATGCGTCAGGGCAACGCAGGTCTTCAGGCTTATGGCAAAGTAGGCCGACCATAAAATAAGATCCATATCCAGAACTAAAACTGCAATGTAGTATCATATTGCAGTTTTTTTATTTTTTACTGCCCTATTTTCAACTAGTTAACCCCACCTATTTAAAAAAAGCCTTTATTTTGCCCTCCTTTTGCCTCTGTGTTTTTTGCAGATCTTTACAATGGCGCCTGTCTTTTATTTTAAAAATTCTTTATTTTTACTATGCATAAATTATTTAATAAAACAGCCCTGGCTTTAGCTCTGTGCTCTGCCTTTTATACATATGAGGCCAGTGCTGACAACTCTATTGCCCTGAGTCATATAGAGTTTGCCACTACAGGTAATATTTTAAAACTTCCATATCTAAGCCAGATTGCAGACAAATATAAAGGTCGCAATATAGATGCATATATGCTGCAGAATATTCTGCAGGAGGTTACTGACTACTACAGAGAAAACGGCTATCCAAGCTCACGCGCCTATCTGCCAGAGCAGTCAATTGGTACAGACGGCGTGCTGCTTGTAGATATTGTCTACACCAAGATTTCAGATATAAATCTTAATATTGACAGTAAGTTTCTTGCAAGAGGTACATCCAAAATGCTTTTTAAGCATTTAAAGTCACTGCGACACAGTGATGTGCATACAAACGATCTGCAAAAAGAGCTGCTCAAACTCTCTGATCTTGGTGCCTTTGATATAAAGGCATCCATGCAGGAGGATGCAGACGATCTGTCCCATGCTGTCATTGATGTTGATATCAAAGAGCGCAAGAAATTTACAGGCGCCCTAATGGCTGATAACTATGGCAGCAAAAGTGTAGGTGAGTATCGCTTTATGGGTTATACCACCATATCCAATCTGACACAGCATGCTGACTCTCTGTCGGTATTTCTTGCCACCACACAAAAGAATTATAAAAACTACAATATAAATTATGAAATTCCAGTAAACAGTTATAAGACTGTTTTAGGCTTAGGCTCATGCTACAGCCACTATGAACTGTCAGATGAGTATGAATTTCTTGATGCCAAGGGCAGTTCACTTACAGGCGAGATCTTTTTAAAACAGCCTCTGCTGCGCTCCTTTGACACCAAAGCCGATATCTTTGTAGGTTACAGATACAGAGATATCAAAGACGAATTTGGCCTGTTTGATATTGAGTTTAAAAAGCACTCACATGCCATCTACGCATCAGTTGCTGGCAGTCATAAATTTACTGACAACCTAAGCGGCTCAGCTACAGGAAAATTCACATTTGGCCGTCTTTACAGTGATGATGAGTATGACATGGCCTTTGACGATAAATTCATAATCTTTAATACAACAGCAAATATCAATTACAGAATCAATGATTATGTCAGCGCAATATCTTCCTTTGAGGCTCAAATGGCATCTGTAAGTTTAGATGCATCAGAGTCATTTACCATAAGTGGGGCTGAGGCTGTTGCCGCCTACAAGAGCAACAAAGCTGCAGGTGACTATGGCTATATTTTAAGGTGCGGCATGCAGTTTAATCCAATCAAGGACAGCTCACTTAGCCTTACTCCAAATCTTTCATATGGCCATAGCGGATATAAGGGCTTTGCACAGACCACATCTTTAAAGGGACTTGGTCTTGATGCTGATTACAGCTACAAAGGCTTCTTTACCAAGGTACAGGCCGCAGCCGCTCTTGGCAATAAGACCAAAGCTGATGACAGCGCCCTGTTATGGGTTAGATTTGGCTACTCATTTATATAGGATTATTACATGAATAATATTAAGTACACCCTGCTTCCTTTATTTGCAGTATGCCTTGAGTGCAGTGCTGCCAATCTGCCAACTGGTGGTCAGTTTATCGGTCATCAAGGCATAATCAATACCCATGGAAAAGAAATGGAGATCATCAGCACCCAGGCTAATAATATTATCAAGTGGGATAGCTACAATATCGCTGCTAATCACCGAGTACAATACGACAATCGTAACTATTTAAATCTTGTAAAGGGTGGCGGTCCATCTGTTATTGACGGCACTCTCTTGGGAGCTTCTAGAGTTATCATCGTCAATCCAAATGGTATATCTGTTGGATCTGGAGCTTCACTACAAGTTAATAAACTCATGTTATCAACTGCTCATATTTCCGATGAGAGTATTGATAATTTTGCCAATACTGGAAATTTAAGCGTTACCTCTAAGGGCATGGGCAAAGTCACCCTGCTTGGTAGTGTCGAAACTAATAACCTGATAGTTGATGCCGGCCAAATCATTATTAAAGACACTGCAAATCTTAAAAATGAGAATGGAGATCCTTTAAAGCATGATCCTTTAGGTATGAGCCGTACTGTTGTTGAGCTAAAAAGCTCAACAGGCCGTATTGATATAGGTGGAAGCAAGGCCTTTGATATTGAAAAAAACTATGGCCTTAAGGCTACTGACTTTGTAGATCACAGAGGTCAGACTGCAATATCTACCAAGCAGGAGTTTTTAAATATAGGCAATAATCTCTCTGGCAGCTACTGGCTTACCAATGACGTTGATCTTGGTAATATCAAAGAGAGCATAGGATCTGACAAGGCCTTTACCGGAAGTCTTGACGGCGCCTTCAATCACATCTCATACTCAATGTCACTTGATGGCAAGAATGTAGCTAATGCAGGACTGTTTTCATCAATTGACGGTGGTCGTGTCTCCAATCTGATGTTTGACAGAGCTGAGATAAATATCTCCAATACCACAGCAGATATGTCAATTGGCGCCTTGTCTGGCACACTAGACAGAGCCTATCTTGAGAATATTGTAATTAAGGATTTTAACTTAAACCTCAACAATAATACTGGCTCCATACATACAGGTGCTCTTGCAGGTACACTATCAGGTATCACCCCATCAGTGCTTAAAAATATTGAGACAAAATTTACAAAGCTTGATGCCATTGCCACCAATGATCTAAAGGCAGGAGCCTTTATTGGCAATGCCAAAACTGCAGCCACCCTTCAGGGGCTTAACGTGGCAATCTCTGATAAAAAGCTTAATGCCATTGCTGTCAATACGGCAGCTTTAGACGTGGCTACAGATTATAAAACTGCCATTGATAAAGCCTCCAAGAACTTTAAAGACAGCTTTGCAAAGGACTTTGTTACAAACAATAATATTGCCTATAACAAAGGCTTTTTAATGCCGTTTTTTACAGAGGATTTTAGTGTTGACTACAATGGCAAGAGCCATCAGTACAGTTCTTTTTTAAAGGATAAGTATCAGTGGTTTAATCTTGCAAACTTTGCCTCACTTAATAATGATGGCAAGCATGTCAATGCCAATATCTACAATATTGATTTTATAGCCAACAGACCTGATCTTTTATATTTTGTTGATGCCAAAGGTAATCACAGCTCTGTAGGTCAGGGTCACCTTACTATCAACAAGGTGCATCTTGGTGACATTACTATCAACTCACAGACTATAAATCAGGGAGATAAACTGCCAAACTTTACAATTGGCAATGAAGGTGCCCTGAACTTTGTCAACTCCGAGGGCTTTGGTGATCTTAATGTTAAATTTGAGGTTGTAAATTACAATGGCGCCGATGGAACCTATAAAATAACCTTAAAGGAAAATGGACATAACAACTATACCTTTAACGTTATTGAAGGAACTCTTACAGTAAATAAAACTGGCGGCACAGTAACTCCTCCACCTGTTGTGGTGCCTCCTGTTGTAAAACCTCCTGTAGTTAATCCTCCTGCACAGAAGCCTCCTGTTATAACTCCGCCACAGATACCGCAGAATCCAGGAGACTCTGTACCAAATGCCCATGATTATGCCAAATATCATCAGCTTTTGCAGAGCACTCATGACTCATGTGATTTCTGTACAGGCAGACACAGCCTCTTTACCACAAGAGAAGATGGAGAGATGCACATGTCACGCTATATGCACGATATACGCGATATGTCACTTGCCCAGAACAGCAGCGAGCCTGAAAAGGCTGTAGATATGATTATAGATGCGCAGGATAAGGATAATACAACAATGACGGCCACAAACAGTGCCGATTATAAAAATACTACAATCTAGTCAAATGCCGGCAAGTGCCGGCATTTTTTTAATTTCTTAGCTTTAAAAAAGCCTTTTGAATCCTATCTTTGTGAATGCGCAGGTACATAAGAGACACAAGGGCTGCACAGTTGCAGATACGTCCGCTGTCGCAGAGCAAAAATGCATCTTCTGCCTTTAATTTAAAGACTCTTATATCCTCATCCTCACAGTCAAGTCCGCCATGACTGCCAATGTTATCGCTGTTGACACAGCCTATATAGAGGGTTACCACCTCAGAGGTGCCGCCTGGGCTTGGATATACTGCATTGACATAATGCAGATGAGCCTCTGTCATTTTAATTCCAGACTCCTCCTCAAGCTCACGCAGTGCAGCCTGTATAGGAGTTTCACCTTTATCAATCATGCCAGCTACAATCTCAAGTAGCCATGGAGAGACAGGATCGTTTAGAGCACCTGGGCGAAACTGCTCAATCAATACCACCTCATCCGTTACAGGATCGTATGGCAGTATGGCCACGGCATTGGCATCGCGCTCAAAGATCTCACGCACAAGTCTGCCAGTCTCCCCGCCACTAAATTTTTTATAGGAGACAATATACTGATCAATGGCAAAGCGCTGTTTAAAAATACGCTTTTTTTCATGAACAGTGACATCCTTTGCAGTAAAAAGAGGTGTCACATCTTTTTCACATTTACACATTTTTATATCAAATCAAATTAGAATATATAAAAAGGCACAGCCATATGGCAAAAGTGCCACATCAAAGCTATAAAGCTTTGATTTTAATAAAATAAATATAAAAGTATTATTTATACACTCTATTCTATTATATTTAAGCTCTTTTATAAAACAGGTCAAATCATATATAGGTTTAAACCTTAGAGCTTTTGATAAAATGTATAATATTTTAAATACAGCTATGCTGTGACAGCCTGCAGTGAATTGAAAACTTTAAAGCGCCATTGCTTTTAAATTACGCTACAGGATTTTTACAGATGATTTTGATGAGGATCTATTATGCAAAAACTGCTTTTAAAAGATGCAACTGTAGTCATGCCTGAGCGCATCCTTAAAAAGGATATTCTAATTGAGGATAAATTTATTGCAAAAATAGATGAAAACATTCAGGACAGTGGCGCCAGGGAAATTAACTGTAAAGATCTTCTAGCTCTGCCTGGTGCTATTGATGCGCATGTGCATTTCAGACAGCCTGGCATGGAGCACAAGGCAACAATGTTTACAGAGTCACGTGCTGCCCTGCTTGGCGGTGTAACATCCTATATGGATATGCCAAATACCATGCCACCGTGCACCTGCCTTGAGGCCCTTGAGCAAAAAAGAGCCATAGCACAGAAAGATTCTGCTGCCAACTACACCTTCCATCTGGGTGCCGGTCTTGACAATATTGATGAGATTGAGCGTGTTGATGTTACCAAGGTGCCATCGGTCAAAGTCTATATGGGTGCCACCACAGGCAATCTTTTAGTTGACAATGTTGAGAAGCTTAACCGAATATTTAAAGCCTCACCGCTTATGATTACTACACACTGTGAGGACAGCAATCTTATTTATACAAAGGAAAAGGAGTATAAAGAGCGCTATGGCGATGATATTCCTTTTACCATGCACAATTTTATCCGCAACCGTCACTGCTGTGTACAGTCAGCCCGTCTTGCCATACAGCTGGCCCTTGATAACAATGCAAAGCTGCATATTATGCATGTCAGCACCAAAGATGAGATTTCCCTGCTCTCCCACTTTGCAAAAGATGATATTCAGACAAGGCAGATCTCATGTGAAGTGTGCATACCGCATTTAATGTTCTCATCATCAGATTATGATCGTCTTAAGGGCTTTTTAAAGTGCAATCCATCTGTCAAGGATGAGTCTGACAGATTAAGTCTTTTAGATGGCATCAAGCGTGGCATTATTACTACTGTGGGCACTGATCATGCACCACATGAAAAAGAGAGTAAATTAAATGTCTACACCAAATGCCCGTCAGGTCTGCCATCAGTGCAGTTCATGCTCCCTGCCCTCTTTGATCTGTGGTCACGCCGAGAGATAAGATTGGAGCAGATTGCAAGACTTAGCGCCTACAATGTGGCAAAACGCTATGGCATTAAAGGCAGAGGCGCCCTGGTTGAGGGCAATTATGCTGATATTGTCCTTGTCAATCTGTTAAAGGGCCATAAGGTTACAACTGAGGATATTGCTTCAAAATGTCAGTGGTCACCATTTGAAGGACACAGATTTACAACCTCTGTCATACATACTTTTGTCAATGGTGCTCACAGTGTTGAAAATGGGGTGCTGACAGGCAATTACTGCTCCATGCCTCTTGAGTTTGAGCGCTAGTTATTTAAAGGCATGGGATATCATGCCTTCTAGCTGTAGCTGCACTTAGGCGACAGTCCTGCCTGCAGTATGGCGGCAGCAAGATGTTCACGGCTGCTGCCTGTTTTAAAGGCATTTATCTCATCCATACTGTACTTTCTTATCTCATTGACAATATTTTCCTTATGCATCCTGCCAAGATAAGATGAGGCATATTTTGAGCACAGTAATAACAGAGCTGAGCTGTTTTTATATAATATGTCATCAAGCTCTGCAGCCTTTAGATAGGAGGTGGTAGCCTTGTTTAAATTTCTTTCATAGATACATATGCAGTACGGCTCAGCTGTCGTATCCACTGCAATAATCATTGCAAAATCTGCTGCTGCTTTAGTGCTTTGCATGATTTAATCCCCTTTTGTTGTCTTATGTAAATATTAAAACAACAAATTGCTGATATTCATAACTTTATTAATATTTATTAAAGTTTTTATCAATTTTGCTAGCAGACACGCAAATTTTTGGGACAAAATTCTCACAAAGCACTCAAATATGCCCTGTATGCCCTTCACAGTGGGATTTTAAATCAACTTACACAAAGTGACTAAATTAAAATGCCAGGCTTAAAAAAGGAGGCTTGTGCCTCCCTTTTTTAACTCCTATCTTGGTACGACAAAACCTATTTTATCGTAGACATCATGCAAGGTCTTGATGGCTCTTGCATGAGCCTTTTGCGCACCGTTCTTTAAAATCTGATGCATGTAGGCCTCATCCTTTCTGATTTTTGCATATTCAGCCTGCACAGGCTCAAGCATAGCTACTACGGCATCTGCAACCTCAGCCTTGAAAGTGCCGTACATGCAGCCCTCAAAGTGTTTTACAAGATCCTCTACAGGCTGTGCTGTGGCAACTGACATAAGATCAAGCAGATTGGATACACCAGGCTTGTGCTCCCAGTCATAGGCTACAACAGGCGGATCATCACTGTCAGTTACAGCGCTCTTAATCTTTTTAACAATAGACTTAGGCTCTTCTAAAATTTTGATGACATTCTTTGGATTGTCATCAGATTTTGACATCTTTTTGGTAGGCTCCTGCAAAGACATGACTCTGGCGCCTGACTTTGGAATTAATGCCTCAGGCAGCACAAAAGTTTTACCATAAATGCTGTTAAAGCGCTCTGCAATATCACGTGTCAGCTCAATATGCTGCTTTTGATCATCACCTACAGGTACTAATGCAGCCTGATATAAAAGAATATCGGCGGCCATAAGTACAGGATAATTGTAAAGACCTGCTGATATATTGTTGTTATAGCGCTTTGACTTGTCCTTAAACTGTGTCATGCGGCTTAACTCACCCATCTGTGTATAGCAGTTTAATGCCCAGGCAAGCTCTGCATGACATGAAACATGAGACTGTACAAAGAGAGTTGATTTATCAGGATCAATACCGCAGGCTAAAAAGATGGCCAGAGTGTCAAGAGTGCGCTCTTTTAGCATTTTAGGATCCTGTCTTACTGTAATGGCGTGCTGATCTACAACACAATAGATACAGTCAGAGGTCTCCTGCACTGGCACCCAGTTTTTAAGTGAACCTATGTAATTACCAATAGACAGCTCACCTGATGGCTGAATACCACTGAAAATAATTGATTTTTCGGACATTTTTTACCTTATTTTGTATACATTGAGTCAATAAGCTCAATTAACTGTGAAAAAGAGTCAAAGGCATAGGTTGGATTGCACTCTCTTATATCACGGCCCATATTATAACCATAGGAAAAACCCACAGTGTCCATGTTGCAGTTCTGTCCTGCCTTTATATCATTGACACTATCCCCAACCATAAGCGCAGCATCAACGCTGCCGCCAAGTTTTTCAAGCACATAGATAAGAGGATATGGATCAGGCTTTTTCTTATCGAGAACCTCACCGCCTAGCACATAATCAAAGAGCTCATAGACCTGCATATGCTCTAAAAGAGGAACAGCAAAAAGCTGTGGCTTGTTGGTAATAACAGCCATTTTAATACCCAGCTCTTTAAAGTGCACAAGCCCCTCTTTGACATGAGGATAGATACTGTAGTCACTGCCAAGGCCCTGCAGATAAAAGCTGTTAAAATGCTCACGGGCCTCTTTGAGTACAGACTCATCAATATCCTCAATTTTGGCATCAATGCTGTGCCTTAACGTGCGGGCAAGAAGCATATTTGCGCCATTGCCAACATAGGTGGCTATCTCTTCAACTGACGGCACAAAATAGCCCATCTTTTGAGCAACCTTTGAGGCTGCTATGGCAAGCTGCGGTAGTGTATGGGCAAGAGTACCGTCAAGGTCAAAAAGTAAAATATCCTTTTTCATTACTCTAAAGCCTTGTGCAGATTTAAAAGAGCTAAAGCTCTGTCCTTTTGACCAAAGAAAGCATTGCCCACCACAAATACTGAGGCACCGTAGGAGGCAGCAACTGCTACAGTTTCAGGTGAAATGCCACCGTCAACCTCAATAACAGGTTTCACATTGGCCTCTGTTGCCAGTCTCTTGACATCGGCAATTTTCTTTAAGGTGGCAGGAATTAACTTCTGACCGCCAAAGCCTGGATTTACTGTCATAATGAGCACAAAATCAATCTTGTCCCACAGATAGCGCAGCATATTTGGAGTGGTTGAAGGATTGAGCACCAGACCTGCCTTGGCTCCACTTTCCTTGATTAAGGTTAAAAAGCGCTCCACATGCGGTGTGCTCTCTGGGTGAATGGAAATCCATGAAGCACCTGCCTTGGCATAATCTGTCACAATCTGCTCTGTAAGCGGACTTACCATAAGATGCACATCAAAGATTACATCAGGAAATTTCTGACGCATGGCCTTTAAAAATCCAGGACCAAAGGTCATATTTGGTACAAAATGATAGTCCATTACATCAAAGTGTATAAGATCAATACCCTGCTCTACAGCTGATGCCACCTCTCTTTCAAGGTTTAACAGATCAGCAGATAATATTGAGCCTGCAAAGCGAAATCTCTTTTCCATTTACTTCATCTCTTGTTTTACTGTTCTAAATCTCTTAACAAAAGGTCCTGACTTCTTGACTGTCTGAGGCAGACGGGCAATAGCTGCAGTGGCTGCACCAAGATCAGAATACTGTCCAACGATAAGCACATAATAACGCTTGCCATTGACATCCTTTTCATATATCCAGTATCTGTCAGACAGGAAGGCTGAAACATCGGCAACTCTCTGACGGTTGGTACCTGCAATAACCTGTACTGTATAATTGTTATCAGGCATGCCCTTAAGCTCATCTTTAGCACCTGGCACAGCCATAGTGACAGGAGCTCTGCTGGCTGCATTCATGGCTGCAAGATTATGACGCTGTGCAGTCAGATTTCTAAACTCATCCTTCTTGACAGGCTCTTGTTTAACACCGCGCTGAGTCTTCTTGGCTGTATTCTCAGCTACCTTGTTATTGCCCTTGTTCTGAGTCTTTACTGGATCAGTCTTTACAGCTTCCTTCTTCTCAGGTGCTGCAGGGGCAGATGCAGCCTGCTGTGTCTTTTCAAGAGGCACAATAAGTGATGGTTTGACCTCATTGTCAGCCTTGATTGCATTATCAGCAGGCTTTTCCTGAGGCTCTGTTTTAGCCTGTTCTGCTTTAACCTGCTCTGTCTTTGCAATCTCTGTCTTTGCCTGCTCTACAGGAGCCGGTACTGTCTGAGGTGTACTAATGGTTGGCATAGGAGGTGCCACCTTCTCAATCTCATTTTTGCGCAGCACATTGTCAGCACGCTCAATAGGCACAAAGTTGGTGCCCTCAAAGTCTATGACCTGGGTGCTATCATCTTTTTCTACTGCAGATCCTGCCAGTCCTCTCCTGGGATAGCCAGAGTTTGTAGACTCTGCCCCTTCAATTCTCTCAAGATCCTTGCCGTCAACTACAAGCTGATGCTCTGTTGTCATCTCAGGGGTCTTAGCCTCAACACCATATGGCACATCAGGCTGCAGTACACCATCATCAAGCACAGGCTTTGATGAGGTACTCTCAAGAGCCTGCGAATTTGGTGACATGGCAGCTGAGCTTTCATCCTGTGTGCTATTTTTAGAAAAGAAATCTGAACCCATAAAGATAGGAACCAGACAGGCAAGCACAATGGCTATACATAAAAATGTAATAAAGATGCCTGTAGCACCTGATTTTTTCTCTTTTTTAGGTGCAACCGGTCTGGCCTTGCCACGTGTATTGGTGGCATCAGGTGTCTTCTGCGGTTCTTTCATAAGCTTCTCCGTTATATCTATAAGAGCCGACAAATTACCGTTGCATGGTGCAAGCAGTGGCGGCACTTTGCCTTCAATGCGTTTAAATACTTTTATAAGTCCGTTTAAATAAAACAGATGTCTGCAAAAACTCAAAGCCTCGGTGGCACTTAACAGAGGTATCTTCTCCTCTTTAAGCTCAGTCTTGGCCGAATGGGCATTTCTAAGACGGGCTGAGGCAAAATTCTCCTGACAGGTGGCTACAAAAGAAAAGCGTCTCTGACCTAAAAAGTCATCGCTCAAGGCCACCAGCTCATCAAAAAAGGCACTTATTACAAGATCAATATCATCTACCACAAAGATAATCTTTTCCTTGGTAGGTACACCTCTTTTGATAATGGTGTCAGCTAAATTTAAAGTATAGTCAAACTTCTCCTCGCTAAAGCCAAAGAGCTGTGTCAGAACAATTTCACGCAGATTGATAAGTGACATCTCTTTGGAGCATGGAATAAAAACCACACGCTCAACACTGGTGCCAGATACTATCTTTTCAAGAACAGCACTGCGTCCTGAGCCTCTGCTGCCGGATATCAGAATAAAGGATTCAGAAGAGATAAGCTCATCTGTAATTTTCTTACAAAAAGTACTTTGACTTTCTATGTCTAAATAATCGTCGCTGTTCATAATTAAATATCCATTTGATTTCTAGCAGATTGTAATTCAAATAGATCTATAAATGCTACCTAGATTTAAATTTACTCAGTAAATTCTCACACTTTACGTCATCAATTGTATCAAAAATCTCAGCCTTGCCTATAGCAGATGGCAGCACATAGCGTATGCGCCCTGAGGCCACCTTTTTGTCATGATGCATGTGCTTTATAAAATCACAAGGCTCCATGCCATCTGGTATGGTACATGGCAATGCGGCGCTTTTAATTAAAGTATATATGCGCTCAAACTCTCTAAAGCCAATTAAAGACTGCTCCTTTGCCACAAAGGCGGCTATGATCATACCAAGACCTACAGCCTCACCGTGCAGCCAGGTTCCAAAACCCATATGCGCCTCTATGGCATGACCAAAGGTATGACCTAAATTTAAAATGGCTCTAAGCCCTTTTTCCTTTTCATCAAAGGCAACGACCTCGGCCTTTATAGAACAGCAGCGCTCAATAATATAGATGGTATCTTCAATATCAAGCACCAGACCATCCTTTAGAGTCTGCTCTAAAAACTCAAAAAAGGCCTTGTCATAGATAATGCCGTATTTTATAACCTCAGCCATGCCGGCAATCATCTCTTTTTGCGGCAGTGTCTTTAAAAAGAGTGCATCAATAAAGACAGCCTTTGGCTGATAAAAGGCACCTATCATATTCTTGCCAAGGGGATGATTGATGGCAGTCTTGCCGCCAACAGAGCTGTCAACCATGGATAAAAGTGTAGTTGGAATCTGTATATAATTGACTCCTCTTTGATAGGTGGCAGCAGCAAAACCTGTCATGTCACCTACCACACCGCCGCCTAAGGCTATAAAGGTGCAGTCACGTGACAGGCCATGCTCTAGGGCCTTTGACATGATCTGCATATATGAATCTACAGTTTTATATCTCTCTCCATCCTGTAAAATGCACTCACAGACATGACACTCAAGGCTGCCAAGAGCCTCTTTTATAACAGAGGCATACAAAGGAGCTATGGTTTCATTGCTTACAAGCAAAACATCAGAGCCCTTTTTTATATAGTCGCCACAAAGCTTTTTAAAATCAAGATCCTGTCCTATATAGATGTTATAGGCCTTATCCTTGAGAGCCACATTTAAAATCTGCATTTACTATCCTTGTAATTTATCTAAAATCAATCGTGTAATCTCATTTACATCAAGATTGTCTGTTTCAATCTTAAAAGAGCTTATTGAGCTGTAAAGCGGATCACGTATGGCAAAGAGCTCTGAGAGTCTGCCCTTTCTGTCATCAACTGCAATCATTGGCCTGTTGTTATCATGTGCAGTGCGTGCATACTGTGTCTCAACCGAGGCATAAAGATAGATACAGATACTGTCTTTGACCATGGCCTCACGGTTTTTAGCATCCATAATGGCCCCGCCGCCTGTGGCAATTACAGCTTTGCTGCATTTAAGACAGTCTGACAAAAACTCTCTTTCCTTACAGCGAAAATAACTCTCTCCATAAATTTTAAACATATCATTTATAGACATGGACAGAGATTTTTCAATAAGAGAATCAAGATCGATAAAATCATAGCCAAGACTGTCACTCAAAGCTCTGCCTACTGTACTTTTACCGCAGCCCATTGGACCTATAAGCACAATGGGGCCTGTAACTGATGCCATATACAACTCCTTTAGTATAAGTGCTACTATTGTGCACCTGTTATGATTATATGCAAGACACAAAGAGCCAAATTTTAAAAGTGCACCGTTTAAGATCTATTCTTATAAGACAAAAGCCTTATAAAAATACTCTGTACCTACAAAAATCCGCACTGTTACATGCCTGCTCACTGCATCCTTATCCTGGATCTTATGCACACGCTGTGTATATAAATCACACAAAAGAAGATAAATAAAAACAAAAAGCCTCTTGTAATAGTAAAAACCCACAACATTGCTGTATGTAAAGGCTTTTAGTCTGTGACAGGCCTACATTTCTCTTTTAAATCTTATCTGCCTTTATATTGTATATTCTAAAACTAGTGCACAAATCCCATCTGCCATATAAATTAATACAGCTTTAAAAAAATTGCTGTTAGCATCATCATAACTTTTATATAGGCAAGATAACTTATGTTAAGCCGATGGATAACTAAGTCAGTACTTTTACGTTGTCTTTATATAAAACACAGTAGATTTATTTAATAATTTTTTTGACCTCATTGCCTATCTGAATAAGCTCTGTACCCTGGAAAATTCTATGCTCAATCTCCTCAAGACTTAAATTTGAGGTATCAGGATAATATCTTTTAAGCACTATGGCTAAAATTACAGAACAGCATAAAAGTACAAAAACTATAAGAGGTACATTTATATAATCAGAGTAAAGATATATGCCCCTTGTATTTAATAAAATAGAGCTCACGTAGATAAAAAGTACGGTAGCTCCTGCAAAGTCCCTGGCATTATTGGGCGTAATATCTACAAATGAGGATAAAAATGAAAAGGCAGCAAGACTTGATGTAAAAATAAATACCAGACTTAAAACTATGATAGACAAGGAGCTGCCATCAGGCCCGCTTGCAAGAACAAGCCACAATAAAAACAGCAGTATGCTGTCAGCACTGATACCAAAGAGTATAAGCTTGCGTCTGCCAAACTTGTCAATTGAGAAGGTCACAGTAAGCGAGGCTGCCAGAAATACTAGAAAGATGGCATAGAGCATGACATCCTTCATCTTAAGGCTTAAATCCTCGCTTAAGTACAGACTGTCAGTCATGGTAAAGAGCAGTATGCTTGGCACAAAGGAAATGCCTGCCATATGTAAAAACAGTGCCGTTATGCCATAAAGCCATAAAACCTTTCTAAAATGCTGATTCTGAAAGAAAAGATGGGCCCCGTGAAACTCACGGCGTGAGCTTTCATTGATGGCAGCCAGCTCATGAGCTGCCATACCCATATTCTGTCTTAACTTGAAAAGTACGTTTAAGGCTGAATCGCTAAGGCCTACAAGCGACAGCCAGCGCGGACTTTCTGGCAGTTTTATAAAAGCTATAATAAAGATAATTAAATTGACAATAATATAGGCGATTAAAAACGGAGCCATATTAGCTATGCCCTGCATCGATGAGAGACATTTGGAGAGCATAAAGCCTGTGACAAACATGCTGACAATAAAGGAACAGGCCATACCGCGATGAGTGGATAGAGTAATTTCTGCTATATAGATGTAAGATGAGAGAAAATACAGACCAAAGGTTATGCCTATAACAAAATAGGCAGAAAGAAAGAGCGAGAGATTTGAGGCCACCGAGGCTGCCACAAAGGCAAACATGCCAAACAGAGCCGAGCTTAGAATAATAACCTTGCGCCCTGATTCATAGGTAAGCCAGGCACCAAGAAAAATACCAATAGCAGCTCCTGTCATGGTGGTGCCAAAAGAAATCAAAAGTATAGGCTGTGAAGTACCAAAAAGAATAGAATTAATATCAGTGGTAAAGAACTGATTGGCTATTGAAAAACCAAAGCTAAGTGCAAAAAAGGCCACCAAAAGTGAATACTTAAGGGGAATCATGGCTACATTGTAGCTGCTTGTAATATCGTCTTTCATTTATCTTTTATATCTTCAAATCTGATGCTGTACAATTTTATTATAAATTGCATATTTAAAACAAATAAAACACAGTTTTACTCTTATGCCTGCAACAGTGCATCACTTTCAGTGAACTTGTAAGACCCTGCCCTGCATACAATAGTTAAAACACACTTATAGAAAATATTTAAAGTTGGCATGTTTTTTTCTTATATGAGCATATATATGAAAACAGAGGCTAAAACGGCAAAAAATGCATAGCCCCGACTCAGGAGAAAAAAAATGGCTCTTTATGTAAATACCAACGTTTCATCCATTAATGGACAACGCAAGCTTGCCAATTCAACCAATGCACTTAATGTTTCATATCAGAGATTAGCATCTGGTCTTAGAATCAATTCGGCAAAAGATGATGCCGCAGGCCTTCAGATCTCAGATAGATTAACAGCACAGATTAACGGCTTAGGTCAGGGCAACAGAAACTGTAATGACGGCATTGCCTTTGCCCAGACTATTGAAGGCGCCATGGACGAAATGACTGCCATGCTCCAGCGCGTCAGAACACTGGCCATTCAGGCAGCCAACGGTACCTATTCACCAACTGATCGTATCTCTATTCAGCAGGAGCTTACCCAGCTTGGTACAGAAATTACCCGTGTAGCCTGCAAGACAACCTTTGCCGGCAAAACTGTCCTGAACGGCTACTATACAGCACAAGGTGGTGGCACAAGTAATACAGCAGCTACCATGATTGGATCAGACGGTATGGTAACCTTCCAGGTTGGTGCCAATGCCAATGACACTATTGCTGTAACCAATATGTCAAGAGGTTTCATGCTCTCAACTATTGCCTGTCAGGCTGGCATTTTACCAAATGGTGTTAACTTTGGTAACGCAACAACAGGCTTTATTCAGTCAAACGGTGTAGTTCGTTTTTCTGTAACCAATCAGTCACAGGCCCAGCTGACTATTGCCAATATTGACTCAATGATTCAGGTTATTGACTCAAAGCGTGCCGAGCTTGGTGCTGTACAGAACCGTATGGAATCCACTATCAGAAATCAGGCCAACATTCAGGAAAATGAATCTGATGCCCGTTCACGTATCCGTGATACAGATTTTGCTGAGGAAACTGCAGCCTTAACTGCCAATCAGATCCTGCAGCAGGCCTCACAGACCATTTTAACCCAGGCCAATCAGAGACCACAGATTGCTCTGTCACTGCTTGGCGGTTAATACCAACTTTTAAGTTACTCTCTCTTTCCTGAGCATGGTGCTCACAGGCCGGATAAAAATTTCTATCCGGCTTTTTTTCATCTTTTAAAACCTGTTCTAGCTACTATCTTTAGTGTCTGTGTCCTGTGTGCCTTGTCATTTTCATTTTTAAAGACGAAGCTAAATAAGCTATAATCTAATCACATTTAAGACTGATATGGAGTTTGCATGCAGAATTTAAACCTACCTGATTTTTCAGGACGCGTCTTAGTTGTCGGTGATGTAATGCTTGACAGATACTGGAAAGGTCCATGCTCAAGAATATCCCCCGAGGCTCCTGTACCTGTAGTCAGAGTCAGTGATGTCGAGGACAGAGCAGGCGGCGCTGCCAACGTTGCCATCAATATTGCCACACTAGGTGCCCCATGTAATCTATGTGGCATTGTAGGTGTAGATGAAGTTGCCACCAAACTCTCAGATATTGTGGAACAAGCTAAGGTCACATGCCATTTTGTCTCTGACAGCTCTTTGCATACCATTACCAAACTTAGAGTTTTAAGCCGCAATCAGCAGCTTTTGCGTGTTGATTTTGAAGATGCCTATGAAACTACAGATCAGGGTACTATGCTGCAGGGCTACAGACGTGCCATAAAAGAGTGTAAAGTTGTAATCTGCTCAGATTATGGCAAAGGCGCCCTCTCCTCCATAAAAAGCATGATTGATATTGCCAATTATGCCAATATTCCTGTGCTTATTGATCCAAAGGGCACAGATTTTTCAAAATATGCCAATGCTACACTGCTGACTCCAAATATGTCAGAGTTTGAGGCTGTGGTGGGCAAGGTCAAAGATAATGAAGATCTTGAGAAAAAGGCCCTTGATCTTATCTCAAGATACAATCTAAAGGCCCTGTTAGTGACAAGATCTGAAGATGGCATGTCACTTATTGTGCCAGGCCGCAAGGCAGAGCATCTGCCTACCAATGCCCGTGAGGTCTATGATGTAACAGGTGCAGGCGACACAGTTATTGGCACCATTGGCGCCTGTCTTGCCTCAGGCTCAAGCCTGTCTGAGGCCTGTGCCATTGCCAATACAGCAGCCGGCATTGTAGTGGGCAAACTTGGTACCTCAACTGTAAGTGTTGATGAGATAAAACATGAGCTGGGTCTAAAGCAAAACAGCAGCAAGAGCATACTTGGCAAAGAAGAGCTTTTATCTCGTGTTGCCAAACTTAAAGCCCAGGGCCTTAAAATAGTTATGACCAATGGCTGTTTTGATATACTGCACAAAGGGCATCTAGATTATCTAAAAAGAGCCAGAGCACTTGGTGATATACTCATTGTAGCTGTCAATACCGACAGCTCAGTGCAGATGCTAAAGGGACCAAGCCGTCCTATCAATGCCCTTGAGGATCGCATGATTATGCTCGATGCTCTTGAGTGCACCTCACTTATTACCTATTTTGATGAAGAGACACCTGAGAGTCTTATTGCCGCAGTGCTGCCAGATATTCTGGTCAAAGGCGGCGATTATACTGTAGAGCAGATTGCAGGACATAAACAGGTACTGCAAAATGGCGGACAGGTTATTATTCTGCCTTTTGTAGACGGCTGCTCTACCACCAATATTGTAAATAAAATCAAAGGTTCACTCTAAATACCCAAGGGGGCAAATCTGCCCCCTGCTCCTAATCTTTTAGCCTTTTTCCAAAAATCCCTGCCTTTATTTCAAAAATACAGTTCCATCGTGTTAAAAATGTCATATTCATGCACAATTTTGAGCTGTATATCAATTATTTTATATTTTTTTTTGCTACAGACAATAAATTGTTATCATGTAACCATCAAACGATAAAATTGAGCGTACAATCTGCTTATTAATTGTTTATGGAGTAATATATGCACTTTCTTAAGGTTTTATTAATAGGTTTAGGACTGACTTTTATGTTTCCATCTTTTGCCGAGCTCTCTCCTAAGGAGCTGTTAAAAGATTATGAGATGCCAGTAGGCTACAGCGAGCCAAAGCAGCTTATTGCCCATGCTCTTATTGAAGAGGGTGTAGGTGTTCTTATTGACTGCAGAACCAAGGAGGAGTATGAAAATGGCCATATTGAAGGTGCCATCAATCTTGACTCTGAGGTTATCACTGCTGATATGTTAAAACAGTATGCTCCTGATGAATCAACCCCTATTTTAATCTACTGCAGATCAGGACGTCGTGCCGGCATTGTCGGCAAGGATCTTGTCAAATCAGGCTATAAGCATGTTCTGAACTTTGGCGGTATCAATACCTGGCCATATGGTCTCATTCAGGATTAATTCTGATAGACAAAAGTTTAAAAGGGGAGCATACAGCTCCCCTTTTTACATCTTTAATTTAAAGGCACTGACCTATTTTGAAAAATGCTCAATGGCCTGTTTAATACGTGCATAGGTACGCTCACGGCCTACAAGCAGCATGGTATCACCAATGCCAGGTGAGGTTGGAGTTCCGGTCATGGCAAGACGCAGCGGCTGACCTACCTTGCCCATGCCAATTTCCATGCTGGCGGCAAGTTCCTCAAGTACCTTATCAATAGAGGCCGCATCCCAGCTCTCAAGACCCTCAAGGGCTACAAGTGATCTCTCAAGCACTTCAATACTGCCCTCTTTAATCCATTTTTTAACGCCGGCAGCATCATACTCACTAAAGTCCTCATAATAGCAGCGGGCCTTTTGTGCCATCTCCTTTAGAGTCTGACATCTCTCGGCATAGGCCTTGACTACAAGCACAGGATCAGGACCATTGTCCTTGTTTAAACCCTCGCGCTCCATATGCCATAAAAGCTCTGCTGCCACCTGTTCTACAGGCAGTGTCTTTATATACTGGGCATTGATCCAGTTGAGCTTTTTGGTATTAAAGCTTGAGGCACTCTTGGTAATGGCCTCTGGGGTGAATAATTCAATCATCTGCTCACGGCTAAATAGCTCCTGATCGCCATGGGACCAGCCAAGACGTACCAGATAATTTAAAAGAGCCTCAGGCAGATAGCCATCTTCACGATACTGCATTACAGATACAGCGCCGTGACGCTTGGAGAGTTTGGTGCCATCGTCACCTAAAATCATGGCAAGATGACCAAAGACAGGAACAGCTGCGCCCATAGCCTTGTACAGATTAATCTGTCTTGGGGTATTGTTGACATGATCATCACCGCGGATAACGTGGGTAATACCCATATCAAAATCGTCTACTACCACACAGAAGTTATAGGTTGGGGTGCCATCTGATCTTTGAATGATAAAGTCATCAAGCTCGCTGTTTTGAAATTCAATATGACCCTTTACCATATCATCAAAGGCTACAGTGCCTGTATCTGGATTTCTAAAGCGCACTACATATGGCTCATCAGCACTATGCTGCGTCTCATCATGGCGGCAGTGACCGTCATAGCGTGGCTTTTTGCCCTCTTTCATCTGCTCTTCACGCATAGCCTCAAGACGCTCTTTTGAGCAGTAGCACTTATAGGCATGACCTTTGGCTATAAGCTCATCAATAACCTCTTTGTATCTGTCAAATCTTTTAGTCTGATAGTAAGGACCCTCGTCCCATGACAGATCGAGCCACTGCATGGACTCTAAAATGGCATCGATAGCAGGCTGTGTTGATCTTTCTCTGTCAGTGTCCTCAATACGTAATACAAACTGACCGCCGCAATGTCTTGCGTATAACCATGAAAATAAAGCAGTTCTCGCACCGCCCACATGCAGATAACCGGTAGGAGATGGAGCAAAACGGGTCTTAACCATGAATATATCTCTACTTTTGACTAAAAATAATTACGCTATTTTAACACTTATTTATATGCTTTTTAGAACTTATTGCGCATAAGCCACGTCATGGCTCCCCACACACATCTTTTTTACATCAAAGACAATTGTAAAAGCTCTCATACCTTGCAAAAAGACCTTTTTCTACAGCATCTTAGTGGCAAAAACAGCTTTTAACATTATTTTTTAAAGGATGGCAACATATGTTTTAGCTCACTGCTCTTTGTTATAAAATAGCCCTGTGCTTATGAGGATAAATACTATGCAATCTTATAATCTTTATAAAATCATGCTCTCAGGACGAGGCACCTTTTTATGTGCAGGCTTTGCCATTGCCGCCTGGGCCCCTATGATTCCCTATGTACAAAAGAGATTTGACCTTGATGAACAGGGTTTAGGCCTTATGCTTTTGTGCGTGGCTGGAGGTGGTCTTGCCTTTATGCCCCTTTGCTCATACCTTACAACACGCCTTGGCTGTAAAAAGGTGCTCTATGCCACCATAGCCATTTTATCACTCTGTCTTGGTGCCATTCCTCTTATCAACAATATCTATGTCATGGCTCTGCTGCTTATTATCTTTGGCGGGGCTAGTGTGGCAGCCGACGTGGTCTCAAATATCAATGCTGCTCTTTTAGAAAAGATTTTAGACAAACCTATAATGTCAGGCCTGCATGGTATGTACTCTGTAGGTGGCTTTTTAGGAGCCAGTGCCGTAACTGCCGTGCTTGGCTTTACCAAAGACAGTATGTATGGCGGTATCTTTGCTGCCTTTGCCCTTGCCATTATGCTCTTGACCCTGTGTCCTCACCTTTTAGGTCTTGAGGATAATAAACTTGCAAAGAATGATGAGAGCCGCGATGGGAAGACTCACAGAGGCTTTTATATACATCATATGGTCCTTATTATAGGCATACTGTGCTTTATTATGTTTTTAACCGAAGGTGCCATACTTGACTGGTCATCAGTGTATCTGCATCAGATGCGCAATGTGGCACTAGAAAACGCAGGCTATGGCTATGCATCCTTTGCCATTGCCATGACCCTGTTTAGATTAAGCGGCGATAAAATTGTAAGCTCTCTTGGCCGCCGCTTTACTATTGTCTCAGGATCCCTCTGTGTCTTTGCAGGATTTGCCACCACTGTTATCATGCCATCTGTTATAGGTGTTATGACAGGTTTCTTTTTAATTGGTGTAGGTGCCTCAAATATTGTGCCACAGCTTATATCCTATATTGCCAAAAGAAAGGAAATGCCTATGCATGTCTCTATTACCTATGTCAATGCGCTAGGCTATATAGGCATACTCTCAGGCCCTGCTCTTATTGGTTTTATTGCACAAAGAATTGGTCTTGAGATGACATTTTTATGTCTTGGTATCAATGTGCTTATTTTAGGCCTGGTAAGCTTTGTCATTTTAAGAACAGATAAGAAAAAGGGATCATAGGCACACAGCTGTGTCTAAAAAAGATCTAAAAAACTGTTTTTAAAAGATAAAAATGGTTTATATTAAAAAGAAACTGCTATAGGACAAAATTGTGGATAGTTCATACTCAGTTCCTGTCAACAAGACCCTCAACGGCACTCCGGCCTCGCGCGGTATAGCCTTTGGCCGTATCACCTTTTTACACAGAGAGTGCGAACCATCAGTACGCCACACTGTTGAAGATACCACTCAAGAGTGCGAGCGTTTTGAAAAAGCCAGACAGACAGCCATAGCGCAGCTTGGCTCTCTTTATGAAACCTCACTTGAAAAGCTTGGCGAGCAGAATGCCTTTGTCTTTCAGATCCATCAGCTTATGCTAGATGATCCTGACTATGTCTCACAGATCAATGACACCATAGTTACACAAAGGGTCAATGCCGAATATGCTGTTGATTTTATAGCCAATAAATTTGCAGCCATGTTCCGCGCCATGGACAATGAGTATATGCAAGGACGCGCGAGTGATGTCATAGATGTCTCACGCCGTTTAAATGACATACTTCTGTATGAAAAAGGAGCGCTCAAGCGCCCCAAGATCCATAAGATTGATGGACAGCCTGTCATTCTAGCCACAGACGATCTGGCCCCGTCAGAGACAGTGCAGCTTGATCAGGATGCAGTCTCAGGCATCATCACCTCTCATGGCTCTACACGATCACATACTGTGATTTTTGCCCGTACCATGGGACTGCCTGCTGTTATTACCATTGGCGATGAGCTCAATGAAGATCTCGAGGGTAAATTTGTCATAGTCGATGGTGCTCAGGGTATTGTCATACTAGAGCCAGATAAGAACACCATTGCTCTGTACTCTGAAAAAAAGCGTATTGAAGATGCGCTAAGAGAAAAGCTTGAGCAGTACCGCGGCCGTGAAACCTATACAAGATCAGGCCGCAAGATCCATCTTTATGCCAATGCAGCCTCCCTGTCAGATCTTGATCTGGTCAAAGCCTCGGATGCTGAAGGCATAGGCCTGTTCAGATCTGAGTATATCTATTTATCATCAGATGATTATCCAACCGAGGATTATCAGTATGATATTTATCGTCAGGCCTTATCCTTGATGGATGGCAAACGCGTTATTATAAGAACACTTGATATTGGTGCTGACAAGACAGCTGATTATTTCATGCTCAAAAAGGAGGAAAATCCTGCCATGGGCATGAGAGCTGTAAGAATATGTTTAACTCAGCCTGAAATCTTTAAAACACAGCTGCGTGCCCTGTACCGTGCCTCAGTGCATGGCCATCTTGCCATCATGTTCCCTATGATAAATTCAGTAGAAGAGGTCAAAAGCTGTCTTAAAATCTGCCATGAGGTAGAGGCAGAGCTTATAAGCAAAGGCATTGCTTTTGATAAAAATATTGAAAAGGGCATTATGGTTGAGACCCCGGCTGCTGCCATTATCTCTGATGAAATTGCCCCGCTTGTGGACTTTTTCTCCATAGGCACCAATGATCTGACACAGTTTACCCTGGCAGTTGACAGACAGAATGCATCTTTAGGGCGCTTTTTAAATCCATATCATCATGCGGTCATGCGCCTTATTGAAAATACTGTCATCAATGCCCACAAGGCGGGGATCTGGGTTGGCATCTGCGGCGAGCTGGCCTCTGATGAACACTTTACCCATGAACTTATCAGAATTGGTATAGATGAAATTTCTGTCGTACCTTCCAATATATTAATGCTAAGAGCAAGAATTGCCACTTTAGGATAAAAATATGGCTCAATGTGTTGTTATAGCCGATGAAATAACAGGCGGCTGCGCTGTAGGATCCATGCTTGAAAAAAACAGATGTTCAGTCTGCTCCCTTATGGCCTCCAAGGCAATAAAGGATGAAAGGTGTAATTTGTATGACTGTCTTGTCTACTCTACAAACTCACGCAATCTTACAGCAGAGCAGAGCTATCAGCTCGTCTTTTACGCAGGTCGTCTGTTAAAGAGTGAAAATGTCAAAATCTATGCCAAAAGAATTGACCCATCAATGCGCGGCAATACCTGTATTGAAACACAGGCCCTGCTCGATGCTTTAGGAGATAATGATCGCGTGGCTATTGTAGTGCCAGGCTTTCCAACATTAAAACGTATCAATGTAGGCGGCTATATTTTAGTTGGCGGCCGTCCATTGCAAAAATCCCTTGTGGGTATGGAAGATACACTGTCAGATCAATCAGGACGTGTTGCCGATCTTTTTACTGAAAAGTTTCGCTATCATGCCGAGGCCCTGCATTTAAAGGATTTTCAAAAGGGCATGCATGCTCTTTCAGATAAGATACGTGAACTTGCTGACAGAGGGGCACGTGCCATTGTTATGGACTGCACCAGTCAGGAGGATATAAATTTAATTGCCGATGCTGTTTTACGATCAGGCATTAAATTCCTGGCTGTAGATCCAGGTCCATTTACAGCCACCCTGGCCCGCAAGGTTATGCGCGATGAGGAGAAGTTTGTAGATCGCTGGAAGCTCTTTGGTGTTATAGGAGGCTCCAATCCTCTGATCTCTGCACAGGTAGAGACGCTAAAGCTTGAGCAGCGCGGTGTCTATGTAGTCTCGGTGCGCAATATGGAGCTTTTGGACTCACTGCAAAAAAGAGCACAGGAGATTGACCGTGTGGTAGGTGAGGTTATGACTGCCTATGAAAAACATAAGCTGGTCTTTGCCATCTCAGAGCATTTAGGCGCCTCATCACAGCAGTTAAATGACTTTGATGACATGCTAAAGCGTACTAAAAGAAGCCGTGTGGAGGCCATTGATTCAATTGCATCGGCCTATGGGCAGATTGCCCTTAAGGTTTTACAAAAGCGTCAGGATATAGCATCACTCTATACCACAGGTGCTGAATACACTCTTGCAGTGTGTCGTGAGCTTAAATCTGTAGGCGTCAATATACTAGGGCAGGTGCTGCCTCTTACAGCCTATGGCGAGCTGATTGACGGTGACTATGCCGGTCTTAAAATCATAGCCTCGGCCGGATCTGCAACTGATGCCAACACCATTACCGAGAGTATTTTATATATAAAAAGAAAGCTTGAAGTTTAAGCTTTTAATCTTTATAAAATAGGCTTATAATGCAACAACATTATAAGCCTTGTGCGGGCGTAGTTTAATGGTAGAACTGGAGCTTCCCAAGCTCTTAGCGCGGGTTCGATTCCCGTCGCCCGCTCCATAACACAGATATAACAAAATACTTCCCATCCCTCAAAAATCAAGAAAGTATCTACATTATGTGATTTTAAAAACAGTGTGTAGAGTTAAAAATTAATTCATTAAGCTGTATTGGCAGCATAGTAGGAATTTATTATAATGTCATAAGGCTCTGTCATATAGTTTCCTCTGGTCTGGTAAGATTGTTGTCAGGGCCTTTATTGTATCTGTATTTTTTATCCCTAAGATCGCACACTAAACATACCGAGAATCAATCTTAATTTCATGACCAGAAGCCGGTCGCCGGACGCGACCAGATCTTCTTTTTTTAACTATCGTTTAAAGCTAAAACCCTCTTCTTTGGCATATGCTGCACGTGTCAGCGTATCTAATGGCTCAATGCCAAATGAGCGTATTAACTCAGACTGCCTTTTTAATATTCCTCCAGTGAATATTATAGATCCATTTTCTTTATCAATAGTGGCCTCTATAGCCTCCAGAGAGCGCAGTGTGCCTCTAAATGAGTTATGACAAAGCTTTACAGGAGGCAGATTGTTTTTAATCTGCTCTTTATTAAAGACTTTATTAGCTTCGATCATTTGTCTTTGAACCTCTGATGCAAGAGACAGTATGAATACTTTGGCATTTACTGTCTTATCGGTGGAGGCATTGAGTGTAGAGCCTCCAAGCTCGCCTTTAATGATACTATAGCCCACCTCTACATTATTTCTCTGCGCATATATTTCATTTGCCTCAATAACATTATCCACACAGTCAGAAACCAGAACTCTGGTGGCTATTTGTCTGCATAGCCTTGATATGACATAGTATCTTGGGTAATAGTGTTGTTGAGGCTGCTCCTTTTTGTCAAAAGAGGAGTCAGTGTCTGCAACCTCATCACTATATTGAAATAAATCAACGAGCTTGTCTTTTAAAAGATTGGTATGAGCGGCAGTAAGCTCAGATGGCTCTTTACCTGCAATAACCTCCTGCCAGTTGCTGGCTATATCATAGGCATCATTGAGCTCTTTGATTAAAACCCTATATTTATTCATGCTCTCTTCATATATCTCGCGGGAGAAAATAAAGTGTACATACAGAGTTTTCTCCTTTTGCCTTACAGGCTTGTAAGACTCATTATTTTCTCTTGCCATTTTACTTAGAATCTTCTGTGTATAAGACCATGGGAGCTGTATAGTCTTTCCTGCAAGCAGTTTAGGCGCAGTGTCTGTAATATCTGCGCTACTGCTAAAAACCAGACCCCTGTCTCTTAGCAGATCGCGTGATATTGCATCTACCTGCTCTTTGATAAGTTTGCTCTTGGCTATATTACAGTTGCACACAAAGGATATATTATGCTCAAGCATGGCCGAGATATTGTTGATAGACCAGAATCCCCTGTCACAGACTAAAGATATATTGTCGCCGGCGCCTCTGTCCACAAGCTGCCTGCATACTGACTCCACAGTCAGCACATCTGTAATATTGCCTGCATATGTAACAGTGGAAAACAGCTCATGTGTGCTCTGGTCAACCAGTGTTATAAAATTAATAACCTTGTTGTCTGTACCGCTTTTAGATTTGCCGTACTGTGCCTTAGTCAGGCAGTTGCCGGCATTGTCTACGTTAGTACCATCAAGAGCCAGAAACTGCATGTGCTTATTGCCATTTTTCTTTTTATGATACTGAGTTTTAAATTTGGCAAACTCATTTATAACGCCGTTTTCATCTATGTATTTATACAGTCTCTGTATATGATCTTTATAAGAGTTTATATCTAAATCAAGAGCGTGCTCTCTGACAAAAGCCTCAATCTCATAAGATATAGATTTAATACCCTTGGACAGACAGGTCATTATCATGTATACCAGCAGGATGTATTTGTCATCAGGCATAATCTTTTTAAGGATATTAAATGATGGCATCTTATCCATAAAGGATTTGAGCAGATAATAATCGCCAAACTTACGAGCAGTGCCGCAGGTCTTGGGGGTGGCAGAGCCAGAATTTCTAGCAACAGAGGCCTTGGTGCGTATGCCAGGTTTAGATGGATTTGCTTTAATATCATCCAAAATATCCTGAGAGTCGGCAAGTTTTTGTTTTATTTCCTTGATTTCAGCTTCTGAGCGTCTTTCGTACTCAAACTTTCCCTGCCCCACACGTATAACTTTCCATGGAATAAACTCAGGATTTTCAGAGAGAAAGTTAATATTAAAAACACACTCACCAATACCATCTTTGCTTTTGATAGATCCAATCTGAGTTGGTGCCACACGGGTTGAATAGCCTTTTTCAGCATTCCATACAGATTTCCCCTGCAAGAGAGCATAGGCATAGGTTCTCTTGCTGGCAACAACGTTCTTGAAAACTGGGTGATCTTGATTCTTATCTTTACTGGCCATGATGTCCTCCTATCGGGTAAATCGTACCATAAAACAAGAAAAAAGTCAAGGCATTTAGAAAAATAATTCAAAAAAAATTTGATTGATAACAAGGAATTTTTGGTAGGATAAAGAAAAACAAAAAAACTAGGTATTTTTACACTGCGATCTCAGGGTTTTATATGCATAAAATAAACCACTGATTTTGCTGTTAAAAAGAGCCATCTACAAACAAGTTATAATTTCAGATATTTTTTGTAAAACAATATTTACACAAGTTACAAAAGACTGCATCCATAAGCATAAAAGATCCTGACTTGATATCAGGATCTTGAGTTTGCATACAATACCAAAGCTTATTAAAAACTTGTAATATTACAGATCTAAGGCATTCTTGATGGTAAAGAACAAATCAGTCTGATCACTAAGACCTACTACATTTAAAGCTGCAGGGCCGTAAGCTGCAATTCTTAACTGAGCACCGGTGTGGCCTGTGTCATCTACATCACGTGAGTTGCCATATGATATAGACATTGGAGCATTGTCGTGGGTCATAACTCTCTGAGTAAAGCCTGGGGCGTCTGCATCAGGATAAACAATCTGAGTTGAGTGTGAGTGATCGGCAGTTACAATAACTAAGGTGTTGCCATCGCGTCTGGCAAAGTCCATGGCTACCTGTACAGCCTCGTCAAGATCCATGGTCTCACCAAACTGACCGCATGGATTTGAAGCGTGGGCCTGCTTGTCAATTGAGGCGCCCTCAACCTGTAAGAAGAAGCCTTTTTCATTGGCATCTAACAGCTCAATGGCTTTTTGTGTCATCTGTGCAAGAGTTGGAACATTATCGCCACGCTGTGCGTTAACCTCACATTTGACTACCTCATCCTTGATGCCGTCAACTTTAGCCTGTGGGCCTTTAAGTCTGATTGGCATATTGCCATCGGCAAAGAGACCTAATACAGGCTGAGCCTCATTGGCAACTGTAATGGCATCAAGCTGTGCAGTTGTTGTTGGCAGCTGATAACCTAATGCTTTGGCCTGCTCAATCAGACTTACACCCTTAAAGTCGCCTGCTCTGGCTTTTTCAGTAAATGACTTGGCACCGCCGCCTAAAACTACATCAGCTCGCAGCTTTAAAATCTGCTCTGAGATTGAGCCTGCACCATTGTTCTCAAGAGCCTGGGCTGGGCATTTTTGTGATGTTGCCTCAGGACCATAGCACTTTCTCTGCTCAATGTGAGCCAACAGGGCAGCAGGTGTGGCATCCTGAATTTCAGCTGTAGATACGTTACCAGTGGCAAGACCCCTGCTCTTGGCAAGCTCAATTAAGTTGACATGTGATTTGCCATAGACATCAACACCAATGGCGCCGTTATAGGTCTTAACACCTGTACCCCAGGCTGTGGCAGAGGCTGCTGAATCTGTTACATAGTCAGGTTTCTGTGTGTTTTTATCCAGTGCATAGTGGGTGTACTGACCGGTAAAAGGCAGTGTGTCAATACCCTCAAAATATCCGCCTGCACCCTTTGCAAAGTTTCTGGCAGCAGTGATTTCACTATCGCCCATGCCATCGCCTATAAGTAAAATTACATTCTTGGCCTTTTTCTGTGAGGCCTTGTTGATAGCTGCCTGATAGAGCTCGCTCTGATTGTCACCTATACGTCTGGCACCTGCATACTGTGTGATATCGCCTCTGGCGCCTCTAATATATAACTGTTCGTTGTCTGCTGTTGATGAGGCCTGAACATTGCTACATGCTGTTAATATACTCATTGACATTACACAAGAAATTGCAACGCATATTGTCTTCATCTTCTGATTCATAACTATTTCCTTTTAATTAAGATGTTGTATGCGCATTGTAGTGACAGTCAGTTAAGTAAAAACATACACCATGTAAAAGAGCTGTAAAAGATGCAAATTTTTTAAATAATTCTTTTCACCCCGGTAAAAGGGCATAGACATGCGCTTTTATCCTAATGAAAATTCATTTTAAGGACAAATGCATGGCCTTATGTAAAATCTATATTTAAAGAGACGCTCTTTTGTAAAAAAAGAATTAAAAATGATCAGGGTTTAAGATTAAGAAAATTTAAGAGCTGATTTGATGACTTTAAAGTGGTGTCAGGATCTTATTTTACCTATATAAAATTATAAAAGGCTCCCGCAGGAGCCTTATAAATTTGAACTGGTAATTTGCGACAGATTACATCATGCCCATGCCGCCCATACCGCCCATGCCACCCATACCGGCAGCAGGAGCTGCGTCAGCTTCCTTTCTTGGAGCATCGGCAATCATGCACTCGGTGGTGATCATTAAGCCAGCGATAGATGCAGCATACTGCAGAGCTGAACGGGTTACCTTGGTTGGATCTAAAATACCCATCTCGATCATATCGCCATACTGCTCGCTTGCAGCATTGTAACCGTAGTTGCCTGAACCCTCACGTACAGCATTGGCTACAACTGATGGCTCCTCACCGGCATTAGCTACGATCTGACGTAATGGAGCTTCCATAGCGCGCAGAGCAACCTTGATACCAACGTTCTGATCCTCGTTATCACCACGCAGAGAAGCAAGCTTGGCAGCAACACGTACTAAAGCTACGCCACCGCCTGGAACAACGCCCTCTTCAACAGCAGCGCGGGTAGCGTGCATAGCGTCCTCAACACGGGCCTTCTTCTCTTTCATCTCAACTTCAGTGGCAGCACCGACCTTGATTACAGCAACACCGCCTGCTAACTTGGCAACGCGCTCTTGCAGCTTCTCCTTGTCATACTCTGAGGTTGACTCTTCAATCTGCTTGCGGATCTGAGCTACGCGATCCTCAATGGCAGAGGCATCACCGGCACCATCGATAATGGTGGTGTTGTCCTTGGTGATTACAACGCGCTTGGCAACGCCTAAGTCGTCTAACTGAGCCTTCTCAAGCTCCATGCCAATCTCTGATGAAATTACAGTGCCTGCTGTTAAGATAGCAATATCCTGCAGCATGGCCTTGCGGCGATCACCAAAGCCTGGTGACTTGACAGCAGCTACCTTGACGATACCACGCATGTTGTTAACAACTAAAGTAGCTAAAGCCTCTGACTCTACATCCTCGGCTATGATCAGCAGTGACTTGCCGGCCTTGGCAACACCCTCAAGAATTGGAAGGATGTCACGGATGTTTGAAATCTTCTTGTCGCAAAGAAGAATGTATGGGTTCTCAAGCTCTACAGCTGAGGTGTCTGGCTTGTTGATGAAGTATGGTGACAGATAGCCACGGTCAAACTGCATACCCTCAACTAAGTCTAACTGATCCTCAAGACCCTGACCGTCTTCAACAGTGATAACACCGTCACGACCTACGCTCTCCATAGCATCGGCAATTAAATTACCAACGGTGGCATCTGAGTTTGCAGAAATAGTACCTACCTGGGCAATTGACTTCTTGTCGGCACACTCTGTAGATAAAGCCTTGAGCTCCTCAACAGCAGCAGCAACTGCCTTGTCAATACCGCGCTTTAAATCCATTGGGTTCATGCCGGCTGCAACTGACTTTAAGCCCTCAGTTACGATAGCCTGAGCTAAAACAGTGGCAGTGGTGGTGCCGTCACCTGCTGCGTCATTGGCCTTTGAAGCTACTTCCTTGACCATCTGGGCGCCCATGTTCTGGAACTTGCCCTCAAGCTCGATTTCCTTGGCTACAGTTACACCGTCCTTGGTGATAAGTGGAGCACCATAGCTCTTGTCAAGAACAACATTACGGCCTTTTGGACCTAAGGTTACCTTTACGGCATTGGCCAGGGTGTTTACACCCTCTAACATCTGTGAACGTGCTTCGTTACCGAAAAATACTTCTTTTGCTGCCATTTTTAAATAACTTCCTTAAATTTATGTTTAAATCTTATTCATTTACAATTGCTAAAATGTCGCTCTCTGACAGGATTAAGACATCCTCACCGTCAATGCGCTCTTTCTTGGTGCCATAGCCCTCGTTATAGATAACGATGTCGCCTTCTTTTACGCTCATGGCTGCAGTTGTGCCATTCTCAAGCATACGGCCCTTACCTACTGCAACAACCTTACCACGGGTTGATTTCTCTGCAGCGTTGCCTAAAATAATGCCGCCATCTGACTTGGCCTCAACTTCAAAAGGCTTGACAATAACACGATCATGCAATGGAACTAATTTCATCTTAAACTCCGCGGAACACCCGCCATTTATATAAGTAAAAACTTATAAACTAAACCAACGTTCTGAAAACTTCAAAACTCAATCTTAACTGTAAAAGTACATGGGGACGCTTTTGTCACTTTCAAGGCCATTTTTATAATTTTTTTTCTAAAAGAGCGCTTATCCATGTAAATATCCTTTAAATTCAACAATATAATTTAAATTGCACTGTTAATGCAAATTTTTATCAGATTATTGTCATTATTCTAAAATCATATATTTAAGTATCTGATTTTATATGTATTTTTTTACTTTATTTTTTCAATACCCACTTACAAAAAAGTTTTGATTTAAATACAGCTGCGCTCATGTTATTTATTTTGCCAAAGTGTGTATAATGCGCTCATCTGTTGTTTGTGCATATTTGTTGCTTTATCATGGGTTTACTCAAATATTATTTTCTGCTTTTGGCTGTAACCTTCATCTGGGGTGCCACTCCTGCCTGCGGCAAGCTTCTTGTAGATGCCCTCTCACCACTTTTGCTTACAGGTCTTAGATTTTTATTTATATCAGCAGTAATTTTTGCCTTTTTACTGCTGACACACAGAAAAGCTGAGCTTAAACTCAACAAAGAGCTTTTTTATCTGACCTTTGCCATGGGCTTTATGGGTATTACTGTGCACAACGGTCTGCTTTTTGCAGGTCTGCATCATACAACAGCCACTAATACAGCTTTAATTGAAAGTATAGGCCCTACAGCAACTACCCTTTTAGCCTTTATCTTTATTGGTGAGAGACTGACACGTACTGGTCTTTTAGGCATTTTTATCTCATGTATAGGCGCACTGTGCATTGTCACCAAAGGATCAATCGATGTACTTTTAAATCTTAAGTTCAATATTGGCGATTTAATGATTCTAGCCTGTGAGGTAGCCTGGTCGGCCTATGTAATTATTGGCTGGAAAACCAATGGCAAGATAAGCTCACTGGCCCTTACTGCCTGGTCCACTCTCTTTGGCTCAGCCTGCTGCTTTGCTGTAGGTCTTGCCACCAATTCACTGCACTTTGGTGTTATTGATATGATGGCTGTGGCAGGCTTTAGCTATCTTGCCCTGGCCTCAGGTCTGTTCTCCTTTATAGCCTGGAACTTTGCAGTCACCAAGGTGGGTGCAAGCAAGGCCGGCTCCTTTGTCTATATTGTGCCACTTACTGGCGCGCTTATAGGAATAACTGTGCTAAATGAAAGGGTGGAGCTTGCTCAGATCCTAGGCGGTCTTTTAATTATCTTTGGTGTGATAATAACTGTAAGATCAAAGGTCTCTATCAAACAAAAGAACTCAGCTCCTGGTACTGAGGATCTGCTTGAAAAATTCCCTGAGCTCAAAGAAGAGCATGACAAGGCGCTCCTTGCCAGAAAAAAATAAAATCAACATGAAAAAGGCCCTATACTGGGCCTTTTTCAATTGAGCTGCAGCTTTTTATTTTGTTCTGCCATCATTTTTATCAAGGCTTTGATCATGCTCAAGGACTTTTTGCTCAGTCTCATCCTTTTCCACACTAAAGTTGGCCTCATAGACATTGCCGCTGTCTTTTTTGGAAAAAGCATCGGCATCAAAACCAAATGGATCAGAGCCATTTGAAAAAGAGGTGCCCTGGCCAAATTCGCTTTTGACATTCTGGGCAAAAAAGGCGTAATTATCTTTAAGCTGCTTTTTTAAAAGCACAACCATAAGAGGCTTTATGATAAAGCCAAGAGCCTTGTGCAGTGGCTTTAGAGTCAGGATAAGAGCCAGGATATCACTGACAAAGCCTGGCATTATAAATAAAAAGCCGCACAGGAGCAGCACCATATGATAAGGGGCTACATTCTGCATCATCACACCATTTATCTTATCCGTGCGATTAAATCTTGCAAAAGCAAACTTTAAAAGTAAAATTCCTATTATGATAGAGGCAAAAACACAGCCTATGGCATTAAAGGCGCCTATACTCATGCCAAGAACAATAATACTTGCTATATCAAGTACAAAAAATGAAAAGAACAACAGACCTATAAATCTAAACATTGGTGCTCCTATAAACTTTTTATTAAAGTTAACATATTAAGGATAATCGTGGTGATGAAATTTATAAAAAAAATCTCTGTAGCTTTTGCTGTTTTTGGCATATGTATTATGCCACAGTACTCTTTTGCACAAGAACAGACAAGCGCAGATGGCTATATCTCACAAGAGCTGACAGGTACTGCCGTGGATTCTGCCACGGATAAGGCAGATTCTGCTGATGCCTCTGCTAATATGCAGTCAACCCCTGGCAATGCTGCAGATGAGCTAGCGGCTCCTGATACAGATGATAAGGATGATCAGATAAACCTAGATGGAGATCTGCTCTCACTGCAAAATACCTTTGTCAAAGAAAAGAGCTCACCATTTTCACATCAGTACAGCCTTGATGATAATAATGTACTTGAGGTGACACTAAAGGCCACTAACGGCTCCTATATCTACAAGGACTCAATCAATGTCTCATCAGATAAAGCTGTAATTTACAGACAGCCTCTTAACAAAGGCTCTGTGCACAAAGATATTCAGGGTACACATGAGGTGTATTTTAATGAGGTCAGCCTTAATATCAATATTTTAAAATCACAGCCTGGTGATAAGGTTGTCATTACCTATCAGGGCTGTGACAGTCAGGGTATTTGCTACCCTCCTCAGAGCTTTGAGGGCGTTATTGGCAAGAGCATAGATGTAAAACTCTCAACTCCATCTAAATTTGATGAGCAAAAACAGGAGCAGGACTCTTTATCAGAAGGTGGCTATTTTTCAAAAGGCGCTGATGCCATTGCCTCATCTCTTGCAGATAAATCATTTTTATCACTGTTTTTATGCTTTATTTTAGGCTCGGCTTTAATGCTCACCCCTTGTGTGCTGCCAATGCTGCCTATTTTCTCAGCCATGATTCTAGGCTCCAAGGATAAAAAGTTTGCAGCCAATATTATGCTCAACCTGTCCTTTGCCGCAGGACTGTCACTTACCTATATGCTTTTAGGTCTGCTTTTTGCCTATCTTGGCGCAGCGCTTAACAGCTTTTTACAAAACAGTGTGGTGACCTTGAGTATTGCAGGTCTGTTTGTGCTCTTTGCTCTGTCAAGTGCCGGTCTTTTTGATCTGAAAATGCCATCATCCTTTAGCTCTTTTATAAGCTCCAAGGTCAGTGCGCAAAAAAGAGGAGTACTGCTCTCAGCCTTTTTATTTGGCTCACTCTCAGCCCTGCTCTCAACTCCATGTACCTCAGCTCCGCTTGCAGGGGCACTGCTTTTTGTAATGCAGGGTGGTGATGTGATTTTTGGAGCCCTGGCCTTTTTAGCCATTGGTCTTGGTATGGCCACCCCACTGTTTATAATTGGTCTTTTTGGCAGCAGATTTTTACCAAAATCATCAAAGCTCTCAGAGTTTTTAAAGAGACTTTTAGCCCTGCCTTTGCTGCTTGCCGCCTGGTATATTGCAAGAGTGCCGCTTGAGGATTATATGTATGCCCTCAACGTCATCTCAAGCTTTGTGTGCATAAGCTATTCTATCTTTATTTTAATCTCGCTCTTTTATCACAAGAAAAAGACTCTTTTTATCATAAGCTCGTGCATAGGCTTTATTGCAACCTTTGCCATAACCACCAATTTAAATAAGGCCGAAAGCTCTGATCTTATGGCACAAAACTTTGTGGCACTTAACAGCATAGACGATCTCAAGCACTTTAAGGATAAGAAGATCCTTTTAGACTTTAAGGCCAAATGGTGCACCAACTGCAAGATTATGGAAAAGGAGATCTTCTCAAATGAGATGTTTTTGGACAGAGCTTTAAAGGATTATCATCTTGTAAGCTTTGATATAACCAACAGCTCTGATGAAAAGGTTTCCGCCATGATGCAAAGCTTTGAGGTTATAGGCGTGCCATATATTGTGATTTTAAATGAGGATCATACCATTAAGGCCCGTCATATAGGCTATGCTGATTTAAAGCAGATGCTAAACTTTATAGATAAAAATAAATAGTCTTTAAAGGGCTGATTTGATAAAGGCAGATAAAGTATCTTTATCTGCCTTTATTGTATTAAAAGCTCTCCCATCTTCTGTCAAGGGTACTGTCAGATCTTATCTAAGACCTGTTCTTACCTTAAAGCTTCTGCTCTGACCTGGTTTTAGATAGATAAGAGTGCCTGCCTCCCTGGCTGCATGTGCCCCCTCAGGGTGGCAGGTTGCAGGCAGTGCAAAGGCTGCCACCTTGAGATCATCATTGTACATAATCCAGCGTGTCACACTGTTAAAATCAGCTGTATCATAGCTTACAAAGCAGGTGCTCCCATCATCAAGATGCATCTCAAAGACAGCATCCTTGACATAGGATGAGACATTATCAGCCATAAAGACAATTTCAGGATCGTACATATCCTTATCAGCTAATACCTCAAGGGTTTCGCCCCTGTCATGCATGGCATCAAGCTCTTTGGCATAGGCAAGCCACTTAGCAGTTGGATGGACATGAGAAGGTATGCTCTTTCTTAGCACAAAGGCCGAGGCAGGAATATTGCAGCTCATTCTGGCCTTGTCAAAATAGGCATAGTTCATATGACACATATACTGCAAAGGCATATCAGTACAGGTCTTATTTAAAACATCAAGGCTTATGTCTATATAGCTCTGTGCGCTTTTAAGCGTAACTTTGGCCACAGCCTCATAGTGATAGCCAAAGCCCTTGCAGTAATCGCACACAGAGACAATGGAGATGTAATCCTGCCCTATCTCAAGGTAGGACTCATACATATCAATGACACTAAACTCACCATGCAGAGGATGATTGTCCTTATCTGACGGACAGCCGTTGGCTAAAAGTCCTGAGTGAAAGGCAAAGCAGCCATAGGTATCAACTATGCTTTGAGCCTTGCGCGGCATATCAAAAATATTATGCAGCTTTAAAGATTTGCCTTTGAAGTTCAAATCCCAGATTATCTGCCCCATATAAGGCAGTATCTCTACATAACCTTGTGAGTTTTTAAGAGTGACTGACTCAATGCCTGTGGCATATTTAAATGTTGAGACACTAAGATCATCAAGCTCTGCCACACATTTTTTGTACTCTGCAAAATCGCTTTTAAAAAGATTTACTCTTGCCATGACTTCACCTTATATAAATGCCGCCTTACACATCATTTTGTGCAGGCACTGCTGCAAACCTAATTTAAAGTTTAGTAGCAATATCTGACTATACAAGGCAGTTTTTAAAAAAATTCTCCAGCCCCTTGGCGCCTGTACAGGCTGTGCCTTATTTAAGATGCAGCTAAAATCTGCTCATTGAAAATAAATGGCGTGATCTTTAAGTGTTTTGAGCCTGTTTCCATACACAAAAGGCATGAGAATCTCATGCCTTTTGTCATTTAAAAATTTATCCAGATTTTTTATTCAGATAAATTATTTATTGTCGTTACTAGGGGCAGCAGCTGCTGCTGGGCTCTTTACATCAACTAAGGTTACAGTAAAGAGTAAAACAGAATTTGGCTTGATAACGCCGCCTGCATTGCTCTCACCATAGGCAAGCTTGGCTGGAATAGCCAGCTCATAGACTGAGCCCTTGTTCATAAGCTGCAGAGCCTCAATCCAGCCTGGGATCATGTTATCAAGAGTAAAATCTACAGGCTCTTTCTGCTCATCAAATACAGTACCGTCAATAGTGGTGCCCTTGTAGATAACAGAGATTACATCACCTGCTTTGGCAGTAGGACCTTCACCCTGCTTTACAACCTTGTACTGCAGACCTGACTTGGTAACTTTGACGCCATCCTTCTTGGCATTGGCAGCTAAGAAGTCCTCACCCTTTTTAAGATTATCCTGGCTCTCTTTTAATGCCTTGGCCTGCATACCCTCTGCAACCTTCTGCTCAAGAGAGGCTAAAGTTGTCTGTAAATCCTGCTCAGTCATAACAGTCTTTTTGTTAAGAGCATCGGTAAAACCTGCTAAAATCAGCTGTGTATCAACCTTGCCCAGGAATTCACCCTGTGTGGCCTGTACCTGTGATAACTGAGTACCTAAAACGGCACCGATAGCATAGGAAGCCTTCTGATCAAAATCTGCCTTGGCAGCATCAAACTCAACCTTTTTTTCACCGCAGGCGCTCAAAGCCATAACAGATGCTGCAATCAGGCCAATGGAAAAGCTCTTAACTAACTTAGTGTTCAAAATTCTTACTCCAGATAGACGCTGTATTTGATACAGCTTATTATGATTAATTTCTGTATTTGACAAAAAAACTGTTTAAATGTTCAAACTGCGAGTTATTTTACATCTAAAAACTTAGATTAAAAATAGAAATGCTAATTTATACTAATTCTTTTGCTTTTATAACTCATAAATACAGTCTTTTACAGATACTTTCTAAAAATGCTCAAAGGCTCTGCCGCTGCCGTTGAACATACTCTGGCCATCCTTTAGCACAATATCTGTGCCTTTTATCATTTTGCCTATAATACTTACCTGAACATTGTGCTTTGCGCTCAGTGCCTTTAGGTCATCTGCATATTTTTTATCCACGGTAAATAAAAGCTCATAGTCACCGCCGCCAAAAAGTGCCAGATTAAGCCCATACTCTCTTGTCTTTTCTACACTCTTTATAAGTGGGTCAACGGGCAGAGTGTCAACATCAATACAGGCTGCAAGATTGGATCTGTCACATATATGTTTAAGATCGCCCATAAGGCCATCTGATATATCAATGGCGCATCTGACAAATTCTGAGAGCTCACAGGCAAAGGCGCAGCGATTTGGCATAAGCATAGCCTTATTGTGGGCTATAAGCCTCTGACTGTCATTAAGCGCAATTTTGCCATAGCCGCTTTCAACAAATAAGGCAGGAGCACCGAGGGTACCTGTAACACAGATAAGATCGCCATCTCGGGCATTTGCTCTTAACATGGCCCTGTCCTTTGCCACATAACCCATAGCCTCAATACTAAAGGAATCGGCACTGCCCTTTGAGGTATTGCCGCCAATAAGGGTCATATCAAGCTCATCTGCCAGTGTAAACATACCATCGGCAAAGGCCTTTAAAAAATCCTCAGCAGCCTCTTTTAAGGTCAAGGAGAGTGTAAAGTACTCAGGTTTGGCCCCCATGGAGGCAAGATCAGAGACATTGACTAAAAGTGACTTGTAACCGAGCATATAAGGATCTTCACCTTTAAAGTAGTGAATACCCTCATTTAAAGTATCTGTGGTTATGGCAAGATAGCCACGCTCATTACAGTCAATAAGAGCACAGTCATCGCCTACAGACAAAGAGACAGATTTATTGTCTGTCTCTTTGGTAAAGTATCTGTGTATTAAATCAAACTCACCTAACACATTTAGCCTTGTTTAATCTGTTTTACAACTTTATCTAAAACGCCGTTGACAAATTTGTGGCTGTCCTGCTCGGCAAATGACTTGGCAAGTTCAATGGCCTCATTGATAATGACGCGAAAAGGAATTTCCTGTCTGTATGTCAGCTCGAAGGTGGCAAGACGCAATATAGCTTTATCCACCAGATCAAGATCCTTTAAAGGTCGGCTTAAAAATGGTGAGTAGATCTCATCAAGCTCCATGGCATTGGCCACCACGCCTGAAATAAGATCATGCATATAATCGAGGTCAGCACCTTTTAGCGGCTGATCCTCAAGAAACTGTCTTTCAATTTCCTGAGCACTGTCACCAGTCATCTGCCACTGATATATAGCCTGCAGAGCAAAATGTCTGGCCTTGTGGCGCATGGCTGGACTTACGGCACCTTCAATTGCATCCATACTTTTTTCCTTTACGTCAATATAAAATCAATTAACCTATGGTCTTTAAAATATTTACCATCTCAAGAGCTGATCTTGCAGCCTCTGAGCCCTTGTTGCCCACGTGGGCACCTGCTCTTTGTACAGCCTGATCAAGTGTATCTACTGTAAGCACACCATTGGCGATAATAATATCGTTAGAAAGCATAACCTGAGTTAAACCCTTTGAACACTCATTGGCCACCACCTCAAAGTGATAGGTGGCACCGCGTATAACGCAGCCTAAAGTAATAAGAGCGCTGTACTTGCCGCTTTTTGCAAGCTTTGAGGCTACAAGAGGAATTTCAATGGCACCTGGTACACGTACCACAGTGATATTCTCCTCGCTAACCTGACCGTCTCTTTTTAAGGTGTCAATGGCACCCTCAAGCAGTCTTTCTGTAATAAAGCTGTTAAAACGTGACACAATAATAGCAAACTTTGCATCAGAGGCAACAGGAACCGGGGCCTCAATGTAATTTACTGACATATACTTCTCCTTAAATTATAAAAAACCGTTTTTAGCCAGTGTATCCATACTAAGAGCAGAGACACTGCCGCTGCCTTTTATGGCATTGCACTCAAGCAGACGATGCAGATAGCGCGCAAGCACATCCACTTCAATATTGACCTTATCACCAGCCTTCCAGGCGCCTATATTTACAATCTCCTGTGTATGAGGAATGATGGTAAGCCTGAATCTGCACCCATCAACCTCATTGACAGTAAGCGAGGCACCGTCTATGGCAATAGAGCCTTTGTGGGCTATATACATGGCAATCTCAGATGGAGCCTCAATCCAGATATCAAGAGAATCACCTAATGGATCAACACTTATAACTCTTCCCACTCCATCAACATGGCCCTGTACAATATGACCGCCAAGATGGGTTGATGGGGTACAGGCCAGCTCAAGGTTCAGTCTTGCCCCTGCTCTGTAATATGCAAAACAGGTACGATCAAGTGTCTCCTTTGAGACAAAGGCTGTAAAGAAATTATCACCAAGAGAGGTTATAGTAAGACATACTCCATTGTTGGCAACAGAGTCACCTAAGGCCGCCCTTTTGCCTATGGCAAAAGATTCAGGCACCACCACCTTGATAGAGGCACCGTTTGGCACATGCTCAATGCCTGCAAGCTCTCCTGTGCATTCAATTATACCTGTAAACATATCACTCCTGACCATCTAGGCTGTAGCGTACAAAAATATCATTATCAATCTGTTTTAACTTGATAATCCTATAGGATAACAGATTATTTAAACTCTCAACCTCTTTTGATAAAAAAGCACCACGGGCAATGTGACCTAAAATCTTTGATGCTGTAAAGACACAAAGCTCATTGACAAGTTTCTTATCTAAAAATGAAGTGGTAAGCGAGGCTCCGGCCTCAACTAAAACCTCACGAATGTGTATATAGTTTAAATAGTTAAGCACAAATTTTAATGAAATCTGAGCGCTCTCATCCTCTGGCACATACAGCACAGTTATGACATCATCAACAGTACTGGTAAAAAGCTCTATGTAACCGTCATCACATGGCACCTTATTGGCACACAGACTTTCTGATGGTCTGTATCTGTCACTTATAACATGCAGACAGCGCCCGCTTTTAAAGATTTTGTAATCCTTATAAGACAGTGATCCCCTGGTATCTAAAATAACCTTTATAGGCTGAGTAAAATACTCATTGTCAACAAGAGGACGCACCTTATGCGGCAGCTCATCCATGCGCACATTTAAAGATGGATCATCGGCCCTTACTGTATTGGCGCCTGTAATAATGGCACCTGCGTGGGCACGCAGCTTTTGCACACATGAGCGTGACTTGGCCCCTGTGATCCATTTGCTCTCACCGCTGTGCAGGGCGGTTTTGGCATCAAGTGACATGCCAACCTTGGCCACCACATATGGATAATGAGAGGTTATGGATTTAAAAAAGGCACGGTTTAGAGCATAGGCTTTATCAGATAAAAGACCTACCTCAACCTCAATGCCGGCCTCTTTTAGGATTTTAACGCCATTACCAGAGACCTTGGGATTGGGATCGAGCATGGCTATAACCACACGCGCCACTCCAGCCTCGACTAAAGCCTTGGCACATGGCGGTGTTTTACCATAATGAGAGCAGGGCTCTAGTGTTACATAACAGGTGGATCCCTTTACATTATAAGAGGCATGTGCAAGTGCATTAACCTCAGCATGGCCAAGTCCTGCCTTTTTATGATAACCCTCTCCAAGGATTATGCCATCTTTGACTATAACGCAGCCTACGGCAGGATTTGGCGATGCTGTGTACCTGCCCTTTTTGGCAAGGCGCAGCGCTCTTTTCATATAAGTCTTGTCAGCAAAGGAAAACATAAATTCTCCATAAAAAGGTGGCTCATGGCCACCTTAGAGTAAAAAAACAATTTTACAATTTACTGTGCATAGACAGGGAATCTTGAGCAGAGCTCTGTAACCTGCTCACGGGCCTTGGCAATAACTGCCTCATCCTTGTAGTTATCAAGTACATCACAGATGATATTGGCCAGAGTGCGCACCTCGGCCTCTTTAAAGCCGCGGCGGGTGCAGGCTGGAGTGCCAAGTCTTAAACCTGAGGTTATAAATGGAGATCTTGGATCGCCAGGTACTGAGTTTTTATTGACAGTAATGTGAGCCTGACCTAAAGCGGCCTCAGCCTCCTTGCCTGTCATTTCCATGCCAATAAAGTCCATGAGGAAGAGGTGATTGTGAGTGCCGCCTGAGACTACCTTGTAGCCACGCTTGATTACTTCCTCACACATAGCCTTGGCATTGGCTACAACCTGCTTTTGATAGTCAACATACCAGTCTTCCATGGCCTCTTTAAAGACAATGGCCTTGGCTGCAATGATGTGCATTAAAGGACCGCCCTGTGAGCCTGGAAAGATGGCTGAGTTTAACTTCTTATATATAGTCTCATCATGGCAGTTTGACAGGATAAAGCCTGAGCGTGGGCCGCCTAATGATTTGTGGGTGGTTGAGGTTACAACGTGGGCATGCTCAATTGGGCTTGGGTAGACACCGGCTGCCACAAGACCTGCCACGTGGGCCATATCCACCATTAAATAGGCGCCTACGGCATCTGCAATCTCACGCATTTTCTTCCAGTCAACAATGCCTGAGTAGGCACTAAAGCCTGCCACAATAACCTTAGGCTGACACTCTTTGGCCTTGGCTAGAATATCCTCATAATCAAGTTCACCTGCCTCATTGACGCCATACTGAATGGCATTGTACATCTTGCCAGAGAAGTTTACAGATGAGCCGTGGGTTAAGTGACCGCCGCTGTCAAGTGACAGACCTAAAATGGTGTCACCTGGATTGCAAAGAGCCATATAGGCTGCAGCATTGGCCTGTGAACCTGCGTGCGGCTGCACATTGGCATACTCACAGCCAAAGAGCTTGCAGGCTCTGTCAATGGCCAGCTGCTCTACTACATCAACGTACTCACAGCCTCCATAGTAGCGCTTGTTTGGATAACCTTCGGCATATTTGTTGGTAAGTTGTGAACCCTGAGCCTCCATGACACATACAGATGCATAGTTCTCTGAGGCAATAAGTTCAATATGATCTTCCTGACGCTTGTTTTCAGCTTCAATGGCAGCCCAAAGCTCAGCATCATAAGCGGCAATAGATTTAGCTTTATTCATGGGAAAAATCCTTTAAAAGGCGATTGCAGACACATTAATGTGTAAAAAAAATTTGTGCCTAATTTTAACAAATTAGCGTGTAAAACTCAAAGTAGGCCTAACAGACTGCCAAGAAAAAATCAAAGACAGTAAATGCCCTGACAGGATGGCGTAGGCTCTTAAAGTAAATACGGCTATTAATAAAAGTTAAACAAACATTTATTTTGGTAAAAGATGTCTGTATAAAGCCCTTAAAATATCAAAAGAATACATTCTGAAGTTGACACCAAGGCAGACTATAAAGCCGAGCCTTATGCGCCTGTAAGGTATGAGGATATAGGCTTTAAACCCATTTTTTCGTATAAAAAACGGCATTTTTTTAAATTTTTGTTAAAAAAAAGTTCTAAAATTAATTAATATTGCTAAAATGTCATCATCTTTGCTCTTAGGGAGACAGACTTTGGCTGACAATCAGATACTGATTATAAATGGTCCCAATCTTAATCTGTTAGGACTCAGAGAACCTGAGATCTATGGACATGAGACACTTGAGGATCTTCGCTCAATGCTTGATGCAAAGGCCGTGGAACTGTCTGTACAGCTTGAGCATTTCCAGTCCAATCATGAAGGTGCCATTGTAGATAAAATACAGTCTGCACGCGGTAGAGTGGATTTTATTCTTATCAATGCCGGCGCCTTTACCCACACCTCAGTTGCAATACGAGATGCTCTGTGTGGTGTGGATATTCCTTTTTTTGAAATTCATATATCCAATGTGCACGCACGTGAAAGCTTCCGTCACCACTCTTATCTTTCAGACAAGGCTGTGGGTGTTATTGTTGGATTTAAGCTTGACGGCTATCTTTACGCTCTGACACAGGCGGCAAAGCTAGTCCGTAGGAATGTTAAATAACGTTGCCCCGCAACAAACTCTAGGTGATAGCAAATGCAAATTGATATCCACAAGATAGCTAAACTTATTGATCTTGTATCAAATTCTGATGTAGCTGAAATCAATCTTAAACAGGGTGAGGAAGAGCTGCGCATCTCACGTGCCCAGCAGGCTCCTGTTCCTGTACATGTTCAGGCCCCGGTTGCCATGACCATGCCTCAGGCACATGTCAGCGCCCCTGCAGCAGCTCCTGCTGCCGCAGCCGCTGCTCCAGCTGCAGCCCCTGCAGAGGCAGCACCTGCTTCTGTATCAGGCAATGTAATGCGTTCCCCTATGGTCGGTACTTTCTACCGTTCCGCAAGTCCTACCGCCGCACCTTTTGTTGAGGAAGGTCAGACCGTTAAAGAAGGCGATACTCTGTGCATCATCGAGGCCATGAAGATGATGAATCAGATTCAGTCAGACAGAGCCGGCAAGATCAAAAAGATCCTTGTTGACAATGGCTCAACAGTTGAATTTGACCAGCCAATATTTGAGTTTGAATAAAATTACCAATCCGCAGTTACACTGCGGATTAATCTTATTTGCGGAAAAAATATGAAACTTGAAAAAGTTGTTATTGCCAACCGCGGTGAAATTGCACTGCGTGTGTTGCGTGCCTGCCGTCAGCTTGGTCTCAAGACAGTGGCTGTACATTCAACAGCTGACAGAGATCTGATGCATGTTAAACTTGCAGATGAGTCAATCTGTATAGGACCTGCAGCTGCCAAGGATTCCTATCTTAATATTCCAACCATTATTGCAGCAGCCGAGGCCACAGGCGCTTCTGCCATCCACCCAGGCTATGGCTTTTTATCTGAAAATGCCGACTTTGCTGAAATGGTTGAAAAATCAGGCTTTGTCTTTATAGGCCCTACTGCCGATACCATACGTCTTATGGGCGACAAGGTTTCTGCCAAAAAAGCCATGCAAAGAGCAGGTGTGCCATGCGTGCCTGGCTCTGAAGGTGCCCTTGGTGACAATGCCGAGGAGAACAGAGCTCTTGCCAACAAGATTGGCTATCCTATTATCATCAAGGCAGCAGGTGGCGGCGGTGGCCGCGGTATGCGCGTTGTCTACAAGGATGAAGAGCTTGATGATGCCATAGCTCTGACCCGCCGTGAGGCAGATATGTTCTTTAACAATCCTGCCGTCTATATGGAAAAATTCCTGGAAAACCCACGTCATATCGAATTTCAGGTACTCTCAGACAGCCATGGCAATGCCGTCTATTTAGGCGAGCGTGACTGCTCCATGCAAAGACGCAATCAGAAGGTTTTAGAAGAAGCACCTGCTCCTTTCATCACCGAAGAGCAGCGCCGCTCCATTGGTGAGCGCTGTGCCAAGGCCTGTGTTGATATTGGCTATCGCGGCGCCGGTACCTTCGAATTCCTCTATGAAAACGGCGAGTTCTACTTTATTGAAATGAACACCCGTGTACAGGTTGAGCACCCTGTAACTGAAATGATTACAGGTATTGATATTGTACGTGAGATGATCTGTGTGGCAGCAGGCGATCCACTGTCTATCAGACAGGAAGATATCAAGATCAAAGGCCATGCCTTTGAGTGCCGTATCAATGCCGAAGATCCAAGAACCTTCCTGCCATCTCCAGGTGCCATTACCACACTGCACGTGCCAGGAGGCCCTGGTGTACGCTGGGACAGCCATATCTATCAGACCTACAAGGTTCCGCCACACTATGATTCATTAGTTGGCAAACTTATTGTTCATGATGATAACAGAGATCTGGCCATTGCCCGTACCCTTGAGGCTTTAGACGAGCTTGTAATTGAAGGTATCAAGACCAATATTCCTCTGCACAAGGAGCTTTTAGTAGATCCTGTGGAGATAAGAGGCGGTGCTTCAATTCACTATCTTGAAGAAAAGCTTGAAAAGGAAAAAGATCTTAATTTAGGCTAAAGAATATTACTAAAAAACCCAGATTCTTATCTGGGTTTTTTATTACCTGAAAATTTTAAAAAAGCTTTTACCTGCTAAAGAGCACGCGAGAGTGCCTTTTGTCTTACCTGCTGCAGCTGCTCTGTCATTAAAAACTGCGGAATTGGTTTTTTATAGCCAGAGAACTGCTCTTTTAGAAAATCAATCTTGCTGATATAGGCTCTGAAAATCTCAAAGGAGCTGCCATCATTTAGTTTAATGGAGCGTGAGATCTGAGCATAACCGCGGTTGATGACATTCATGGCGGTAAAGAGCGCATAATTTACATAAAACTGTGATGGAATCTTGGCGCCAAAATAGCCATCTAGCACACCACCTACAAACAGAGGATAGCTCTGGGCGCACTCATTGGTAATAGAGGCCAGATCTTCGGCATAATCGCCAATGGCAAAATTATAGGTAGGTTTTATGACCACTGTGGCATCATGGGTTAAAAAGATATTCTGCAATCCGGCCACACCCATAAGCAGCACATTCTTTTTGCTGGTGAAATTATCAAGGCGCGGCTCAATAGCCTCTATAAGCTCACCATCATTTAAAAAGCGCATGCGTCTGTCATTTAAATAGGCATGAAAGTTTTTAACCATACGATCATGATGATGCCTGGCCCTTAACTCATCCTTTTGTGTAAGTTCACATGAGTGCAGCAGATTGAGCACACGCCCCATTCTTTTGCCTATTACATACTGCCACAGACTGTTTGAATTTTTTAAAAAGTCCTCAGCTCTTGCAATATCCATATTGCGGTAAAGTGCTGTAACAATGCCTGCATCATCTGTCTGATTGATGCTAATTGGCTCAAGCATATGCTCCTGTAGTGTAGGATATGTTCTTTGTGCAAATATAAAGGCCTTTTTAATACGTGATTTGTACTTTACATCTCCCTGCTGAGCAACAAAATTGCTCTGATCGCTTTTTACAAGCTTAAATTCAATATTGAAACTATCCGAGCTCAGGCTCTTGTATGAAATCTGCACATTGACTCCTTATAAGTGCGCAAACGGACAAATGTCAAATATAGTCTATTTTAAAATATAACTGCTAAAAAAAATCAAAGGTATCAGGGATTTTTACAGCAAAGCATATAAATATGCCATAAAAAACTTGCAGCGCAGTTATATTCAAATTTAATGAAAAATATAACAAAAGGTAAGATCATGCCATAAAACAGGCGCAAACTGTATAATATTTCTATTCTACCAAGTTTAGACACATTTTTTATAATTCATTTGCTCTGAATTTATCTTATTGCGCTCTTTATACCCCATCAAATCCTGAACTGCCCTGCAGCACTACTGCTTTTTATCCTGTAAAAAGGCCTTTTTGTACCACCCTGATTCCAGGATTTTTATCAAAATTCCGATCCACAACACTAAATTTTTAATAACTATGTTCTACAATAAAAGTCAATAATACCTCGTCCGGCTGGCATAATATAATCTTTATGCCAGCTTTTTTATGCGACACATTATTTATGATTTATGCATTAGACACAAAGCACAACCCTCAGATGATAAGGACACTTGTTGATATATGGCTTGAGGGCAATCTTGATGCGCACAGCTTTATCTCACAGCACTACTTTAGAGATCATATTCCCTATGTGCAACAGGCCTTTGACAGTGCGACAATTTACATCATAAATGATGATAATGACGGCACAATTGCAGGTTTTGCAGGCCTTGTCGATACTTACATTGCAGGTTTTTTTATAAAAAAGAGTATGCAGCACAAAGGCTTTGGCACATCTCTTATAGAGCATCTTGTACACAGGTACCAGGATTTATCTCTTGATGTCTATAAAAAGAATCAAAGAGCCATAAACTTTTATCTGCACCATGGCTTTTGTATAGAGAGAATGAGTGTGGATATGGCAACTGCCTATGTGCAGTACACAATGCGGCAGTGCCAGACAAATAAATAGCATCAGGCGCGCGGATGACATTTTTTAAACAGACTGTGCATACGCTCTGTGGCCACATGGGTATAAATCTGTGTGGTCACCAAACTTGAGTGACCTAGCAGCATCTGCACTGTGCGCAGATCGGCATTATGATTTAAAAGATGTGTGGCAAAGGCATGCCTGAAGGTATGCGGTGATGGCAGTTTGTTAAGCCCCACACTTTTGGCATAGTTTTTAACCCTGCCCCAGAAAGCATTGCGCGAGATAGGTCCCTTAGTGCGCAATGATAAAAAGATATAGGCAATCTTACCCTTTGGATCAATCTGAACGCGACCATTTTCAAGAAAGTCAACCAAAAAGTCTTTAGCATACTTCCCAAAAGGAATTGCCCTTTCCTTATCACCCTTGCCGCGTATGATAAGAAAATTCTCCTGCAGATTTATATTTTCAAATTTTAAATTGACAAGCTCGCTGACACGCAACCCTGTAGCATATAAAAGCTCAAGCATGGCCTTATCTCTAAGCCCTTCATAGGTAGCAACATCAGGTGCGTTCAATATGGCATTGACATCATGTTCTGACATGTCTACCGGGAGATATTGTCCTGCTTTTGGATTTTCCACTGTAGACATAGGATTGTCGGGGCGCATCTTTTCAACAGTTAAAAATCTGCAGAAAAGACGCATAGCTGCAAGCCAGCGTCGCATAGAGCGCTCGCTGCCTGAGTTTTTTTGCTGTAAAAAAACTCTGATATCATCTAACGTGAAGTTAAAAAGATCTACCCCTCTCTCTTTAAGATGCATCTCAAAGAGCTTCACATCTCTGCAGTAGGAGTCTATGGTACTTTGTGACAGTGACAGCTCAAGGAGCATGTAGTCTGCAAAAAATATATAAACCCTGTCTTTTTTATCTGCCATGGCTCTTAGTTAAGAGTACTTAATAAACTACCGCTGTTAAAGAGCAGATCATGCAGTGTAGCAAGCTCATCATCGCTTTTATCCACTGTAGCATGATAGCTCTTACCTTCTTTTATAAGGCAGAAACGGTAATTGCCATCCTCATCTGGTGAAAAGCTAAGCTCCTCAAAGCGTGAGGCCGCATTGAGCTTAACCTTAGGGCCGTCAACATGCAGTACACCAGGTGGAGCTGCATAGCCAAAATTGGAGCCTGAGCTCCATGCACTGTCGGCAAATTTAAAGCGGTATGGGGCCCAGTCCGCTCTGAGCGGGGCTACAGTACAAAAAGTATTTTCATCAATTTTATTCAATCTGTAGGCTGACATTACAGCATAATCGTTCATCTCACCGCGCAGATAGATTTCTCTGCCGTCAATACTCATACCAGGATTTAACAGATTGGAACTGCCATCATGGCTCTGACATGAACACAGCACCAGCAAAGAGGCGGCACAGGCCGCAACAGTCATGACTTTCACAATAAAAACCTATAGAAATTTTTTGTGTTATTTTTAATATATGGGCTTTTTATTGTACAACCTAAATTCAGACTTTAAAGCCTCTGTTACAACTTTATTTTAATAACCTGTCATATAAGATAAAAAATCAATGTCATACCTAATTTTTTTTATCCAGCGGCAGCGACCTGTGTTATATCCATCAGAGCCTTTTTGCATGTAAATATTTAAAGGATCTTTAATCTTCCTTAAGAGCATGGAAGTAATTTATTGTGCAGAGCATAAGCATAATTTACTGCCTTTTGGCTACACAAAAATTATATAGCTGCCTGCATGGCGGTATTTTTATTTTTTTTACGCTCTTTGTGGCATTTATACATGATTTTAAAATGGTATTGTTTTATTATATAAAGAGTTTTTTGCGTAAAAAAGTTACAGGACAATGACAGTATCAAAAGATATTATAAGGCCATGGTGTATAGGTATGACTGGGGGTATTGCCTGTGGCAAATCCACAGTTGCTGCCCTGTTTGCAGAACTTGGCATTGATATTGTCGATGCAGATCTTATAGCAAGGCAGGCCGTAGCTAAAGGCTCTTTGGCCCTTGATGCCATTGCAGAGCACTTTGGCCCTGATATATTAAATGACGATGGCACCCTTGATCGCAGAAAATTAAGAAATATTGTTTTTAGTGATGACAAAAAACTTATGGTGCTCAACTCCATTGTGCACCCTTATGTGCATAAAATGCTCATTGAGCAGATTAACAGTAAACAAAGCGTTTATGTCATTGCTGTAATTCCTCTTTTGTTTGAGCATAAGCTTAATGCCATGTTTGACAGAATACTTGTTGTAGACTGCAGTGAACAACTGCAGATACAAAGAATATGCGCACGTGACGGCTCAGGTGAGGATATTGCACATAATATACTAAAAAGACAGGTCAGCCGCGATACACGCCTAAGCTTGGCCGATGATATTATAAACACTGAAAATATCAGTGCCGATGAACTTTACAGTAAAGTGCAAAAGCTAGATTCAATCTACAGAGAGCTTGCACTTTCACAGCATAAATAATTTTACAAAGCAGGTATTTATGTTTGTATACGATTTTCCTTTAAGTCCTAAGGCCAGAACTTATCTGAAGTTTGAGGCAATATTCAATCGCATTGAACAATGCCGTCAGATAAATTCAGAGGCTGAGCTTTTTTCTCTGATCCGCGGTGTAGTTGACTATATGGATCTTATAGACGGCTCGGGCGCTCTTAAAATAGAGATTGTAAAAGATCTTGAAAGACTGCATCACAACCTTAAAATCTGGGCTGATGACCCTGAGGTTGACAGTGAGCTGGTGCAGGAGCTTTTAGCCCAGCTCAACGAGGCCCACCTGGCTCTTGACAAGTTTACAAGACAAAGAACTGTGCTGCAGGATGATCCTATTTTAGAGACCATTAAACCACGCTTTTTAACCCCATGCGGCGTCAACTGCTTTGACACCCCGCTCTTTACCTTCTGGTCAAGTCTTCCAAAAGAAGAGCAGATTAATACCATAACCAAATGGCTGCATGAACTTGACTCCATACGCATACCTGTAGCCACTATACTCTATATGTGGCGTCTTTGTGCCGAATATCAGGTTAAACTTGCCAAAAACGGCTTTATGCAGGAGACCACCTCAAGCTGCGATCTGATTGAGATAAGATATCCACGCTCGGTGCGCGGCTATCCTATGGTCAGCGGCTTTCAGTCAAGCGTCAACGTCCGCTTCCTGCCTTATGAAAAAGGTGCCACTGTGGGCGATATTGAATTTGAACTGGCCTATATCAAAGGAACATCAATGTGAGTCTGAAAAATCTTCTGCCCGATGGAACCTATGATGAAATCATAAAAGAGAGCGGTATTGAACCTGAACAGACACAAGGTAAGGTATTGAAAGTAGCCTGCCCTACCTGTAAAAAGGAGCTTATCTACAGCAGTGCCAATCCTTTCAGACCGTTCTGCTCAGAGCGCTGCAAGCTTATAGATCTTGGAGCCTGGGCTAATGATGAGATAAAACTCAAAGGCAAGGATGCCCTTGAGGATGAAGATGCAGATCAGATAGTAGATCCTAATCTGCCACGACTTTGATGTCACTAATTTACAGGTTTTAGCCTTGAACAAGTCAGTAACCAACTCAAAATATATCTACAGCGCTTTGCATGTTGCGCTTATAGCTATTCTGTCATTTAGTGCACAGAGCTTTGCAGCCTCAACCTATGTACTTAAAAATCAGACCGTAGCTGACTTTGATAAAAATGAAAAAGCCACAGCTCTTGCAAACAGCATTTATATGACTATGCAAAGACAGAGCTCCAGGCGCTTTTTATTAAATAAACATGTAGCTGACAGCTCACTGCTGCCGGCCAAACTCATGCATATTGCTGCAACCAATCCATGGCAGAGTGCCCCTTTTATGCCTATACCACAAAAGGATATGGCCTGCTATTATGGTGTACCGTCATACAAGGAGCCTGTAAAGTACGATATCAATACAGAGCCTGTCACCCTTGAGGCTGATACTGTCTATGGCGATATTGACGGCAATATTGTCTACAATGGCAATGTGCAGATAACACAGGCTGACAACGTCCTCTCAACTGACAGGACTACCTATAAATCAAAAGATCAGACTCTTGTCTCATCAGGCAATACTGTATACAATGCCGGCGCCTACACATTGCAGACCTCATCTCCTGTCAGATCAAAACTTGATGAACAGCAAACCCGCCTTTTGGATGTAAGCTATCAGCTCAACGGCTCTGTTGCCAGCGGTAAAAGCTCTCTTATAGAGCTTGATAATAAAAACTCCACACTGCATATGGAGGATCTGCGTTTTAGCACCTGTCCTGCAGGTGACAATTCCTGGACCATAGCCGCAGGCAGTGTTGATATTGACAAAAATTCAGATTTTGGCAGCGCTAAAGATGCCAAGCTCTATGTGGGAGATATTCCTGTCTTTTATTTCCCATATGTAAGCTTTCCTATAACCAGCAAGAGAAAGAGCGGTCTTTTATATCCATCAGGCTCATACTCATCACAAGATGGTATAACCTTTTCCCAGCCTATATATTTTAATATAGCGCCAAATTATGATATGACCTTTACCCCTCAGGTTATGGGCAGACGCGGTCTGGTGCTTGAAAATGAATTGCGCTATATGCCGCTTGTGGGCAGCTATGGCGTGCTGCGTACCACCTATCTGCCAAATGATACAAGCTGGCAGCAGCGTGAGGAGACAGGCGACAGCGCCCGTTACCTTATCGATCTGGTGCACACCTCTGAATTTTTTAAAGGCGATCTTAAGTTCAACCTTGACTATCAGCAGGTAAGATCAAAGGATTATTCATTTATTGCCGATATTGGCGGTGAGAATCTTGAGGTTACAGATGATCATTTAAAGCGCAGCTTTAAAACCACCTATGACAGAGAAAACTACAATATAAATCTTGAGGTCAGAAAATATCAGTCCCTTATTCCTGACTATATAGTCTCCTCCCGCCCATTTTCACTGATGCCGCGAGTTGAGGGTGAGTTTGCCTCTGTCTATGGACCTTTTTTATTTAGCACAAAAACTCAGATTACACGCTTTGAGTCATCCTCAGGCTCTGACTATCATAACTTTGATGCAAGCCGTATCCATGTCGAGCCTGCACTTGAGTATCAGATTTTAAATACCAGAGGCACTACACTCTCTGCTGTTGGCAAATACTTCTATACTGGCTACAGACAGGATAATATTGAGGATCTGCCCCTTGATATAAGACGTCTTGGCTTTAATGAAATTGATGATAGCGTCAATCGTAATCTGTATATGCTCTCAGTGCGCGGCAAAACCACCTTTGAAAGAAAGATACTTGATCTGCGCCATACACAGACTCTTGAGCCTGAATTTGAATACCGCTATATACCGTATAAAAATCAGGACAATATAGTCAATTACGATACCACCGACAGACAGAGTGACTACTATGCCAACTTCTCATACAGAAACTTTATGGGCATAGATCGTATTGCCGACAATAACTCAATTACAGCAGGTTTTACCACCAGAATTTTAGATCCTCATGACAGAGAGCTCTATCGTATGTCTGTGGCTCAGACCTACAGTATTGTACCTACACGTGTGACCTTAAATCCTAATGACTCACCTAAGAAGTATCCAAGATCACCTCTTTCTGTTAACTTCAATGCAAGTCCTATTGAACAGCTGACCATACATGGTGCCATGGCCTATACCAATGAGACCAATGAGATCTCAAACTACAATGCCTTCTTGCAGTATCAAAGTGACAGCGGCTATATGGGTCAGATAAGCTACCGTTTTGCCAGGGAAGGCAACCGCACCTATGACAATGAAAAGAGTGTTGATCTGTCACAGGTAGGTTTACAAGGACGCATTCCACTTGGGCTTAACATGAACATGGTCATGGCTTCATACTATGATCTTGAGCAGTCAAACAATATTGATTTTAAAGTAGCGCTAAGCTATGAGCAGTGCTGCTATTCTGCAACAATTATGTATGAAGATTACACCCAGACCAACTGGGATGTACTTGAGCGCAAGAGAGACAGAGTACTGGGCGTGCAGTTTGAGCTCAAGGGACTTGGGGCCTTTAATATCAGCGGCGATGATGATCCAAAGAGTACAGATACTCATCTTATTCCATACTTCAACCCAACAAGTCTCAACCGCTAGAGCAGTATGTGAAAAAATACAGCAATTGTGCCTGTTCTTAAAAACACTGTAGTTCACAATGTAAAAAGAATATGGCACAATTTAGACAGACAGTCACAAGGTTTTAAAAGGCTATGAATAAATTTATAAAAGCAATTGCCATCTTATGTACGGTAACAGCCATGCATGCTGGTGCTCAGGAGATAACTCTTGATTCAACCGCAGCTGTTGTCAACAATGATATTATTCTTACCTCAGAGCTCAATCAGGCTACAGCTCTTGTCAAAAAGTCCTTTGCGCAAAGAGGTCAGAACATTGATGAGATCTCAGCAAGAAAGGCAGCTCTTGAAGGCCTTATTACAGATTCACTTATACTGCAGATGGCCAAATCACAGGGTATTGATCTTACCGATCTGCAGCTTGATGAAATCCTCAATCAGAATGCCATGTCCAACAATGTAAGTGTGGATGAGTATTTAAAAAGACTGGCCCCAGGTCTTAGCGCGACACAGGCCCGTGAGCAGTTCAAACAGAGCCTTATTTTAAATGAGGTTAAAAGATCACGTGTGCGCAACCGCATTGCCATCTCCGACACTGAAGTTGATCTTCTGGCCAAAAACCTAAAAAAGGTAGGCAGTATTGAGCCGCGCTATCATATCTCACAGATTATTGTGCCACTTTCAGCCAGAGCCAGCGCCCAGAGTGCCCAGAAGGCTGAAAATACAGTAGCCCACATCAAATCAAGATTAAGAAATGGTGATGATTTTACCTCACTGGCTGCCATGTATACACAGGGCAATCTTGCCACTCAGGGCGGCGATCTTGGCTATATGCCAGAGTCTCAGATCCCAGCTCCCTTCCTGCCGGCTCTGCTTAAGGCCAAAGCTGGCGATGTGGTAGGACCATTTAGATCACCATATGGTCTGCATCTTATAAAACTTATTGATGTATCACACGATGCAGTAATTCCTATTAAAGAGTACGATGCAAGTCATATTCTTCTGACAACATCCATCATCTTTTCAGATGAGGCCGCCTACAATCAGTTAAATGCCCTGCGCGATAGAATTCTATCAGGAGCTGTAAGCTTTGATGTGGCCGCCTCCAAGTTTTCAGAGGATCCAGGCTCTGCCATCAAAGGTGGCAATCTGGGCTTTGCCACACCAGAGAAATACGATCCGCGCTTTGCCCGTGCCATGGTGGCCCTCAAGGAGGGTGAGATCTCCATGCCAATACAGTCATCCTTTGGCTGGCATCTTATCAAGCTCAACAAGGTCAAACTTGACAGCAGCTCTGATGAGGCCTACAAGAACAAGGCCCGCGATCTTATATACAGAAAACTTTTTGCCCAGGAGTCTATAATCTGGGAGCAGGAGCTGCGTGACTCTGCCTTTATCAAGGTACAGGATCCTGCTCTTGTAAATGCCAGAATTGATATAGATCAAGTAGCCAATGCAAAATAATCTTATAGCTCTGACACCTGGTGAGCCTTCAGGTGTCGGTATAGAGCTAATCTACCATCTTGCCCAGACTGACCGTTATCAGGACATAGTTGTCATAGGCTCAAAGGCTCTGATACAAAAACGTATCATTCAAACCTTCAGCTCAATTTTCAAAGATAAACAAAAAACACAGGATAAAAGCTTTGTCATAGCCCCTGAGGATATTGTCTATACTGACTATGCTCAAGGTTCTGACACCAAGGCAGGATACGGATGCATCAGAGTTTTAAATATTGATGCGTATGATGAGTCTGTGCCTGGTGTTTTAAATATCAAAAATGCCCCTTATGTGCTAAACACGCTGGACAGAGCCATAGATGGATGCCTGTCAGGTGAGTTTAAAGCCCTGGTCACAGGCCCTATCAGTAAGGCTGTCATTGATGAGACAGGGTTAAAATTTACAGGGCATACAGAATATCTTATGCAAAAGAGCAAGGCTGAGCATGTGGTCATGATGCTAGGCTGCTCTACTTTAAATGTAGCCCTGGTTACCACACATCAGCCACTTGCTGACATACCATCTGCCATCAACTATGATTTAATCTATAAAACAGTAAAAATCATAGACAGTGATTTTAAGCGCTTTATGGGGGTTAAAAAGCCGCGCATTCTAATCTCAGGTCTAAACCCTCATGCAGGTGAGGGAGGACATCTTGGCACAGAGGAGATAGATTTTATTATTCCTTGTATCAATGATCTGCAAAAAGAAGGTATTGATATTAAAGGTCCCTATCCTGCCGATACCATGTTCTGCAGACACAATCTTGATAAATGCGATGTCTTTTTAACCATGTATCATGATCAGGGTCTGCCTGTGCTCAAATTTGCAGGTTTTGATGATGGCTTTAATACCACCTTAGGCCTGCCTTTTATAAGAACCTCGGTTGATCACGGCACTGCACCTGATATAGCAGGTACAGGCAGCGCAAGTCCCAACTCTCTTTTTGTGGCCATAGACAAGGCCATGGATATGATAAAACACGGATATAATTAATGGCACTTCCACCACCACATATGAAAGCCAAAAAAAGATTTGGCCAGAACTTCTTGATTGATGATTACATTATTGCCTCAATTGTTGATGCAATAAACCCAAAACCAGGGCAGAGATTAATTGAAATCGGTCCAGGTCATGCCGCTATCACAAGACCTGTGCTTGACAGAGCTCATGCCCTTACAGCCATTGAACTTGACAGAGATCTCGCCGCACTGCTGCGTGAGGATCCTTTTTTAAAAGGCCTTGAGATAATTGAGGCCGATGCATTGAAAGTTAATTTTTCACAACTGGCCAAAGACGGTCCTATCAGAGTCTTTGGCAATCTGCCTTATAATATAACCTCGCCTATTATCTTTCATCTGCTTGAGCAAAATGGCATTGAAGATATGCACTTTATGCTGCAGCGTGAGGTCGTAGAGCGTCTGTGCTCAGGCCCTGACAGCAAGGACTATGGACGTCTTACTGTTATGGCTCAGTTTTATGCAGCTATTATGCCTGTGCTTGAGGTACCGCCTGAGGCCTTCTCACCACGTCCAAAGGTAGTCTCTGCCGTTGTAAGATTAAAGCCATATAATCTTGATGAAAAGACGAGAGCTCTGGCTCCATTTTTAAATACAGTTGTCACCAAGGCCTTTAGCGCCAGACGAAAAACTCTGCGCAATGCCCTCTCTGGCCTTTTTGATGAACATGAGCTTAATGCACTTAATATTGATGGCACGAAAAGAGCTGAAAATCTGTCGGTTAAAACCTATGTAGAGCTGGCAAAGTATCTTTTAAACAAAGGCAAACAAAAAGCTTTTTAATACACAAGGGGCAGGATAATTCCTGCCCTGCCCTAGGCGCCATCTTGTGACGCACTTTTTCTTTTACCGTGGCGCGTTGCACTTTTTATCATTCTGTGCGCCTCTATCTTTAATTGCAATAGAATCTATTTTTACTCAATCTTATCTGTGTTAATCTAAGTCTTTTAGAGTAAGATTAGATACATAATCAATCTTTAAACAGGCACCACACATAAAACATAGAATAATAGGTCTTTATTATGAACACACACGCAAAGCCAAAAGTATTACCAGGCTGTGAGATCTTTGAAAAGCTGATTGAATCTAATGCCTATTATGTAGATAAAACCTCATACTTAAAAAATCTCCTTGAAAGCTCTGATGAGGTTGAAAATGCCTTATTCACAAGACCCCGTCGCTTTGGAAAAACTTTAAATATGTCCATGATAAAGGCCTTTTGTGAGCTTGACTATAAAAATCCTGGGGATACAACCTATCAGCAAAAACTCTTTATAGACAATGGCCGTAATCTTGCTGTAGCTCAGGATGAGTACAAAGTGCTGCGTGATAAGGTTATGGGACAGCTGCCTGTTATCTATGTCTCCTTTAGAGGTGTTGAGGGCTCTTGCTTTTATGAGGCTGTTGAAAAATTAGTAGTTAAGATTTTCAACTTATATGAAGCATTTGCCTTTTTGCTGGATAATCCGAAAATATCAGATAACAGAAAAAATATTTTTTCCACTATATTCGATTTTTGCGCAAATAACCTTAATCTGTCAGCAGATTTAACAAAACTCAATGATGCTGTAACTTATTGTGGTCTTTTTATACCCAATCTTGCAAAAATGTTATACCTTGCCTATGGCACAAAGGTTTTAATCCTTATAGATGAGTATGATGTGCCATTGCAAAAGGCAGTAATTGCCCAAGAGCCTTACTATGAGAAAATGCTTGGCATTATCCGTGATATAAGTGTTAATACCTTTAAACAGGATCCTGATGCCTGGCTGTATAAGGGCATTATTACAGGCTGCTTAAAAATTGCCCATCAAAGTGTCTTTACTGATGCTAATAACTTTACCACCTTTAATGTCAACTCTAAGCACTATTCCTCGTTCTTTGGCTTTACACAGGATGAGACTGATAAAATTCTATGTGACTTTGGTGTAGAGTCTAAAAGAGATGAGATTAAAAAGTGGTATAACGGTTACAGATTTGGCCATGATTATGTCTACTGCCCATGGTCTTTAATGGAGTACTGTTTATCAGTAACTGATGGTAGCGAGGAGCCTGAGGCCTATTGGGTCAACACCTCAGGCAATGACATTATCACTCTGTACACTAAAAACTCAATTGAGGCCAATGATGCTGACACTACACAAAAGCTGCAGGATTTAATGGATGGTAATTCAGTTTTAATAAAACTCTCTGAATTTAGTGTTTATCCTGATATTACAAAAGGTATGGAGTTTGATACCTTTTGTACCATGATGCTGCAAACAGGCTATGTCACCTTTGATGAAAATTCAAAACTCAAAGGAATGGTCAGCGTTAAAATACCAAACTATGAGGTAAGGCAAGCCTTTGAGACTAAATTCTCTTACTTATATTCTAATAACAATGATAGCTGGAAAGATGAGGGTTTTAAGCTTTTAGATGCACTGATGGGCAATGATATTGACAAGGCTCAGGCTATTATAAACTCTGTTCTGAGAATCTATATAAGTATAAGACACTCAGGCTCTGAGCAATACTATCATGGCTTGATGCAGGGTCTTTTAATTAGCGCTGCACAAAAGAACAATATTAAGGTACTAGATGAGAGCGAGAGCGGTATTGGTTATAGCGATATTATACTTAAAGATTTTATGTATAAAAGAGCTATAATCCTGGAGTTTAAACGCGCTGGCGATGAAGATCTATGCCTTAGGACAGCTAATGAGGCCACAGAGCAGATTATTAAAAAAAGATATGCAGATCTTTTTGATACACAGTATACACAGGTATATGGTATAGGTATTGGCTTTTGTAGAAAATACTGTGAGATAGCATCACTTGGCAATATTGCAAAGCAGGATACAATTTAGTGAGCAATGTTGAAAGATGAAGATTTCATCTGGCTGTCAAACTCATAAAACCTTATACAGTGATGCAAACTATATATTTGCTCACATAGACAATTAGCTTTTTTATGTATGTATGACCATGTGTCATATTGATTGTAAAGTAAGATTGGATAAAGTACGCATCTTTATACAAGAGCTGCTATAAATAATCAGGATAAAGGGACGTATTATGATTAAAAACAATGGCACAGTTGTCTTATCTGGTGAAGAGGACTTTGCCAGTCATATTTTAAATAATGGCTATTATGTTGATAAGACATATTATCTTAATGATCTCTTTATAAACAGAGGTGATAAAAACACTTTATTCACCAGACCTCGCCGCTTTGGCAAAACCTTAAATATGTCCATGATTAAGGCCTTTTGTGAGCTTGACTATAAAAATCCAGGCGATACCTCCTATCAGCAAAAGCTCTTTATAGACAATGGCCGTAATCTTGCTGTAGCTCAGGATGAGTATAAAGAGCTGCGCGATAAGGTTATGGGACAGCTGCCTGTTATCTATGTCTCTTTTAGAGGTGTTGAGGGCCTATGTTTTCATCATGCCGTTGATAAAATTCTTACTAAGATAGCACTGCTGTATAAATATTTTCTGTTTCTTGCTGATAGTAAAAAAATACCTCAGGCGCAAAAGGATCTTTTTTTAAGCATTTACAATTTTTGTTTCAAACACAAAGGTGAATTAAAAAATGATGCTTTGCTTGATACAGCAATATCTTATTGTGGAACCTTCATACCAACACTAGCTGATATGCTCTATACAGAGTATGACAGACAAGTTTTAATCCTTATAGATGAGTATGATGTGCCATTGCAAAAGGCAGTAGTGGCTGAGAAGCCTTACTATAATAAAATGCTTGGCATAATACGTGATATAAGTGTTAATACCTTTAAACAGGATCCTGATGCCTGGCTGTACAAGGGCATTGTCACAGGATGTCTAAGGATAGCTCATCAAAGTGTCTTTACTGATGCTAATAACTTTACCACCTTTAATGTAACCGATGAGCTTTACTCATCCTTCTTTGGCTTTACGCAGGAGCAGACTGATAAAATCATCAGTGACTTTGGCCTTGAGTCTAAAAGAGATGAGATTAAAAAGTGGTATAACGGCTATAGATTTGGCAATGATTATGTCTACTGCCCATGGTCTTTAATGGAGTACTGCGCCTCATCAAAACAAAATGGCAGCAATGAACCTGAGGCCTTCTGGGTTAACACCTCAGGCAATGACATTATCACTCTGTACACTAAAAACTCAATTGAGGCCAATGATGCTGACACTACACAAAAGCTGCAGGATTTAATGGATGGTAATGCAGTTTTAATAAAACTCTCTGAATTTAGTGTTTATCCTGATATTACAAAAGGTATGGAGTTTGATACCTTTTGTACCATGATGCTGCAAACAGGCTATGTCACCTTTGATGAAAATTCAAAACTCAAAGGAATGGTCAGCGTTAAAATACCAAACTATGAGGTAAGGCAAGCCTTTGAGACTAAATTCTCTTACTTATATTCTAATAACAATGATAGCTGGAAAGATGAGGGTTTTAAGCTTTTAGATGCACTGATGGGCAATGATATTGACAAGGCTCAGGCTATTATAAACTCTGTTCTGAGAATCTATATAAGTATAAGACACTCAGGCTCTGAGCAATACTATCATGGCTTGATGCAGGGTCTTTTAATTAGCGCTGCACAAAAGAACAATATTAAGGTACTAGATGAGAGCGAGAGCGGTATTGGTTATAGCGATATTATACTTAAAGATTTTATGTATAAAAGAGCTATAATCCTGGAGTTTAAACGCGCTGGCGATGAAGATCTATGCCTTAGGACAGCTAATGAGGCCACAGAGCAGATTATTAAAAAAAGATATGCAGATCTTTTTGATACACAGTATACACAGGTATATGGTATAGGTATTGGCTTTTGTAGAAAATACTGTGAGATAGCATCACTTGGCAATATTGCAAAGCAGGATACAATTTAGTGAGCAATGTTGAAAGATGAAGATTTCATCTGGCTGTCAAACTCATAAAACCTTATACAGTGATGCAAACTATATATTTGCTCACATAGACAATTAGCTTTTTTATGTATGTATGACCATGTGTCATATTGATTGTAAAGTAAGATTGGATAAAGTACGCATCTTTATACAAGAGCTGCTATAAATAATCAGGATAAAGGGACGTATTATGATTAAAAACAATGGCACAGTTGTCTTATCTGGTGAAGAGGACTTTGCCAGTCATATTTTAAATAATGGCTATTATGTTGATAAGACATATTATCTTAATGATCTCTTTATAAACAGAGGTGATAAAAACACTTTATTCACCAGACCTCGCCGCTTTGGCAAAACCTTAAATATGTCCATGATTAAGGCCTTTTGTGAGCTTGACTATAAAAATCCAGGCGATACCTCCTATCAGCAAAAGCTCTTTATAGACAATGGCCGTAATCTTGCTGTAGCTCAGGATGAGTATAAAGAGCTGCGCGATAAGGTTATGGGACAGCTGCCTGTTATCTATGTCTCCTTTAGAGGTGTTGAGGGCTCTTGCTTTTATGAGGCTGTTGAAAAATTAGTAATTAAGATTTTCAACTTATATGAAGAATTTGCCTTTTTGCTTGATAATCCGAAAATATCAGATAACAGAAAAAATATTTTTTCCACTATATTCGATTTTTGCGCAAATAACCTTAATCTGTCAGCAGATTTAACAAAACTCAATGATGCTGTAACTTATTGTGGTCTTTTTATACCCAATCTTGCAAAAATGTTATACCTTGCCTATGGCACAAAGGTTTTAATCCTTATAGATGAGTATGATGTGCCATTGCAAAAGGCAGTAATTGCCAAAGAGCCGTATTATGATGAAATGCTTGGCATAATACGTGATATAAGTGTTAATACCTTTAAACAGGATCCTGATCCCTGGCTGTACAAGGGCATTGTCACAGGATGTCTAAGGATAGCTCATCAAAGTGTCTTTACTGATGCTAATAACTTTACCACCTTTAATGTAACCGATGAGCTTTACTCATCCTTCTTTGGCTTTACGCAGGAGCAGACTGATAAAATCATCAGTGACTTTGGCCTTGAGTCTAAAAGAGATGAGATTAAAAAGTGGTATAACGGCTATAGATTTGGCAATGATTATGTCTACTGCCCATGGTCTTTAATGGAGTACTGCGCCTCATCAAAACAAAATGGCAGCAATGAACCTGAGGCCTTCTGGGTTAACACCTCAGGCAATGACATTATCACTCTGTACACTAAAAACTCAATTGAGGCCAATGATGCTGACACTACACAAAAGCTGCAGGATTTAATGGATGGTAATGCAGTTTTAATAAAACTCTCTGAATTTAGTGTTTATCCTGATATTACAAAAGGTATGGAGTTTGATACCTTTTGTACCATGATGCTGCAAACAGGCTATGTCACCTTTGATGAAAATTCAAAACTCAAAGGAATGGTCAGCGTTAAAATACCAAACTATGAGGTAAGGCAGGCCTTTGAGACCAAATTCTCTTACTTATATTCTAATAACAATGATAGCTGGAAAGATGAAGGCTTTAAGCTTTTAGATGCACTGATGAGCAATGATATTGACATGGCTCAGGCTATTATAAACTCTGTTCTGAGAATCTATATAAGTATAAGACACTCAGGATCTGAGCAATACTATCATGGCTTGATGCAGGGTCTTTTAATTAGCGCTGCACAAAAGAACAATATTAAGGTACTAGATGAGAGCGAGAGCGGTATTGGTTATAGCGATATTATACTTAAAGATTTTATGTATAAAAGAGCTATAATCCTGGAGTTTAAACGCGCTGGCGATGAAGATCTATGCCTTAGGACAGCTAATGAGGCCACAGAGCAGATTATTAAAAAAAGATATGCAGATCTTTTTGATACACAGTATACACAGGTATATGGTATAGGTATTGGCTTTTGTAGAAAATACTGTGAGATAGCATCACTTGGCAATATTGCAAAGCAGGATACAATTTAGTGAGCAATGTTGAAAGATGAAGATTTCATCTGGCTGTCAAACTCATAAAACCTTATACAGTGATGCAAACTATATATTTGCTCACATAGACAATTAGCTTTTTTATGTATGTATGACCATGTGTCATATTGATTGTAAAGTAAGATTGGATAAAGTACGAATCTTTATACAAGAGCAGCTATAAATAATCAGGATAAAGGGACGTATTATGATTAAAAACAATGGCACAGTTGTCTTATCTGGTGAAGAGGACTTTGCCAGTCATATTTTAAATAATGGCTATTATGTTGATAAGACATATTATCTTAATGATCTCTTTATAAACAGAGGTGATAAAAACACTTTATTCACCAGACCTCGCGAGAGTGAACTAAAAACTGTGTAAACGAAGATAGATGATTTAAAATATAACCATTATCGGAGTTTACTTAATATGGCAAGAATTAAACATAGCCCAATGGCTGAAAAGATAGCTGACCTTATAATGGAGCACTACAACCCAAAAGATGCCCAGAGTGCTCAAGATGCTATTAAAGAAGCATTTGCACCTGTTTTTGAAAGGATCCTTAATACTGAGCTTGATGCTCATTTAGGCTATAGCAAGAGCAGCACTGATGAGAAGGAGACCACCAACAGGCGCAACGGCTATTCTAAGAAAACCATTCAAGGCTCATTTGGTGAGGCAGAGATCAACACTCCACGTGATCGTGAAGGAACCTTTGAGCCAGTAATTATCCCAAAAAGGGAAAAAGACGTATCTCAGATAGAGCAAAAGGTCCTGGCCATGTATGCAAGAGGCATGAGTCAGAGGGATATAAGCTCAACCATTGAGGAAATCTATGGTTTTAAGCTCTCTCAAGACAAGATCTCCACTATAACGGACCTTATCCTGTCGGATGTTAATGAGTGGCTTAACAGGCCGTTAAAGCCTCTGTATACCTTTGTCTTTGTAGACTGCATCTATGTCAAGATGAAGAATGACAAGGGCTCTACAGAGAATCATGCCGTATATGTAATATTAGGCTTAGATGCTGAGGGGTATAAAGAGGTTTTGGGGCTTTATATATCCCCAACAGAGTCAAAGTCATGTTGGATGAATATATTTGACAATATCAAGAGCAGAGGCGTTAAGGACATACTTTTCCTGTCTATGGACGGTGTCTCTGGTCTTGAAGACGGAGTAAAGTCTATATTCCCGCAGACAGTTGTACAAAGATGCATTGTGCACCTTATACGCAATGCCTGTAAATATGTCCCTTACAAGGATTTAAAGGCTTTCTGTGCCGACTGCAAGGCAATGTATGGAGCTATTAATGCAGAGGCAGCTGAGGAAGCTCTGCTGCACCTTATAGACAAATGGGGTGATAAATACCCTGGAGCTATAAGGGTGTGGGAGAACAATTTCAACCATGTAACACAGCTGTTTAACTATCCATCGGCAATACGCAAAATCATGTACACCACTAATGCTATAGAGGCCGTAAACTCCAGCTTACGTAAGGTCACTAAAATAGGTATGTTTGAGAACAAGAATGCCGTGTTTAAAGTCTTTTATTTAAGAATTACAGGCGACCTGGCCAAGAAATGGGGTGTGAGCAGAGTCAGGAACTGGACATCTGTCTTAAACCAGATGACATGCATTGATAGTCTGGCTGAACGTATAAGGCCATATATAAACTAGTTTTTAAGCGTATAGGAGCAAGCCCGCCGCGCGGATAGGTAATACTACGTATTACCTATGGGTTGTCGCATCCTGTAAAACATAGAGCCAAGGGAGACAAAACGTGATAAACATGGGATTCCTGCCCCCTCAGCCATTTATGGACAAGCCCCTACGGGGTTGGCTACGCCAATCCATAAAAGGCTTTCAGGGGCAGGAAGAGGCAAAATCATGAAATGAGGTATTGAATTGTTGAAAAAAACAAGATAGCATAAATTTAGATTCTAAAATTGCGCAATTAAAGAATAAGAGATCTTAGTTTACACAGATCTCCGTTCCCTCCCGACCTCGCCGCTTTGGCAAAACCTTAAATATGTCCATGATTAAGGCCTTTTGTGAGCTTGACTATAAAACCCCTGGGGATACCTCCTATCAGCAAAAACTCTTTATAGACAATGGCCGTAATCTTGCTGTAGCTCAGGATGAGTATAAAGAGCTTCGTGATAAGGTTATGGGACAGGTGCCTGTTATCTATGTGTCTTTTAAAGGTATTGAAGGCCTTTGTTTTAAAGAAGCCATAGTCGAATTTTTAAGAGTTATTTATGAGGTATATTCTAATTACTCTTTTTTAAAAAACAGCAAGATTTTAGCCGCTGATGATTTATATAGATTTACTGATATTGATTATTTTTGTAAAGCTGAATATAAAAACTTATCTGATCCTATTAAGTTAGATCAGGCTGTTTCTTTCTGTAAATCTTTTATAAGCATTCTTGCAATTCTTTTACATAAAGAATTTAATAGACAGGTATTAATTATTATAGATGAGTATGATGTGCCACTGCAAAAGGCTGTTGTGGCTAAAGAGCCTTACTATGATGAAATGCTCTCCATCATAAGAAGTATAAGCATATCTGTCTTTAAACAGCAGGGTAATCCATGGCTGTATAAGGGCATTGTCACTGGCTGTTTAAAAATTGCTCATCAAAGTATCTTTACTGATGCTAATAACTTTACCACTTTTAATGTCAACGATGAGCTTTACTCATCCTTTTTTGGTTTTACACAGGATGAGACAGAGAACATCCTATGTGACTTTGGACTAGAGTCAAAAAGAGATGAGATTAAAAAGTGGTATAACGGTTACAGATTTGGCAATGATTATGTCTATTGCCCGTGGTCTTTAATGGAGTACTGCGCCGCATCAAAACGCAACGGCAGTAATGAGCCAAAGCCTTTTTGGGTTAACACCTCAGGCAATGACATTATCACTCTGTATACAAAAAACTCAATTGAGGCCAATGATGCTGACAATACACAAAAGCTACAGGATTTAATGGATGGTAATTCAGTTTTAATAAAACTCTCTGAATTTAGTGTTTATCCTGATATTACAAAAGGTATGGAGTTTGATACCTTTTGTACCATGATGCTGCAAACAGGCTATGTCACCTTTGATGAAAATTCAAAACTCAAAGGAATGGTCAGCGTTAAAATACCAAACTATGAGGTAAGGCAAGCCTTTGAGACTAAATTCTCTTACTTATATTCTAATAACAATGATAGCTGGAAAGATGAGGGTTTTAAGCTTTTAGATGCACTGATGGGCAATGATATTGACAAGGCTCAGGCTATTATAAACTCTGTTCTGAGAATCTATATAAGTATAAGACACTCAGGCTCTGAGCAATACTATCATGGCTTGATGCAGGGTCTTTTAATTAGCGCTGCACAAAAGAACAATATTAAGGTACTAGATGAGAGCGAGAGCGGTATTGGTTATAGCGATATTATACTTAAAGATTTTATGTATAAAAGAGCTATAATCCTGGAGTTTAAACGCGCTGGCGATGAAGATCTATGCCTTAGGACAGCTAATGAGGCCACAGAGCAGATTATTAAAAAAAGATATGCAGATCTTTTTGATACACAGTATACACAGGTATATGGTATAGGTATTGGCTTTTGTAGAAAATACTGTGAGATATCATCTCTTGGCAATATTGCAAAACGGGCTATGTCTTAAAAGAAATATCTTTAAAAGTAATATCAAGTGATTTAAGAACTATATGCATTGTCACACTGTAATATTGCCATCATCAAGGCGTGCTGATTAGTGCTTTTGACACATGGTTTTATTCTCAAAATCTGGTATAAATTTTCCATCTTTGGGTGATACTTTAGATGCAAAGCAGGCAGCAAAATACTCAACTATTTTTGATGTTTTCAAGCTGACCGTTAAGGCAGATCTCTGCAAGTTCAGCTCCAGAATGAACAGACATAGTTTGCAATAAACAAATTTGAGAGTGAACTAAAAACCATATAATAATGACTAATACGCCACTACAGTATTTTTATCTGTTAAATCTCAAATGGTCCCTCACTTGTATTCAAATCTTTTTAAACCATCAGGGGCAGGATAATTCCTGCCCTGTCTTTAAGAGCTGCCTTTTGCCACACTTTTTCTTCTGCCTCGACGCACTGTACTTTTTGCCCCATCAGTCTTTGCCACCGCCCCATCTAGCGCAGCGCAGAGACCTCCCGAGTTTGACAGTTTGTAATCACGACAATTAATACAATTGGCTTTCCATCGAGGATTGCCAATTTTTTTTGACTTAAAACTTATTGAATTCTATTATTGCAAACTATTGCGAATTATTTAGATACAATATATAATGGTGCTATAGTTAAGCTTATAGGGGGTCTTGCTATGTCTACTATTGTCGCCGTTAAAAAAACTAAAGGCGTCCAATATGTCTCCATTGTTGAGGTTACATCTATAAAGGTTAATGGTGTCAAAAAGCAAAAACAGAAGACTATTAAATCTCTTGGACCTTTAGATAAGCTTCTTGAGAAAGATCCTGATGCCTTAACCAAATTACGCAAGGAATATCAAACCCCTACTTTAAAATATAGAGAGCAAAGGGCAGATCTAGTTGAGAAACATATTAAAGGCATTGATATTACCCAGGCAGATTTACAAAGAAAGACCGTATCCATAAGTCTTAACTATGGGCTTTGGGCTTTAAAACCTTTATGGGATAACGTACTGACATTAAAGCGTCATATTTACTATATTCAGAACAGTAAAAGCTCAGTACAGTTTGATGTAAATGCTGTGTTATCTTATCTGACTTTTCTAAAGGTGGTTGATCCAAAATCTCAGTTTAAGGCCTTTAATCATCAAACAAAGTTTTTATGTTCGCCTCTTAAGGATATAGGCTTGCACGACCTATACAGGGCTTTGGACTTTGCCCATAAGTTTAAGGATGAAATTTTTATCCATATACACAATCGTATCTGTGATAATTTCAATCGCTCGATGACCATGGTGTCACTGCTAAATGAGAATGACGCATTTTAGCTAAGTCATTTTGTCATGCCTTTAAAGCATTTTGTTCTAATTGTATTAAATAACCTCAAATAGCACATAAAAAAAATGATCCCATATAGGGACCATTTTCGTGTATTATCCTTCTTGTATTATCTTCTTTATCCCAAACACATGTTTGGTGGCAGTTCTCTTTCAATGACAGCTCTAACAAGATCTTCATTGATCACAGACTGTCTGCATTTAGCTGCATAGATCAGAGAATGTGTGCAGATTTTGTTGATAACTCTAGGCACGCCAGCTGAGGCGTTACTTATCATCTCTATAGCGGCCGATGAAATTATGGTGTCATCGGTTCCTGCATATTTGAGATGTGTCTCTATGTACTGAGCAACCTGCCAGTTATCCAGAGCCGGAATCTTGCAGATCTGATCTATGCGCTGAATAATAGCCTTATGATCTTTATGTGCTATCAAGTCCCATAACTCGTTCTGGCCAGAGAGGATTAGACTCAGAGGATTGCCAGAATCAAATTCGCAATTGAGCATAAATCTAATTTCCTGCAGAGTGCTACGATTATTGTGATGATCTACCAGGTGAGCCTCATCTACAATTATGACTACATTCTTGCCCTTGACCTCCATTTCCTTATAGAGCATATCCTGGAGCTGTATACGTGCATCTTTGGTATGGAACTTGGCTTCATAGCCCATTTTTGTCAGAGGTATTGCATAGAGCCAGCGGGCAGAGAGATTACTGTCAGATACATAGAGAATAGTGTACTTGTCATCATCAAGTTCGGCACTAAGAGCTCTTAGCAGAGTACTTTTACCACAGCCAGGGGCTGCTGTAAGTACAGCAAACTGCTTGTTTTTGGCAGCATAGAGCAGACGCCCCATGCTGTCTAGAAACTGCTCTGACTGATAGAGGGCCTCGACAGGTATATTCTGCGTAAATGGGGTAGATGACATATTGAAAAAAGCCTTAAAATCCAGGTTTGGCAGATTCTCGTACATAATTTATATCCTATAAAGTGTTGTTATCATTGTTGATTTTGCTTTGAACAGCATATGGAGATGCCACCTCTGGGCCTCTTGCCATATTTCTGCTCTCAGTGCTCTTATAAAACTTACTGTTAAAATCTCGGACAAACTCATCCTCAGTAGTATAGGTGCCATCCCGTCTGGCTTTGTCTCGTGACAGAGCCATACAGTAGCGGGGTGGGCATGTGTTGACCTCATCAGGGCGCTGTTTATGTCCCTGTCCTTTACCTCCAGTCTTTGCAGGTTTGTCACAGGCATTGTCTGCAGGTGCCTTATTATCTGTATCTGTTTTATAATCTGGCTGAGGGCAGCTCTTGAGATTTAAAGGCTCAATGACTCTTATATCTTTAACATCCAGGACCTGATAAACAATGCCTTTTTCATCTATCATGAATTCTGCAGAGTCATTGACATAAATACCTTTAGAGGAATCCACAATAGCTTTATAGCTTATGTTATTGATACGTAACTAGAAACTATTAGGACCCTTTAAAAAGTCGCTGATCTATATAGAATATTTCCAAAACGGAGGAGACTATATGGATCGCCCAAATTTAAAATCTGTAAATAATCTTTCTGAAGAAGAACGTAAGGCTCTTACTAACGATTTGATTCAGACCAAGCTTTGCTCTTATCAATTAAGCCATAAGTATGGTATGGCCACTCAGCGTAGCATTTTAATTTTCGCCCGAGAGATCTTAGGTGATCTGTTTGAAAGTCGCGAGCAACTGGCCTTGATAACATTGCTTAAAGAAATATACCGTCTGGTGAAGGACGGAAGAGGATTAGCATATATTTGTAAAAAGTTTGGTATTTCAAATCACTTCGGTTATAAAATCATAAGACAGTTTTCACATCCTACCACAAAATATTGTATTGAGAATGGTACGCTGCTTAAGTCTGCCGATGGCATGTATCTGCCAACACTAATACTTCATTATAACAATGATATTCCACAGAACAATAAAGAGCATGAGCTGGCAGATACCCAAGGCAGTTATGTCTGCTCTGAAAAGTTAAAGCCATTTAGTTTTATAGATGTAATTGATGATGCTCAGTCAGAGGCCACACCCTTAGCAGATACAACACTACCAGCTGAAGCTCTGCCTTCACATGATATGGCAGGTTCATCAACCATGTCGGTGGCTTTAAGAAGTCAAACAGAGGAAGAAGACGGCGTCAAATCGGTTCCTGCGCTTATAAATCAGGATGGTGTAACCCACTCAGATACTAAATCAAATCATTTGATAAAAGTAAATATGGGCACTATCTCTTTTGAATACTGCAGTGTAGCTGAGCCAGAGCTATCTATAGCAAAACTTATAAGTCATATTGGCATAAATCAGGCGTGAGCTTAGGAGATAGATAATGTTTTTACCTCAGAATATGCGTATTGTGCTGGTCCGAGAGCCTGTCAGTGGCCGTTTTGGCATGTACAGGCTTTTAGCTCAGCTGTCTAATAATGCATTTGGTGTTGGCTGGAACGGAGTAGACCGCATAGCAGTACTTACCTTTAACAAGAAAAGGACCATAGCCACGATGATTATAGTGGATAGTAGTGGAACTTCGCTGGTACGCAGAGTACTCAACTCTGGTCGTTTTGATATAGAGCTAGATGAAGGAAAAATTCCCCTTTCTTATACTCGCAGTGAGCTTGAAGAGCTGCTAAGACTTGATACTTAAGTTGCGATTTAAACCATTGAAAATAAAAGAAAAATATCTGTATAGAATTGTGATATAAATCACCTAAAAATGCTGTTATTTTAGGTGATTTTCTTTATTTATCAATATAATTATGGTATAATTGACCTATCCACGAATTGAGGTGTTTATTATGCCTATTGATAAAAATTCCATAAAAAATCTGCCACAGGATGAGCCTGTATCAGTATATAAAGACAAGGGCAAAATTTATGTGGCTGTATATAAAACTCAGGTAGATGAAGCTACTGGAAGAAAAAAGAGAATAAGAACTATTGTAGGCCGTGTGGTTGATAATACCTATTACTCTATGGAAGAGTTTCATAGCCGCTTTAAAAAGGATTTGTCTTTACGCGAAGTTCCAGATGGCTCTGTACCAACGAGGCGCAGGCATGCCAGGCTTAATACCACACTTAAAGAGCATGGCGTGGATTTGAGCAAGGTTAAAAATCTGCCCACAGGTCCTGATGTCCGTATCTATAAGACAGGTAATTTTATCTATGTGGTCGAGCGTAAGCGCTTTAAAGTCGATGACAAGTATAAAACTCAGACCATATATCTGGGCAAGATAATAAACAACTGCTATTACACCATGGAGCAGTGCAAGGCAATGAATAACAGCAGACGCAGGAAGCAAAGCTGACCTGCATACTTCTATGGGTTTGGCCTCAGGTACGGTACAATACGGATATAAGGATATTAATATGGCTCACTTAGATCGCAACAACAGTAACACAGCCCCTGCCACCAATATTGCAGGTACAGACTTAAATGCTCTTAGCAAGGAGCAGCTTATTGCTCTGCTGCAGGAGCAGAGCCGGCAGCATAAAAAAGAGATGCAGGAGCAGAGCCAGCAGCATAAAAAAGAAATGCAGGAGCTACAGAGTCATTCTGTTAAAGAGCAGAAAAGCCAGATTGATATCATAACCAGGCTGCGAGCCCATATTAAAAGTCAGGATACACGTATAAACGAGCTAAATGACTCTGTTGCCGATTATAAGAAGCTAACTTCTGAACAGAAGAATGAAATTGAGGAGCTCAAGGCAGGCAATGCAGGCCAGAAGGACGTTATAGTCAATGCACTCACCTTTATCAAGGATAACAGAGATGCCTTTGCAAATCTTATAAAGGACAATCCTCCTGAGGATTTATATAATCTAAAAGAGATTAACTCATATCTGATGATATTTTTATCCAATGCCCGCATTGCTACTGCACAACTTGGCAGATATATAAGGGGTACATATGTATCATCACAAAGCGAGAGCAATAAAAACTATAAAATCCAGAGCGATTCTGAAAATAGCTCAGATTCCAGCATAAAAGGCTCAGAGAGCGCCAGTGCAAATAACGTAGAGCCAAAAGACAGCGAAAATACTGCACCAACCTATGCCACATACCCTGATTATACAGAGCATAAAGATGTAGATGTGGCAGCGGCCTCTATAGTCAGCCACGATGACAGGGACATGGAAGAGCTCTCTTTAATGTGTGATGTGGAGGAGAAAGAGTGCTGTGCTGACAGCATGTCCACACTGCAAAGCGTGCAAAGTGTTATTGAGCTGTCAGGTGAGATTAGAAAAAATAATAAAAACTCAGCAGGTGTGGTTTTAGATCCACTTGCAGAAGAAAGGAGCATTTTAAATCTCTCTAAAGACAGCGACATTACAAAAGCCATCAAAGTGCCTACAGGTTTTAGAATCAGATGCTACTGCCCTACATGCAAACATATCCATGAATTTAAATTTGACGGCAAGGTTAAAAGAGCAAATGAGGTTAAAGAGTATCAGGGTATTGATACCAAAATCAGCCTCAGTGCTGTACAGAATCTCATAGGTGTAGGCTGCGGCACTACCATAGAATACAATCCTGCTCTGATAACTGCCTATGATACCTATGAGGTAAAAACCAGAAGCGATGATAGGCCTGAGGAAGGTGTTCGTAATTCAAACGAATGTGACTCAAAAATAGAACAGTCATTAAATCAAGAGGTTATTGTTACAAATCAGGACAGACAAAATACACCCAAAACCCACACGAATGAGTCTGCAGATAACAGCGAGCTTAAAAACTCAGACAATAAAGCTAAGGTTAACAAGAAGATCCTGCAGAATATCTGCCGCCATGATGGTGCAGTTAAAAGCTCACATGATATAGCCCATGATTTAATTAGCTATAAGGGCAGAAATGACATTATAAATCCCAACACTTTTGATTTTGATGCCTTTGCCTTGCTGCCATGCTTTAATAAATGCGCTCTATCTGCTGGGCTTATGAGTGCATTACACTCAATGTTTGCCATGCTCAGTGCTCCTAAGAGCCGTATTACCACCATGCTCAACGGCCTGGGTGTTGACTGGTCGCGTGTACATATCACAGATATTATAAATGGAGGCTCAAGAGCTTTTTTCCATGGAGTGGCTGAGGTTATTCATAATGACATGCTCTATAACTGTCGCAGCGTTATTATGGACGAGACCACACTTAAGGTACGCTCGCAAAAGACTAAAGGCGGTTATATTAAAAAGTCACAGTTATGGTGTATGGCCACATCCTGGACGGAGGAGGTAAGTGCCACCTATTTCAGAGCCTCAGACAGTAGAAATGCTGACAATGTCCTGGATTTGCTCGACAGTAAAAATCCAAGCTCAATTGATACTATAACCACTGATGGCTATGCAGGTTATGATGCTGCCGTCGAGGAGTTTAAAAAGGCCGGCATAGATATCTGCCATGCCTCGTGCTGGACTCATGCCAGACGACCTCTGCACCGCTATTTAACTGAATCAGGACTGCTTAAAATCTACAATCAATATCTGCTGCCAGATGGCTGTGAGATGAGTGCTTTTATGGAGAACCTGATAAAATATGAGCAAAAGAATAAAGGTGCAAAATCTTTATCTGCTCTGAACAGAGACTGTTTTATTGTCTATTACCTCATCAACTGCCTGTTTTATATAGACAGCAGCGCCTGGCAGGAAGCTATCATTAAAGGCACCTCATTTGAAGATGAGATAGAAAAGTACAGAAAGAATATATCCTCTAAGGTGCTGGATGCTATATTTGATGTGGTAAGACACATAATCAGAGAAAATGGCAATATAGTTATTAAATGCTCTGGCAGTCGCCATGGCCGTGTCAAATACAGAAAATCAAATCAGCATGCTGTCTCTGGTCCTCTTATCTATCTGCTCAATCAGGAGACAAAGCTCAGAGAGTTTGTAGATAAACCACATATAGAGCTATCCTCATCAGCAGCTGAAAGAGCTATAAGGCTGGGAGCCTGTGCGCGTCACAGTTTCCAGTTTTTAAATCACCCGGACAGTGCTCAGGCTTTTGCAGATCACCTGACTATTGCCAATACCTGTACAATGAATAATGTATCATTTACGCAGTATACATTATGGCTTATGGCCAATATCAGATATAGAATTGTGCAGAAACTGATGCTCGAAGGTATGCAGTCACATGCAGTTTCACTGCCAAAATCAAGAACAGAAATTATTGAAGATGGGGACAATAAAGTAAAGATCCGCATTGGGCTGTATGATAAGGCTAATAAGACCATATTTGATGAAATCAGCTATGAAGGACTTACCCCATACGATTTCAAGACTCTGATCTTAAGTCATGGAGAATGATAACCAAGCCTCGGCTCTTTGTGAGCCAAGGCCTATATAAGTGATTAAATGTGTCTTATATTGAGCGCTGCTGAAAATTTTACCTCTGATAACAAGGCTTTTTATCAAAGCATGCATTTAAATAAAAGCCTCTAATGATCCTACACTCTCTGCACTCGAGCTGCTGACCGTCTATAGCCATATATCAAAGCCGGCATGGCTACTCTAATCTATTTGCAACAAGGCAGATCCTATGGGTTTCCCCATGGGAGTTATAGTAATCTGACTTGGTTTTACAATCTAGGGTCGCAATAGTTACTAGTTACATTGATACTCACAGTACCGTCCTTGCCTATAACGCGTGTTTTAGTAATTCTAAAAGCAGTATTGATGATGTCAGGAGTAGTAAAGCGCCTTGGAAACGTGTCTGCATCAAACACCTGATTTGGCGTCTTGTTGTCCAGGGTTGAGTGTGATCTGTTGTTATGCTCATTAACCCATATCTCCACAATCTCCCTGAGACCTTCAATACTTATGTTTTTCAGATGTTTAATGTCATTCTCAATTTCATTAAGATCCAGATTTACTCTCTCAACCATACCCTTGGACTCTGCTGCATATGGACGGCAGTAATGCAGCTTCATATCAAGCAGATAAGCAGCTCTGGCCAGTATTTTGCTGCGATATATAGAGCCATTGTCCAGAACCAGTGTTTTAGGTATACCCAGATTGCAGACCAGTGATTTAATTGAGTCTGTCACCAGCTGTACCTTCTGCTCTGTCGACACAGCAAATGAAATGATTTTTCTTGAGTGATTGTCCACGCAGAGCTGTATATAGGCATTGCAGCTGATACCACTGTCGTCTGTAATCAGACCTTTAGGCAGCTCCTTTACGTCACACTGCACAGAATCAAGCACATGCTTTTTGCGGTAGCGCAGATAAATCTCTCTGTAATCGCAGGTGTCCTTTTTAATCTGTGTTCTGTTGCAGTTGTTGCGCTTGAGATATAACTGCACTGTAGAGCGTTTTAGCAAACCGACAAAATCAGGGAACTCACTTTCAACTACACGTAAAAGCTGAGGCACAGTTAAAGTCATATTTTCTTTGCGATATGCAATGACAATCTTAATAGCAGCGTCAAAGAGCCTATTGGTCTTTGCCTTTGGCTCTGAGCCTTTATAGGATGGCTTTAAAGCCTGAATATCTTTACCATTATTAATGTATCGCTCCAGCCAACGCTGCAATGTCCTGACCGAGCATCCTGCATTCGCAGCTGCCATTTTTATCATGGCAGTAAAGGTAGTGCCGTCAGTGCATCCTGTATTTTTGGCAATGATAAGCGCTGACAGAATGCGTAATCTGGCGTCTAAATCGACAATATATTTTTTCTTTCTTATGGTCATAACAGACCCCTCCCTTTAAAAAGTAGGCTCTTGCCTTAGGATGAGTCTATTTTCATATCTAACAGTCCTTCTAGCCATAACAGATGTGTTGATACATTAGGAAAATGGTGGGTGAGCAGGGCCTGCAGCCTGTAGGCTGCAGATGTATGCTGTTTTAAAAAATCACTGCAATCTTCAGGAACAAAATCAGAGCTTTCTTTAACACCGCCAGCCTTTTGCGATTTATCATGCTCCTTTTGCGCACTTAAGCCTGAGTTAAGCATCCTTGATATGTTGTTATACACTTTGAATATCAATTTGGCTGTAGGCTCGAGCAAAAGCGCTTGTAGATACAGCGCTATGCTCTGTACTCTCTCATCGTTGACCGCATTTTTCTCAAGCTGCAAACACTTTCTGATATGCCGATAGACAGCTTTAATGTCATTATCATTTTTTAATATTATCAAAGCCTCTACAGTATCTAATGACAAAGATGTAAATGGAAAAGATATAGGGCTTAAAACCAAATGTGTAGGCCTGTGCTTCTGAGTATGAGCGACAAGTACTATTGGCTTCTTTTTCTTTGCTTTTTTGTTATCAGTTGCTTTAGCATGCCCACACTGCACCTGTGTACCATCCTGCTCCTTACTTTCATCAGGTTGGTTACTATCCTGAGTTTTGGATATTCTTAATCTTGTTTTACCTCTGCAGTCATGGTTGGTGCACTGCATTCTGTTGCACTTTAGGTAATAGACGTTGTTGCTATCCATGACAGCATAAAGACACTCGTTAAGCTCATCTTTAAAGGCTTTGTAGTGATAACCAAAGAAATTTAAAGGATGGCCACAGTAAGGACATACAGCCTTGTCTCTTTGAGCCTCACCTATGGTGCAGTCAATAACCCTGGCCTTAAAGTCGGTCTGACCGTCAACAAGCGTGGCTCTATCAGAAAAGCGTGCAAATGAAGCGGGAATAATTTGTTCTTTATCTATTTTATTGTGTGAGTTTTGATGACAAAGTTGTGATATAATCATACTGCTTTTTGAGCAGGCTACAGCTGATGTCGTCCAAAACAGTGCAGCTGTAGCCCTTATAAAATCTAACTCTATAAGAAACCCACCTAATTTTAATTATAAATCACATAAAAACAAAGAGCACAGGTAAGCATATGCAACCCTGATCTTTGTGCACACTCTATTCCAAATTTTCAGATCACATGCATGTAGATAAAAATAATGTATGAAAAAATAGCTGACACAATAAAAATAAGTATGACAAACTGATTTAGCTATAATTGGTCATACTCATATGTCATAGACACCATGGTCTTCTATGACTGCACCAACTGCTATTTTGAGTCACCATATGATGATAAACAGCTTTTAGAGCGTAAGGTAATCAACTATATCAAGGCTCAAAAACTTAATGATGGTATGTCACTTAAGGAGTTTGAGGAGTACATTAATTCTCAGGAATTTAGTGATGCCTTTACAACCAAGTTCAATGAAGCCATAGATGATGGTGAGCAACTTGTACGTATGCATGGTTTATCGAAGGAGCATAGGTTTGACTTACCACTAATTTCTGTAGCTTTAGTCATTGATGATAAAGGCATACCAATTGATTTTGAAATTTTTGCAGGAAATACCTCAGAGTATAAGACTTTACCTGTTCTTATTGAGCAGATGAAGAGTAAATATGACATTAAAACAGCAGTCGTTGTTGCAGATAGAGGGCTAAACTCACTTGGTAACCTTTTAAATCTTTTAGATCACAAACTTGGTTTTATTGTAGCTCAAAAGGTTACGGCGCTTAGCAGTGAACTTGAATCTCAGATGCTAGATCTTGAATCATACACTAAGACCAGTGCACAGGATACCAATATACAAGCTTCTGATGTAAGCTTTATCGATATATTTGATGAAAATCTTGATTATATTGATAAAGAAATAAATACATACGGAGCTAATAATCTGTACTACCGTAAACTTCCATATGTAAAGAGCGGTTATATTACCGACCCATCAACAGGTAAAAAGCGTAAGGAAAAAGTAGAATGTCAGATTGTCTTTACCTTTAGTGAGTCTCGTAAAAAAAGAGATATAGCACAACTTGAGAGTGATATTATCAAAGCGCGCAAAGCTGTTGAGGACCAAAAAGATATGGCCCCCGTATGTAGCTCTGACTGGCGTTCTATAGTACAGGTAAAAGTTACAGATGCAGACAGTGCACAGGGTAAAAAAGAAAGCCTGTATATAGCAAAGGGATTAAAGGAAGAGCTAATTAAAAAGCGCAGACGTCTTGCCGGCTTTAGTGCTATGGTTTATAAAAAACCTGAAGAGATAAAAGAAGAGCTTAATGATGCTGATATTCTGAGCTCTTACAAAAAGCTTGTGCGTATTGAGGATTGCTTTAGAGTAATGAAAAGCAATTTTTCAATAAGACCTATGTTTGTGCGAAATAAAGAGCATATTTCAGGACATATCACAATTTGTGTTATGGCTTTGATCTTATTGCGCATATTACAAATCAAGATTGAAGAAAGTGGCAATAAACTTAGTGTAGATGAAATAAGCAGTGCTTTAAGAAACGCCAATATAGTAGCTCATAGCTCTAATGGTATTGATGGATATTTTACTAATGCCCAATGTCACGACAACATTTATTCTATTGAAAACACAAAGATAGATCCTCTTGATCCTATGCTTACTCCTATTGATAGATATATTAATAAATTAAAAAATGGACAAAGTCATATAGATATTATTCTGAAATCTGTCAATTTGGCTTCATTGATTGGAGCTATGAATGCAAAGGATGTAGCAAGAAGCCTAAAGGTTTTTGGTGGCTATGAACAACTAGTCGGTGCTGACAACTGCAAGATTCAATCTTATATGGCTCAGGCATAATTCGCAATAAAGAGATTCACAAAATAAAAACCCCATAAAGTGCGCCAATTTACTGATCTAGATTGGTGCCTTATTGGAAAAAGGTAGGCCTAGTAGCCTACCTTAGTTTTAAGCAAAGATATCATCAAAGATTGGATCCTCGGCATCAATATCATTCTCATTCTCGTCAGTTAGTCCAGAGATAAGATCATATCCATCCTTTGTACTGCACGGTATTTCAATATTTAATGCCCTGAAAAAGTCTGCCTTCTTGCCTACCACTTCGTCGTAAAAATTTCCTCTTTGGGTAACTAAAAGCATTATATTGTTGAGCGATGAGAGGATCTTGTTATCACTGCAGTAAAGCACCTTATTTCTAATATTTGCGCTTTTAATATTATTTTTAAACTCCTTAATCCTCTTTCTAAACATAATAGCAATAGAAGTAGCTATAAACTGCGTGAATATACGTCCATAAAATCCTTCATTTGTATGACATTTAGCTCTGTTGCAGTGAAGTCTATATTTAAGCGTATTAAAGGCATATTCAACCTCATTACGGTCATAATAGGCTTCATAGCATTTGACAGCATCCTGCTCGCAGTCTGTAAGAAGTGCTCTGATGCCTTTATATTTGATATGCTCTTCAACCTTTAAGTCAGATATGATCCAGGCCTTTCGCTTATCATCAAAGACTACAAAACGCTCTTTTATCGATTTTAGAGCTTCGTGCTTTATTTCACCGCCATTATTGAGGATCTCGCACACCAGAGCAGCATTTTGCGTAATTACCTCAGAGGATTTATTGTATATCTGCTGGTCATAGTACAGATGTAAAAACAGTTCTTTTTCATCTTTATAGCTTTTATTTTTACCATGTACAGGATAAGCATCATATTTCCATTTAATCTTAACGGTAAATATGTTCTGCTTGATTTGACGGTTGTAGCTTGCTCTTGAGATCAGGTCGTTATAATTTGCATTGATTTCATCCTGAGTGAAACTGCCGGCAACATTGGTTTTCATATTGGCCACAAAGCTTACATTGTTGCACATGCAGTCATTGAGATTTGCTGCTGAAGGATAGGCTTTATCCATAACAAACACAAGATTTTTATTAAAGTTGTGTCTTGTAGCATCAGCAATGGTACGGCGCAAGGTAACAACGTCAGGAACAGCTCCATTGTATGCCCTGTAGTATAAAGGAATGCCGGTTTTCTGATCTGTAAGCATTAGTACATTTATCTGTGGCATTTCATCTCCATCTTTGTTTTTACCATACTCTGCTAAAGAGAGGTTTTGAGAGTGGGTTGAGATGGAGGTTGAATCAAAGGCTAAAAAGATATTTTCATCATCTTTATAGTTATGTTTAATAAAGTAGTCTGTCATGAACTGTATAAAACGCTCAACGTCATGAGGTTCAATTCTGGCAAAGAGTCTATGAATTGCAGAGCTTGACAGTTCACGCTGATACGGCAGTCTAGTGCTCTCAGCAAAGTCTTCATACAAAGAGATATTATTATCTCTGTTTAATATAAGGAAATAAGCAACAGAGAGTATTTTCTTAAAGTCATTATGCTGAGGGAAGGCATTGGCAAGAGCTTTACCAAGATGAGACTGAGCAACAATATTATCAAGGGCATAGGTAGCGCCAGCATGATAGATTTTAGATGGGCGCTCAATGGTAGGAGCCGTGGTCTCATCATCTGCTTTTGGTTTAAAAATATATTTACCATTTTCTCTGAATGTATCAATGTGCTCAAGCTCAGGATACTGCTGAATAAAGCTCTCATCCCATTGAATAAGACCATCTTTAGTGCCGCCATGAATAACACCCACTTTTTTAGAGTTCTTACGCTCAGAGCGCTTTTTCTCAGAGTTCCATACATTTTGATAGGTGTATACATAGTAAACGTCGTACTTGCTACCTTTGTTGACAAGCAAAGATGGAAGTGTAGGAATGATAAGCTCAGCCATATTAACCTCATAGATGTACAATAATACGTACCTATGATAGCATAAGTAAATTAGAATTGCCAGAGGTAAATAAAAAAATATTTAAATAAATATCAAAGTGTTGTAATTATTTTTAGCCTAAATCCCCAAATTAATTATAGGGTAACATAATGGGGTAGCGTTATAATACCATAAAACTAGCATAAACAAGCGATTTTGAGACTTATATGCTAGTTTTTTTATGCACTTTATGATACCCTATAAATATATTTAATGGAGTATCATATATGCTGTACACTGATGTTTCTATATCTTTACCTAATGACTCTAGATATGAGCTTCATAGGCAAAAAAAAGGCCAGACCTATGTAAAGTATCGCATTAAGAGCTATCGCGTTGATGGTAAGCTTAAGCATGATAGACTTTTAATTGGCAAGATAAGCAATGAAGATATTGAGGGAATTAAAACTTTTCATCCAAATGAGAACTACTACTCTTTTTTTAAAATCCCACTTCCTAAAGTCTCAACTGTAAAAGGTCCTGGACGGCCTTGTAAAGATATATCTACAGCGCCGGCACGTAAAGCAAACATTACGTCTTTTGGATATACCTTGGCCTGCCATTCTATTGCAAAAGAGTATTCTCTTGATGTGATGCTTAGGAACGCATTTGGAGAGTCCATGGCTAACAAGATCCTTGCTGTAGCATCCTTCTTTGCAGCTAGTGCTCCTGGTGGGCTTTCAAACATTGATCACTTTACAGATAAACACATGTGCTTTACTGACAGCGTGATATCCTCTCAGGCTTTAAGTCAGCTTTATCGTAGTATTAGCCTTGTTGAGTGCAATGATTTCTTTCAAGACTGGATCAAGTACTGTTGTGCCGATGACTGCATTTGCTATGACGTCACATCGATATCAAACTACTCCACTTCATTACCTATGGTTGCATGGGGATATAATCGCGATAAAGAAAGACTTCCTCAAGTAAATGTAGGTATGTTTTGCACCATTCAACGCAAGTTGCCTGTTTATTTCAGTTGTTACAATGGCTCAATTAATGATTTTACAAATCTGCCATATGTTTTAGAGCAGGCCAAAGCTAATGGTCTTAAGTTAGATGTACCTATAACATTGGTAATTGATGGAGGTTTTGCTGTTGGGGACGCTCTTGATAATGCAAGAGCTCATGGCTGTGACTTTATTGTTGGTGCTCCTCTTGACTTCTGCAAGGACATTAGAGAACAGGTTTTGAACTGGAGACGAAATCCATTATCAGAAAATACAATCCTTATTCAGCGCAGTGATGAGACTATACGCTGCTCTGTTAAGGACTACAATATTGGCCGCATAAATACAAGACTTATGATGTATAAGTCTCCACTTTCAACCTCAAGAGATGAAGCATCTTTGAGCTCGTATGTATCTAAAATTAGTGAAGAGTTAAGATCTGCAACTCGCCTTGGTCCAAATAGGTACAAGCAATACTCTCAGCTCTTTCATATTAATGTAAATGAAAAGAACGAGATTTTAAGTTTTGAGATCAAGGAAAAGCACTACTCTGAGATCCTGGAACTTTGTGGATGTTTTGCTTTGTTCTGTACACGCAATGATTTATCGCCACAAGAGGTGCTTGATATCTATAGAGCTAAAGATTGCGTTGAGAAAGCTTTCAGTGTCTTCAAGAACGATATTCTCTATGAAAGACTCGAGGTTAAGAGTCAAGAAAGCATATACGGCAAGTTGTTTATAGCCTTCATTGCGCTTATTATTCGACGCATGCTTGATAACAAGCTAAGACCTTATCTAAAGATCTCTCGTATTGGTTTAGATAGTGCTATTGCTCGGTTATCTGACATTACCTGTAGAAAATATGGGGAAAGCTGGGTTCTAACAAGCTCCCTTTCAAAGCAACAGAAAGAGCTAGTAGAGACTCTTAACATCCCTATAAGTTTCTTAGATATAAAGAAGGGGTAGTGCCGACCCTCAGTTTTTGGCTTGACACTACTTTAAGTGATACCCTATATTAAATTACGGGATCTAGGTTTTAGGTAAAGATAGAGTCGGAAAAAATTAATGCGCCTATACTTATCTATAGACGCACTTTATGGGAAAAACGCTATGATGGCGATTTATACGCCGTTTATAGCGTTTTTTAATTTTTAATACTGTTAAACTCGGGTTTATCTGTTAAATCTCAAATGGTCCCTCACTTGTATTCAAATCTTTTTAAACCATCAGGGGCAGGATAATTCCTGCCCTGTCTTTAAGAGCTGCCTTTTGCCACACTTTTTCTTCTGCCTCGACGCACTGTACTTTTTGCCCCATCAGTCTTTGCCACCGCCCCATCTAGCGCAGCGCAGAGACCTGTTTCAGGCGGCGCAGATGAGATCTTCTGTGCAGTATCTTTACTATCTGCCATGTCATATTCCTTGACGCTTTTACCTATATAGTAAGGGCTGTTACCAAAGACATCTGCACAAAGACGCATAATATACTCACTTTCAACTTCACTAAAGCGGCTGGCATAAAAGCTTGAAATTGACTGCTGTATACTTACCTTTTCAAAATCACAGACATAACGTCCAATCTTGACTAAGGAGCGTGTGGTCAGAGGCGATGTCAGCTGCTCGGCCCCATTTAAATTGCCAATGGTATTAAATCTTACCTCTTTTACAAAACTTAGCATCAGATTGATATCCTCGTCGCTTAGTTTTGTACAGTGCAGCTTTAAAATCTGCCGCTCCAGCTCAGGACTGTTGTTCTCAAAGGTAATAAAACGCAGTCTGTCCACAAAGGCCTGATTGAACAGCCTGGTACCATTGTAAAAACCGCAGTCATCCCCATCGCCTCTTGTGTTGGCAGTAAAGACCACACGAAAGAGAGGATGCGCTTTAACCTTGAGTGATGGATTGTCAGGCGCCTGCAGCATACGCCCCTCAATTACATCATTTAAAAATGTCAGATCGCCAGCACCTATGGTATCTATCTCATTTAAAATAAGTATATGCCCATGCATCATGGCCAGAGTCAAAGGTCCATAGACATATTGCATGGCATTGTCAAAAACCACAGGCGTGCCTACAAGATCGGTTATTACCGAACGGTTGCACAGTGTCACCTCATGTACAGGCCAGCCAAGGCGCGAGGCCACCTGATTGATAAGTGTAGTCTTACCCACACCGGCAGGTCCCACCAAAAACAGCGCATCACCATAGCTTTTGTACAGATAGTGCAGCACAGGCAGCAGTTTATCCCTGTCAAAAACATAGGCATTGTCCGTTACAGGAATATAGGCATTGTCTATAAGATCAGGCACGCATATACTCTCAAGCCCCAGATCGGTACCAAAGGTAGTTTTAATATCTATCTGTCTCATAAATTACATCTGCTGCCTGTCACCATCTTGCGCTGCACCCTCGCTCTCTGTCTGCGTGCCCCTGACACAAAGAGCCATAGCCTCTAAGCTCTTGTCCACTGCCCCACTGTAAGATGGCAGATCCTGAACATTATCTGTACTGTCAGATACACACATAATATCCACGCTCATATCTGCAGACTCTGTAGGCTGTGCAGCACTAAGGCTTTGAGACAGAGTATCTTTACTGCCCGTATCTGCGCCAGAATCAGTGGTTACATCAGTACCTGCATCTGTACTCTTTTTGCCATAATATTCTTTTTTTACAGAGCTTAAAGCTGTACTTATAAGCTCTATGGAGCTTGCATCAATCTCACAGACTCTGTTAGTCCAGGTATTGTCACTACCCATATGTGATCTTAATCTACCCTGCACCAAAACCTTGTTGCCTGGCACAATAAGAGGCATATAGCGGCTGGCCACATCCCTTTTGCCTATATCCCTTATAATGATATTGTGAAAATCATAATGCTTTTTGACCTCCCCCTCGCGCGAGAGCCAGGTGTCGGCTGTACGCAGCTCAAAAACCACACTTAGCTGATTTGATGATGAATAGAATTTCTTGATATGCTCTGTAGATATATGGCCAAGCAGCATGACCTGATTTGTATTAAAAAACATAAGATACCTCTTTAATATAGAGCTTAAATCTTAATTACAGCTAAAAAAAAGCGCATACTAAAAGCACTCAAAGCATATATCTTTTTAAAATCCATACAGTTTTTATATGATTTATAAGTATTTTTTTTAAATATTAAAAAGAGTTAATTATTAAAACTGCCAGGGTCTATAATTTTTTTGTTATGATTTAAAAAAAAGGAGTATTTATATGAAAAAACTGCTTTTACTTGCAGCCATGAGTGCACTTTATGGCTGTACCTCACAGGCTGAGCTTGATATGGCTCAAAATGTAATTACAGCACTGCCAAATGAGGTTGAAGGCTGTGAGTTTATTGACAATGTTGATACCACAGGGGCCTTTAATATTCAGGGTGGTCGTACCTATCTTAAACTGCAGACAGCAAGACTTGGCGGCACCCACCTTGTAGAGACTATAGCCTATCCTGTACAGATGAGCTTTAGAGGCGATCTTGGTGTAGGCCTCTCAGGCAGAGCCTATAAATGCCCTGCGGGCAAAGGCCCTAAGGTTTATGAGCCTATGAGCAAATCTGTTATGTATGAGAGCAAGGATGAGGGTAAATAATGAAAAAAACACTATGTGCCCTGATTGTAGCCTCCTGTGCAGCTGTCTCAGGCTGTATGAGCGATGAGCAGATAGCCTTAAGTCAGAGCGTAATTGAGGCTCTGCCAGATAGCATCAATGGCTGTATCTTTCTTGGCAATGTGGATAGCAGTGCTCGCATAACATTGTCGGATGCCAGATATGATCTTAAATATGCCGCCGCCATGCTTGGTGCCACCCATGTGGTTGAAACCCATGTCTATACAGCACAGCTTGGCATAAGCCGTGATTATGGCCCTGCCCTGTCAGGGCGTGCCTATAAATGTCAAAAGGGCCAGGGACCTGCCAGCACAGATCCCAAAGCCCTTTTGCAGTATGAATATATAACTGTACCTTTTGATGATCCTGAGTTTTTCTAAAGTGAGCACAGCTCATTCATAGAAAAAACCTCATTCCAGATGCGAATGACATCATCACATTCCACAGGTCTGTCTTTGATGGCCACAATGCGTGGCAGATCGGCCAAAGACAGTCTGTGATAATAGCCGCGTATGGCAAGATAGGCATTTTTAAGAGCCTGTACATTTTTAGATGAGAGTATATTAAATCTCTCGCACTCATCAAAAATACGTACATTATCTGACCACAGCACCATATCAGGATGATGCGGAGCCTCACGCAGCAACAGATACTGAGCTATAAACTCAATATCGACCATACCACCTGCACCGTGCTTTAAATCAAAAAGTGTAGCAGAGCTCTTATCAAGATGCGAGCTCATTTTACGGCGCATATCCATTACATCCTGACGCAGTTTATCCTCGTCACGATGCATGCGCAGCACATCATCACGTATTTTATTAAACTTGTCTATGACACTCTTGGAGCCACTTATAGCCCTGGCTCTGACCAGAGCCTGATGCTCCCAGGTCCAGGCACGGTTTTTCTGATAATCACCAAAACCTGAAATATCAGTAACCAAAAGGCCTGAATCTCCATCAGGGCGCAGACGCATATCAAGCTCATACAATGTACCGCCAGACATACGCGTGGTGGATAAATGCAGCAGTCTTTGCACCAGACGCTGATAGAACATGGCATTTGGCACACTGTGCTCGCCGTCTGTAACACCATCGTCATTATCATCACGGATAAAGACTATATCAAGATCTGATTTATAGCCAAGCTCCAGACCGCCTAACTTGCCATAACCTATAATGGCAAAGCCAGGATCTGCAATTGAGGTGCCATGAGGCACACCAAAGCGCTTTTGTGTCTGATTCCAGGATAATATGGATATTTCTCTGACTATGGCTTCTGCAAGCCAGGTCAGTGAATCTGAGATCTTCATTAAAGGCAGAGACTCGGCCCTGTCTGACATGGCAATACGCAACACCATGATCTTTTTAAATAATCTTAGCTCCTCCATCTGCTCTTCAAGATCATCAGGATCAATGCGCATCAGTTTTTCACGCAGCCAGGCTAAAAACTCATGCGGCTTGGGCGGAGCTTTAAAATAATGCGGAGCTATAAGCTCATCTAAAAGTATTGGATGAGCAGAGATCAGCGTGCCTGCAAATTCATTTTCATTTAAAAGACTGATAAGGCGTCTGCAGGCTGCGGCATTTTCTGATAACAGCTGCAGATAGGTGGTGCGCAGCGCCACCCTTTCAATCAAGGTTGCAACCTTGGCAAAAAGGCGCCCGGCATTATCCTCATGAGCTACAAGTCTTATAACCTTGGGCATAAGAGACACTAAAGTCTTGCGCCCTACAGGACCTACAGGCAGACGTGAGAGGGTATGCTTTAGCGACACAATAGCTGTAGCCATATCTTTAGCGCCATCTTGGTTTTTAAGCAGCGGCAGCAGTGTCTGCTCCATCTCATCAACACTAAGATTGCTCTCCCACAGCTCAAGATTCTGTGAAGCCTCTTCTTTATTATCGCTCTCATCATCGCGGATCACGCGCACAAATTCATCATGCACCCTTTCCATAATCATGTTAAGCTCAGTTACAAGCTCATCCCATGAGTTTTTATTCATGGCTATGGTGACACGCATTCTGTCTTTGTCTTTTACAGGCAGTGTCTGTGTCTGCTGATCGCCTATCTCCTGTATAATATTCTCTAAACGGCGCAGATAAATATAATAATCATCGAGCATGGCGCAGACATCCTCAGGCAGAAGCTGCAACTTACCCAAAAACTTTAAAGTCTTGCGCAGTGATCTCTCAGCAAGCTCAGGAATTCTGCCGCCGCGCATGAGCTCAAAGACCTGGGCAATAAACTCAATCTCGCGTATGCCGCCGGCTCCTAGCTTGAAATTGTCATTAAGCTGTCTGCGTCTGACCTCAGCTTCAATCATATGTTTGAGCTTTCTTAAAGACTCAATAGCACCATAATCAAGATAGCGTCTGTAGACAAAAGGCCGCAAAAGCTCAATAAGCTCATCGCCATAGCTGCCCCACTGTCTGAAATCTCCCAGAAGCTTGGCTTTAACCAGAGCATAGCGCTCCCAGGTTCGCCCCTGTGTCTCATAATAGACTGACAGAGCATCAAAGGAGCTGACTAAAGGGCCTGCATCACCAAAAGGACGAAGTCTTAAATCTATTCTGTAGCAGAAGGTATCCACAGTTACATCTGATAAAAGATTGGAAAGCTTCTGTACTATTTTTGAAAAGTATTCCTGATGGCTTATAGAGCGGGCACCACCCTGTGTCATACCATCGTAGGGATAGCAGCACACAAGATCAATATCAGATGAAAAGTTAAGCTCGCCACCGCCTAATTTACCCATACCTAAAATCAAAAGCGGCATGACCTGCCCCTTTTCATCATAGGCCTCGCCAAAGGAGCGGGTCATAGCCTCTCTTACCACCTTGATGGTTTTTATAACTATAACCTCAGCCAGGTTTGACAGAGCCACAAAGGTCTCTTCAATATCAGAGCGGCCTGTAAGATCGCGTATGGCAATTGGCACCATGCGTGTACGTCTTAGCACACGCAGACGTTTTTTAAGCTCAACATCACTAAGGCCTGACACAATGACACTGTCTACAGCATCACTTGGATCTAGTGAATAGATCTCAGAGTCAAGGGCTCCTTCACGTATAATGGTGGCGCACTCATGCGGATACTGAATTAAGGTTTTGGCAATAAAATCTGACATGCCAAGTACATAGTGCAGATAATCAACGCTCTCAAAGACAGCCATGTCATCTGCATCTGCGCGCATCTTTAATCGCTCATAATAGGCACTGGCATCATCATAAAGCTCAGGAGGCAGGGTCCTGAGCGCACCTGGATTGGGGGTTATATCAAAATTTTGTGTGTTGATAACCATTTTTAATCAAGATTTAAATATAAGACAGCACTCTTTATGGCAATAGTGGCAAAGGCAATTTTAGATAAGGCACTTGCCATAAATACATCTTTGACAAAGGCGTCATCGTCGGCATCTAAGGTAAGACTGTACTCGTTTTTAGTGCAGATGATATTATCAAGGCGCTTTTGCAGATCCACAAAAGCACTTTGTGCCAGGGCAAGCTCATGCATCAGGAATTTGCCATTTGACAGATTGGCTGATTTTTGTGTGCAGCACTCTAAAAAAGCATTTTGCATGGCACACATTCTGTCAACAGAGAGCTTGGCCAGTGTCAGATAATAGAAGTTATGGGTAATGCGATACAGACCCAGCATGTTTTCCATATCATAGCAGGCACGTATATAGGTCTTTTCAGTTGAGCACTTTTTGTCTAGAAGATGACGTATGACATTGCGGGCTCTGTCCTTTATAAGACGCATATTCTCCTGTGCAAGTATTCTGTTGCAGATACGCTCGCTGCCCTGCAGACTCTGAGCCTTTGTAAGCATACCGCGGCAGAACAGATAGTCTTTAAAGTGCAGACTCTTTGAGAGCTTGGAGTATGGATCGGTAGTAATTGGAATATTGTTGTCACTTAGGGTTTTGACAATGCTCTGCAATGTCATATACAGATTCTTTTCATCACCGCTAAAGCTCTTTATTTCAATCTCAAGCTCATGAATAGGCAGCACGCCATCCTGCAGTACTATGTCGCCCTCGTCCTTGGCAAATTCATAAATGCCTGTTTCATTTTCAAAGAGGAAATAGGAGCGCTCAAATTTAATATAGGCAATCTCACCAATCTCTTTTGAGAGCAGATCATTTTCCTGTAAAAACAGTTGTACAGGCAGAGGGAAACGCTCAAGCGGCGGCTTTTTATAAACCTCCATCAAAGGCACATTGTATTCAGCTCTCTGATGCAGTGAACTGCCCTGCTTCTTGCTGACCTTAAGGGTCATTTCAGTATAGGCATTAGCCTGTCTTATGCGCAGTCCTGCCTTGTTGGCTGTAAAATCACCATCTTCATTGTCAAAATAGGTATTGGCAAGATTATCAGTTTTGATCTCGCCCACCTTGCCTATCTTGGCGAGCACATCGTGCAGATACTCAATACTGACATTATCTGCAAGGGCAAATTTAAGTTCTATTTCCTGATTATTACTCATATATAAACCATCTTAAAATTTATAAATTATTGAACAAAACTGCATATTATGACAGTTGTCTTATACCTGCAAAAATGCCTTGCAGAACTGACATGATATAGGCTAGGTGTGCATAAAATAATATATACAATTACCTACACAAATTTGCTTTGTATTACTTTCTATTCTAATGCAACTATATGATTAAAACCACTTTTATAGGTTTTATATTGGATCTTAGGCACAATCTGCAGCTCCTTTGATACTGCCTTTATGACATTATCAGCCAACCTTTGTATATAAAATCAGTCTGCGTCCCTTTTTATCTTTTATAACTGTAAAGTATGTAGAGCCAATTTTTATATCTGAGTTAAATTTTTGCATACAGCATCTGTCCTTTATAACCTAGATCCCGTAATTTAATATAGGGTATCACTTAAAGTAGTGTCAAGCCAAAAACTGAGGGTCGGCACTACCCCTTCTTTATATCTAAGAAACTTATAGGGATGTTAAGAGTCTCTACTAGCTCTTTCTGTTGCTTTGAAAGGGAGCTTGTTAGAACCCAGCTTTCCCCATATTTTCTACAGGTAATGTCAGATAACCGAGCAATAGCACTATCTAAACCAATACGAGAGATCTTTAGATAAGGTCTTAGCTTGTTATCAAGCATGCGTCGAATAATAAGCGCAATGAAGGCTATAAACAACTTGCCGTATATGCTTTCTTGACTCTTAACCTCGAGTCTTTCATAGAGAATATCGTTCTTGAAGACACTGAAAGCTTTCTCAACGCAATCTTTAGCTCTATAGATATCAAGCACCTCTTGTGGCGATAAATCATTGCGTGTACAGAACAAAGCAAAACATCCACAAAGTTCCAGGATCTCAGAGTAGTGCTTTTCCTTGATCTCAAAACTTAAAATCTCGTTCTTTTCATTTACATTAATATGAAAGAGCTGAGAGTATTGCTTGTACCTATTTGGACCAAGGCGAGTTGCAGATCTTAACTCTTCACTAATTTTAGATACATACGAGCTCAAAGATGCTTCATCTCTTGAGGTTGAAAGTGGAGACTTATACATCATAAGTCTTGTATTTATGCGGCCAATATTGTAGTCCTTAACAGAGCAGCGTATAGTCTCATCACTGCGCTGAATAAGGATTGTATTTTCTGATAATGGATTTCGTCTCCAGTTCAAAACCTGTTCTCTAATGTCCTTGCAGAAGTCAAGAGGAGCACCAACAATAAAGTCACAGCCATGAGCTCTTGCATTATCAAGAGCGTCCCCAACAGCAAAACCTCCATCAATTACCAATGTTATAGGTACATCTAACTTAAGACCATTAGCTTTGGCCTGCTCTAAAACATATGGCAGATTTGTAAAATCATTAATTGAGCCATTGTAACAACTGAAATAAACAGGCAACTTGCGTTGAATGGTGCAAAACATACCTACATTTACTTGAGGAAGTCTTTCTTTATCGCGATTATATCCCCATGCAACCATAGGTAATGAAGTGGAGTAGTTTGATATCGATGTGACGTCATAGCAAATGCAGTCATCGGCACAACAGTACTTGATCCAGTCTTGAAAGAAATCATTGCACTCAACAAGGCTAATACTACGATAAAGCTGACTTAAAGCCTGAGAGGATATCACGCTGTCAGTAAAGCACATGTGTTTATCTGTAAAGTGATCAATGTTTGAAAGCCCACCAGGAGCACTAGCTGCAAAGAAGGATGCTACAGCAAGGATCTTGTTAGCCATGGACTCTCCAAATGCGTTCCTAAGCATCACATCAAGAGAATACTCTTTTGCAATAGAATGGCAGGCCAAGGTATATCCAAAAGACGTAATGTTTGCTTTACGTGCCGGCGCTGTAGATATATCTTTACAAGGCCGTCCAGGACCTTTTACAGTTGAGACTTTAGGAAGTGGGATTTTAAAAAAAGAGTAGTAGTTCTCATTTGGATGAAAAGTTTTAATTCCCTCAATATCTTCATTGCTTATCTTGCCAATTAAAAGTCTATCATGCTTAAGCTTACCATCAACGCGATAGCTCTTAATGCGATACTTTACATAGGTCTGGCCTTTTTTTTGCCTATGAAGCTCATATCTAGAGTCATTAGGTAAAGATATAGAAACATCAGTGTACAGCATATATGATACTCCATTAAATATATTTATAGGGTATCATAAAGTGCATAAAAAAACTAGCATATAAGTCTCAAAATCGCTTGTTTATGCTAGTTTTATGGTATTATAACGCTACCCCATTATGTTACCCTATAATTAATTTGGGGATTTAGGTTATAAGGCAAAGCCGTACAACTTTATTTTTAATTTTATAAAGCTGTATAAATCTGTTAAGATGTTGTGTACTTTAAGATATTAACTTACTTTTTATTACAATAGATTCTGAGGTTTGAAGTGAAGCGGTTTTGTGCATTTAGCCTTATCTGTGCATCAGTGCTGTCCCTGACTGTAGGCTCTAATGCCTGGTCACAAGAGCAGACAGAGGATAATACAGCTCTTGATGTACAGGAGTTTAAAGAAGGTGACAGTATCTATGTAACTGACGCCGTCAAAGTCTGGACCAGATCAGGCCCTAGCACCAATCACAGAGTAACAGGTGCCAGAATTCCTGGTGATGCCATGAGCTTTGTACGCTACAGCGCTGATAAAAAATATGCCGAGCTGACCTTCAACGGCGATACCTTCTGGATGAGCGTGGAAAATCTTCAGTCACAGCCATCTGGCTATACCAAGGATGCCATGTATAAAAAAGAGCTTGAGGATTTACGCTACAAGCTTGAAAACTATGATAATGAATTAAGCCGTGAACTTAAAAATGCCACCAAGAAGCTTGAAAAGCTGACTGCTGAAAATGCCGGCATGAAAGAGGCCATTGCCCAGAAAGATGAGACCATTGCCTCATTAGATGAAACCAGACGTGAGTATGCAGACAGGCTGCAGACCAAAGAGCTTGATATGCAGATGCGCTGGTGGACTCAAGGTGCCTTAATTGCTCTGTGCGGTGCTATAGCAGGTGCGCTCTTTATCTTTATTCCAAGACCTACCCGCGCCAAAAGACGTGACAGATTCTAAAATCCGTTTTATACAGTTTTAAAAAAGGCCTCATATGAGGCCTTTTGCTTAAATATTATAGAAGTTGAAAACTTGCACCGTCTGTAGCATGAGTTGCAAAAATTGTAGCCTTGCGGCCTGCAATCTTCTCATACTTCTCATCAATGGCCTTAGTTACTGCCTCAACCTTTGATGGCTCAACTACAGCAACAACGCTGCCGCCAAAGCCGCCGCCTGTCATTCTTACAGCAGCATCCTCACCAATAGCCTCACGTATAATCTCAACTAAGGCATCGATCTCCTTGATGGTAATCTCAAAGTCATCACGCATTGACACGTGTGAGGCATACATAAGCTTGGCAAGACGCTTCAAATCGCCTTTTGAGAAGGCATCTACAGCCTCAATCACTCTGTCATCCTCGGTAATGACGTGACGTGCTCTTCTGAAGGTTACATCATCAAGCTCAGCCTTTTTAGCCTCAAGCATTTCCATGGTGGCATCACGCAGAGCTTTGACGCCTAAAACCTGTGCAGCCTTTTCACACTGCTCGCGTCTTTCATTGTACTCACCGCCAACAAGAGCATGTTTTACATTTGAGTTTACAATCAAGACCTCAAGTGACTCCGGTACCGGTACCTGCTCAAGCTTTAAGGAGCGGCAGTCAATCTTTAAAGCGCAGTTTTTATGACCGCAGGCTGATATGGTCTGATCCATAATGCCACACTTGCAGCCGATAAAGGCCTCGGCAGCCTGACCTATAAGGGCAATATCCTGCAAGGCAATATTAAGGCCGTAGGCTTTTGACAGCAGATTGCCAAAACATACCTCAAGAGAGGCTGATGATGACAGACCTGCACCTAATGGCACATCACCGCAGATAACAATATCAAGACCGCCAAATTTATAGCCCTTTTCACAGATGAGCTTTACAACACCGCGCAGATAGTTGCTCCAGGTCTTGCTCTCATGCTTGTCCATATTGGCTGTGATTTCAAACTCATCACAGTCGCCGTTTATATCAAGGGCCAGAGCATTGATCTTGTTATCATCTCTTTTAGCAGCGGCAATGGCTGTACCAAACTTAATGGCACAAGGCAGTACAAAACCGTCATTATAGTCAGTATGCTCACCTATAAGATTGACACGACCTGGTGCATAAGAGAGCATTGTAGGATCTTTCTTAAAATGCTCTTTAAAGGCCTCTATAGCTTTGTGCTTTACATCAGTCATAACAATCTCCTAGTTTTTGCTGTAGTGAACTTCACTTACATTACGTAATCTGTCGGCAGCCTGCTCTGCTGTAAGGTCACGCTGCTTTTCTGCTAAAAGCTCAAATCCTGCCACAAACTTCTTGACAGTGGCTGAACGCAACAGAGGTGGATAGTAATGGGCATGCATCTGCCACTCCTCATGCTCCTCACCGTCAGCAGGTGCATTGTGCCAGCCCATTGAGTATGGGAATGAGCACTCAAACAGATTGTCATAACGTGTTGTAAGCTTCTTGATGGCAAGAGCCAGATCATCGCGCTGTGCGTCATTTAACTGCGATATAGCATTGACCCTGAACTTAGGCAGTATCATGGTCTCAAATGGCCAGAAAGCCCAGTATGGAACCAAAGCCACAAAGTATTCAGTCTCACAGACTATACGCTCGCCCTTTTCAAGCTCCTGCTGTACATAGTCTAAAAGCAGTGGGCTGTTGTGTCTTGCATAGTATTCTTTTTGGGCCTTGAGCTCTTTTGAAATTTCCTCAGGCAGGAAGGAGCAGGCCCAAATCTGTCCATGTGGATGAGGATTGGAGCAGCCCATAATAGCACCTTTGTTCTCAAAGAGCTGTACATATTTATAGGTCTTTGACAGCTCCTCAAGCTCTGAGGCCCACAGATCTACAACTGATCTGATCTCGCCCTGCTCCATAACAGGCAGAGTCTTTGAGTGATCGGCACTAAAGCAGATAACCTTGGCTGTACCGCGGGCTGGCTCAAGTTTAAACAGATCATTGCCCTCAGGACCATCTAATGGAGTATCTGGGGTCAATGCGGCAAAGTCGTTGGTAAAGACGAAATTGCTCTCATAGTCAGGGTTTACATCACCATTGACACGGGTATTGGTAGGACACAGATAGCACTTTGGATCATAGCTTGGCTTCTCCTCAACGGCTGCCTTTTCAGTCTGACCCTGCCATGGTCTTTTAGCTCTGTGTGGGGAGACTAAAATCCACTCGCCTGTCAGGGCATTGTATCTGCGGTGTGGGTGATCTAAAACGTCAAACTTGCTCATAGTATCTTAATCCTCGTAACCATTAGGGTTATTCTTCTGCCAGTTGTATGAATCTGCAGTCATGTCATCAAGGGTGAGCTCAGCCTTCCAGCCTAACTCCTCAAAAGCCTTCTTAGGATCGGCATAGCACTGTACCACGTCACCCTCACGGCGTGGGGCAAACTTGTGTGGCAGCTCGCGGCCTATGGCCTTGGAGAAGGCATTTACCATATCAAGTACGCTATAGCCAATACCTGTGCCTAAGTTGTAGATATGTACGCCTGCTTTATCAAGGCAGGTATTTAAAGCTGCAACGTGGCCTTTGGCCAGATCAACTACGTGAATGTAATCGCGGATGCAGGTGCCGTCCTTAGTTGGATAGTCATTGCCAAAAATATTTAAAATCGGCAGTTTGCCTACTGCAACCTGAGTCAGATATGGCATCAGGTTATTAGGAATACCCTTAGGATCCTCACCTATAAGTCCTGACTTGTGGGCACCTACAGGATTGAAGTAGCGCAGCAGTACAATTGACAGACTCTCATCTGATACAAATAACTCCTGAGCCATGTACTCAACATCTACCTTGGTCTGACCATATGGGCAGTTGGCTCTCTTGACAGGAGACTGCTCTGTAATTGGCACAACATCAGGCTCGCCGTAAACTGTAGCTGATGATGAGAAAATAAAGTTTTTGCAGCCATATTCTTTCATGACTGACAGCAGTACACGTGAGCCGTTGACATTGTTGTCATAGTACTCAAGAGGCTTTTTAACTGATTCGCCTACTGCCTTTAAACCTGCAAAATGAATGACACCATCTATTTTATATGTCTCAAAAACCTGGCGCAGCTGATCTGCAACTCTGATATCGCCGCAGACAAATGGAATATTGCGTCCGCAGATTTTATTAATGCGGGCAAGTGCTGCAGGCTTTGAATTACAGAAGTTATCAAAAATAATAGGATCATAACCGGCATTGACAAGCTCGATTACTGTATGACTGCCTATATAACCTGCACCGCCAGTGACTAAAATAGTGGCCATAGAACAAACCCTCGAAGATAGGATAAAATACATAATGTAAACGTTTACATTATAATCTTATTATCACTTTTTTCAATGTGCACAAACTCACACTTTAAAACTTTTTTACATTTTACTGATCTGTATGGAAATAAATTTTTATTTGTTTAAAGGATCAATTATAAATGTGTGGTATTCAGATACTGTCAAAGCTCAAATACACTGTTTTTAAAGACATTTTATAAAAGCAGGCTGTGTCGCTATGTATCATAACAGCCTGTGGCAGGCAAAGAGTGTAAGGCACTGTAAGCCCTTTTTGATACAAGATTTGGGATGACAAGCTCAAGGGCATTTAACTGCGCACTCTTAATAGACACAAGGCCTGAGTAAAAAATAAGAGAGACCAGCTGCTCTGCCACATTATCACAGCCTTTTACATCAAGTTTTAGTGAATCTATGCTCTTTATAAAAGAGTGCTTATTAAAGACTGAGGCAATACCATCTGCTACCATACTATCTGCAGCACTGTCATCATTATGCTCAGTTACAAACTCAGATAAATATGAAGGAGTGATAGCTTTAATATCTGTATTGTAACTTAACAGGCCCTGCTGTATCCTTTGGAGAAAATCAATAAGCAGTGCCGGATTGTACAGCTCGTTTTTACAGTTAAGATCAAAGCAGTAGCCACCATAATGCGCGCGCATACTCTCAACTAGTTTTGAATATGTGCAATGGATTGCATTGTCATTGCCCAAAGCGTACTTATTTGTCAGTATGCTTTGTATGTAATCTTTAAAATAAAGATCAAGATCCTGCTGTGTAAAGCCTGTCAGGGCTGCATACTCACTTTTAAAGCTTATATCGTGCATATTGTTAAAAGAGGCAAAGACTGTGCTGTCAGTAAAACGCAAAGATCCTGTAATAAAGATAAATTTAAATTTGTCACTGTAGCTTTTTATAACTGCATAGAAATTGCCAAGACTTGCCGCATGACCTGCAAACAGATCTTTATTGCAAAGGGCCTGTGACAATGGCGCGTCATAATTGTCTATAAGTAAAACCACCTGTTTTTTTATACGGCTAAGCCCTGCATCAAGCACAGAGGCCAGTGACATATAGCTATCACAAAGATCAACGCCCTGCTCTTTAAAAAAGTCCTTAATCAGCTCTATATAAAAGGCTCTTTGACCTTTAATGTCAGATCCTGAGCCTTTAAATGCTGCAAAATCTATTAACAATACTGCATAGCTTTTATGTACTTGAAAGTTATGTGAAATGTTAAGGGCAGAGAAGTGCTCATGGCCTTTTACAAAAAGACATTGCATGGTGCTTAGCAAGGTAGTCTTGCCAAAACCTTTGGGGCGTATAAATAAGAATGGCCCTTTGTGCTGCACCAATGAACCTATTAGATCTGTTTTATCCACATAGATATAATTGTCATAGATCATATGCTCAAAGGAGCAGATATCAGCTGGCAGTCTTTTTTTACACACGTGCATTTTTATCCTGGTATATGCTCTTTAGTCTATAAACTCAGCAACCTCCGGCATAAGCACATTCTTAAACTCATCAACCAGAGCTTTTCTGAATTTAAATTTAGGTAATGGACTGTCAGTATGTGCACAGTAAGCATCATAGTCTGCCGCCTCTTTTAGTTTATTCTCATTGGCTATCTCGCCATTTCTAAAGTGCATAACCTCATATCTGACCGCATCAAGATCCATACCCCATTTTCTTGCAAACTTCTCAACTTCTTTATCAATAGCTATATTGCGCATTTTATGGATTGATACAGAGACGTCCTCGTCATCAAAGGCTGATAGATCAACAAGTGCCTTATCCAGGATCTCATATAAAATACCTGCAAGTTTAGGGTTGCTTACAGAGTACTCGCCTATAACCTTTCTGATCTCTGCAAGGTCGCTGTCACTGTGTCCTCCACTCTCGCCTTCTTTATTAGATAATGAGCGTACAAACTCACGTATGAGTTTGACAATATACTCATAATCTACTGTAACTTTATTAAAGGCAATAAGCTCGTAATCATCCAATATAGGATCATCTGTGCCATCTCCCCTACCAGAGCCTTCATCTCCATCAGGATTCTCAGGTGCCTCAGGGGCCTTTAACTCTTCTATAAGATTGCGATAATATCCTGCAAGCTCAATATATTCATCTTCACTAAATTCATAAGGCTTTAACACCTCAGGTGTAAATTTTGAAAAAGCCTTAAGATGTGAGTAGTTAAAATCAAGATCTCTAAAGAGCTTTATAAATATCTTTTTTTCTTTGTCAGATAAGGTAAGAGTCTCCTCTGGCATCTTTATAAGCTTCCTAATGGCGCTGATTGCCTTTTCAAAATTTTTTAATACCTGCTCCCAGGACTCAGACACTGACTCAGTATCTCCTCCGCATGAGTACAAGGTAAGAGCCTCATCAATTGCATCCTTAAAGTCAAGAGGCATCTGACAGGTTACTATCTGTCCAAACTTCTTATACTCATTATAAATTCTGTTGGTTCTGGAAAAGGCCTGAATAATATGCTGAGGTTTCATAGGTGGCCTATCAAGAAAAACAGTTGACAGACATGGAGCATCAAAGCCTGTCAGCAGTCTGTCCACCACTATAACCAGATCAAGCTGCTCTGAACGCTTGGCATACTTTTTCTTCTTTCTTGATAGTCTTTCATTGAGCTTTTCATTATAAGCTGCAATATTTTCAATGCTGTCATTTGTGCCAAACATAGCATTGTAATCATCAAGAGCCTCTTGCATAAGATCTTGATTAACCTGTGAGGCCTCATCATTTTCTGACAGTGAGTAAGTAATAGCAAATTTAGGAAAATCAGGCAGGGCTTTTAAAATATCCTCATCAATTTTAAGCTCATCCTCTCCATTTTTAACTTTCTTTAGAAGTTTATAGTATTCCTGTGCAATCCTGATTGAGCTTACAGTAAGCAGGCCCTCAAAGGTATTGCCACGGCCAAGATTCAATCCAAGCTTATGCTGTGATTTATTGAGAATGACATCAAGCACAGTACGCATGTGCTCCAAGCTTCCCTCAATTTCAAAATCAGTATTGGATTTTGGATTAACCCCAAGATTTTCAATCATAAAGCCAAGTACAGCTTTATCGTGTATGGCTTCCTTGATAGTGTATTTATGCAGACATGGCCCGTAGAGCTCATCTGTAGTCTGTGGCAGATCGCCTTTTATGGCATATGAGTTTTCCTGAAATATTGGTGTACCGGTAAAACCAAACCATAAAGAGTTATGAAAGAACTTTTTAATAACTCTCTGCATCTGTGGGGATACGGCTCTATGACACTCATCGACAACAAAAGCAAGACGCAGATTTTTAATCTTATTGTACTTAGAGCTGCCCTCCTCAAGCTTTTTATTAATCATGATTGTCAGTTTCTGCACAGTTGTAACAATCATGCGTCTGTTGTTATCTGACAGCTTTTTGATAAGGCTCTGTGTATGATTTGTATCCTCAACATCAATAGTGTCATTTTCAGCATATGATTTAAATGCTGTTGATGTCTGCTGATCAAGATCTTTTCTGTCAATTAAAAATATGGTCTTATCAATTGATGGGATATCCATCAAAAGATTTCTTGTAGCCTTGTATGAGGTTAAGGTCTTGCCTGAGCCTGTTGTATGCCATATATAACCTGACTGACCTAACTTAGAGGCTCTTCTCATAGCCTGAATGGCATGGATCTGATATGGTCTTAAAAGAAGAAGTCTCTTAGCCTCATAATCAAGCACTTTATATTTAGTTACTATTTCATGGGCCTCAGGTATTTTTAATACAGATTTGGCAAAATCAAGATAATTGCCTACAGGTTTGTTATCCTCATCCACCCAGCCACTTAAAAAATCTATTTTAAGCTCTGACTCATCAGCTGCAGAAAAGTATTTTGTATCCACAACATTGCTTACAACAAACATCTGCACATTTGAAAATAGGCCTGTAAATTTACCCTCTCTAATATACTTTTTAATCTGTCTAAAGCCTTCATGATAGGCATGAGACCTGCTTTTTAATTCGATATGGATTAAAGGCAGACCATTGATTAAAAGCGTTACGTCAAATCTGCGAGATCTTGAGTGGTCCCCACCATCTTCATTTTTAAAGGCCTGATACTGATTTATAACCTCATAGGTTGTGGTACCACCTGCAATATGTTCATTGTTTAGCACTAGTAGATGCAATGTTTCATTGCCTCTTTGTACATGAACCTGAACTCTGCCGTTTTCTCCTATAAGCCATTCAGCAGCATCATAGAATGAAGAATGAGAAACATCGTTTTTTATCTTGGCAAACTCCTGCTCAGATAAACAAGTATCTCCTAAAATATCCTTATTATTCTGCTCAAGAATATATTTAAAATTCTCCCAGAGCTTATCTTCATTGTTAAGATCGTCACGATAAGTCCACTGAGAGTCAGTTCTGCAGAGCTGGTCGATTAGTTTTTGTTCTATTTCTGATTCTAATTCAGCCATAATGACTACTCCTGAGGAAACATGTTCTGAAGCAAGTACTGTTTTACTTTTTTTAATTCTTCACATTTACGCTGATGAAGGGTAATTAGGTTGCTAAGGGTAGTTATAATGTTTGCCAATTTTTGTTGTTCTCTTAGGGAGCATATTGGAACCTCTAGTTTTGAATAATCTTTTAAGTTGTAGTTGGTTCTACCATCACCAGTGGATAGCTTTAATGCTATACTTTTATGCTTATGTGTGTTTAGAAATGAACAAATAAAATTAGAGTCAACTAGTTTATTGTTTGGTCTTGTTACAATAGTCGCAAATCCTATTGAATTTACTTCATTTTCTGAAATTACAGCAGATGTTCCAACATCTCCAGTATGCACTGTAATTATATCGCCTAGCTTATGGCGTCGTGATTTGTTCGTCTCTGCAAAAGAATTTTTTAAATAAATTGGGTTTTCTTTAAGTACAAATTGACCATCTTGAATATCTGAGTTTCTTATAAGAAGAGTCCCTTTATTTGCATAATTTTCGGTCATTGTTGTTACTAACCCTATGAATATTTTACCAATATCAGTGACCTTACGCTGTTCCCAAGCGTCAGTAAAACCGGTAAATCGTAACTCTGGTTTTTCATTTCCATTTTCTGGAAACATTTTTTGAAGAAGAAATTTTTTAAGCGTTTTTAGCTGCTCACACTTACGCTGATGAAGGGTAATAAGATTATCAATATTTTTAAAAAAGATTCCTATGTTTTTTTGTTCTTCAAAAAAAGTTGGTAGCATAAGTTTCATTTCATGCATTTGTTTTCTAGAAACTTCTATAAATGTCGAGCCAGCACCAACAGTTTCAGCGTATTTTTTTAACTCTAAGCTTCTTGAAAAAATGAAGTAAGAATCGAGAGAATTTTTGTGAGGAACAATTGACTGAAAACCTTGATTGGTACACCCTTCTTTCAATAATATTGCAGTTTTTCCTATTCCTGCTCTAGATGTAAATAACACTGTTCCTTTTGGAAGTATTTTTGCTGAACAATTTTTATATCCTATATCAGATATTTTTCTTTGACTTGATTCTAAATATGTCTGATCTGATATTTCAGTAGGAGAGTACCAATTGATATTTCCATTCCAGTATAGTTTATTATTAGTATTTGGAGTTCCCCCGCCCACAATATCCGCTACATCTCCTAACTTACGCAGTTCCCAAGCATCAGTAAAACCTTTAAATCTAATTTTTGGCACATTCTTCATAGTTAGACACCTGCAAAGATTTTACGTAAACTCTCTATAGCGCACTTAGCCTCAGGTGTACTGTCATCGAGATCGTCAATCATAGCCATAAGTTCATTTGTTGCTTCTTTAATAGCATAATCAGTTTCTGTAATGCTTGTAGTCAGTTCAACAATATCAATAGGATCTTCTTCTTCACTGTTATCAATGTATCTAGGTATATTCAGATTAAAGTCATTTGCCTCAATATCTTCAAATGAAGCTAGATAAGCCCTCTTATCAACATTAGTACGGTTTTTGTATAACTCTATAACCTGATTTATATGCTCATCATGCATCACATTCTGCTTCTTTTCCTTACTAAACAGATCTGATGCATCAATAAACAGAACATCTCTTCCTTCTCTGTGTTTCTTCAATACTATGATGCAGGTTGGAATTGATGTGTTAAAAAACATATTAGCCGGCAGACCAATGACAGCGTAAATGGCTCCCTTTTTAAGTAATATCTCTCTTATAGTCCCCTCTGCTGCTCCTCTGAATAAAACACCATGAGGAAGAACAATGGCCATTGTTCCTGTCTGCTTTAAATGATAGAAGCCATGCAGTAAAAAGGCATAGTCTGCTTTTGATTTAGGAGCAAGAGCGCCGCCATAATCCATAAAGCGCTCATCAGTCTTAAAGCCAGGATCAGCAGACCATTTTGATGAATATGGAGGATTCATTGTTACAAGATCAAACTCTGTCTCTTCATCTGTAGGCCAGTCAGCATCTAAAGTATCACCATTTCTTAAATGCTGATTTTCTGGAAGTACTGAATGCAGGAACATGTTCATTCTTGCCAGGTTGAAGGTTGATGTCATCAACTCCTGACCATAGTACTTAATAAAATCAGGGTGATTACTATAGTTTTTACAGCTTAGAAGTAAGGAGCCTGATCCCATACAAGGATCATAAACCTGCAGGCCTTTTTTATCTTCCTGGCCTAACATTGCAATTTTACATAAGATCTGAGCTGGACCATGAGGAGTATAAAACTCACCGGCCTTTTTACCTGTCTCAGATGCAAACTGTCCAATTAAATACTCATAGGCATTGCCAAGTACATCACCGCGTGTATTAATAAGATCGGCGTCGGCAAGAACCTTGATAAGCTCAGCTATAGTAGCAGATTGCTTGTGATCACTAGCTCCAAGTTTACTTGAATACAAGTCAACATCATCAAACAGATGGTTAAACAGTGAATCTGACTCTTGAATCTTATTAAATGCCCTTTTTAATACTTCTCTGGTAAAAGTATTCTCATTTACTGATCTTAAGATACTTGTAAAAGTAAGATCTGGCTCAAGAGTATAGTGGCACGAGTCTTTGAGCTCTGAGAGGAGATCGGCCGCATCACTGTCGTTATATGCCTGAACATACACCTCAAGAGCCTTTTCCATTGACTCTGGTTTGGAATTTTCTACAAAGTCATATACTTTACACAAATAACTGTCTGACAAATACTTAAAGAAAACCAGACCAAGAAGATAGTTCTTGTATTCGTTGGCATCCATTTTGCCACGAAGCACATCTGCGCATGACCACAGCACAGGTAAAAGGTTGGTAGAGTCAGACATAAAAATTCCTCAGGAAACACAAAAACAGGACAATCATACAATAAAATTATACACCATAGTTTGCGCAAAGTAGCAAAACAATTACCTTCTAAGATTAAACTTACCAATCATCTCGATTAGATGTAAATAGCAATTTTTTATTAGGTAATAAATTTTAATACTTATAAAAACTTCAAGTAATAAATATATGTTATCAAAGATTAGCTATTAAGTTTGGGAACAGCGTAATATTGGTGAGTTAGTAACAGAGAGTCATGAAAAAGGAAACAAAGGGCATAGAGCCCAAAAGCTCACTGTAAAATTATGGGGTAAAGGTGTTATTCCAAAATATGATTTGGGCAGTAACAGTACCCAGTACTATATTCGGCATCAAAATCAATTTATTTATAGCAAGTTAGACTTTTTAAATGGAGCTTTTGCAGTTATTCCAAGTGAGTTAGAAGGCTTTGAATCGACGCTGGATTTACCGGCATTTGATTGTCATAGTATTAATCCATTCTTTCTGTATCATTATGTGGCTAGACCAAATTTTTATATAAAACATGGGATGATTGCTGATGGCAGTAGAAAAGCAAAAAGGGTACAGCCAAAGTCTTTTTTTAAGATGCCGGTCTGTGTTCCTAACCTAGATGTGCAATTAAAAATATGTACACTCTTTAACTGTTTAGACAATCTTATTACCCTTCATCAGCGTATGTGAATTTTAATTATTTACTTTAAAACTTAAAGTTACATAAGTAATATTACTAATTTCAATTACACTTGGGAACAGCGTAGGTTAAACAACTACTTAGATGTATCTAATCAAAAAAATATCAATAACATATTTTTAAGGGAAGATGTTCTATCTGTATCAGGTGAGTTTGGAATTATTAACCAGATAAAATTTCACGGAAGATCTTTTGCTGGAGACTCTTTAGAAAAATATGGGGTGGTTAATAAAGGCGACGTTGTATATACAAAATCACCTTTAAAATCAAATCCATATGGAATAATTAGGGTTAATAAAGGTGATGCAGGAATAGTTTCTACTCTATACGCAGTTTATAGCGTTAAATCAAATACTTATGCAAGTTTTATACAAGAATACTTTCAACTAGACTCAAGGCTTAATAAATATCTTCACCCTCTAGTAAATAAGGGCGCAAAAAATGACATGAAAATTTCTAGTGCAAATGCCTTAAAAGGCCTTGTCATATTTCCATCTACTAGAGAGCAAGTTAAGATTTCTTACCTTTTAACTAAATTAGATAACCTTATTACCCTTCATCAGCGTATGTAAAAACTCAATTTTTACCCGTCGTTATATATATCAAGGCTTCATCATTTTTATCACTTACAACATGAGGGCAGTAATATGTTAGACAAGATAACCTGCAATACGCTATTTATAGATTACTACAGGCAATGGATCAAGGTTTATAAGGAGGGTGCCATTCGCAAAGTAACGCTCAACAAATACCATATGACACTACGCTGGCTTGAAAGGCTTATCCCTACTCTGTCACTTAAGGATTTAAGCCGCATCAACTATCAGCAGCTTTTAAATGACTATGCACAGGAGCATGAGCGTCAGACTACTATGGACTTTCATCATCAGCTAAAAGGTGCCATCTTGGATGCTGTGGATGAAGGACTGATTGATAGAGATCCGACACGCAAGGTCATCATCAAAGGCCGACAGCCTGGCAGTAAAAAGATCAAATATCTAAATCAGTTTGAACTGCACACTCTGCTCAAGTCATTGCACCTTGGCTCCAAAATTACCTGGGACTGGTTTATTCTGCTTGTTGCTAAAACAGGTATTCGCTTTTCAGAAGCTCTTGCCATAACCCCAAAGGACTTTGACTTTTCACATCAGACTCTGTCTATCAATAAAACCTGGAACTACAAAGACAAGGAAGGCGGCTTTATGCCAACTAAAAACAAATCATCTGTAAGAAAAATTCAAATTGACTGGCAGGTTGTGGTTCAATTCTCAGAGCTTTTAAAGGATAAAGATCCTGACAAGCCAATTTTCATCAAGGAGGGACAGCAGGTGTATAACACTACAGTCAATGATATTCTTAGTAGACACTGCAGTAAACTTAAAATACCTGAAATCTCCATTCACGGTCTTAGGCATACCCATGCCTCATTACTGCTCTTTGCAGGTGTCACAATTGCCAGTGTGGCAAGACGCCTTGGTCATGCCAGCATGAACACCACACAAAAAACCTATTTGCACATTATCCATGAACTTGAAAACCAGGACGTTGATCTTGTGATGCGATCCTTATCAAGTTTAAGTTAGTCGTCACAATTCCATGATGAGGCCTTTGCACTGTTCAAATTTGTGCGCAACAGTGCAAAAAATCAACAAAGTTTTCAATTTTTCAACTTTTGTCAATTGCTCAATCGTTTACTTTTTATTAAATTTTCTATATTTATCACATATTTGCAAAAGCTTATCATATAGAATGTAAACGTTACCACTAAATACAGGCACAAGGTTATATTTTTTTCATGGCAACTATTCGTGACGTAGCGCAAATAGCTAATGTCTCTGTCGCTACAGTTTCAAGAGTTTTAAACGGATCAAGCAAGGTCAGTGACAAGGCCCGTGAGGCCGTGCTCAAGGCCCAGAAGGAGCTTGATTTTGTTTTAAATGCCAATGCCCGTGCCCTTGCCCATCAGGACAGTGAAACCATAGGTGTTGTAGTCTCTGACCTGTCCGATCCCTACTTTGGTCTTATGGTTAAATACTGTGAAAATGCAGCAAGACAAAGTGGTAATTCTCTTATCGTAACTCAGGGTTTTCATGATGAGCAGCGTGAGATTATGGCTATAGATAATCTTATTTCACGCAACTGCCGAGGCATGATTGTCCACGCTTTGCGTATTGACGATGAGAAACTGTCCCACTATATGCAAAAAGTACCTACCATGATTTTAATCAACCGCACTTTAAAGGGTTTTGAAGAGCGCTGTTTAAATATCGACAACGTATCAGGCTACTATCTTGTAGGTCAGGAGCTTATTAAAAAGGGACATAAAAAAATAGCCTTTGTAGGTTCATCCCATACTATTGCCGACGCCGCCGAGCGCCTTGAGGGTCTTAAAAAAGCCCTTTTAGAGAACAATATAAAAATGGATGAATCACTTATTGTGCTGCGTGAGCCTTATCTTGAAGGTGGTTTTGATGCTGCCTCAGAGCTTATAGAAAAAATGCAGCAGGGCCATAAATTTACTGCTGTGGCCTGCTATAACGATTATCTTGCAGCCGGCACCATGGCCCGCCTTACCGAGGCTGGCTATAAAATACCTGAGGATATTTCAGTTGTAGGCTTTGATGATCTCTATCTTGCCCGCTGTACCAATCCGCCACTGACCACTGTGCACCATCCTGTGGATCAGATTGCCTGTCTTGCCATAGAGATGTCCATTGCTTTATTCAAGCAAAAACATATCAAAAAAAACCATTTTGACATCTCACTGGTGCAAAGAAAATCAGTAAGAGATCTTAGTGTTGCCAACTAGGCTGCACCTGCCTTTTATTTTTTACAAAACATGCTCTATCCTGTATACTTTAGGTTGCTAAGAACTTAAATTTACAGGCAAAATATGTCCGATAAAAAAAAGATACAACTTCATACGTCCTACGAAAAAAGAGCCAAAAGTCATAGAAATACCATATCAAGAAACGGCTGGGGCAAAGGTGCCACCAGTCAGGCTAAATTTGAGTTAAGAATGCTCCACCCTGTCTTCTGGGGTTCATGGGCTGCCATCATCACTTTATATCTGTGCGTAACCCTGCTGCCATACCGCGCCATTTTAGGTCTGGGCAGAACTGTTGGCCATCTGATGCAGCGCTTTATGAAATCACGTGCCTATGTGCTAGAGCGCAATATGGATCTGGCCTTTCCTGACATGGACAGGGCTAAAAAAGACAAACTTATACATGATATTTTTGAAAACTCAGGCATGGCTTTGTTTGAAACAGGCATAGCCTGGTTCTGGTCAGATAAAAGACTGTTAAAGCTTGCCCATATAGCTGAAAATGAGCAGAAAAAAGCCTGTCAGCTGGCTGCTGCCAATACCCGTACTTTAGTTTTTACCTGCCATTTTGTCACCCTTGAGATTATGGCAAGACTCTATGCCCTTTTAATAAAACCAGGTGTTGGTGTCTACAGAGCATCTGATCATCCTGTCTGGGAGTATATTCAGGTCAGAGGCCGTCTGCGCTCCAATCTTGCCTTAATTGACAGATCGGATCCGCGCTCTATGATCAAAGCTCTGATGCAGGGCCATCCTATATGGTATGCCCCTGATCAGGATTATGGTATCAAAGCCTCGGTCTTTGTACCTTTTTTTGGTGTGGATAAAGCAGCTACAGTAACAGGCACCCACGATCTGGCCAAGGTCAAAGGTGTTATAGTACAGCCTGCCTTTACCATACGCAAAGCTGATGGCTATCATCTTTATGTCAAAGATGCCCTTGAAAACTTTCCAGGTGAGGATGAGGTTTTTGATACAGCACGCTGCAATAAAATACTTGAGGACATCATATCAATGGCACCAGAGCAGTATCTGTGGATGCACCGCCGCTTCAAGACTGCCCCTGAAGGTGAGATGCCGCGTTATCCAGATATATCATAATTATGCTTTTTCTTATAAAAACCGCCCTGCGCTACAGCCTTAAAAGGCGCTCCAATACTTTTGCCTTCTTTGTTGCCATGATCTCAACCTTTGGTATTGCCATAGGTGTCATGGCCCTTATAGTTGTAAGCTCTGTCATGCAGGGTCTTGAGCTGCAACTTAAAAACAATGTACTTGGCTCTACAGCCCATCTTGTTATAAAGGCAGATGAAGCTGCAGCTGAGAAAATCTTTGCACAAAATGAAGAAATTTTAGGCTATGCTCCCTTTTTTGAAGGCAGAGCTCTGGTGCAGAGCAATTTTGGTATAGGCATAGTCACTTTGCAGGGTCAGGGCGAGATTGTCAAAAAGCGTGCTGATTTTGACTACTACTTTGATGATTATATAAATCCTATACTTAAGGAAAAAAGCTACAGGCTTGAGGTCAATGCTCTGTTTCTTGATGACTTTAACCTCACCCCAGATGGCAAGGTACGTCTTATATCTACACTCAATGCATCCTACGGTCCTTTAGGTCTGACCCCACGACAGAGAAATTTTACTATTGCCGATTACAATTATGACAGAGCGCTTAAGGGGCAGTATGTTCTAAAATCAAATCTTGCAGATGTAAGATCACTTTTTAGAATACCTGGCAATGAGCACTACTACAGGATGTTTTTAAAAGACCCTTTTACTATTCAAAGTGTGATTGAAAATATAGACAGCTCACTTATCTACTCTGACTGGCGCGACACTCAGGGAGAGTTTTTCAAGGCTGTGGGTATGGAGCGTATCTCCATGTCGCTTATGCTCTGTCTTATTATTGTAGTGGCCGCCTTTAATATACTCTCGGCCCTGACCATGATGGTAAGCTCACGCAAGGGCGATATTGCCATTTTAAAAACCATGGGTCTTGGCAGTTTTAAAATTATTCTGATCTTTATCTTCATGGGACTTACCTATGGTGTTTTAGGTGTGTCACTTGGCATTGCAGCAGGAGTGCCTCTTGCCTACAATGCCTCATTTATCACCTCAGTGCTTGGTATAAATGCCCTGTCCCATGCTGCCACTCTGCCTGTATTTATAAGTGCAGCACACATAGCCTTTATAGCACTGTCAACGTTGCTGCTGTGTGCCCTGTGCTCACTCTACCCTGCCTATAAGGCCGGCAAAGCAGATGCCATTACCAATCTTGCCCACAGCTAGGAGTTTTTATGATTATTTTAAAAGTCAGCGATCTTTATAAGACCTATAAAGAGGGCAAAATAGAAACACCGGTACTGCGCGGCGTCAATCTTGAAATTGAAGAGAAAAAGCTCTGTGCCATTACAGGTCCGTCAGGCTCAGGTAAAAGCACACTTTTACATATACTTGGCACGCTTGACAGTAAAAGCAGCGGTTCAATTTACTTTAAAGAGCAGAGCCTTGACTCTCTAAACTCAGCGCAAAAGGCCAGATTCCGCAACCGCCATCTTGGCTTTATCTATCAGTTCCATCATCTTTTAAATGATTTTAGTGCCCTTGAAAATATTATGCTGCCTCTTTTAATCTCAGGTATGAAAAAAGATGAGGCTTACAAGAAGGCCTGCAAGATGTTAGAGCTCGTAGCTCTGTCTGATAAAAAGGATAATCTGCCCTCAGAGCTCTCAGGCGGTCAGCGTCAGAGAGTGGCCATAGGCCGAGCCCTTATCAACAATCCTGATATTATTCTTGCAGACGAGCCTACTGGAAATCTTGATGAGAGCAATGCCCATAATATTTTCAATCTCTTTGAGTCCCTGGTGCGCGAGATGGGCACCACTGTCATCATGGTGACCCATGATATGTCACTTGCAAAGCGCTGTGATGTTATTTATAAAATGTCTGACGGTGTGGTAATAAGCTGATGTTAAGTCTAAAACTTGCCTTAAAATTCTATCTGTCAAAAAAGTACGGACCTTTAGCCCGCTTTATGTCCATTGCCTCTACCACAGGCATAGCTCTTGGTGTTGCCGCCCTTATCATAGGTCTTTCAGCTATGAACGGCTTTGAAAGAGAGCTGCACTCAAGAGTACTTTCAGTCATTCCCAATGCCACTTTAAATGCTCAGAATGATTATTTCAGATACAGTGACAATACACTTGAGATTTTAAGTAAAAGCAGCCATATTCAGGCACTCTCCACAGCTGTGGAGCTTGACTGTGTTGTAACTAACAATAAAGATTTTTATCCTGTAAAGCTCATGGGTGTAGATCCTAAGAGCGAAAGTAAGGTTGTCTCTATACAGAACTTTATGTCAGCTCCTTTATCTGAGCTTTACAGTGACAATGATGAGATTAAAGCCATCATTGGTGCCAATCTTGCCAAAAAACTTAAAGTCAATGTGGGAGATGAACTCAAAGCCTTTGGTGTAAAACCCGGCAGTGAGGCAAGCTCTGATCTGCTCTCACACTCAGTCAAATTTACCATCAAGGTTGCAGGTCTTTTAAAGATAGGCGGCGAGCTTGACAGCTCCCTTGTCTATATTGCTTATGACAAAGCCTTACACCTTGCCTCACTGCAGGGACCTAATGCCATACATATAAAAACAGATGATCTGCTAAAGGCCCGCAATATTGTGGTCAATGCAGCAAAAGGTTTGACTGAAGGGGCATCACTTAGCACCTGGATTACCTCTCAGGGCAAGCTCTACAATGATATTATGATGATAAGGCAGATAATGTATCTGGCTATGATTCTGGTAATGGCTGTGGCCTGTTTTAATATTATCTCCAATCTTATTATGACAGTGACAGAGAAAAAAAGAGAGATAGCCATTTTACTGACAATGGGTCTAAAGCGCAGTCAGATTATAAAAAGCTTTTGTCTTTTAGGCCTTATCTCAGGCTCTATTGGAACAGCTATAGGAGCTTTTATAGGTATTGCCTTTTCTGTACTGCTGACACCTTTTACAGAATATTTAAAAAACAGCTTTGGTATAGTGCTTTTAAATGAGGATCTTTATTTTATAAGCTTTATACCATCACAGTTAAAGCTCTCTGACATAATGATTATTGTGACAACAGCCATGTCTTTATCTGTTGCAGCTTCTTTATATCCAGCCCTTAAGGCCTCACGCACCAATGTTGTAGACGGTCTTAACTACTGACATTAGATATGCACAAACAAAATCTGCATATTCTCTGTAACAGCCTGAGCTTTAGCTGTAGTCTTATCAGGCTGTATGTACAGTAAATTAAGGCAGGATCTTTTAGAAAGGACCATCTGCAACAGCTTCTTTACCTGTCAAAAGACTGATAAAATGTATGCCATCATACAAAGAGTATTGCAGATGCAACTGCAAAGAGCATTTCAATGAAAATTAAAAAGCCTTTAATTATTATAATATCTCTCTTTTTACTTTACTCTATAAACACCTATGCTCAAGATATCAAGGCTAACAACGCCTTTAAAATCTATAGTCTTGATCTATCTCTTAGTGTCAATGACGATCATCTTGCAGTGCCCTGCGCCTTAAGTAAACTTATACAAGATGGCTGGTCAATAAGCGATAAACAGCCTTATTTTTTTACCTTTTTTTCTCAGAGTGATTATTATGCCGCAAGGGCCAATCTGTCATTAACTAAAGATGGCAGGGGCATTTTAGATGGCGGCAGCATTATAAGGCTTTTGCAAAAAGATGGCGTATTTATTGAGGTTAGAATTTCAAATCACAGCAGCGGTGACAGACCTTATATTAAAATTGAAGATGGAGTTGTCACGTCCATTACAGCCATTTATGATAAAAACTGCTCAAGCATAAAATTAAACAATAAAGAGTTAAGATCCCTTACTCAACAGACATTATTTAAAGATTACACAAGAGATAACAACTACGAGCATATACCTACAAATTATAAAGACCACCCTGAATTTGGAATATCTTTAGAGCATACAATTGAGCAGCTTTTAGATAATCATAAGCTTAGCATATCAGTCTATTTTAATTTGGAAAATAAGCCATTTATGATAGAGATAGTAAATAAAAGACCTCTTTAGATTACACATAACTGAGCTCTAGAGTCCCTGCCATGAAATAGCCGCTCTTTTAACTTAAACCTATAAACGAGTTAAAGGCTTTTCAGGATTGCATGTATAAAGTTTTTTGGATCAGTTATAAAAAGATATAGGATTTTACAACTGTATCTGACTTGACTGGGAATCATAGTCTAACCTGCAAAAGTGCTCTATCATAGACAGACTAAGTGTCTTTCCAAAACGGCGCGGTCTTAGAAAAAGCATAATATCATCGCCTTGATCCAAACTTTCAGGGTCAAAATCTAAAATGGCTTTTAAATATCTGCTTTTATCTACATATACAGCCTTAGACTCAATAATTGTTTTAAAATCAGAAACAGATGTCAGATATTTTTGTTTCATCTAGGCCCTACCTTGCTTTTTACCCTGCTTTATATTTGGATTGTGCATATTTAAGATCCAGGCGCTAATTTTAATTCTACAAAGCTATAAAAGATAAAAATATTATGGCGTGCGTAGATTATAGCATTGCACAGCACTTACTTGAGCCTCAGAGCATGTATCGTCAGGCTGGGTTAATTTATATCCTATCCTGTCTATTTTTATCACAAGGCTGATTTTTCCTATATAGTGTTATACACTCATGCTATTGATAGGCTTAATAGTTAATATAAGGAGTTTTTATGACAACTGCACTGGTCTGTTATGCAGATGGTTCTGAGGATATTGAAGTTACTGCCATTACCGATATTCTAAATCGTGGCGGCGTCAAGGTTGTAAAGGCTGCAGTGGCAGAGAGCGGACGTACTACAGTGACACTGGCTCATGGCAGTGTTATAACTACAGATAAAAATATTGCAGACTGTACTGACAATTATGATCTTATTGCAATTCCTGGCGGTCTTGCCGGATCTGAGGCCTGCCGTGACTGTGAGATTTTAATCAATAAATTAAAGTCACAGAAAAATGCAGGACGCTATATAGGTGCAATCTGCGCCGCTCCAGGCTTTGTGCTCTCAACCCATGGGCTTATTGGCAATGCCAGAGCCACAGGCTATCCTGGCTGCAAAACAGATACCATTATCAATTACTGCACAGATGGTGTGGTGACAGACAGTGATGCAAGACTGGTGACTGGACAGGGTCCTGCCTATGCTCTTGATTTTGCCCTCGCTCTGCTTGAGGCACTTGAGGGCAAAGATGTAGCTGACAGAGTGGCAGCCGGCATGCTGCACAGCTGCGCTGCAAAATAAAGTTAGAGACTCTTTGGTCTGTAGACTTTGACATTATGGTAGCCCATCTGTTTGAGCTGGGCTGCCTGCATGCGACTCATAATGCCCTGATCACAATAGAGTGCATAGGTTTTAAGTCTGTCAAGACTTTCAAACTCACGGGCAATCTTATAAAAAGGAATAGTCAGTACCTCAGATCCTTCAACTGCAAGCGGTGTCTTTAGCGCATCATCAGGTGCTCTTACATCAATCACCACCTCATTTGAGGCTATGGTATCTGTAAATTCAAGCTCTGTCTCAAGCTTTTGTGTATCACCAGGAATATCTTTAATATCCATGACGCGGCAGCTCTCTACAGCCTGCTCTACAAGATTGTCATCCATTAAAGCCTCCTGCTCAAGCACAAAAGACTCCTTAGGGCAGACATTAGGATGATCTGATATCACACCGCAGTACTCGGGCATGGATTTGGCAAAATCAGCTGTACCAATAAACTCTGCCTCATCAATAATATCCTGCTTGTCTGACATAGACAGAGGACGCAGCACCAGCATAGAGCTTACTCTGTCAATATGGGAGAGATTGGTTAAAGTCTGTGATGAAACCTGACCTAAGCTTTCACCTGTAACTAAAGCCTCACACTCAAGCTTTGAGGCAATAAGCGAGGCTACACGCACCATCATGCGTTTTAAAATAACACCTCTTACACCATGATGGGTGCGCTCTAAAATCTGACCTACAATAGGCTCAAAAGGAACAGTTACAAATTTAACTCTGTGGGATGAGGCAAAGCGATCCCAGATAAAATAACTCTCCTGCTTGACGCCAAGTTCATGGGCTGTACCACCCATGTTATAGAACAGATAATGAACCTTAAGGCCGCGGCGTATGGCCTGATAGGTGGCAACGCCACTGTCAAAACCACCTGAGATTAAAGACATGGCAGAGCCAAGAGAGCCTACAGGATAACCGCCAAGACCTGTGTGTCTGTCAGTTATCAGATAGCATCTGTCCTGATCTATTTCAATATTGATAGTAGTCTCAGGGCTGTTAAGACTTACACCATTGTTGGCATAACCCTGCTTGAACATACCACCTATCATGCGCTCAGCCTGCTGTGAGGTAAACTCATGATTGCCTCTGCGCTTGACGCGTACAGCAAAACTTCTGCCCTCAAGAGAAGGTCCGTATAAAGGGCCTGCCTTTGCAAAAATATCCTCAAAGGTCTTAAATTCAAATTCACTTATTTCCATAAAGGAGTGAATACCAGGAATTCTGCCAAAATCTCTTATGACCATGTCACGCATAGACATGTCAGAGGCCTCGCCTATACGCACTAAAAGTTTGTCCCACTGTGCAGTGACATGACACTCATAGTGATGGTGACGGCCTACATTGATAATATTGTTCTGCAAAAGCTTGATAAGACGGTTGCGAACAGGACGGCTTTTGATAGATATTTCAGGAAAAAGTCTTACTATTAGTTTCATAGATCTTTAAAAATGACAAATCCCCTGCCTTGTGACAGAGGATTTAAAATTAAAAATTAAACAATAAATCAGTGCTGATGTCTGCCACAGCCGCAGCCATGATGACCTTCATGCTGACCGTGTCCGCCGCAGCTCTCATGATCCTCACCGTGGTGATGGCCGTGACCGCCACAGCACTCGTGATCATCACCGTGGTGGTGGCCGTGTCCGCCACAGCACTCATGATCCTCACCGTGGTGATGGCCATGTCCGCCGCAGCACTCATGATCCTCACCGTGGTGGTGGCCGTGTCCGCCGCAACCGCAGCCACCGCCGCAGCATCCTCCACCCTGATTCTCAGATGGGCATACGCCATTTGGATGGGCGTGACCGTGGGCAATCTCCTCCTGAGTGGCAGCTCTTACATCCTCAATAGTTACGAGGAAGGTAATTGTCTTGCCGGCTAAAGGATGATTACTGTCAAGGTCAACAGTGGTCTCATTGATCTTCTTGATAACAACAGGTATCAGTCTGCCAGATGAGTCTTCAGCTTCAAATACATCACCCTCTTCAATAGGGTAATCACCAAACATATCGATGGAAACTGTCTGACGTAAGGACTCGTCATAAACGCCATAGGCATCTGCAGGATTTAAAGTTACGGAGAATTCCTCACCGCGCTGATGTCCATCAATGGCCTTTTCAAGACCTGGCACGAGATAGCCGTGGCCGACCAGAGCAATAATTGGCTTGCCGGCCTGGGTGCGACCTACAACCTGATTTGTCTCGTCTGTTGCAACAAAACTTACAGCCACAACTGTATTACGTGAAATTTTCATAGATAATTCCCTAGTTTATCGAAGTAATATCCTTTTGCTTTGATGAGCTCTGTGCGGTCTTGACCTCTACAGGTATCCTGCCAGATGGTGCCGCCTGCCCCTCAATATAATCTGTCGCTCTGTAAATTGTGCTAAGATTTTTCTTAACAAAATCCTTGGGCGTGCATTTATCAGTAGCTCTGTTCATTTTATCAAGAGCTTTAAACTCGCCAAGCGAATTGATAGAAAATTGCACACACTCGTCCTTTTGTATATCTTTTTTTGCTTTAAGTTCAATAGAAAAACCATCATCGGCTGTGGTGACTTTGGCGTCGTAGAACTTTAAAACTTCCTCGGAAAACTTGAAAGAACAGCCTTCAAAGCCTGCATTTATATTGCCGCATGAATTTAAAAAATCAAAACCGCTCTTTAATTCCACCAGAGCATCTTTGCGTATTTTTTGCAGTTTTTTTAGCTCCTTTTTCTCATCACTTTCAATAAATGAGCCTAAAACCGAGGTTTTAGAAGAAGATACTTCCTGTGCGACATCTGCACTTTCACTGCCATGAGTGCTATTTTTTACAAAAGGATAGGATAGCAGACAGCAGGCTGTTACTGTAAGACATACTAGTCTGAAGACGGAGAGCGATCCGTCTGCATTGTACAGCGGGTGAAAAAGCATATGTCTAATCCCTGTAATTCTCTTTGAGGCTGTTTATCTTCTCTCTGTTTACAAAAGGCATTGCATACATAGACAGGACACGCTTGCGTAAATTCTCAGGCATCTGACTGATGCGCTTTTCAAAGACATCCACACTCTGGGCATTTAAATTGTCTTTATGTCCTGCAGCGTACATGACAGATGGATACATGGCATAATTATTGTAGATAAAATTGTCAATAAGATATGCCAGCTGCTCTGGGGTCTCAACCTCATCTGTAATAGGAGAGCCTGCCACAATACGCACACGGCCCTTATAACCTCTGATACCGTTGACTATGCTATCAATATCCTCAAGCTCACCCTTTTTATAACTGCCGTTGCGCTCAAGCTCGTCAAGCTCACGGGCTTTGGCCAGATCGGATGGGTCATATTCATAGGATATGGACACAGGCACAATATTGAGTGTCTTCATGTAATCCTTAAAGGACATCTTTTTATCACGGCCGTACATATAAAACATCTTAAGTACAGCAAGCTCTGTCTTGTCATCGCCGTCCTTGGCTCTGCCCTCTCTCTGGGCAATCCATATAGAATGCCCCTCCTGAATTGACAGTCCTATATATGATGAAAGCTGTAAAATAGCTTTGAGCTTCTCACGCGGCGACATGGCCTTTCTTTTTACAATAAAGCTTTTGTTAAGACGCATAAGGGCAGTGGCAGCCGGAGTACGCAGCAGATTGTCACCAATTGCAATACGCACTGTCTGAAAGCCGCACTCGTGCAGACCGTAATCGACAAAGGCAGGATCAAGTGAAATATCTCTGTGATTGGAGATAAAAAGATAGCCTTTTTTATTATCTAATTTATCAAAGCCTACAAATTCTACACCATCTGTGGTAGTACTCATCATATGGCGCATATAGGTTGCAACCTTTGTCTGAAAATCAGCAATGGTGTTGATGGTAGAACAGTATTTTTTAAGTCTGGCCCTGATTAGCGGTTTTAAGATAAAAGATGCAAGTCGTGATAAAAGAGGATATCTGAATTTTATAATTCCGCTTATAAGCTCTTCATCATTGTAAATCTTTTCAAGTTCGCTTTTAACTTCACTGTCTCTGCATGGTCTTATATCATCAAATATTGAATCTTCAGAACTCAATGGCTTGGTTTCAGCGTTACGCTGCACTGACATAGATTAACCTCTTACAACCTCTTAAAACCTTTTTAAACTTGTGCATTATACTAGAAAAAAGCCGAAAAAAACGCATCTTTCGGCTTCAATTGGCGGTACTTGATTATTTTTAGTACCTTTTACTTAAGCATGTAGCCGCCACACTATCTGTTTTTACCATACTTTAACTGTGTCATACGGTTTAAATGACGCAGCAGATCTGATCCTGTCTCAAACTCCTGTATCTGTGTAAGTGTCTCCATATACAGAATTTTAAGACTCCATGGGGCACATACATCCTTAAGACCTGACTCATCAGACAGACGGCGCGGTATGCCATCCTCCTCTGATGTATCCACACGTGCACTCCACTTTTTGTTGTGCGGTGTAATTGGCAGATTGAAAATAACCTCTCTGTCTGATGCATTAAAGAGCAGACACCAGCGCTCATGATCTATATCCTTACTGCCAAGATAGAGTAAAAAGCTCTTGAATGATGGACTTTCCCATACATCATCGCGTACAGGATGCCCTGATGGAAGACGCCATTTGACAATATAATTCTTCTCAAGAATATGGAAGTTGTCATCATCAAGATTAAGCTCTGATATAGCTTTTGACTGCTTGCGCAGTGAGCACAGAAGGCCTATGAATTTAATTAAATCCTCCTTCTCCTGTGTGTGCGTCCAGTCAAGGTAGTTAAGATCGTTGTCCTGACAGTAGCTGTTATTATTGCCCCTTTGACTCTTGCACAGCTCATCACCAGAGAGTATGTGCGGAATGCCCTGCGAGATAATGACTGTAGCCAGGAAATTGCGCTTGAGCTGACGTCTTTTCTTTAAAATGGCCCTGTCTTTTGTAGGTCCCTCCACACCGCAGTTGGATGAAAAGTTCTCATCAGTGCCGTCTCTGTTGTTCTCACCGTTTAGCTCATTGTGCTTGTGGCTGTATGAGACCAGATCCTCAAGCGTAAAGCCATCATGATAGGTGACATAGTTGACGCTAGCATTAATAGAGCGATACCCCTTGGCAAAGACATCACGCGAACCCATAAGTCTTGTGGCAAAGACAGCAGTAAGGCCAGGATCGCCACGCCAGAAGCGACGCACTGTATCGCGGAATTTATCATTCTGCTCAGACCAGCCTGTAGGATAGCCGCCAAGTCTGTAGCCGCCAGGACCTAAATCCCACGGCTCACCTATAAGCAGGGCTGTATTTAAATATCTGTCACAGGTAAAGAGCTTGAAGAAACTTGATTTGCGGTTAAACTCAAAACCTGTATTTCTATGATCGCGCGCCGGGGTGACACCAAGATCGAATCTAAAGCCGTCAACACGCATCTGATTGGTCCAGTAGACCATGCTCTCATAGACAAGTCGCAGTGCAATCTTGTTGTCACAGTCAAAGGTATTGCCGCAGCCTGTATAATTTAAAAACTGATGCAGATCGCGTCTGCCATTGACAATTTCATAGGAGTAATAGCCAATAGCATCAAGACCCTTGTAGCACACCACAGGACCGTCAATGCCGCCCTCTGCTGTGTGATTGAACACCACATCAAGAATAACAGAGATATTGTTGCGATGCAGCTCGCGCACCATGGTCTTAAACTCATCTATGACATTGTTTGGATCACAGGCATAACGGGGATCTGGTGCCATAAAGCACACAGGATTATAGCCCCAGTAATTGACAAGGCCGTTTTTAACAAGATGCGGCTCTGACATGCTCGCAGCTACAGGCATAATCTGCACTGTGGTGATTTTAAGACGCTTTAGATGCTCAATGACGCTTTCGTGACAGAAACCAAGATAGGTACCGCGCAGATGTGGCGGTACTTTTGGATTTAGCATGGTCATGCTTCTGATATGGGCCTCATACAGAATGATGCCCTCTCTGTCTACATAAGGCTTGCCTATACCCTGCCAGTCAAACTCCATAACCTCAGGCTTTATTATGCACTTGGGTATAAACTGCTCTGAATTGTTTAAATACAGTTCCTCATCATATTTAAAAGGTCTGTTCAATGCCCTGGCATAAGGATCTACCAAAAAACGGCCCTTTTTAAAATAATAGCCCTTATCAATATTTTCCTCACCCAGAGCCTCAATGGCATAGCACATGCCAACCTGAGCCCCTTCGATAAAGCCTATCCATTTACCGCCCTTGCGCTCTTTGAGCTCAATGGCCCCAAGCTTATGCTCGGTCAGGGTGTAAAAATGAATGACTATACCTGTGGCATTTGGAGCCCAGATTACGAAGTAACACCCATCCTCAGTAGGTGTTGCCCCGTAGGTAAGGCCATGTAAAAACTGAATATTAGATCGCAATTTAAGCATGGCTCAAACCCCCTTTTTATTTAAGCTACCCTAATTTATTAATCACCTATACGCTTGATAAATACAGTGGCCAGAGGTGGCAGATCAAGCACTATGGAGTGATACTGTCCATGCCATGAGATATTTGATGAAACCATCTTCTCAGGGCCTGTGACAAAGCCTGAACCCCAGTACTGCTTGTCATCGGTATTGACCACTACCTTATAGGTGCCAGGACGCGGCACACCAAGTCTATAGGCAATATATGGCACAGGTATGAAGTTGGATACTGCTACAAATTCATCCTCAATATTGCCGCTCTTGTCATGCAGTGTACGCAGCATAGCAAAAACAGAATGCTCGGCATCATTAACATCAAGCCAGGCAAAGCTCTTAGGATCATAGTCATTCTCCCACATGACGCGCTCACTCTTGTACAGAGTATTAAGATCCTTGATAAGCCTGTTGACACCCTGATGCTTGTCATACTGCAAAAGCCACCACTCAAGCTGAGAGTCATGATTCCACTCAGAGCTCTGGGCAATTTCTGTACCCATGAAGTTGAGCTTCTTGCCTGGGTGGGCATACTGATAGGCAAGGAAGGCTCTTAGGTTGGCACACTGCTGCCACTCATCTCCTGGCATCTTGTAAAGCAGTGAATGCTTGCCATGGGTGACCTCGTCATGGGATATGGATAAGACGAAGTTTTCATTGTAAGCATAGATCATGGAGAAGGACATCTCGCCATGATGATATTTTCTAAAGAGAGGATCCTCTTTCATGTACTCAAGTGAGTCATGCATCCAGCCCATATTCCACTTAAAGCCAAAGCCAAGACCGCCTGAGAAGGTTGGACGTGATACACCGGTAAAGGCAGTTGACTCCTCAGCTATGGTCATGGCATGAGGATAGTTTCTGTAAACCTCCTCATTAAACCACTTGAGGAAGCTTACAGCCTCATAGTTGATATTGCCGCCGTTGACATTTGGCACCCACTCACCTTCCTTGCGTGAGTAGTCCCAATAGAGCATGGAGGCTACAGCATCAACACGCAGACCGTCTATATGATAGTAGTCAAGCCAGATTAAAGCTGAGGCAATAAGGAAGTTGCGCACAGTATCACGGCCAAAGTCATAAATCAGCGAGTTCCAGTCAGGATGCCAGCCGCGTCTTGGATCCTCATACTCATACAGAGGTGTACCGTCAAAGCGGGCCAGACCATGAGCATCGGTTGGGAAGTGGGCTGGTACCCAGTCTAAAATCACGCCAATTTCATTCTGATGGCAGGTATCTACAAAGAATTTAAAATCATCTATTGAGCCAAAACGTGAGGTTGGAGCAAACAGACCTGTTGGCTGATAACCCCATGAACCTGAGAATGGGTGTTCCATGACAGGTAAGAGCTCAATATGGGTGTAGCCCATATTCTTGACATAGGCTACAAGCTCATCGGCAAGCTCTCTGTAGGATAAGGATGAACCATCCTGTTTTCTCTTCCATGAGGCAAGGTGTACCTCATAAATTGACATAGGACGTCTTAGCTTGTCATTAAGCTGACTCTTGATCCACTTGCTGTCATTCCACTGATAGTTTTTCTGATCGCAGACAATAGAGGCAAATGATGGATACTGCTCGTGATAGAAACCAACAGGGTCGGCCTTGTGCGGCAGTCTGTTGCCGTTTGGATCCTTGATCTCAAACTTATAGCGGTTGCCCTGCTCAATACCTGGTACAAATAATACCCAGTGACCCATTAATGAACGGGCCATAGGATGACGGCGGCCATCCCAGAAGTTAAAGTCGCCTATGACGCTTACGCAGGTGGCTGATGGGGCATAGACTGCAAACTTGGTACCGCGCACTTTAACGCCGTCAATTTCAACTTCAATAAGCTGGGCACCTAAGGTCTTATAGATATTCTCAGGCTTTTCATACATGGTGGATAAACCGTAGAAAGCCTCGTCTCTGAACTGATATGGGTCAATTACGTCAATAGTGGCATCTGGATATTCAACCTTGAATTTATAGTGAAATGGCTCTTTGACATCAATTTCACTTTCAAACAGACCCTCTGGAGTTATACAGCTTAAGGTGCATATCTCATTGCCCCCCTTTAAAGGCAGCACTTTTACAGATTTAGCTCCCGGCATCCAGGCGCGCATGCGCCATTTGCCGTCAGCATCTTGCTGCAGGCCGAGAGTTTCAAAAGGGTTTCTTAATGTTGCTGAATTTAATGCATCTATTAACATAATCAACTAAACTCCATACCAAATCTAATTCTATTCATCCCTGGCAGCGCTCATGGCAGCTGTCAGCCTTGAGACAAATTTCTTTTCAAATATTTCGTCAATATTTAATGTAAGCTTGCGTCTCCAGTTTGGATATTCTCTGAATGTACCCGGCACATTGACAGGAGTGGCTACAAAGGTCCAGTCCTCAAGCTGTGAGCTGTACAAAAGGCATGAGCCGCGGCACATATGCACCTGAAGACCTAAGCACAGATCCTCTGTCATAGACTCAATCTCACAGGCTCTGTACGGTACCTCTGAGCCAACAGAATGAAGTCCGTGCAGACTGTCTAAAATTCTCTGCTTGGATATATTGCGGTCATGACCAATCTTCTCTGCCTGCTCAGGTGTATACAACCCAAGCTTCTGACCTAATGTAAGATCGCCATTGCCCCACCACCCAACTAAAGTTGGCATGTCATGTGTGGTAATGGCCGACATGGCCACGCTCTGATAATCCTTTGGTGCAATAAAGCCACCGTCATGAGCAATCTCACCAAAGAACAGCTTGTAGGACAAAGCACCAACCTTTTTAAGCTCTTCACGCAGCTGCTGCGGTATAGTGCCAAGATCCTCGGCTATGATAAGACATCTGCTGCGCACTGACTCAAGGGCAATAATACCTAAAAGATCGTGCATTGAATAATTTACATAGGCCCCCTCTGAGGCATTTTCTCCAAGCGGCACCCACCACATTCTGTAAAGACCTGCGGCATGGTCAATACGCATGGCGCCACATGATTTCATATTCTGTCGATACAGATTGATAAGTGGACGATAGGCTGCCATCTTAAGACTGTCAGGATCCATAGGCGACAGACCCCAGGACTGACCAATAGGACCTAATGGATCAGGAGGAGCTCCTACCGAGGCGTCACGATAGACACGATCTGTATCTGACCAGACATCACAGCTGCCCTTTGATACACCTACAGCCAGATCGCGATACAGACCTAAAATCATGCCCTCTTTTTTGGAAATCTCAAAGGCCTCATGCAGCTGCTCGTCGGCAATAAACTGCAGATAGGCATAAAAACGCACGTCATCTTCATGATCCTTGCGCCACTGAGCTACAAAAGGCGAGGCTGCATTGTCAAATTCCTTGTCAAACTTCTGCCAGCCCCAGGCATCAACGCCCTTAGCATAGTAATGGGCCTGCAGGGCATCATAGGTTGCCATATTGATAAGCTCATCACCATGCTTTTGCATAAATTCTATAAATTTACGGCCGCGTATAGTACGTCTGTCATCCACACGCACATTATCAAAGATAAGACGCAGGATCTGCAACTTTAAAACCAGAACCTGTCTGTAGTCTACATACTCCCTGTCACGCAATGCTCTTAGCTTTTGCTTAAAGCCCTTTTCCTGCACGGCACTTATGGCCTTTTTGCAGGTATTAAATTCAGGAATATCCTCAACTCTGATGTAGATAATATTAAGCCACTGCCTTGATGAAGGTGAATATGGGCTTATCATGTCAGGATCGGGGTTGGCAGGATATCCTGCATGCAGAGGGTTTAAACCTATAAAGTGACCGCCGCTTCTTGCAATATGTTTGACAAGACTCTTAAGATCGCCAAAATCACCTATACCCCAGTTTTCCTTTGAGCGCAGTGAGTACAGCTGTACACTAACACCCCACAGTCTTTGTCCCTGCTCCATACACTCTGGCATATAACATTTTACAGGAGTGCAGATCAAAGACATGTTTATTGATTTTAACTGCTCTCTGCCATCGTCAATAGAGCAACTGAAGGTGTGATAGCCATGCGGCAGTTTTTTATCGAGGATAAGACGGCGTCTGTCATAGACCTGGCCATAAAGTTCTTTGTATGAGGCAATCTCAACTTCATAAAGAGGCATACTTTTTTTAATAAGAGTACCGTCTTCAAGTTGTATTTCATAGGCAAATACAGCATTTTCATCTGTATCTTCACTTACGTAGATATAAATAAAATTAAAGTCGTCATCTCTTATTACGCAGACAGGATCAACTATATCTGCATATGGTTTTAACTCTTTTTCTTTTATCTGAGCGCTCAGTCTGTCCTCATCATCAGTGGCGTAGCCCATTGCCTTGAGGGCATTTATTCTGTGCTCCTGACTAATATTTACAGTCTGATTACAGACATCTACATATGAATGTGCAAGTCCTACAATCTGTTCAATTTTTTCTATCTTATCATTCATAATGACAACTTTGTTTTAATGTTTGTCCAAGCTAAAGTTTTATTATTATGCTTTATATTGTACAGCCACGCTGAAAAAAACGTCAGTATAATTAGTTATCCTGTGATATTTGACACGCAAAAAGTATACATATGCGTCATTTTGGGATACAAAAATAAGGAATTGCCTGTTTTTCCCATATAGCAGAAAAAATCAGTAAAAAAAATACATATAGAATCAGATGATTTTTATTTTCGCATCTTGACATTGAGCGGAATAAGAGTAAATTTATATTGTAAATTTTTATAGGTTACTATAGGTGACAATCAAATGACAATTAAAGTTGGTATTAATGGTTTTGGCCGTATCGGTCGTTTTGTTTTCCGCGCTTCTGTTTACCGCCCAGAGCTTGGTATTCAGGTTGTAGGTATCAATGACCTTCTTCCACCTGACTACATGGCATACATGTTAAAGTATGACACAATGCATGGTGCTTTCAAGGGTAAAGTTGAAGTTGTTGACGGTAACCTCGTTGTAAATGGCAACACAGTTCGTGTAACTGCTGAGCGCGATCCAGCTGCTCTGAAGTGGGGCGATATCGGCGTTGACTACGTAGTTGAGTCAACCGGTCTGTTCCTGACTGATGAGAAGGCCCGCAAGCACATTGAGGCAGGTGCCCGTCGTGTTGTTATGTCTGCTCCATCAAAGGACGCTACACCAATGTTCGTAGTTGGTGTTAACGACAAGACCTATGCTGGTCAGGACATCGTTTCCAACGCTTCATGCACCACCAACTGTTTAGCCCCACTGGCCAAGGTTATCAACGACAACTTCGGCATCGAGATGGGCTTAATGACAACTGTTCACTCAACTACTGCCACTCAGAAGACTGTTGACGGTCCATCATTAAAGGACTGGCGCGGTGGCCGTGGTGCTTCACAGAACATCATCCCTTCATCAACCGGCGCTGCCAAGGCTGTAGGTAAGGTAATTCCTGAATTAAACGGCAAACTTACCGGTATGGCATTCCGTGTACCAACAGCTGACGTTTCAGTTGTTGACCTCACCTGCGTATTAAAGAAGGGCGCAAGCTACGAGGAAATCTGTGCAGCATTAAAGACCGCCTCAGAGGGCGAGCTCAAGGGTGTTCTGGCCTACACTGCTGATGACGTTGTTTCATCAGACTTCCTTGGCAACACTCACACCTCAGTTTTCGACGAGAAGGCTGGTATTGCTTTAACCGATAAGTTCGTTAAGTTAGTATCATGGTACGACAACGAGATCGGCTACTCAAACAAGGTTCTTGAGTTAATCAAGTCAATGGAAGAGTCAGGCAAGTAATTATCCTTCGACTCTATTCTAAAAAAGAGCGCTCAGGCGCTCTTTTTTAATGTCATCACATTATAAAAAAATACCCTCTTTAGATCTTATTCACAACCTATTACTTTCCATTTGAATAAATTTTCACAACTCTTTGATTTATAAATATTTTATTATCTAAAGTTAGCTTTTATACGGCCGTTAACTTAGCTAAGCCTTAATATTAAAAGTTTTCTTAGGAGAGTAATGAAATGGCCCTGTTTGTAAATACCAATATTTCATCAATTAATGGTCAGCGCAATCTGACTAATGCTACTAACAACCTTAATACCACCTATCAGAGATTATCCTCAGGCCTTCGTATTAACTCAGCTAAAGATGATGCTGCAGGTTTACAGATTGCCGATCGTTTAACCTCACAAATCAACGGTTTAAACCAGGGTAACCGTAATGCCAATGACGGTATTGCTCTGGCTCAGACAGCAGAAGGCGCCATGGATGAAATGACAAATATGCTGTAGCGTATCCGTACTTTGGCTGTACAGTCATCAAACGGCACCAATAATGCCAAGGATCGTGAAGCAATTCAGCAGGAAGTTACTCAGTTATCAAATGAGATTACACGTATAGCCTGTCAGACCAAGTTTGGTGGAGATCAAATGCTTGCTGGTGGTTCTGGCACTGCTAATCAGATGAAAGGTCTCTTAAACTCTATAGGTGAACTTACTATACAGGTTGGCGCTTATAAGGGTGATAGCCTCACTATGAAATTCAATAGTAGCGGCTTTACAATGGCAGCTCTTGCCTCTGCAGCTCAGCTCAAAGATGACGGTTCAGACGGTTTTGACAAGGCACATGGTGGTTTTACAGTAAGCCTTCAGTCAAAAGCAGCTCTTGCAATTGATGCAGTTGATAAAATCGTAGGAATCATTGATTCACAAAGAGCTTCATTAGGTGCAATGCAGAATCGTATGGAGTCATCCATACGCAATCAGGCTAACGTTTCTATGAACGTATCTGATGCCCGCGCCCGTATCCGTGATACAGACTTTGCCGAAGAGTCTGCTAAACTGTCACAGCAGACCATTATTCAGCAGGCAGCATCATCAATGCTCACACAGGCCAACTCAAGACCTCAGCTGGCTTTATCACTGCTAAGATAATATTTAACTCTATGAGCAAAGGAGAGCCAAGCTCTCCTTTTTTATTGCCAGAAGATACTTACCCTGCTCCTCAGCAATTAAAAAAGGCGCCGTATGGCGCCCTTTGTATCATTAATTTAATGAAGCAAATCTTAGAGTGAGTTCTCTGAGCCTAACTGCTTGATAGCCTCGATTACACGCTCAACCATGGTCTCCTGGCCCTTGCGTAACCATACACGTGGATCATAGTACTTCTTGTTAGGAGCATCAGGACCTGTAGGGTTGCCAAGCTGACCCTGCAGATAGTCACGGTTGGCCTCGTAGTAATCCTTAATGCCCTTCCAGCAGGCCCACTGTGTATCAGTGTCGATGTTCATCTTAATAACACCGTATGATACTGAATCAGCAATCTCCTGCTCTGTTGAGCCTGAACCGCCATGGAATACGAGATTTAATGGCTTGTCCTCTGATAAACCAAACTTCTCTTTAACAAACTTCTGTGAGTCAAGCAGAATGGTTGGCTTTAACTTAACATTACCTGGCTTGTAAACACCGTGTACGTTGCCAAATGAGGCAGCGATGGTGAAGTTCTTTGAAATCTTGCTCAGCTTCTCATAAGCGTAAGCTACGTCCTGTGGCTGGGTGTACAGAGCTGACTCATCCTTGTCTGAGTTGTCAACACCGTCTTCCTCACCGCCGGTGCAGCCAAGCTCGATCTCAAGAGTCATGCCGATCTTTGACATACGCTCTAAGTACTTGCAGCACAACTCAACGTTATCCTCAAGGCTCTCCTCTGAGAGGTCAATCATGTGTGATGAGAATAATGGAGTGCCGTGAGCCTTGTAGTACTCCTCGCCGGCATCAAGAAGGCCGTCAATCCATGGCAGGAGCTTCTTGGCGCAGTGATCAGTGTGCAGAACAACAGGAACACCATAGGCCTTAGCTACGTTATGAACGTGCAGAGCACCTGAAATGGCACCTAAAATAGCAGCACCCTGTGGAACTTCAGTCTTGTAGCCCTTACCTGCTACGAACTGAGCACCGCCATTTGAGAACTGAATAATAACAGCTGAGCGTGCCTTGGCAGCAGCCTCAAGAACAGCGTTGACAGAATCTGTACCTACGCAGTTAACTGCAGGGAAAGCATAACCATTCTCTTTGGCAACAGCAAATAATTTGTTTACATCATCACCAGTTAAAACACCTGGCTTTACTACATCTAAAATCTTGGTCATTTTTATAGCCCTGAAAAAAGAAAAATAGGATTTAATCCCGCCGATGCGGCGGGATTTTCAAATATTACTCAGCAGCTCTCTTCTCGAGAATCTCTACTGCAGGCAGCTTCTTGCCCTCTACGAACTCAAGGAAAGCACCGCCACCGGTTGAGATGTATGAAATCTTCTCGGTTACGCCAAACTTCTGAATAGCAGCAATTGTGTCACCACCGCCAGCTACTGAGAAGGCGTCAGACTCAGCAATAGCCTCGGCTAAAGCCTTGGTGCCTGAGGCGAACTGATTGAACTCAAATACGCCAACTGGGCCGTTCCATAAAATGGTCTTGGCATTCTTGATAACCTTAGCAATATTCTCCATTGACTTAGGACCCATATCGAAGATCATATCGTCATCGGCAACATCCTTAAGATCCTTAAGCTCAGCATTGGTGTTCTCATCAAACTCCTTGCCGACTACTACGTCAACAAACTCAGGAACTTCAGTCTTTTCTGAAATTTCCTTGGCAGTAGGAATCAGATCTTCCTCGCACAGTGATTTGCCTACCTTGAAGCCGGCTGAGGCGATGAAGGTATTGGCGATACCGCCACCAACGATTAACTGATCTGCAACCTTAAGCAGGCTGTTTAATACAGGCAGCTTGGTTGAAACTTTTGAACCGCCTACGATGGCAACCATTGGGCGGGCTGGATTGTCCATTACCTTAGCCAGAGCATCAAGCTCGGCTGCAAGCAGAGGGCCTGCACAGGCTACAGGGGCGTACTGAGCTGCACCATAGGTTGTACCCTGAGCACGGTGAGCAGTACCAAAGGCGTCCATTACAAATACGTCGCATAAAGCTGCATACTTGCGGGCCAGAGCATCATCATTCTTCTTTTCACCGGCGTTGAAACGGCAGTTCTCAAGAACAACCACTTCATTGTCATTAACTTCAACACCGTCGAGATAATCTTTAACCAGACGTACTTTACAATCAAGCTTGGTGCTCATGTAATCAACAACTGGCTTTAAAGAAAACTCCTCATTGTATACACCTTCCTCAGGACGGCCGAGGTGAGATGTCACCATAACCTTGGCACCCTTCTTAAGGGCCAGTTCGATGGTAGGTAATGTAGCTACGATACGCTTGTCTGAAGCGACCTTACCATCTTTGATAGGTACATTCAAATCTGCACGGATTAAAACACGCTTACCCTGTAGGTCGAGGTCGGCCATTTTCTTGATTGCCATAATGAGAATTTCCTCTTATTAAAACCTGTCTTTGTTAGACAAAATACTAACTCTTTTGTTGAGCCTTTACCTTAGCTATTTTAACCTATTAATCTGTAAAACTCACGCCTGCCAACCATTTAATTTATGCAAAACACAAAAAAAATTATGCGCCGCGTCACACTTATGTAAACGTTTACAATTCATGTATTGAAGATGCGTCTTAAAAGATTTTAAGAGCCTATGATGTGAAAAAGATCTACAGGAGTACCTGTAGATCTTTTTAGCTTTGTTAACCTAAGAGTATATTATAATACACTCTTGGCTATTTGTACCAGGTTTTCTGTAGTAAATCCAAATAATTCAAAGAGTTTGCCGGCAGGACCTGACTCACCATAGCGGTCAATACCAAGCACCTTGCCCTTAAGTCCTACATACTTGTACCACAGTGAGGTAGAGCCTGCCTCAACAGCAACACGTGCAGTGCACTCTGAAGGCAGTACATGCTCCTTGTACTCATCGCTCTGAGCATCAAAGATCTCACAGCAAGGCATGGATACAACACGTACCTTCTTACCCTCGGCCTCTAAGCTCAGAGCACTGTGGTAGGCTAAAGCCACCTCAGAGCCTGTGGCAATGATAATAAGATCAGGTGTACCACAGCAGTCCTTTAAGATATAGCCACCACGCAGAATGTTATCGACCTGCTCTGGAGTACGTGACATCTGCTCTAAATTCTGACGGGTAAGAACGATGTCTGAAGGACCATCCTTTCTCTCAACCATTGACAGATAGGCCATAGCAGTCTCAACCTGATCACATGGTCTCCAGGTGTGCAGATTTGGTACAAGACGCAGTGTGGCAGTCTGCTCAATAGGCTCGTGGGTTGGACCGTCCTCGCCTACACCAATTGAGTCATGAGTAAATACATAAATGGTAGGAATGCCCATCAGAGCAGACATACGAATAGCATTTCTTGCATACTCAGAGAAGATGAGGAAAGTGCCGCCATATGGTCTGAAACCGCCGTGCAGCATAATGCCGTTCATAGCGCCGGCCATGGCAAACTCACGTACACCCCAGTGAATGTAGTTACCTGAAATAATGCCAGGTTTTACGCTCACAGAGGCCTTGTTTACTGTAAGATTTGATGGAGCCAGGTCGGCAGAGCCGCCTACAAGCTCAGGCATGATTGAGCCAAAGAAATCAAGAGCGTTCTGACCTGCTTTACGGGTAGCAAGTGAAGCTGGCTGATTCTGCAGTGACATGGCAAACTCGCGGGCCTTCTCCTTAAGACCGTCTACAAGCTCACCGTTCATGCGGCGTACAAATTCATCAGCCTCGGCAGGATACTGCTCTTTGTACTTGGCAAAAAGCTCATCCCATGCCTTCTCAAGCTTGGCACCTTTATCACAGGCATTCCACTGTGCATAAACATCATCAGGTACTTCAAAGGCACCATAGTTCCAGCCTAAAGCCTTTTTGGTAAGTGCAATCTCCTCATCACCCAGTGGTGCACCGTGTGATGATGCCTTGCCGGCCTTGTTAGGTGAGCCAAAGCCAATGGTTGTTGTGCAGATAATAAGTGATGGACGTGATGTCTCCTTCTGAGCCTCACTGATAGCCTCACGCAGAGCCTGACCGTCCTGACCGTCAACCTCTAAAACCTGCCAGTGGTAGGACTCAAATCTCTTTTTGGTGTCATCGCCAAACCAGTTTTTAACCTCACCGTCAATAGAGATGCCGTTTGAGTCATAAAAAGCAATCAGTTTACCAAGACCTAAGGTACCTGCAATGGAGCATGCCTCATGGGAAATACCCTCCATAAGACAGCCATCGCCCATAAAGGCATAGGTGTAGTGATCAACAATATCAAAACCTGGCTTGTTAAACTCTGAGGCCAGCATAGCCTCAGCCATGGCCATACCAACTGCATTTGATATGCCCTGACCTAAAGGACCAGTGGTGGTCTCAACACCAGGTACTATTCCGTACTCTGGGTGACCTGGAGTCTTTGAGTGCAGCTGACGGAACTGTTTTAAATCCTCAAGAGACAGATCATAACCTGTTAGGTGCAGCAGTGAATAAATAAGCATTGAAGCATGACCGTTTGATAAAACAAAACGATCACGGTTGGCCCATTTAGGATTTTTTGGATTGTGACGCATAAAACCACGCCACAGAGCTTCGGCCATATCAGCCATACCCAGTGGAGCACCAGGGTGTCCAGAATTTGCCTTCTGAATAGCATCCATACTCAAAGCACGGATTGCATTAGCCAAATTCTTAAAATTTTCTGCCATATAAACTCCTAAACTTAATAGCTTTTTCCATTAACTAAGATATTGTTGTCATTAATTACTAAATTAAGGGTAGATTTTTTATCCTTGCCTTCAAAGTACTTACACAACGACATAACGCCCTGCAGATTGAAGTTATTCTTTTTAAGCTCCTCCATCTTGGCTCTGTCAGCCTCAAAGCTGAAGTTGGCATTTAAGCCTAATAATGAATCATCAAAACCTGCCTTGCCTGAACCTTCAACAGTTATGGTGTCATATTTAACCATAGTCTTCTGCTTGGCGTACTTTGATACATTTGGAATTGGGCGCTCGGCAATATAGCGCATATCGGCCTTGTAGTTCTTGAGTACAAGCTCTGGCTTGTTGCGCATAATCTCATGGATAAAATCAAGACCGTCGTGTATTGCAATGAGCGATGTTGGAATATTGTTGATTTTGCCAGATGCACTTACATTTCTTTGTGAGAACATCTTGTCGGCACTAAAATTAAAGCTTACAGAGAAATTGTCCTCTTTGAGTGAGAGAATATCCTGCTTTAAAATTAAATTCTTAATCTGTGAATTTCTGGTGCAGTAGGATCTGATATCTCCCATATAGCGGTTTTCAAGAAGCACATCCCTAAAATCCATTTCAGGAGCGTAGAAACCGTCAACATAGATATTCAAAGGCTCAATGCTCTGATACTTGGTAAAATCATTGTCGACAAATTCATAGGCATGATTTAAAGTCATTCTGTCAATGTAAAAATCACTGCTTAAAAAATGTCTGACATCGGCACTGGTGTGAATGTCATTATTTCCCTTGGATTTTACATTTAAAGATAACTCAAAAGGGTATTTTTCTTCATTGACTGCATTGTCAATATCCAGGGTTGATGGTGATTTTAAATTTACCTTAAGCTCACTTGAGTATGGGAATAAAGAGACATGAAACTGTGAGTCTACTTTAGTTGCGGCAAGATCATAGTGCATATCCTCAAACAGCTGCACCACGCCTAAATCCTCAAGAGTCTTGGTGTCAACCTCTTCGGCCCTGACTGTAAAATTTAAAGCACCAACCTTGATATTAAGCGGAATGGTTACTGCCTTGTCTGTTCTGTTGTCCTTTACAATAAATACAGCCTTTTTATCAAATATGGCGCTGTCACCATGAGCCAGGGCAACAGTAATGGCAGGTCTTATATCGCCATTGGCTATCTGAACAGGCTCAAAATAGCGGTTTATATATTCACTGGCATCATTGACTACATTGCGAATTTGGCTGTCAACCATGGATGAGGTAACGGAAACAGCTCCTACATAGGCTCCTGTCAGTACGACAGCTGTTCCGATTAGAGTTGCGGCAAGTTTCATATTCTTTCTATCCTGAGAGATGTTTAAATACTTTGGATAACTTCTGATTTTAACTAAAAAACAGCTGCGGCACCAACATGGATATCAAAAATTAAACAAAAAGTGCCTGAATTATTGGACTCAGGCACTTTAAAATGTTTACATGATTTTATTCACCAAAGACCTTCTTGTAGTCGGCCTGGAACTTGGCAATACCCTGATCTGTAAGTGGGTGATGTGTCATCTGCTCAATTACGCTGTAAGGAACAGTAGCAATATCAGCACCGGCTAAGGCACAGTCAGTTACATGGATTGGGTTACGTACAGAGGCACAGATGATCTGGGCATCAATGTCACCTACTAAGAACATATCTGAGATCTGACGGATAAGATCTATACCTGGCTGTGAGATATCATCTAAACGGCCAAGGAATGGTGACACATAGGTGGCACCGGCTCTTGCGGCCAGTAAAGCCTGATTGGCTGAGAAGATTAAGGTCAGGTTGGTCTTGATGCCTTCAACCTTACACATGTGACATGCCTTAAGACCCTCTACAGTCATAGGAATCTTAACAATCATGTTCTCGTGAATGGCTGCAATCTCACGGGCCTCTTTGATCATGCCCTCGGCATCTAATGTTGTAGCTTTTACTTCACCACTGATAGGACCATCAACAATTGAGGTGATTTCCTTGATAACTTCCTTAAAATCACGGCCTTCTTTGGCAATAAGTGATGGGTTTGTGGTTACACCGCAGATAACACCCATGTCATTGGCCTTGCGGATATCTTCAACATTTGCTGTATCAATAAAAAAACGCATTTCAACTCCTACTATTGCTATTGTCTGTGATACTGAAAAAAGCACCTAGGCTGGCGCCTATTGCAAACAATTATCACTATAATACAAGACTAAATACTGCTAGTAAATCACATTCAAACGTTTGTGAACAAATGTAGATTTTTATACCTAAAAGTTTGAGCCAGTTCACCATATTATAAAAAATGTACCTTAAAATTAGCCCATAAAATCAAAAAAACTTCCTTTAAATCATAAACAAAGACACAATTGTCGGTTCTTCCCTGAAATTGGGGGTTGACCCAAGATCGCAAACGGTATCTATGGTCTTAAGCACAAGAATGCTTAAGACCCGGCCAAATTGTCAATGCAAAAACTGTCCGTCAATGACGAGCCCTTACGGGTTGGCTTTGCCAATCATTGACTGTCAGTCTTTTGCATTTGCTAAAGCTTTATGAAAAATCCCAAAGATTTTCCCTTGAGAATAATTTTTATATTTCAGATAAAATAAGGGCCCTGACAACAACTTTACCCGACCAAAGGAAAGAATATGACAGAGCCTAGTGCCATTATAATAAATTCCTACAGTGCTGCCAATACAGAAACAAATGAAACTTTAATCAAAGCCAGTGCTAATGAATTAATGCACTGTAAGTTTGAACACGGCGTTCTCAATATGTACCCGGGTTGTGTAATGTCTGGTGAGCCTGAAATAGATGCTACGGCAATGACTGTTACCTATCATCTTGGCTATACGCTTTGGAGAGAGGAGCTTGAACAAAACTGCCCAATCTGTGGCTGCCATAAAGTAAATATAAAGGACTGGGGAGAGCGCACAGTAAAGGATTGCACACTAGGACCATTTGCGGTTATTTTAAAGATACGCGTACCTAAGGTCATTTGTTGTGGTTGTGATCATGCCAGGTGGCTAAAGCCAAGCTTTGTCCATCCGCATCATAGGATAACCTTACGCTTATATGGGCAGATACTGCAGCTTCTTGATTTGGGCGAGAGTCATCTAGATTTAAAGAAAATAAGCTCTATCACGGCTGTAGAGGCAGATATTGTCAGGAACATTGATAAGGCAAGGCTTATAGAGATGTTCAAAGATATAAGTCTTGAAGACGTTAGGAACATAGCTATAGACGAGATAAGCGTTAAAAAGCACCATAAGTATATATCAGTCATCATAGATGCCGATACCAGGCGCCTTTTGTATGCTGCCTACGGCAGAAAGAAAGATGATTTAAGGCCATTCTTTGATAGATTAAAAGAGCTTGGACTGCTTGACCAGATTGAAGGTGCAGTAATGGATGGCAACTGCGGATATCAGAATCTAGTCAAAGAGCTCTGCCCTAATGCAAAGATAGTGCTTGATTTATTCCACTGCCTGCAACAGTTTAACAGTGAAGTGGCAGATGCCATAAGGCTTGATAAAATAAAAGATTTACGCAAGGAGCTTGGCGCCATGGACGCCGGCGAGTATCAACAAAAGAAAAGTGAATACAAGAAGCGTATAAAAGATCTTAGACAGAGCAAGTGGCTGACTTACATGGGCTCAGATAAACTCAACACTCTTGAAGAGTCGCAAAAAGATCTTGTAGAAACCCTCAAACAGAATAAGAGCTTGTTTACAATATCAATTTTTGGAGACCATATCAGAGATCTATGGCATAGCGGAGGTACACTTGAGCAGGTTGAAACAGAAATTAAAAACCTGTATTCACAAGCTGAAGCAACAGAAATTCCTTTACTGATAAGGTTCTGCAAGAAGCTAAAAGATTGGAGCTGTTATATTATTCATGCGGCTACAACTGGCTTAAACACCAGTATTTTAGAGGGATGCAATGCTAAATTCAAAACCATTAAAAGGGTAGCCTACGGCTTTAGAGATATAGGGTACTATATATTGAAAATGCATCAGGCTCTGTCTCGAGATAGAAAATCAACACTCAAAGCTGCCGTAGTTTCAGAGCCTGTTGAAAATAATGTCAACCCCCAAATTTAGGGATGAGTCCAATTGTCACAGCTGCATTTTTACCTCAAATTTTGCATTATCTGTAGGTAAAATAAACATTTGTAGGATAATATGACATTTTTGTTTTGCTATTTTCAACACGATGATTTTATATGTCAGATAAGTTATTTATAGGTGTTATGTCAGGCACCAGCATCGACAGTCTCGATGCCGCCCTTTGCCGCATATCACAAAACAGCTTTAAACTTATTGCCTCCCACACCATAAAGTGGGATGAAAGTGTCCACACACTGCTGCATAGTCTTTGCAGCTCATCATCTGATGAAATTGAAAAAATGCCTTTAGCCTGCAACTCTATTGCAGAGCATGAGGCCAGAGTTGTCACAGAGCTTTTAGACAAAGCCAATATCAGCGCTGATAAAATCTGCGCCATAGGCACACATGGACAGACAGTAAGACACAGGCCAGAGCAGAACTTTTCTTTGCAGCTTGATAACGGCCCTATGGTAGCTGCGATTACCGGCATTGATACCATTGTCAATTTCAGAGCCGCCGATCTTGCAAATGCAGGTCAGGGTGCACCACTGACCCCTATTTTTCACAAGCTGCTCTTATCAAAACAGGGGGTCAATCGCTTTGTATTAAATCTTGGCGGTATTTCCAATATTACAGCACTAGATGATAAAGGATGCATACTGTGCGGCTTTGACTGCGGCCCTGCCAATACTCTTTTGGATCTGTGCTGCCGTGAAATACTGCATCTTGATTATGATGCAGATGCCAAAGTCTCATCACAGGGTCATGTTGTTGATAGTATTTTAAATGAGCTTTTACAAAACAGTTATTTATCAAAGCCATTTCCAAAGTCCACAGGGCGTGAGGACTTTAACCGCAACTGTATTGCCCCATATCTTGACATGTGTAAGGCAGGCAGGCTTGCCATTGAAGATCTGCTCTATACCCTAAGTGTCTATACAGTAAAATGCGTAAGTTTACATATAGAGGCAATTGTAAATAAGTACAAACTTGAGCGTGGCGGCGAGCTTGTACTGTGCGGCGGTGGAGCCCTAAACCCTCTTATTGTCAGACTCTTTGAAAAATCAATGCTTGATTTTGATATTAAAACCTATATATCACAGGATTTTGGTATAGATGCCTCCTATCTTGAGGCTCAGGCCTTTGCCTACTTTGCCTATTTATTCGTCTCAGGCATAGCACCTGATATAAAAGACTGCACGGGAGCGACAAGACCTTCAATCCTTGGCTGTCTGTGCCCTGCAACTGATGGCTGCTACTCAAGGAGGCTAAAATAAATACTTTACACTTTATTTTTTTAAAGATAAAATAGCACAACTTTATTTTGATGCCTGAGTGGCGGAATTGGTAGACGCAGCGGATTCAAAATCCGCCGCTAGTGATAGTGTAAGGGTTCGAGTCCCTTCTCAGGCACCACATCAAATTTTTATTCCTTTTAAAATAGCTTTTAATACCTGCTTTGCTTTTTTTGTGGCTTTATATTACATCTGTGTTTGAGTAGATAAAAATTGCAGATCAAGAGAAAAGTTATGAGTATTAGCTTTTGCTAGTCCTAAGATAGCTACTTGACCCAAAATTGCAAAGAGTATCTAAGGTCTTAAGTATAAGAATGTGTAAGACCTATGCTACACTATCTATGCCAAAACTATCAGTCAATGACCAGACCTTAGGGGTGTTGGACTTGCTAATCATTGACCCTCAGTATTTTGCCTTTACTAATGCTTTAAAATGAACATGGATGCATCATAGCAAAATACAGTGCTAATAAAAAAAACCAAAGATTTTTTACTTGAGCCTAAATTTTATCCTGATTTGCAATATTGCCCAAAGATGCAATCTTACATTTTTTCTTGAAAAAGCCTATGCCAATGCCATAGACATGTTTATATTGTGCACTAAACAGATCTGCATATTTCTTTTCTTTGATTTGATCTGTAGCCTCATTAGCGACCTCTAGACAGTCATCTGTTGCAGCTCTTTTAAACTCTAAAATAACTGCTCTATCATTAGATGAGTCTTTAAGAATAATGTCACTATAGCCAAGACCACTTTCACTCTCATCTAACATAGTAATACCACAATCGGTTACAGCCTCTATCAAAAGACCCTGCATAAAACCATGATAGTATTGCTCATGACCTGAGTGCCTAATACTTATATAGGTTTTTAATACTGTATTGATAATATCCTGAGCCCTGGCAATATCATTGCTCATTAATGCATCTAAAAGATTGAAACCCTGAGAGCTCCAGTTTTTATATTTCTTTGAATAAAAAACTTTAGTCTTATTCTCAAAAGCTTCTTTTATCTCATAATTTGGTATTTTAACCCTGACATCACCTCTTAGTGCTGAGTCCTCAGTTAAGGTAACATAACCTGTCTGCAACAGCATTGTAAAAAATGTATCAAAATCAAGGCAATCTTTTATATCAGGATAAACTGTAAATTCAGATAGCTCAATGTCTATTGATTTGCCATCCATTAAGTCCTGTAATTTATCAATATTACCTTGCTTTTTAGCCTCAATTGAGTTTTTAGTATACAGAGTAATAATGTCATTGCCTGAGGTGTTGACCCAAAAAGGCTTTGGCTCATTGCTTCCGTTACGTTTTGATGCGGCGCAGTACTCCATTAAAGACCATGGGCAGTAGACATAATCATCTCCAAATCTATAGCCGTTATACCACTTTTTAATCTCATCTCTTTTAGACTCTACACCAAAGTCACTGATGATTTTATCAGTCTGCTCCTGTGTAAAGCCAAAGAAGGATGAGTAAAGCTCATCGTTTACATTAAAGGTAGTAAAGTTATTAGCATCAGTAAAGACACTTTGATGGGCAATTTTTAAACAGCCTGTAATAATGCCCTTATACAGCCAGGCATCAGGATCCTGTTTAAAGGTATTAACACTTATATCACGTATTATGCCAAGCATTTTATTATAGTAAGGCTTCTCAGCCACTACTGCCTTTTGCAATGGCACATCATACTCATCTATAAGGATTAAAACCTTTGTGCCATATGCAAGGTATAACATTTTTGCAAGATTGGGTATAAAAAGACCACAATAAGTTACAGCATCATTGAGTTTTGTTAAATCTGCTGACAGATTAAGGTTATTTGCGCAAAAATCGAATATAGTGGAAAAAATAGTTTTTCTGTTATCTGATATTTTCGGATTATCTAGCAAAAAGGCAAATTCTTCATATAAGTTGAAAATCTTAATTACTAATTTTTCAACAGCCTCATAAAAGCAGGAGCCCTCAACACCTCTAAAGGAGACATAGATAACAGGCAGCTGTCCCATAACCTTATCACGAAGCTCTTTATACTCATCCTGAGCTACAGCAAGATTACGGCCATTGTCTATAAAGAGTTTTTGCTGATATGATGTGTCCCCAGGATTTTTATAGTCAAGCTCACAAAAGGCCTTTATCATGGACATGTTTAAGGTTTTGCCAAAGCGACGGGGTCTTGTGAATAAGGCATTTTCAACCTCATCAGAGCTTTCAAGGAGATTTTTTAAGTATGAGGTTTTATCTACATAATAGGCATTAGATTCAATAAGCTTTTCAAAGATCTCACAGCCTGGTAATACTTTTGGCTTTGCGTGTGTGTCCATAATAAAAACCTCTAATGCACTATGATTTTATATAATACCTTTGTGTCGTTCTTTTATTACTTTTCATGCATCCATGTGCGCACTTTATCCTTATATTACAAGTATTCTTGATAAATTAGAATACATTTATCAATGCTTAGATCAGAAGCTCGCAATTGCGATATCATGATATTTCAGCAAATATTACATTTTAAAGTACAGTTACACTATCATTTACGTTGGGGATAAAACCTATCTGCGCTTTGATGCTGATTTTTTTCTGCCACGGCTCTTATGGGCAGTCTCCTTGTATTGAGACTGAGCCATACTATTTTCACTTCTTGCAATATCAGATGCCTTTTGCAAAAGCACATCTTTATGACTGCGTCCGGCCATAAACTGAATATACTCACTGTCATTGTCAGTAAGATCTATAATATCTACCTTGGCGCGGGTCATGGCCACATAGTAAAGATTGGCCTCCTGCACTAAAGATAATGAGCTTTGTGACTCTATATACTCAATATTGTCATCACTGTTGTGCAGATCGAGCTCACGGGCCTTAAGCTCGGCCAGGGATGCAAAATCCGAGCACAGTGTTACATGGGCCCACTCAAGCCCTTTGGCCTGATGAGCATTGGTCAGCACAATACCGGCACTTGCATTGTTAAAGATCTTTTTGCCCCTTTCATAGAGCTCAAAGAGCTGACCTTTGTATTTTTCGGCCATATCAATGGCAAATAAAATCTCCCTGTCCTTGCACTCATTGGCATAGGTCTCAAGCTCAAGTACTGTTCTAAAGCGTCTAATAAAAGCCTCAGAGGGGGCTATCTTGTCTCTGTCGCCCTTCATCAGATTAAATATGGCTATAGATGGCAAAAAGATATCACGCGGATTTTTTATAAGATTGTATTTGCCAAGATTGGCATTTGAGATATTGGCAATCTGCTCAATCAGTGCCGCATTGGTTCTTGTAAGTACAGCCTTGTCTTCATTACCATATAGATGCCCTATGATAGTCTTTTTATCAAACATGGCCTGCATTTGATTGTAAATGGAAGGACGGGCATAGTTTTTTACAAAATAATTGGCCTTATCTAGTATTTCCTGATTGGAGCGAAAGGAAATGCTAAGCTTGTGCACAATATCAGCCTTTATCTTGTTAAGAGCATTAACTGCTCCTCTGAAGCCATAAATTGACTGATTGGAATCACCAACAATAATTTTTGAGCAGGTATTGTCAAAAAAGATAGATAAGGTTACATCATTGGTATCCTGTGCCTCATCAAGCAGAATAAAGTCAAAATGATTAAGACCCTTGTCATTCATGACCTGATAGAGCTTAAGATAATAATCATGCGTCATGGGCACAGCTCCCTGCTCAATGGCAGAGATTAGCTGCAAGAGCTGCTGATCATTGGTATAGCGCTCAGATGAGTGCAGAAAATTGTTAAACTGACGCAAAAGCTCCATAAGCTCTGAATTGCTCTTTTTACCAAATAAAGGAGCAATATCAAAAGGTCTTAACATACCTACTATGTCACGCCCCTGAAAAAAGCGCATCACCACAGCTCTGTAGGCCAGGGCATGCGTGGTCATAATAGTTACATTCTGCGGAAATTTGCTTCTGGCACTTTCTACTATGGCCCGGTTAAAGGCCAGATATAAAAAGCGCTTGTGAGGGTTGGCAGCTGCAATTTGCGTCAGGGTAAAGGTTTTACCAGATCCGGCGCAGGCCTCAATCTTCATGACACTGTTGCGCTCCATAAACCTCGAGCGCTCAATTATCTCATACTGCTGAGCGGTTAACTGCATGTTAGCCTCTAAAGACTCTGAGTATTTTCTGTATCAGTGTTTAAAGTATCGCCCTTGTCATCTGCAGCCGTCTGCTGCTCTTCAAGCTTTTTAAACTGTGAGTTATATAAGGAGGCATAGGCTCCGTTTTTAATCTGCATAAGATCATCATGACTGCCCCTTTCAACCACATAACCATCATTGATAACCATGATGGTATCGGCATCGCGTATGGTTGAGAGTCTATGGGCAATAACAATGGTAGTGCGACCCTTCATAAGTGAATCTAAGGCCTTTTGCACAACCTTTTCAGATTTGTTGTCAAGAGCTGATGTTGCCTCGTCCAAGATAACTAACGGAGCATTTTTTAAAATAGCTCTGGCAATTGACAATCTTTGCTTCTGTCCACCTGATAAGGATACGCCTCTCTCACCTATCTGAGTATCAAGTCCCTCGGGCAGAGAGCTTATAAAATCATCAAGATAGGCGCCCTTGATGGCATTTTCAAGATCCTCTTCACTTACATTCTCCTTGGCACAGACAATATTGTCTCTAATGCTGCCCTGGAATAAAAAGCTGTCCTGAAAGACCATAGCTATATTCTCACGCAAAGATGAAAGTGAATACTCTTTAATATCACGCCCATCAATAGTGATAAGACCGCTGTCAATTTCGTAAAGGCGCGGTATAAGCGAGCAGACAGTGGTCTTACCTCCGCCTGAGTTGCCAACTAAAGCCACCTTGCTGCCAACCTTGATATCAAAGCTTATGCCCTTTAGGATCTCGCGCTCTTCATTGTAGGAAAAGTGTACATCCTTAAAGGATATACTCTCTTTAATATCTGTAAGTTCAGTATTCTCACTATGCTCTGAGAGCTCCTCAACACTTACTGTATCTAAAAGCTGATAGATACGGTCAATGGCTAAAAGTGACTGCTGCACCTGAATGTAATTGTTGCCAATTGATTTAATCGGAGTGTAGAGCATCATGAGGGCGGCTAGGAATGAGACAAAGGATCCTGAGGTTATGGTGCCGCTTAAAATCAGATGTGTACCTAAAAACAGGACGCCTGCCACACCAATAGATGCTACAAAATGCATAACAGGAGAGAGCCAGTTGGTATCGCGCACCATCTTAAGGCCCATATCAAAAAGGAAATCTGCTCTTTCTTTAAAGATTCTGAACATCTTGTCCTTAAGGCCAAAGGATTTGATCACTCTGTTGCCCTGTGTAGTCTCATTGTACAGTGTAATAATCTGTGTACTGCCAGATACTGTCTTACCTACAATCTTTTTAATGCGGCGTCTTACAATACGCAGCGGAATTACTAAAAAGACCAGAATACCAATTGAAAACAAGGTCAGCTCCCATGAGTTATAGATCATGACGCCAACTAGTGACATGGAGGAGAAAAACTTGGTTAAAAACAGTTTTATATTGGCAATAAGACCTGCCGATGCCAGCTCTGCATCCTGAAAGAAACGGAATATTACAGAGCCTGAATTGTTTACATCATAAAAATTGCTGTCACAGTCTAAAAGCTTTTTATACAGGCGTGATCTTATAAGCAGATTGATTTTGCCGCCGACATAGCTGTTTACATAGGATGACAGATAGATAAAGATACCCTGAATTACAGTAAAGCCTACAATAATATATGGTACATATGAGGCAAACTCTGTCTGCTGCTCAATCATGACCAGATCCATAAAAGGCTTTAGAAAATAGGCAACCACAGCATCAAGGGCACCTACAGGAATGGTAAGCAATATGCCAAGTACAGCCAGTGGCCAGTAAGGTTTTAAAAAGGGCCAGAACTGTTTATAGCCACGGATAAAACTCGTCTGAGCATTCTGATCGGTGACACTAAGGACAATAGGATAGCTTCTTTTGCCAGCAGCTTCTGCAGTGGTAGCTTTAGTATTGTTATCGGAAGATGTTTGTGTAGATGTTGTGCTTGAATTTTGAGTATCTGTCAAAGCTTGGGCTCCATAAAAAGTAGATCCCCCATCTACAGGGGGATCTTCAAGCTTTAATGATACCTTTTTTTGAAGGATTTTTGTAGCTTACTTGACAAAGTTCATGGCTGAACGTGCAATTACAAGCTCTTCATTAGTAGGAATCATAAGAACCTTGAGGCGTGACTCAGGTAATGACAGCTCACCGCCTTCAAAGCCTAAACGGGCCAGGGCAGTCTTGTTCTTCTCCTCATCGAGTACAACACCAAATGAATCCTTTAAGTAACGGCATGTCAGCTCACGGGCCTCAAAGCAGTTCTCACCAATACCGCCTGAGAAGACGATGGCGTCAACACGGCCTAATGGAATGAAGTAAGAGGCAATGAACTTGGCCAGACGATATGAGAACATCTCAAGAGCCAGAGTGCACTTCTCATCACCATTCTCATAGCCTTCACAGATAGGACGCATGTCTGATGATACGCCTGATAAAGCTAACAGACCTGACTTCTTGTTAAAGATATCTTTAACCTCTTCTGGTGTCATGTTGTATCTGTCGCACAGGAAGAATACTACAGAAGGATCGATAGAGCCGGTACGGGTAGCCATTACAAGGCCATCAAGCGGAGTTAAACCCATTGATGTGTCAAGGCACTTGCCACCTTTTACAGCAGTAACAGAGGCACCGCCACCTAAGTGACAGGTAATAACATTGGTGTCCTCAAGATCTTTACCAAGGTACTTGGCTGCCTGCTGAGACAGGTACATGTGTGAAGTACCGTGGGCGCCGTAGCGACGGATACCGATTTCAGTGTAGTACTCCTCAGGAATAGCAAAACGGTATGCTACAGGAGGCATGGTCTGATGGAATGCGGTATCAAATACGGCTACGTGTGGAATATTAGGGAATGAGTGACGGGCAGCCTCAATACCAAGAATGTGGGCTGGGTTGTGCAGTGGAGCAAAAGGAATAACCTTCTCAATGTTGGTAACAACTTCGTCATCAATCAGGGTAGGCTCGCTGTAGAACTCGCCGCCGTGCACGATACGGTGACCGCAGGCAATGATTGAGTCGAGCAGATCCTTACGGGTGGCTAAAATAGTGTTAACCAGGTAGTTTAATGCATCCTTGTGATCAGCCTTGGCAATAGTAGCCTTCTGCTTGGCATCATCACCAAAGCGCCATGAAATAACTGCCTCTGGCAGAGTTAAAGCCTCGGCAATACCGCTTAAATATACGGTACCGTCTTCTGGATTCATGATTGCAAACTTGACAGAGGTACTGCCACAATTAATAACAAGTGCGTTTTTTAAATTCATTTTTAAAACAACCCTGGATAAACTTTCAGGAACAATGCCCGTGTTACAAAAACCAAAAAAAACTTACATAACAAAATGCAAGGTGTTAATATTTTTATATTCTAGCACTTATTAGATATTCAAGTAATACATGTACCATGTATTGAAAAAATTTACGGAAATAAAAATATGATAGATGTTTCAAGTTTGAGACGTTCGTACACTCAAAGTGGACTATCAGAGCAGGATCTGACAGATGATCCTATGGAGCTGTTTGAAAAATGGCTCAAAGAGACCATTGATGCCAATGTCTATGACCCAAACGCCATGGTCATCTCAACTGCAGATTCTGATGCAAACGTGCATTCGCGCATTGTTCTTTTAAAAAACTATGATAAAGACTCACTGGTTTTTTACACCAATCTTGGCTCAAGAAAGGCCAAAGATATTGAGCAGAACCCCAAGGTCAGCGTCCTGTTTCCATGGTACTTTTTAGAGCGACAGGTCATATTCACCGGCAGCTGCTCCAGACTTTCTTTAAGCGAGGTTGTGCACTATTTTCACTCACGCCCAAGAGACAGTCAGCTAGGAGCCTGGGCCTCGGCACAATCGTCAAAGATATCTGCCCGCTCAGTACTTGAGGCCAAGTTCTTTGAATTAAAAGAGAAATTTAAAAACAAGGAAGTGCCGCTGCCTTCTTTCTGGGGTGGCTATCGCATAAAATTTGATACTGTTGAGTTCTGGCAGGGCCGTGAAAATCGCCTGCATGACAGATTTATGTATGTAAGAAAGGATGATGGCTGGCAGGTGGACCGTCTCAGCCCTTAAAACATGATCTGTATCAATTTTTTGCCCTCTGGTAGTTGATAAAGAATTGCAAATTTTTATGCTATCTTTTTAAAGATCATTTATTAATGATATTTAAAAAGTAAAACTCAACCTGAAGGCATAAAAAAGCCCTGCATCAGAGCAGGGCCTATAATCTTCTCTGTCTTTAAAAGACCACGGTCTTGTTGCCGTGAATAAAGACCTTGTCCTCAAGCACGCGGCTTAGAGCTCTAAACAGCACCAATCTTTCCACATCACGACCGGCCTTGGCCATGGTACGTGCATCATAGCGATGATTTACCTTGATGACGTCCTGCTCGATAATAGGTCCCTCATCTAAATTGTTGGTTACAAAGTGGGCTGTAGCGCCAATGATTTTCACACCGCGGTCAAAAGCCTGCTGATAAGGCTTGGCACCTATAAAGGCTGGCAGGAATGAGTGGTGAATATTGATAAGTTTGCCAAGAGGATAGCGGGCCACCATTTTCTCTGACAGAATGCGCATGTATTTGGCCAGAACCACATAGTCAACATTGGCCTCGTCTATAAGCTGGCACATTCTCTCCTCATGCTCCTCACGTGAGATACCCTCTGTTGGTACATAATGGAAAGGTATGTCAAATTTCTCTACAAGATCACGCAGATCAGGGTGATTGCCGGCCACCATGACAATCTGACCACGCATGGCATCTGAATATGATTTAATCAGAAGATCGCCAAGAACATGAGCTTCCTTGGTAACAAGTACAGCTATGCGCTTTTTAGCTCTGCTCACCAGTCTGACCTTGGCATCTGCTGGCAGGAGATCACGTATTGACTGCACCAGCTCGTTCTCGCAGGAAAAATCACCTTCAAGCACTGTACGCATAAAGAATCTGTTATCATCAGTTGTAGCAAACTGATCCTGATGGACAATATTTACCTGATAGTTGAAACACTCACTGGTAACCTTTGAAATAATTCCTGTAGCGTCTGCACACTCGGTAAGTAAAATTCTCTCTTCCATATTTGTATTACGACCCGAAAAAACCAATATCTTTTAGATTTTACATATTATATGGAAAAAAACTAAACATGCACTGTTTTTGAGCATTTTTCGTAATAATACCATTATCATATTTTATGTACATGCTAATTTTGGTTATATTATCTGCAAAGATGTTTTGAGGGTTTAAACATGTCCAATCAAGATCCTTCTCTCGACAAATATGCAACATTAACCATACCTGGCCGTGATCCTATTCAGCTGCCTATACTCAAAGGCACCATGGGCCCTGAAGTTATCGATATTTCAGCTCTTGGCAAAAACGGCTACTTCACCTACGATCCAGGTTTTGTGTCAACAGCATCATGCAATTCACGTATAACTTTTATTGACGGTGCCAAAGGTGTTCTGCTCTATCGCGGTTATCCAATCGATCAGCTAGCCACCAAGGCCAATTATCTGCAGGTATGCTACCTTCTGTTAAAGGGAGAACTGCCAAACAAAACTCAATACAAGGATTTTGAAAACTCCGTACTGCATCATACTCTGATCCATGAACAGATTACCTCCCTGTTCAAAGCCTTCAGACGTGACAGCCACCCAATGGCTGTACTGTGTGGTATCGCAGGCGCGCTGTCAGCCTTCTATCATGATGATCTGGATATCTATGATCCTGAGCACAGAGAAAGAACAGCCATACGTCTTATAGCCAAGATTCCAACCCTGGCCGCTATGTCATATAAGTACTCAATTGGTCATCCATTTGTGTACCCAAGAAATGATTTAAGCTATGCCGGCAACTTCCTGCACATGATGTTTGCCACACCTTGTGAGGAATATAAAATAAATCCGGTTGTTGAAAGAGCACTTGACCGTATTTTCACTCTGCATGCTGATCACGAGCAGAACGCTTCAACCTCATCAGTGCGTCTTGCAGGTTCCTCTGGAGCCAACCCTTATGCATGTATTGCCGCAGGTATTGCTTCATTATGGGGCCCTGCTCACGGCGGCGCCAACGAGGCCTGTCTGCGTATGCTTGAGAAAATCGGTACTACAGACAGAATTCCTGAATTCGTAGCCCGTGCCAAAGACAAGAATGATCCATTCCGTCTGTCAGGCTTTGGTCACCGTGTTTATAAAGCCTATGACCCACGCGCAGTGGTTATGCGCGAGACCTGTCATGAGGTTTTAAATGAGCTGCACATCAAGGATCACCCTATTTTAGATGTTGCAACCGAGCTTGAGAGTATTGCCCTGTCAGATGAATACTTCATCGAGCGCAACCTCTACCCTAACGTTGACTTCTACTCAGGTATTATCCTCAATGCAATTGGCATCCCAACATCTATGTTTACCGTTATCTTTGCCCTGGCAAGAACTGTAGGCTGGATTGCCCACTGGACAGAAATGCAGAAAATGCCAGAGAGCCGCATCGGTCGTCCGCGCCAGATTTACACAGGCAAGACCATGCGCAATGTAAAGGTTCTCTCCAAGAGATAACAGTTTTTACGATCTTCGTAAAATGCCACCGCAAGGTGGCATTTTTATTGGTGTAACCATAATACTGTGCACATAAAAATGCCACCTCGCGGTGGCATTTTTATCATTGTCTGTTTGACAGTTATTTAGTAAATAGGTGACTTCTGGCTTGCGTATGAGTCAAAGCCTTCAAAGAGCTGTGGCTCATCCTCACGCAGCTTGATTAACATCTCGCGGGTTACGAGAGTTACTCCGCCTTCTGATCTGTAGAAGCGCTTGGCATCAAGTGCTGCATTTTCACCGATAATAAGTCCGCGTGGAATCTCACAGCCTCTATCTAAAATAACCTTGGTCAGACGGCAGCCACGGTGGATAACACATGATGGCAGTACAACAGCATCCATTAAGAAACAGTTTGAGTGCACACGTGTGGCTGAGAACAGTACTGACTGGCAGATTGATGAGCCGGAGATGATACAGCCTGCTGAACATACAGAGTTACGTACAATGGATGATGTGCCATTGATGTCCTGTACATATTTTGCAGGAGGCATCTGTACCTGATGGGTCCAGATTGGCCAGCTGGTATCATATACGTCAAGCTGTGGCTGTACAGCTGCAATATCCATGTTGGCTTCCCAGTAGGCATCAATGGTACCTACATCGCGCCAGTAGCAGATATCTGGCATGCCTTCATTTCTGATGCATGATAAGGAGAAGTCATGGGCATGGGCCTGACGCTTCTGCACCAGAGATGGAATAATATCCATACCAAAATCACGCTTGGACTCTGGGTTGCGGGCATCGCTCTCAAGGATGTCATACAGGAAGTCTGCATCAAATACATAGATACCCATTGAGGCTAAGGCCATATCAGGATTGTTTGGCATTGCAGGAGGATCTTTTGGCTTTTCAACAAAGTCTGTGATCATCCAGTTGCTGTCAACCTTCATAACGCCGTAGGCATAGGCATCCTTGCGTGGAATTGGAATACAGGCCACTGTCACTCTCTTGCCGTGACGGATGTGATCCATAACCATGGCGGTGTAGTCCATCTTGTAGATGTGGTCACCTGCAAGAACTACAATGTATTTTGGTCTGTGATTTTTAATAATATCGACGTTCTGGAAAACAGCATCGGCAGTACCCTGATACCAGTGTTCCTCATCCACACGCTGCTGAGCTGGAAGCAGATCAATGAACTCATTGAACTGACCGCGCAGGAATGACCAACCTGCCTGCAGATGACGTAAAAGGCTGTGTGATTTATACTGAGTTACTACACCAATACGGGTGATACCTGAGTTTACACAGTTTGACAGGGCAAAATCTATAATTCTAAATTTTCCACCGAAAAATACGCCTGGTTTTGCTCTGTAATCTGTGAGCATGCGAAGTCTGCTGCCGCGTCCGCCGGCTAATACCAGGGCCATTGTGTCTCTAGCGACGTCACGTGGATTATCCAATTAACACCTCTTAATTAATACTTTATATCTAACTCAAATCATGTGGCTAATCTTAGCTCCCAGCCTTATTGTGTGCCCAAGCTGTTAAGAATTCCACTTCATTTATTAAAGTTTTTGATCCGCCACCAAATTATTAGTTTATTTTTATTAATAAAGCGTGTTATCGCACATTTTTATAAATAAATGTTTGTTTTTAGGCGCTTTGGCATGCTGATTTTAAATATATTTTTTTATTTTTACACCAGTATAACAGGAATAAAAAAACGGTGCAGATTTTTACTATCTGCACCGTTTTTTATCTTTAATCTATCTGTAGTTTAAATCTTAACCTACATTGACGCGAGCATTTCTAAAGATTCTGATCCATGGGCTGTCCTCTTTGAATGAGTCAGGATGCCATGAGTTGGCCACAGCTCTTATCACACGCTCTGGGTGTGGCATCATGATGGTAAATCTGCCGTCAGCGTTTGTGACAGCTGTAATACCATTTGGTGAGCCGTTAGGGTTAAGAGGGTAGGCAGATGTTACATCGCCGTTGTGATCAACATAGCGCAGCGCAATCTGACCTGAGCTCTCTAAGGCCTCAAGTTTCTTGCTCTGGGCAAACTCGGCACGACCTTCGCCGTGGGAGACCACTATAGGCATTGAGGAGCCTTCCATTCCCTTGAAGAATATAGATGGGCTCTTGTCTACCTTAACCTGTACAAATCTTGCCTCAAAGCGCTCAGACTCGTTGGTTACAAAGCGTGGCCAGTTGTCGGCACCAGGAATGAGCTCATGCAGAGTTGACATCATCTGACAGCCGTTACATACGCCAAGGGCAAAGGTATCGGCACGGTTGAAGAACTTTTCAAACTCTTCTCTGGCTCTTGCATTAAAGAGGATGGACTTGGCCCAGCCTTCACCTGCACCTAATACGTCACCGTAGGAGAAGCCACCGCAGGCTGCAAAACCTTTGAAGGTATCCAGGCTGACTGCACCTGAGAGAATATCTGACATATGTACGTCAATACAGCTAAAGCCTGCTCTGTTAAAGGCCACAGCCATTTCGTTCTGTGAGTTGACACCCTGCTCACGTAAAATAGCAATGCGTGGAGCAGTGCCTTTGACAATAAACGGAGCTGCAATATCCTCATTGATATCATAGGTGGTATCAACAAATAGGCCTTTGTCAGTGGCATCTTTCTTAAGCTCAAATTCGCTTTGTGCACACTGTGGGTTGTCTCTGAGCTTTTGCATCTGCAGTGTAGTCTCAGCCCAGATGGTTCTAAAGTGGGTGCGTGACTGGGAAACTACGCTGTTGCCATCGCGGGTAAAGACAATCATGTCATCATCGCGCAGCTTACCTACAGCATAGGAGCAGTTTGACAGACCATGACCTGAGAGAATATTGAGCACCTGCTCCTTATCCTCGGTTCTAACCTGCATAAGCACACCAAGCTCTTCGGCAAAGAGGGCACCTAAATCTGTAGAGCCTATCTGATCAAGTCTTATCTCTAAACCTGTGTGACCTGCAAAGGCCATTTCTGCAGCTGTTACAAATAAACCGCCATCAGAGATATCATGATAGGCAAGAATCAGTGAATTCTTGTTCAGGAACTGCACGGCATCAAAGAGTGACTTGAGACGTGAGGTGTCATCAAGAGTTGGGCAGGCACGGCCAAGCTTTCTGTAAACCTGGGCAAGACATGAGCCACCAAGACGGTTCTGACCGCCAGATAATGTCACCATGATTAAGGTGGTATCACCCATATCAGTTCTTAGCTGTGGAGTTAAGGTCTTTCTTATATCCTCACAGCGGGCAAAGGATGAAATGATAAGAGACATAGGAGCTGTTACTGCTCTGTCCTGACCATTTTCCTGCCATGTGGTGCGCATGGACATACTGTCCTTGCCAACTGGTACGGTAAGACCAAGCTCTGGGCATATATCCATACCTAAGGTCTTTACAGCCTCGTACAGACCGGCATCCTCACCAGGATGTCCGTTGGCGGCCATCCAGTTGGCTGAGAGTTTGACGCGGCTTAGATCGCCAATATAGGCAGCTGCAATATTGGTAATGGCCTCACCTACGGCAAGACGCACTGAGGCACCATAGTCAAGCAGAGCCACAGGGGTTCTCTCACCCATGGCGGCAGCTTCACCGTAATAGGTGTCATAGGAGGCTGCAGTTACGGCCACATCAGCTACAGGTACCTGCCATGGACCTACCATCTGATCTCTTGCGACAAGACCAGTTACAGAACGGTCTCCAATGGTGATAAGGAAGGTCTTCTCGGCAACTGTAGGCAGACGCAGTACTCTTTCACAGGCCTCAAGCACATTGATGCCATCCTCTACAAATTCCTGTGAGTTGTGGGTGGCGCTCTTAACGCACTTGTGCATGCGTGGAGGCTTGCCTAAAAGAATATCAAGCGGCAGATCTATAGGGCAGTTGTCAAAGTGTGAATCATAAAGAACCACACGACGCTCCTCTGTAGCCTCGCCAATGACGGCAAACTGTGCTCTTTCGCGTTTGCACAGCTGCTCAAAGATAGCAAAGTTCTCTTCAGATACGGCAAGCACATAGCGCTCTTGAGACTCATTACACCAGATCTGCAGCGGGCTCATGCCAGGCTCGTCATTTGGAATGGCGCGCAGATTGAAGCGGCCGCCTACACCACCATCAGATACAAGCTCAGGCATAGCATTTGACAGACCGCCTGCACCCACATCGTGGATAAACATAATAGGATTGGCAGAACCCATCTGCCAGCAGGCATCGATAACTTCCTGACAGCGACGCTGCATTTCTGGGTTGCCACGCTGTACAGAGGCAAAATCCAGATCCTCTGTTGACTGTCCTGAGTTCATAGAAGAGGCTGCACCGCCGCCAAGACCTATGTCCATGGCAGGGCCGCCTAAAACTACAAGCTTGGCACCTGGCAGAATCTTATCCTTGATAATGTGCTCACGGCGTATATTACCCCAGCCGCCTGCTAGCATAATTGGCTTGTGATAGCCGCGGATCTCAAGGCCGTTGAAGCTATCAACCTGCTCTTCATAGGTTCTGAAATAGCCGCAGAGGTTTGGACGTCCAAATTCATTGTTAAATGAGGCTGCACCTAAAGGACCCTCAATCATGATATCAAGGGCTGAGGCTATGCGATCTGGTTTGCCAAAATCAAATTCCCATGGCTGTGTGGCACCTGGAATCTTAAGATTTGATACGCTAAAGCCGCACATACCTGCCTTTGGCTTTGAGCCTACACCTGTGGCGCCCTCATCGCGAATCTCACCGCCAGAGCCTGTGGCGGCACCTGGGAATGGAGAGATGGCTGTCGGATGGTTGTGAGTCTCAACCTTCATCAGAATAGGCATATCCTCCTGATGGTAGTTGTACTCATGTGTATTTCTGTCAGCAAAGAAACGGCCGGCTGTTGAACCTTCCATAACAGCGGCATTGTCCTTGTAGGCTGAGAGCACATAGTCATGATTGGCCTCATAGGTATTGCGAATCATGCCAAATAAAGACTTGTCCATGGTCTTGCCGTCAATTTCAAAGCTGGCGTTGAATACCTTGTGACGGCAGTGCTCTGAATTCATCTGAGCAAACATGTAAAGCTCAATATCGCTAGGATCTCTATCAAGGCTCTTAAAGCTAGTCAGCAGATATTCCATCTCATCCTGAGACAGAGCAAGGCCAAGCTCGACATTGGCCTTTTTAAGGGCCTCGATGCCGCCCTCTTTTAGAGCTACTGTCTTAAATGGTTTTGGATTTTGTGAATCAAACAGAGCCTCGCCCTGCTCTAATGAATCAAGTACGCTCTCCATCATGCGATCATGGATAAGTGACTTGATAATTTTAACTTCATCATCACTTAGAGTACCTGAAGCGCTTTCAATATAATAGGCAATACCGCGCTCAAGACGGTGAATATGGTTAAGACCACAGTTTCTGGCAATATCAGTTGCCTTTGAGGCCCAAGGAGAGATAGTGCCTACACGTGGAATTACAAAAAACACTCTGCCTTTGCTGGCAGTTTCAACAGATGCAGGGCCGTAGCTTAAGATTTTCTTTAAAATATCTCTGTCACTGTCGCTAAGCGGAGCAGTTGTATCTGCAAGATGTACAAAACAGGTATTGATCGAAGAGATCTGCACACCTTCCTTTAAAAGGGCGCTTTTGAGTTTTTCGATTTTATAATCAGACAGGGCACGGGAACCTAAGAGAATTTCCATACGATAAGATCCTACATTCTTTAAATGCTAGTTTATGATAAATCCGACTTTAATATTCTACCAAAAATAAGCTTTAAATAACACAATAGAAGGCATTTACCTGCCCTCATATACCACATATAAAAAAAGCTCTGTCCTGTGTTTTAAAAATACTGATAAAAACTTTGTCAAAAGACGTATGTACCTTTAGCAACGTGCTTACACTAGGGCTGCGATATGACTTTATCATGAGTACAGTGATCTGAAGAGTTTTAATTCTTTAGCATATAGGATTGGCCTAAATGCTCTTTTATTCCTGCCAATTTTTTAAGCGGATAAAAAAATTATAAAGAGAGTTTTATACTTCAATCAGATTCTTCAATAAGCCCCCTTTTTTAATTCAGATACAGGCTAAAAATTTACTTTTTTACAAGCTATGGCCTGATTATGCTTAAGTTTGAGATAAAAACTTTTGTTTTACACTATCTTTAGTAAAAAATTAATATAAGGGCACAGCGGTTAGTACCAAAGCTCACAAAAACTTTTGTAAAATCATAATGTTATTTTGTATAAAGCTTTAAATGTGTGCACAGATGCATATTATTTTTTGAACTTGTAAATTATTTAATAAATATGAACTATTATTGATGTAAGTTTTAGATATGCATTAAGTGCAATATATTTTTTAAGCTACAGGAGCTGAATATGAGCAAGCGCATAGAACATGATTTTATAGGTGAACTTGAGATTTCTGATGATGTCTATTATGGAGTGCAGACCTACAGAGCCTTGCAGAATTTTGTAATATCAGGTGACAGACTGTCAAATCACACCTCATTTGTTACAGCCTTTGCGCGCGTCAAAAAGGCAGCTGCTCTTGCCAACAGCGAACTTGGTGTGCTTGATGGCACCATTGCCTCTGCCATATGCAAAGCCTGCGATAAAATTATTGAAGGTAACTATCATGATCAGTTCGTTGTAGATATGATTCAGGGTGGTGCCGGCACTTCATCCAATATGAATGCCAATGAGGTTATTGCCAATGTGGCCCTTGAGCTTATGGGACATAACAAGGGTGAGTATCAGTACTGTCATCCAAATGATCATGTCAATCTGTCACAATCTACCAATGATGCCTACCCTACTGCCATCAAGCTTGCAGTCTACGATGAGCTTACAGGCCTTATTAATAAAATGCACTATCTGCTCGCCTCTTTGGATCGCAAAGCAGTTGAGTTTAAAGATGTGCTTAAAATGGGCCGTACACAGCTGCAGGATGCCGTACCTATGACCTTGGGTCAGGAGTTTAAGGCCTATGCCGATGTGCTAAAGGGTGATATCAAGCTTCTTGCCGATGCCCGCGAGCTTATGACCATAATCAATATGGGCGGTACAGCCATTGGAACAGGCATCAACTCCCATCCAGATTATACCAAGGCAGTTGAGAAGTATATGCGTCAGGTGACAGGCATTAACTTCAAAACAGCAGAGGATCTTATTGCCGCCACTCCTGACTGCGGCGATTATGTGCAGATCTCCAATCTGCTCAAGAGAATATCAATAAAACTGTCAAAGACCTGTAACGATCTGCGCTTGTTATCCTCAGGTCCACGCTGCGGTCTTAATGAAATCAATCTGCCAAAGATGCAGCCTGGCAGCTCCATTATGCCAGGCAAGGTCAACCCTGTAATTCCTGAGGTGGTAAATCAGGTCTGCTATGCCGTGATAGGTAATGATGTGGCCATATCCTTTGCCGCAGAGGGCGGTCAGCTTGAGCTTAATGTCTTTGAGCCTGTTATTGCCTACTCACTCTTTAAATCAATTACCATGCTTAAAAATGCCATGGAGACACTTGTCGACAAATGTATTGACGGCATTACAGCCAATGAAAAGATCTGCTCTGACTTTGTCTATGGCTCTATTGGTATTGTTACAGCCCTTAATCCATATATTGGCTATGAGCAGTCAGCAGCCCTGGCCAAAGAGGCACTTGTCAGCGGTAAGAGAGTATATGATCTGGCTTTAGAGCGTGGCCTTTTGAGCAAAGAGCAGCTAGATGAGCTCTTTAGACCTGAAAATATGCTAAATCCACATATGTCAGCTGAGGACAGACTTAAATTCAGACACTAGCTGCATATAATAAAGACAGACCTATATGTAAAAAAGTGCCTGTCTTAGTTTTAATTTAAGGTACATAAAAATCAGTGCTTAAATACAGGCACTGATTTTATTTAAGCCCCTGTGTCTTATATAACAGATTAGACTATCACGCTATTTTTGATTAAAGCCTTTTTTGTCAGCCTCATCTATAAGAGCCTTGTATTTGCCATAGCCCTTTGCTTCCATATCATCATAGGCAATAAAGCGCAGAGCATTTGAGTTGATGCAGTAGCGCAGCTGTCTTTTACCGTCAATGACAGGACCGTCATCAAAGACATGACCAAGATGGGAGTTAGCCACACGCGATCTGACCTCAACCCTTACCATATTGTGTGAATAATCCATATTCTCCTTGATCACACTGTCGCTGATTGGTTTTATAAAGGCAGGCCAGCCGCAGCCAGAGTCATATTTATCAGCCGAGATAAATAAAGGCTCGCCGCTTATAACATCAACATAGATGCCTTTGTCAAAGTGCTTGTCATACTCACCTGAATAGGCCATTTCTGTGCCGGCCTCAAGAGTTACATGACGCTGCTCATCTGTAAGTGAGGCAATAGCCTCTTCTATATTCTTTATGGCATAGTCATCAGCATCAACCACATCCTCATTTTTCAGATCCTCAAGGCTGTCAAAGGAGATATGGCAGTAGCCATCCTTGTTCTTTTTAAGATAATCCTGATGGTAATCCTCAGCTACATAGAAGTTTTCAAGCGGTTTGACCTCAGTCACTATAGGCTTTTTATATTTGCTCTGCTCTTTCATGATAACAGGCAAAATGACATCAAGATCCTTTTTATCCTTAAAGTAGATACCGGTGCGGTACTGATTGCCAATATCATTGCCCTGTCTGTCAAGCACTGTAGGATCTATGATTTTAAAATACTGCACAATAAGAGTTTTTAAATCCACAGCCTTTGGGTCATAGACCACCTTTACAGTCTCGGCGAAGCCTGTATTTTGTGATATTACCTGTTTGTAGGTTGGATTTTGTGTATGTCCGTTGGCATAGCCTGATATGGTATCCACCACACCGTCAATACGTGAAAAATACTCCTCAACTCCCCAGAAGCATCCGCCTGCCAGATATATTTCCTTGTGAACACTGAGCATAGAAAAAGTCCTTTTACTGCTCTGATTGGCCATAGCAGTGTTTAATGAAAAAATGGATAGAAATAGTACTAATAAAGATAAAAAACGCATAAATACCCCACAGTAAGTCTCGTATCACTAAACTCTAAACTATTTTGGCTGTGCTTTAAAATAATGTGAAAAATTTAATTACAAAAAGCATGGCAGGATGGTCGGTCCTGCCATATTTTAAGAGTTAATAAAATGATTTACGTAAAATGGTTTAATAGGAGCTTTTAGTGCGCCACTTACGATTTATCTTCTCCACGGTGCCATCTGCCATCATGCGATCAAGCTCCTGATTGATAATATCCTTGTAGGCAAAATTCTGATTAAAGACCATGGCCATACGCCCTGCATCAAGATTAAAGGCATCAGTAAGCAGTGTCAGCTCAATTGATGGCACTGTATCTACAAAATATGACAGGGCATATCTGTCAGCCACGAGCACATCGCACTGATCGTTATAGACCATAAAAAAGCCTTTGGTCAGCTGTGGAATTTCTATAATCTGACTTTCCTTTAGCACACTTGTCACATAGTCATAGGCATCTGATCTGCTCACTACAGCCACTCTTTTGCCCTTAAGGCTGCTAAAACAGGTTATCTCATTGTCATTAGAGCGTTTTACAATACCAAGGGCTGATTGTGAGTAGACTCTTGAGAAGGAGAAAATCTTTTCTCTTTCATAGGTTGCGGCTACACCACCTATGGAAATATCTGATTTACCGCTTTGCAGAAAATAAAGCGCCAGATCCTGCGGTACAGGAATAATTCTGTTGTTCTCAAGCTCAAAACCCAGGCGTTTTTGCAGTTCTAAAAGAATATCAATATCTATGCCCTCTGGGCTTTGCCAGTTATCATTGATAAAGGAGAAAGGAGCCATCTGTGCTGCGCAGAAGACCCTGAAGGTCACCCCATGCAAAGACTCTGAGCCTATGGCTTTTGAGGTTGATAAAAGGCATACAGCAATGCCAAGGATAAAGCGTAAATATAGGCGTCGCATAATTCACACTCCTGTAGAAAAAATCATCATAGCTATAGTGATTATGGTGTAAATAAAAGCTAAAACCTATAGGAAAAATCCAATAAATTTGATCTTGCAAACACTTTTAACCCGGTTTTGTAAAATTTTACTCCATCCTACCTTAATTATACTTTACTTTTGATTAACATTTTTATCATATGTATGATTTTATCTACGGTAAAAGCTCAATTGTACATAAAATTTTAAACTATAAATTTTTAAATTTTCTTATACATAAACATAGCTTTATATAGCTTATATCAGCCATTTAGATACACATTAAGTATTTTTTGCGCAAAGTGCTAATGGCTCTTGTGTAGCTACAAGAAAAGCTTACAGGAATTTATATGATATATAAGAAGTTTTTTTTCATTTTCTCTTTTTTATATGCCCTATGGCCCAGCCTGCCTAAATTTGAGCTGTACCTAATAACTTTTGTATACAAAATTTAAGTTTTTAAAAGAGTGATTTGATACAATATGCGCATCAACGGAGTGAGATATGAGTATTACATTAAAAACAGAAAGTGAAATAGAAAAAATGCGTGTTGCAGGAGCTCTTGCAGCCGAGGTTTTAAAGATAATTGAGCCTTATGTGGTAGCCGGTGTCACCACACAGGAGCTTGATGATATCTGTCTTGATCATATACAGAACAAACAGCATGCTATTTCCGCCTGTCTTGGCTATCATGGTTATCCAAAGTGCACCTGTATCTCAGTCAATGAGGTGGTCTGTCACGGCATTCCATCAACCAAGAAATTACGTAAAGGCGATATTGTCAATATAGACGTTACAGTTATCAAAGACGGCTTTTACGGCGACACCTCAAAAATGTTCATAGTAGGCGGCGAGACCGCTCCTAGAAATAAAAAGCTGTGCGAGGTTACACAGCAGTGTCTGTATGAGGCCATAAAGATTATAAGACCTGGAATCAATCTTACAGAGGTGGGTCGCGTCATTGAAAGCATAGCCGATAAAAACGGTTTTTCTGTAGTACGCGATTACTGCGGACACGGTCTTGGCCGCAACTTCCATGAAGAGCCACAGGTTCTGCACTATAGAAACAATGCTTCTCTTATTTTGCAAGAAGGCATGACCTTTACTATTGAGCCTATGATCAATGCCGGTACCTACAAGTGCAAGGTTTCAAAAAAGGATGGCTGGACTGCAACCACAGCTGACAAACAGCCTTCAGCTCAGTATGAGCACTCTCTTGTCCTTATTAAAGACGGTGTCGAAATTCTCACCTGGCGCGAGGAAGAGAGTATTGAGCGCATCATAAGGCACTAAACAGGCTCTTTTATCCATGTACGAAATTATAACCGTTCCTCGTCTTGAGATAAGCCTTGACATTGAAGACAGGTATTTTGATACCCCTTTTGTCAATGTCAGCATCGAAGATGGCAGGAAAAGCATCAGTGCCTATCGTGACTTTTTATGTCAGGCCTTTGCCGAAGGTTATAATATTCAATCCCTGCTCTTTAGCTACTCTGATTTTATAGATGATCTTTTAAGTAAAATCTACTCTCACTTCAACCTTGACACCTACACTGATATTGCTCTTTTAGCTGTAGGAGGTTTTGGCAGGCGCGAGCTGTTTTTAATGTCAGATATAGACATTTTAGTTGTAAGTGCAGAAGAGATAACTGATGAGACATGCAAGGACAGAATTGAAAACTTTATCTCCTTTTTGTGGGATTTAAAGCTTGATTTAGGCTCTGCTGTACGCTCTGTTGCACAGACTGTTGAAAATTCACGCCTTGATATAACAGTTAAGACCAATTTACTTGAAACCCACTTTATAGCAGGCTCTGAGCATATCTACAATGAGCTTTTAAATGCCCTGGAGCAGGATAACTTCTGGGATACAAGAAAGTTTTTAAAGGGCAAGCTCAATGAACAGGTGGCCCGCCATCACAGCTATAAAGATACAGGCTACAATCTTGAGCCTGATATAAAAAACAATCCTGGCTGTCTGCGCGATATTCAGGTCATGCAGTGGATTGCAAACTTCCACTTTAAGGCCAAGACCATAGATGACATGCTCAATCTTGGTTTTTTAAACCGCTCTGAGTTTGATGAGCTTGTGGTGTGTCGCAACTTTCTGTGGCATATACGCTATGCTCTGCATGTAGCTACGCAAAGACATGGTGACAGACTTACCTTGGACAGGCAGATTGCTGTAGCCTCACTGCTTGGCTATGGCGATGATGGCAACAGACCTGTTGAAAAGCTCATGCGCTCTTTTTACCGCACTGTAAGACGTATACGTGAGCTCAACTCCATGGCGTTGCAGCTTGAGACTGTGCGCATTACAGGTCATCTTGGCGATGATGACGAGCCTGAGTACCTAAACAGCTATTTTCTGCGCCGTGGCCCTTTGATTGATATTGCCGATCCTGATATCTTCATGCAGGATCCGCAGAAGATGCTTGAGGTTTTTTATGAAATCTCCAAGCATGACAATATATTAGGTCTGCATGTAAACTGCCTGCGTCAGCTGCGTGAGGCCAGACGCCGTCTGCCTATATATCTTTTTGAAATTCCAGAGTGCCGCGCCACACTAAAAAAGATCTTAAATGAGCGCAATGCCCTTAACACCACACTGCCTTTAATGCATGATCACCGCATACTATCTGCCTATATGCCACAGTGGGAGAGAATTGAAGGTCAGTCACAGTTTGATATGTTCCATATGTATTCAGTAGATGAACATACCATACGTGTGCTTAAAAACATCTGCGATTTAAATGAAAGCGACAATTCCATCTTTGCTTTATTTAAAAATGTCTACAATCAGATTGCAGATGTGGAAATTCTAAATGTGGCGGCCTTTTTACATGATATAGCAAAAGGCACCGGTGGCCATCACGCAGTTGAAGGTGCCAAAGAGGCTCTGTATTTTTGTCAGCTGCACGGCTATACACAGTATCAGACACAGTTCATATCATTTTTAGTGCTAAAACATCTTTTAATGTCATCTACAGCACAAAGACGTGATATCAACGATCCAAACATAGTCAACAGCTTTGCCCGCGAGGTTGAGGATGAGGATCATCTCAACTGTCTGTACTGCCTGACCGTGGCCGACATCACAGCCACCAATGACAGAGAATGGACCTCATGGAAAGACTCCATCTTCCGTCAGCTGTACTTTGCCACCCGTCAGGTGCTACGCCAGGGCTTTGAAAACCCACGCGACATGTCACTGCATGTCAAAGAAAATCAGCAGATTGCCCTGCGCCATCTGCCCAAAAACCGCATCAAGGAGATAAGCGCCCTGTGGAGCGGTTTTGAAAATACATATTTTATACACTACAGTGCCTTTGAAATTGCCTGGCATACACGCAATATTCTTGAGTTTAACAATAAGGACAAACCCCTTATTCTGTTTGCACAGCATGCAGATATTGGCACTGAGGTTCTTATTATCAGCAATAATAAGATTTTTAATTTTGCAAGTATAGTGCTGGCTATGGCTTACAGAAAGCTTAATGTACAGAGTGCACAAATAATGCGCAAAAATGATAACTTTACTCTGTGCACCATAAAGTTTCAGACACAGCATGGTGGTCTGTATGAAAGTGACAGACTACACCTTTTACGCAATTCCCTATACGATTCTTTGCATAATCAGCCTAAATATGATGTATTATTTGCTCATGTAAAGTCACCCTTTAAAGTACCAACCGTGATTACATTTTTGCCCACAAAGAGTGCAAAAAACACCTGCCTTGAGATCTCAACTCTTGACACTCATGGACTATTGGCTAAGATCGGCATGGTATTTAACAGGTGTAACTGTCAGATTGTAACTGCCAGGATTACCACTACAGGAGAACGCGCTGACGATTTCTTCTCCATTACCACAGATGAAGGGTTACCATTAAGTCAGCCTTTACAGGATAAATTACAAAAAGAACTGTATAAAGTTTTAGAACTAAATAATACATAAAAGGAGACATTATGTCTGAAGCAAAGTTAATCTCCATTATTGAGGATGCATTTGAGAACCGTGCCTCTATTAATCCAAATAATGTTGATCCAAATGTTAAAAGTGCAATTTTAGATGTTATCTCTGGCCTTGATGACGGAACACTGCGCGTAGCTCACAAAGAGAGCAGCGACTGGATCGTAAATCAGTGGGTTAAAAAGGCTGTACTGCTTTCATTTAGAATTCAGGATAATTTTATTACACAATATCCAGGTGGTGCCTATTTTGACAAGGTACCTTTAAAGTTTGACGGCTATACACAAGAGCGTTTTGCCAAAGAGCAGATCCGTGTCTGCCCTGGCGCCGTCGTAAGACGCGGCAGCCACATCGAGCCAAATGCTGTGCTTATGCCTTCATTTGTAAATATAGGTGCCCGCGTAGGCTCAGCCACCATGGTTGATACCTGGGCTACCGTAGGTTCATGTGCTCAGATCGGAAAAAATGTTCACCTCTCTGGCGGTGTCGGCATTGGCGGTGTTCTCGAGCCTGTACAGGCCGGTCCTACCATTATTGAAGACAATTGCTTTATTGGTGCCAGATCTGAAGTTGTTGAAGGTGTGATTGTAGGTGAGGGCTCTGTAATTTCCATGGGCGTATTCATCGGCAAATCTACACGTATTTATGATAGAGAAACAGGTGAGATCATGTATGGTCGCGTACCGCCTCACTCTGTTGTTGTTTCAGGTTCACTGCCTTCAAAAGATGGCAAGTGTTCACTTTATGCTGCTATTATCGTTAAGAAGGTTGACGAGAAGACATTATCCAAAGTAGGTATTAATGAGCTTCTGCGCCAGGCTGAAGACGATAAAGCCTAATTATCTCAGGAGAGTTTTGTGGAAGATACAAATCAAAATATACCAACTAGAGAAGATCCTTTTGATAAAATCAAAAAGGAAAAAGATCTGGCATTAAAACAGGCCCGAGAGGATGCCGTGCGCCGTGAAAAAATGATCATGGCCAAAAGACGCGTGCACTTCTTTGTGTCCTCGCTTATTCTGACTATAGTCCTTACTGTAGCAATTGCACTCTACCCAAATGGCATAACAGCAACCTTTTGCGGTATTTTAGTGTGTATATTCTTCTGTATAGGCGTAAGCTATCAGAAAACCATCAATACTGCACTACTCATTGCCCTTGCAGTGGCTGCAGTAGTTGGTACCTTTTATTTTCTGCTTAACTCTTAATACAAAGGGGCCATATGGCCCCTCCTGTCAATCCTACTGAGTTTTCCCTGCCAGCTATTGTCCATATACAGCATCAGAACATTAATCTTTATCCATGTAGTGCATGGCGTCAAGATCAACAAGCTCGGTACGACCCTTTTTGCTCTGTGTTTTATCCTCTCTTGCAGGTGCGACAAGACCATCATCTGCCACATCTGAATACTCAAGTAGCAGTGACTCATCAGGCAGCTCCTCTCTATCATAACTGGCATTTAACAGAAGATCTGTCTGCATAATAGAGGCCATACCAAGCATCAGATCGGCTCTCCAGCTCTCAATTTTGCCCTTATCACAAAGATCCTGCGTATACTCAGACAGTGCAGTCTGATAATCCTGCCAGAGTGTATTGAGATCAAAGAGCCTGCGCCCATCACTTTGTGAAACTGCAGCAATGGCGGCACTTGAGTTTTTAAACTCATGTATATAGCTCTCGTATGAGCGCTGTGCCTCAAAGGAGCAGATATCATTATCACGTGTTGAAATACACTCGCGCATTAAAAAATAATCACCAAAGCCATAGACCTTAAGAGCAGAGAGCAGCGTCAGCCCTAAAGGCAGCTCTAATGCATCCTTGTCAGTACCATCGGTATTAAAGGATGATTTTTCCCAGGCCTCAATAAAAGTTTCATACTTTTTGGTCATCTCATAATACAAAGGTGTCTTCAAACCTCTGTCACGCAGTGAGCTTTTTATAGTCTTAAGACAGTCGGCGCCACCTAGGAAAAACTGATCTTCACGGGCTCCTTCAAAGTAGGAACATTTTTTCTCAAGCGTATCATCAGATGTCAGCCTGCCGGCACTTCCCTGAATAAATGCATATTCAGGCTTGAGCTCAAGCCCATGAGGCATACCTGCAAAATGCCACAGACGCAGCAGCATCTTTCTGTACATAAGAGGCTTTAAAGCCAAAGCCTGCTTAACCTGAGGTAGCTGCGCACTAAACTGCCTGTAAAATTCATTCCAGTGCTTAAGAGCCCTGTCTATTTTTTTAATGGTATTAAGTGAGGATCCTACACGTCGCATCAGTACAGATTTGTACTTTAAGCTCTCCATTTCATAACGGTTGTCTATTTCATAAATGAGCGTGGTAGGATCTTGTTTGTAGGATAAAATATCATAAAAGCTCTTTGGATATTCCTTAAGCCCATGAGAGTGCAACAGAGCATATTCAAGTAAATACCAGTCACTCTCATCAACTGAGATTTTTTCTGTAAAACTCTGTCCTGTATAATCACTTACAGCTTCATTCCACAGTCTTTTATAGCGCATGTATGAACCTTTTTCATCATGCATGAGTTTATAGATAAAAGACAAAGGTACCCTGCCTACACTGCTATAGTAGTCATCAAGCTCAGCTTTACATTTATCTGTAAGTGTAAAGATATTGCTAAGAGCCGATGTCTCCTTGCTGCAAAGATGCTTTAGGCGCACAGGATCATCATGTATAAAACCGCGTACCGGCCATAATATGGCAGATAGCAGTGACTCCTGACAGTTAAAACCATTGGTGGTACATAAGGCTGTACACTCAGAGGCTACAGATCTAAGTGACAGATCTGCACCTAACATGCTTACATTTATACGCTCATCAAGCCCAAGAAACTGTGCATCTTCCGCTTTAAATTCTATGGAAAGATCAGGACTGTCAGGCAGAGCAATCAGGGTGTAAGGGTCAATCTGAAATTCAAGTGAGTTACCGGCAGCCTCGGCATAGGCAGTAGAGGAGGTGCCTCCGGTGCTGATTTTGGCCTCGATTATAGTATAGTTGGTAATTTCCTTAGGCAGAACCAGAGTAAATCTGTATTTTAAACTCTGATTTTTTGAACACAGCACAACCTGCAGCTGTGCATTAGAGCTAATATCAACAAAGGCCGAGATCTCAGATGATCCGTCACCATAATCAAGCCTTCCTGTCTGCCACATTCCTGCTGCATGGGCAAGAGCCGTGCTAAAAAGTAAAGCACAAAACACTATATAGCGCATATATTAACGTCAAGTATTATCCTATTTGTATATAGTAATATATTTAATAACTAAAAACTTATCTATATGCAATTTTATTCTTATAAGGGTCTTTTTTCTAAGTCATTTGTGTTTGAGTGCAATTTATATCAAAGTCTGCCCTTTTACAAAGCAAAATACTGCCGACCAATAAGAAAACGCCCACATAAGTGAGCGTTTTCAAAGTGGTTATTGGTTAACCGCCAAAGTTGTCGAAGAGGATGTTGTCATCTTCAACGCCTAATGAATGAAGCATGTCAACACATGACTTGGTCATCATTGGAGGACCACACATGTAGAATTCACAATCCTCTGGAGCCTTATGGTTCTTGAGGTAGTTCTCATAAAGAACATTGTGAATAAAGCCAGTGGCACCAGTCCAGTTATCCTCTGGCAGAGGCTCTGACAGAGCAAGATGCCATGTGAAGTTTGGATGCTCTTTAGCCAGCTGATCAAACTCGTCAACATAGAAGGCTTCTTTTAAGGAACGTGCACCATACCAGAAAGAAATACGACGCTTTGAATTGAGTCTCTTTAACTGATCGAAAATGTGTGAACGCATTGGAGCCATACCGGCACCACCACCAATGAATACCATCTCGTTCTCAGTCTCACGGGCAAAGAACTCACCAAATGGACCTGAAATGGTTACCTTATCACCTGGTTTTAAATTCCAGATGTAAGATGACATGATGCCAGGTGGAATTTCCTTGAGCTGACGCAGAGGAGGTGTGGCGATACGCACGTTAAGCATAATCAGACCCTTCTCCTCAGGGTAGTTGGCCATAGAGTAGGCACGGATTGTTGGGGTGTCAACCTTTGATACTATATCAAACAGACCAAAGTGCTCCCAGTCAGCACGATACTGCTCAGGGATATCAAAATCCTTATAGGCAACAGTATGTGGCTCGGCCTCGATCTGAATGTAACCACCGGCGCGGAATGGAACTTCCTCACCCTCAGGTACACGCAGTCTTAACTCTTTAATAAAGGTAGCTACGTTGTCATTTGACTCAACTGTACACTCCCACTTCTTAACACCAAATACTTCGGCTGGAAGCTCGATCTCGCAGTCAGACTTTACAGTTACCTGACAGGCAAGACGCCAGCCTTCACGGATCTGACGCTTGGTGAAGTGTGAGTACTCAATTGGTAATACGTCGCCACCGCCCTTGGTGACCTTAACCTTACACTGACCGCAGGCACCACGTCCACCGCAGGCTGATGAAACGAATACGCCCTTGTTGGACAGATCGTTTAAAAGCTTGTCGCCGGCTGGACATGTCATAGCCAGGGAAGGATCGCCATTTACACCGATAGTGATATCGCCTGACTGCACCAGAAATTTCTTAGCAACTAAAATTAAAGCTACTAATACTGCAACCAGAGTTACGAACATTATCACGCCGGAGATAATTGTAGTCATGTTTCCTCCCTCTTAGAGCTGAATGCCAGAGAAGGACAAGAAGCCAATGGCCATTAGTCCTGTAGTGACAAAAGTGATGCCCAGACCACGGATACCGGCAGGAGCATTTGAGTACTTGAGCTTCTCACGGATGGCTGCCAACAGAACGATAGCCAGTGCCCATGAAATACCTGAACCCAGACCATATACTACAGATTCTGCGAAATTGTACTCACGCTGTACCATGAATGATACACCGGCGAAGATAACGCAGTTTACAGTAATAAGTGGTAAGAAAATACCAAGAGCACTGTAGAGTGATGGTACAAACTTATCCAGGAACATCTCAAGGATCTGTACTAATGCGGCAATAACACCGATATAGGTAATAAAGCTTAAGAATGACAGGTCAAGACCCTGCACAATTGCATCAGGCTTTAATACATATGTATTGATGATGTTATTTACAGGAACAGCCAGAACCTGAACCATAACAACGGCCATACCAAGACCTGCAGATGTGGTAACCTTCTTTGACACAGCAAGGAAAGTACACATACCCAGGAAGAAGGCAAGAGCCATGTTTTCAATAAAAATACTCTTTACAAAAAGAGATAAGTAATGCTCAACCATTAGTCCTCCTTGTGAGTTTCATACTCAGGAGCCTCGCACAGATCCTTACGATAGGACTTAACAGCCCAGATTAAAAGACCTACGAGGAAGAAGCCGCAAGGTGGCATAACGAGCAGACCGCAAGGTACATACCAGCCGCCATTGTTTACAGTCTCAAAGAGGGTAATACCAAACCATGAGCCTGAACCGAAGATCTCGCGGATACTTGCAATAACACACAGCACCAGCATATAGCCAAGACCGTTACCAATACCATCAAAGAATGAAGGAATTGGTGGATACTTAAGAGCAAAGCCCTCAGTACGGCCCATAACAATACAGTTGGTGATGATCAGACCTACGTAAACTGACAGCTGCTTTGACAGATCATAGGCAAAAGCCTTTAAAACCTGGTCAACCAGAATTACCAGAGAGGCAATAATGGTCATCTGAGCAATAATACGTACTGAACCTGGGATATAGTTACGTGTGCATGATACTGCAAGGTTTGCCAGTGCAGTAACAGCGATAACTGATATACCCATAACAAAGGCGGTGTTCATTGATGAGGTAACAGCCAGAGTAGAGCAGATACCTAGAACCTGAATCATTACCGGGTTATTGGCAATGAGAGGATCAACCAGCGCCTCTTTCCATGTTGGGGCTTTTACATCAGACATTATTTAGCCTCCACTTTTACTGTCTTTGCTTGAACTGCAGGCTTTGCAGCTGTAGGAGCACTCTCCTCTGCAGCAAGAACCTTAGGGCTCAGGTCAACCTGACCCTGACGTAATTTGTCAAGGAATGGTCTGTAGGCAACGCTCATCCAGTAGCGGACGGCATTCTCAACACCGCGGGCGGTAAGAGTAGCACCTGATAGGGTATCTACGTCATAGTCCTTGCCCTCGCCTGAGTGATCTGGGGTCTTGGTGATTTTGAAACCAAAGGTATTATCTTCACGCATCAGCTTCTTGCCAACCCAGATTGACTGCCAGCGTGGGTTGTCAATCTCACCGCCAAGACCTGGGGTCTCACCGTGGCTGTAGAAGGTAACGGCTTCAATGGTATTGCCATCGGCGGCAACAGCAATGTAACCATAGGCTGTTGACCACAGGGCCTGACCATAGAATGGAAGAATAATACGAACAACCTGACCTTCATCATCTCTTGAGAAGTAGACAGGCATGAGCTTTGATCTGCTGCGGATACCGGCAAAGTCAACGTCTGCAGGAATTGAGTCAGAGAACTCTGGCTGCTTTGCTAAAGAAGCAAAGTTGTAGCTGTCAGCCTCTGCCTTTCTATCAGCAAGGAAGTCACCGGTTGCAACATCTAAAAGATGAGCATCAATGTGCTTTTCATAGGTTTTTGCGACAGTGCTCTGAACTTCAAAGCCTGATACACGCAAAATACTGATCTGGCGATCGTTGATAATAGCTGCCTTCTTGAATGGATCAAGTGCTACTACAGCAGTAGATACTAATACTGAGCAGACAAGACAGAAAGTAATAATAACAACGAATGTTCCAAATACGGAGTCTTTATTAAGCTTTGGCACGAGCAAGTCTCCTCTTGATGTTGCGTTGTGTTGCTAGGTAATCAAACAGTGGTGCAAAGCAGTTTGCAAACAGGATTGCCAGCATCATACCCTCTGGGTATGCAGGGTTTACAACGCGGATGAGCACTACCATGACACCGATCAGGATACCAAAGGCCCACTTACCGCTGTTGGTAAAGGAGCTTGATACTGGATCTGTAGCCATGAAAATCATACCGAAGGCGAAACCGCCTAATACGATGTGCCATATGATTGTCATTGAAAACATATTGTTGGTTTCAGAACCGATGGCATTGAACATTGATGAGCACAGGAAGGCACCAATTACTACACCGGCCATGATACGCCATGAGGCAATACCAGTTGCAACGATGATAAGGCCACCAACCAGGATCATAAGTGTTGAAACCTCACCCATGGAACCTGGAATGTTACCTAAGAAGGCATCCATCCATGAGATCTTCTCGCCGGCAAAGTTTACAAGTGCGCTCTCGCCACCTTCTGACCACTGTGCCAGAGGAGTGGCACCGGAAAAGCCATCTACTGGAACCCAGCAGTTGGTACCTGAAATATTGGCAGGATAGGAGAAGAATAAGAATGCACGGCCAGCTAAGGCAGGGTTCATGAAGTTACGTCCGGTACCACCGAAAATTTCCTTGGCAATAACTACACCAAAGGAAATACCTAAGGCAGCCTGCCACAGAGGAATTGTTGGAGGCAGAATCAGAGCAAAGAGGATAGATGTTACGAAGAAACCCTCGTTAACCTCGTGGCCTCTGACCAGACAGAACAGAACTTCCCAGAAAGCACCAACTGCAAACACAACCAGATATACAGGCAGGAAGTATACTGCACCGATAATCATCTTGGAGCAGATACCGGCATCAGTACCTAATGATGCGCCTAACATCTGAATGATGGCATAGTGGTAGTTCTCAGAAACCAGAGCATATGATGCTGAAGCAATCTCGGCGCCATTTGGCATGGAGGCAATTGCCATAACTGTCTGAGCACCAACGTTGTACCAGCCATAGAACATGGCAGGGAACACGGCAAACCAGACAATAATCATAATACGCTTTAAGTCAATGAAATCACGTACGTGAGTCTGACCCTTAGTTACTGTACCTGGGGTATAAAGTAAGGTGAAAGTAGCTTCATAAAGAGGGTAGAACTTCTCAAGCACACCACCCTTTTCAAACATAGGTGCTACTTTTTTCATCATATCAAGGAGCACGGCTTAACCCTCCAGTTCAATCTTGGTTAAGCTTCTTCTAATCAGGCGACCATAATCAGTCTTGGCCGGACATGCATAGGTGCAAAGAGCAACATCTTCCTCAGCGAGCTCTAAAATACCTAACATCTTGGCCTGATCTACGTCATTGATTTCAATGGCGCGAAGCAGCATAGTAGGCTCCATATCTAAAGGCATGACCTTCTCATATGTGCCAATTGGTACCATAGAACGCGAACCACCATTAACAGCAGTATTGATAATATATGATGCTGGCTTTACTAATGATGATGCGTAGGCAGTTGAAACACTGTGACGTCTAAAGCCTGGGGTTAACCAGCCTAAGAACTCATTTACAGTACCTTCCTCAATAATTGAAACTTGTCTGTGATAACGGCCAAGGTAGGCATATGGACCTACTGCCTTGTTGCCCCACAGCACACTGCCGGCAATTACACGCACGCCATACTGTGACTCTACAATCTCATTGGCTGTAAGCTCAGCTACTGATGCGCCCTGCAGTGTCTCTACAAGTCTTGGTTCCTTTGCGTTTGGACCGCTGATGGCAATAATACGCTTGTTGTAGTATTCACCCTCAACAAAGAGATGACCAATAGCAATAACATCCTGATAGCCAATGTGCCATACAGTCTTGGTCTCTGATACCGGATCAACAAAATGGATGTGAGTGCCTGGCAGACCTGCAGGATGAGGACCTACGAAAACCACCTCTTCAACGTTGGTTGCATTGCAGGTTGGCAGAGATCTGTCATCCTTGCATACATAAACCTTGAAATCTCCAAGACGGCTTAAAACCATAAGACCGTTTACAAAAGCCTCAGACTCTCTGTCGATTACAACTTTGGCGTCAGCTGAGCCTGGCTCTGTATCCATGGCGGTGACGAAAATTGAATGAGGCAGTGATTTTACTGATGGGATCTTGTCAAAAGGACGTGTTCTAAATGCTGTCCACATTCCTGACTCTACAAGCTCATCAATAACTTCACTTGGTGTAAGATCAGTTAATTTCTCTTTTGGTGTCTTCTTAAATTCCACACCCTTTGCTGAGGCATCAACTTCAATAACTACCGACTGGAATGCACGGCGCTCACCACGATTTACTGCAACTACTTTGCCAGATGCAGGAGCGGTAAAGCGTGTTCCAGGGTTTTTCTTATCCTCGAACAGTACCTGTCCCTTCTTTACGGTATTGCCTACTTCAACAGCCATTGATGGACGCAGTCCGTGGTAATCAGTGCCCAAAAGAGCAACATGAGATACCGCAGGAGCCTGTCCAATCACTTGCTGTGGCTTACCGCTAAGTGGCAGATCCAATCCTTTTTTGATGTTAATCATAGGCGGTTCCAATTCAAATTCTAAGGGATAATATCCCCACTTCTTTGTATGCCCCTTGTAGAAATATCTGTTCACAGATAACCCTACCACAGGTGGCAAGTTTACAAATTCATTATTTTAACATAATTTATCTAAGCTTTAAAATTTTACCAAGGCTTGCAAGTTCAGCTCTACTCACATTATTTTTTACAGCTCTAAATATATTTAATACTAATGTGATGCAGATCGTTATCTATATGGAGGAGCCCATTTTTTGAGCCATCAGATCAGATCAATTTATAAGGAATATGATATGAAGATCACAAAATACGATAAAAATTATAATTTGTATCTATAAGTTGTTAAAAGTAAAAAAGCTGTGCAACAGGGCTGTGCCTAGGCCCCTGCCACACTCTCATCCTTTTGATTAAAAGGTGCTACATAAAATAAAAGCAGCATACCAGGAATGGCAAGTACAGTACATAACATAAAAAAGCGCTCCCAGCCCAAAGCCTCAACTAAAAAGCCTGTGGTGGCATTGCAAAATGTGCGTGGCACGGCAGAGAGTGAGGTTAAAAGTGCAATCTGTGTGGCTGTATACAAAGGATTGGTCTCACGGGCGATATAGGAGACAAAGGCTGCTGTTCCTAAGCCTGCACCTAAAAATTCGGCACAGACCACAGCAGATAAAATCAGAATTGAAGGAGTACCATATCGGCCCATGTAGGCTAAAAGCACAAAGCCTAAAATAGTTACAAGCTGCACCAGGCCAAAAAGCCACAGAGCTCTGTTAATACCTATTTTAAGCATGATAACACCGCCTGCAAGACCACCTATGACAGTAGACCACAGACCTACATTTTTAACCACTATGCCAATAGTGGTCAGATCATAATCAAGGTCAATATAAAAAGGGGTGGCCAGGGCCACAGCCATAGAATCACCAAGTTTATATAAAAATACAAAAAGCACGCAGATCAGAGCTGCCTTGATACCGCGCCTTTGAATAAACTCCCTGAATGGATCAACTACCGCCTCCTTTAGCGATCTTTGCTTTACACTTACCTGCGGCTCTTTTATAAACAGAGCTAAAAGCACATTGGGCAGCATAAAAAGTGCAGTGATGAAAAAGACCATATCCCAGGCTATAAAATCTGCAAGTATTAAGGACAGACCTCCTGGCACTAAGGATGAGACCTTATAGGAGTTTACAAAAATTGAATTACCAAGCCCCAGTTCATTATCAGTTAGAATCTCACGTCTGTAGGCATCAAGCACTATATCCTGTGTAGCAGAGATAAAGGCTACAAAAAAGGCTATAAGAGAGATAAAGGCAATAGACTCTTTTGGAGGAGTAAGACCCATAAGGCCAATGGCAATGGTTAAAAGCAGTGCTGTTACAAGCATCCAGCTTTTACGCCTGCCGCCTTTGAACAGGGTATAGCGATCTACAAAGGGAGCCCACAGAAATTTCCAGGTATAGGGAAACATGATAAGCGACATGGCCCCTATGACATTAAGATCAAGCCCCTCTTTGGCAAGATAGGCCGACAGCAGATTTAAAAGAACAAATAAAGGCATGCCAGAGCCAAAACCTGTAATAATACAGATGGCCATTTTTTTAGAAAAAATCTGCCTTAATACAGAAGTCTTGACTGCTGTATCTGCTGTGCAAGCCTCGCTCATAACTAGTCTCTGAAATTATTAAACTGCAGAGGCTGTCCCATATCCTCATTACGCAGCAGTGCAATCACGGCCTGCAGATCATCTCTTTTCTTGCCGGTAACACGCACTGTGTCGTCATTCATCTTGGCATCAACCTTGATCTTGGCATCTTTAATCTTTTTGACTATCTTCTTGCCAAGCTCCTTGTCAATGCCCTGCTTGAAGGTAACTGTCTGAATAGACTTCTTGCCAGAGCGTGTAATCTCACCAAAATCAACAGCTGTAACCTCAATATTTCTTTTAACGAGCTTAGAGAGCAGAATCTCATCCATCTGCTGCACCTGAAATTCCTCATCAGCCTCTAATTTGACACTTGAGTCTGCCTTTGAGTACTCAAATTTGGCATCAGTCCCCCTAAAGTCATAGCGGGTGGAAAGTTCACGATTGGCGTTTTCTATAGCGTTCTGTAATTCGTCTTTTTTAATCTCTGATACAACATCAAATGATGGCATTGCTATTCTCCTACTTTTAATCCACGCTCTGTACCATAGTTTCAAGCTACATAAGCTCTTTTTGTGCTCTTTTATATACTGATAAGGCATCAAGACCTACAAACTCAAGAAGCTCGCCTCTTGTGCCCTCATCGATAAATTTATCAGGTAAACCTAAATTTACAACCTTGCAGTCACACTTATCATCAAAGATAATCTTGGACACATCCTGACCAACACCACCTTCAATACAGCCATCCTCAGCTGTAATAACAAGACGGTGGCTGCGGGCCATATCAAGTACAAGATCTGTATCAAGAGGCTTGATAAAGCGCATGTCACACAACGTATAACCCTGCTCCTGACACATGGTAAGATAATCTACAGATAATGAACCAAAGGCCAGCACACAGACATCAGAGCCCTGGTGTAGCACACGGCCCCTTCCTATTTCAATTCTGTCCTCAAGACTAATACCCTCAAGTGAACCTGTGGCATTAGTACGCGGATAGCGCACAGCCGTAGGACCATTTATGCCATAGGCTGTATTTAAAGCCATATACAGCTCTTTTGCATCTGATGGACAGAAGATTGTAAAGTTTGGAATTATCTTTAAAAAGCCTATATCAAAGGCACCCTGATGGGTGGCACCATCCGGACCTACAAGACCTGCACGGTCAATGGCCAGCATTATAGGCAGATTCTGTATGGCAATATCATGAATCACACCGTCATAGGCACGCTGCAGAAATGATGAGTAGATGGCAACCACAGGACGCATACCACCTGCAGCAAGACCTGAGGCAAAGACCACAGCATGCTGCTCGGCAATTGCCACATCAAAAAAGTTCTTAGGATAGCGCTGGGCAAACTCCTCAAGCGCTGAACCTATGCGCATGGCTGGTGTAATAGCTGTAATCTTGCTGTCTTTTTCAGCCGCATCACAGATCCATCTGCCAAATACAGCTGAAAATGATTTATCCACCTTCTTTACGGTAGTGTCAATACCCTTGGACGGATCAAAGGTAGGCACACCATGATAGGTTATAGGATCCTCCTCAGCCTTGGCATAACCCTTGCCCTTGGTAGTCAGTACATGTAAAAACTGCAGACCGCCCAGCTCCTTTACATTCTGCAGTATAGGAATAAGACGTCTTAAATCATGACCATCTACAGGGCCTATGTAATTAAAGCCAAACTCTTCAAATAAAGTACCTGGCAACAGCATACCCTTGGCATGCTCCTGGGCGCGCAGAGCAAAATCACGCACGGCCGGCACTATTTCCAGTACCTTTTTTCCGCTCTCTACAAATTTGGCATAAGGCTGAGATGAAAGCAGATGAGACAGACCCTGTGAAAGTGTTCCTACATTCTCAGAAATACTCATCTCATTGTCATTTAAAATAACGGTAAGATCTATACCCTCAATTTCAGCGGCATGATTTAAAGCCTCAAAGGCACAGCCTCCAGATAAGGCACCATCTCCAATAACTGCCACAACCTTGGTTTTGCGTCCTAAATTTCTGTTGGCTACAGCCATACCTATGGCAGAACCTATAGAGGTTGAAGCATGACCTGTTGATAAATGATCATAGGCAGTCTCGCCTCTTTTAATAAAGGCGTGCAGACCATCCTTATGTCTTATGGTATGCAGTCTGTCTTTAGATCCTGTCAGTATCTTGTGTGGATAGGCCTGATGACCAACATCCCAGATAATTACATCATCAGGTGTATCATATACATAGTGCAGAGCTACAGTAAGCTCCACTACACCTAGTCCTGAGGCAAAATGACCTGAGGTTTTACTTACAGTATCAATAATGCATTGTCTTATCTCAGTGCACAGACCATTAAGATCTCTTTTGCGCATCGCTCTAAGATCTGAAGCATCAGAAATGTTCTCTAAAAAATGCGTTGTTGAGCCAAGCTCCTGTAATTCATCTGATGCCACTGTTAATGATCTCTCTGTACACAAAATAAAGCAAACTCTCTTAGCAAGGAAGTATCAGATGCAACAGCATCTAAAGCCTCCACAGCCTCACTGGCAGTCTTTATGGCAAGCTCTCTGGCCTTGTCAAGACCTAAAAGACTTGGATAGGTACTCTTGTCAAGACTGATATCAGAGCCTGCCTTTTTACCTAAAATACTTGTATCACCAATTACGTCAAGCACATCATCCCAGATCTGAAAGGCTACACCTACTTTTTTGGCATAAGTATGCAAAGCATCATAGGTTGTGCGCTCACTCTCATCAAGCAGTGAAGCTGCCATAAGCACACTAGCACAGATAAGAGCTCCTGTTTTTTTAGAGTGCAGAAGCTGCATAGTTTCAAGGCCTACAGCGCAGCCCTCTGCAGCAAGATCCATGGCCTGTCCGCCGCACATGCCTTTATAACCTGCAAGTGTTGACAGCAACGACACCATTTTAATAGTGGCACATGGATTATTTTTATTATCTGATAAAAATTCAAAGGCCAGAGTCTGCAGCGCATCGCCTGCAAGCAAAGCTGTTGCCTGACCGAATTTCTTGTGCACCGACGGCAGACCGCGACGCAGCTCGTCATTGTCCATCTCGGGCATATCATCATGAATTAAAGAGTATGCATGAATGCATTCGACGGCACAGGCGGCATTATCAACTTCACTAAAATCAAGACCTAAGGCCTTGGCAGTTGCATATACTAAAAAGGGACGTGATCTCTTACCGCCCAGCATCAGACCATAGGTCATGGCCTCTTTTAGATCGGCAGCATCATTGTCAAGACTGTCTATTTTAATTTTAAGCCTTGCATCAACCCTGCTGCGGATCAGAGAAAAAAACTCTTTAAATTCCATAATAGCAATTAATGTTTAAAACAAGATAAAACTAGAATACATCATCAGAGCCATTGCTCTCGTTAAGAGCGGCCATAGCCTCACCGGCCTGAGCCCTGGTCTGCATGACCTTCTGTTTCATCTCCATCAGAGTTTTGCGGCATGCAAGAGCCTTGTGCATACCCTGTGAGTACAAGGCAATAGCCTCATCTACAGGCAGCTCTCCATACTCAATTTTTGCTGTCAGCTCCTCAAGCTCACGCAGTGAAGCCTCAAGGGATGACATTTTTACATTGGCAGTCTCTGACATAATACAATCCTACAAATAAGCAAAACCGCCCCTGCAATGAGGGCGGTCATATATATTAAGAGCGCAGTGTGGCTGCAAATGATTTTTCAGCAAGAGCAATTATCTTCTGACTTAACTCATCTACAGTGCCATCCTCTAAAGTACGCTCCTTATCCTGCAGTGTAACTGACAGGGCAATACTTCTTTTGTCCTCACCAAGGCTCTCACCTTCAAAGACGTCAAAAATATTGACATCGCTGACAATTGAGCCAAGCTCACTGACAATAGCAGCGCTAAGATCGGATGCTCTGACCTCCTTTGATACCACAAAGGCAAAGTCACGACGTATTGACGGGAATTTTGAAATCTCGCTAAATACAGGCACAATGCGTGAAGCAAGAGCGGCAAGCTCAATTTCAATCACACCTACATGGCTCTTAAAGCCAAGCTCTTTTTGTACCTGAGGGTGCACAATACCTAATGAACCTACAACCTTGCCATCAAGCACAATGTCAGCGCCCTGACCTGGGTGCAGATATGCAGCCTTGGTTGGTACAAAGCTGTAGCTACTCTTGTTGGCAGTCAGATCAAGCAGTGACTCAAAATCACCCTTTACATCATAATAATCAATCTGACGTGACTGTACCGACCAGCTCTCACTGAACACATCGCCGCAGCATAAAAGAGCAAGCATAGGCTCCTGTCTTACACCGTTTTCGGCACTTTCATCGGCAATATAGCGCAGACCTGTCTCAAAAAGACGTATACGCTTTTGCTGACGGTTTAAATTGTATTTTGCAGCAATGGCAAGACCTGCAAGTAATGTCTCGCGCATAGTTGAAAGCTCAGGTGAAATTGGGTCACAAAGCTTTATACCTTTATCAAATCCTAAGGCATTTAAAACCTTTGGATCGGTAAATGAATAGGTAATAGCCTCAGTATAACCAAGAGCAACGAGCTCATCACGTACACTGCGCAGTGGCAGTGAGCTTTCCTTGCGCTCGACCATAAGCAGTGTATTGTTGATTGGTGCATTTTCAATATTGTTATAACCATAGATACGGGCTACCTCTTCGATAAGATCCTCTTCTATGGCAATATCAAATCTAAATGATGGGCAGGTTGTAACAAAAGTATCCTCAGCATCAGTTGCCCCCTTGATAAACTCAGGATTAAGCCCCAGGCGCTTTAGAATATTCATCACTGTATCATTGTCAATGACCTTGCCCAGCACTCTGTCAAGACGTGATCTGCGCAGTGATACCTTGTGTGAATCATGAATGTTATGTGCTCTCTGACAACTTACAATCTCACCTGCCTGACCGCCGGCTATAGCAATTAAAAGCTCGGTGGCTCTTTCCATGGCCAGAGTTTGAATCTCACAGTCAACACCACGCTCAAAACGATGTGAAGCATCAGTGTTAAGGCCATAGTGACGGGCTCTGCCCTTAATGGCAAGCGGTGAGAAGAAGGCTGACTCTAAAAGCACATTGCAAGTATTGTCATTAATACCTGAGTTAAGACCGCCGAAGATACCGGCAAGAGCCAGTGGACCATTGTCATCGGCAATAATCAGAGTATTGGCATCAAGCTCAACCTCATCGCCAGAGAGCAGTGTGAGCTTCTCATCCTCTCTGCCGCGTCTTACAGTAATGGCGCCGTGCAGACGGTCTAAATCAAATGAATGCAGAGGCTGACCTAACTCAAGCATGACATAATTGGTTACATCAACAATAGGAGATACTGAGCGTATACCGCAGCGGCGCAGCTTTTCTGTCATCCATACAGGTGATGTGGCATGCTGATTGACGCCTTTTATCACACGGCACAGATAGCGTGGACAGTCATCAAATGACTCGACATTTACAGCAAACTTGTCATCAATGGTGGACTCTACAGTCTTGACCTGTACATCCTTGACATCGGTGCTCAAGAGCACACCAACTTCACGGGCAATACCTCTTATTGACAGGCAGTCAGGACGGTTTGAGGTCAGATCAACTTCAATAGTGTTATCCTCAAGTGACAGATACTCACGCAGTGACATGCCAACAGGAGCATCGCATGGCAGCTCAATAATGCCATCTGACTCCTCGGCCATGCCAAGCTCCTTGTAGGAGCAGAGCATACCTGCTGATTCTACACCACGTAATTTGGCAGGTTTGATCTTAAAGTCACCTGGCAGTGTGGCACCAATCTTGGCCAGTGCCACCTTAAGGCCTTTGCAGCAGTTCTTGGCACCGCATACAATCTGTAAAGGGGCGCTTTCACCACAGTCTACTGTTGTAACATGCAGATGATCAGAATCAGGGTGATCCTCACAGGTTAAAACCTCTGCCACAACTACATTGTCAAAGCATCCTGCCACAGGAGAGATTGAGTCAACCTCAAGTCCTGCCATGGTTATCATGTCAGATACTTCCTGTGCGCTTAAATTATTCTCTACGTACTCGTCAAGCCAGTTTTTATTGAATTTCATAATTGTATCTCTATCCTTTAAATGTTAGGCAAACTGCTTTATAAAACGGATGTCATTTTCAAAGAAGGCGCGCAGATCGTTTACGCCATAGCGCAGCATAGTCAGACGCTCAACACCCATACCAAAGGCAAAGCCTACATATTTTTCAGGATCTATATTTACATTTTTGAGCACATTAGGATGCACCATACCGCAGCCTAAAACCTCAAGCCACTTGCCGCCTTTGCGCTTTACATCAACCTCAGCTGAAGGCTCGGTGAACGGGAAGTATGAAGGACGGAAACGTACCTCAAGCTCCTCCTCAAAGAAGTTTCTTAAAAACTCATAAAGAATGCCCTTTAACTCGGCAAATGAAGTGTGTTCCTCAACAAGCAGACCCTCAACCTGATGGAACATAGGAGTATGGGTCATGTCATAGTCATTTCTGTATACACGGCCTGGGGCAATAATGCGTATAGGAGGCTGCTGCTTCTCCATGGTTCTTATCTGTACTGATGAGGTCTGCGATCTTAACAGCAGTGAGTTCTCAAGCATAAAGGTATCATGAGAGGCACGGGCCGGATGATGCGGAGGCAGATTGAGCGCATCAAAGTTATGATAGTCATCCTCAATCTCAGGACCGCCTACTGACACAAAGCCCATGGTTGAAAACAGCTCGGTGATTCTCTCAATTGTTCTGGTGACAGGATGTATATTGCCAACCTCCTGACGACGGCCAGGCAGTGTGATATCAACCTTTTCACTGGCTAATCTGGCATCAAGTAATGCCTTTTCAATAGCATTCTTCTTGTCTTCAATGGCCTTTATTACAAAACTTTTGGCTTCATTGATAAGTGCACCCTGCTTTGGTCTGTCCTCGGCACTGAGTTTTGACAGCTCTTTCATAAATTCGGTAAACAGACCTTTCTTGCCCAAATATTCAACACGTACGGCATCAAGTTCCTGTAAGGTCTGTGCACGCAAAGCAGCTGCTATACCCTGCTCTTTAGCTTCAAGTAATTTATCCATTAAAAAACACCACGTTTAAATTGCAAATTTTGTGTAATTTTAAATTAATTTGTCAATTATCTCACGCTAGCGCCCTAAGTTCACCTATAAATTATGCAAAAGATTTAATTTTATGAGTTTTTTTTATTAATTTTTACTATCTTATGCACTTTTTTATATCAACAGATAGATCTCTATGTATCAAAGAAGAGGAATGATATGTATGAGACCTTGCCCTGTATTGTCTTTTTGCACAAAAAGATGCACCTAAAGAATGACAGGTTTTGACTTTATTTAAATGTAAAGGATAAAAAAATACCGCACATAGTATGCGGTATATATAAGGTGTGATTTTATAAAATTAGGCTTCTATGCTTACACGCAGAGGGCCGGTTGCAGTTGTTGTGCCCTTGTCGTTGTAGGTCATATTGCGGGTGGCCTTGTCACGGGCGCCCATAAGCACAGCAAAAAGACGGCGGTTTGAGGCCAGATCCATATCAATAAGACGGCCGTTGACCATATTCTTCTTTTTGCACTCAAAGAGCTTTTGCTTTAAGACAAGCACATGCTCAAGGAAGGTGCTCTTTAATTCTTCAGAATCAGGATGCAGTCTTATCTTCTGATCATTTGACTGCAGTCTTAACATAACCTTTGATTTTTCCTCAGCTAAGGTTTCAATTGAATTGTAGTCCTTGGCAGTAAGAGCCTTAATCTCTTTACCGAGAATTACAGCAACTGTATCTAAAAGAGAATTCTGCTCTTTTAAATACTCAATCAAGGGTCTTATTGCAGGTTCAGTTTTTACAAACATAATCATCTCTCCCTTTTTTTAATTAAAATGCATTTCTCATCTGATACATCTCATAGATGACCTTTGAATCAAGCTCAAGCTCTGTCACATAGGTATCACCTACTGGATACTGACGTATCACACGGGCACCGCGCACCATGCCGTTAACCTGACTTTCAAGCTTGTCCTGTCTGTGAATTGAATTGCTGGCGCTGTCACGGGCATCAATGTAGATACCATAGACCTGCTCTGAAAGCTCCTTGTAAGCCTCAAGCTTTGAGGCGCGCATGGCCTGCAGCATTTTCTGATTTGGAGTAGGTCCACGCTGCACTGAAATAAGTGCATGGCCAGAGGCTCTTAATACAGGAAATACATCTGGCTCATTAACACCAGTATCTGTATAGATAATATTGCGTGTCAGCTCTGTTCTGCTTAAGAAATTGGAACAGGCTGTAACTGACAGAGCCATAAGGCATAAAACTGCAGCTAAAGTTGTCTTTTTCATATGCCCTCCTAGTAGCTCTTTATTCTCTGATACTGACTTTGATTGCCAATGTCTCTGATAATAAGTCCATTATGCTCAAAGGTCTGAGCCTCATAGACAACAGGATCTACGCAGCTGTCAAAAAAGCATCTGCCAAAAAACTTCTGAAAATAATTGCGGCCCTCAAGCTCACGCAGATACTGTTCATAGTTGCCCTTGCTGGTTACAGGCACCACAAGATTACCGCTTACGGCATAACCCCTGGGTGCAATGGTGGAGTTACCAGCTCCTGCCTCAACAAGCACACCGCCAAGTCTGTTTTTGGCTCTTTGATCATTAAGTCTCTTTTCAAGCTGCTGCTTTTGTAAAGCGACCTCATCAAGCAGATTTCTTTCATTGCCGGCAATATCATAGACACCTAAAGAGCAGTTTTTCTCCTTGGTTTTGTAGCATGATGGCAGATCGGTGTATGGAATAAAGGCTGTAGATGAACCTAAAACACTCTGATCCTGCATATTTACAATGCGGGCGGCCAGAATAACGCCGAATTTGTCACGGCTAATGGTTCCTGCAAGAATATGGGTGGCAAAGGCGCTCTTGGCAATCTTTTTAAAATCACGTGAGTATACATACTCGCCATGCTTGTTAACAGAAATACTGCCTGTGAGTTTGTACTCAACTACGTTAATATTGCGGCGGTTTAACTCATGTACAAAAATTTCACTCAGCTCACGACCTAAAAAACCAGATGTCTCAAAGGTGTCTGTATCTACAAGTGTAGTTATGGCAATTTTAGGGAATTTAACCACCGGACGGCCTTGTTTAACTTCAGTCTTACCCTGGGCCTTTAAATTTGACTCCATGGTATCGTACAGTATCTTACCCATCTGAGCTGCAACAAGAGCAATTTCCATGCCCTGATGCTCATAGACATCTTCTGTATAGTTGGAGTTGGCGTCTCTATCATAAATATTACCGATGGTCTTCTTGCCGTTTTCGGTATTATTTGCCACACAGCCAGAGAAACTTACAGTAAGAGCCATCATAAGAGCTGCATATGCAATATTCTTTTTCATCCTGAGCCTCTTTTAATATAACCGCTTTAACAATTAAAATAAAAAAGCGCTTATTTTTATACTAATTTTGATAATATATAAGCAATCTTAATGCCAAAAAAAATGACGGTATTTTGTCATAGGAGTAAACATGAGAATATCCTATTTAAAAATGGCGCTTATGGCTCTGCCTTTTGCCTGTATCAATGCCCAAGCTTCATGGCACACAGCCTCAGGTATTGCCGACCTTGCCTCTCAGGATATCGAAACTGCAAGACAGGAAGCTATTAATGATGCCTTACGCTCCATAGTGCTTGAGGCCGGCGCCAACATTAATATTATTCAGAGCACTGATAACGGAACTCTAGCTACTGACAATCTGGAGATAAAAAGTGCTACACCTATTAAACAGGTGACAGTGCTTGAAGAGCAAAGAGCAGACAATTTACTGACAGTAAAGGTCCGTGCCTTTGTTGATGACACCTTCCGTATCTGCAACTTTGCCAAGGTCAGAAAGACAGTTCTGCCTATTGTATTTCGCTATGAAGACAATGAGGCCTTTCAGTCAAGTACAGGCATTGAGGATATAAATAAAGAAATATCCAATATCCTGTATAAGAGACTTGCCAAATCACAAAATCTCAATGTCAGGCCGCTTAGCAACATCAATCTGCGTATCAGCCCTACAAGTTCAGCTGCCGGCATTGATGACAGCAACAATTTAAGAGGTGCTGCAAGACAGAACCAGGCTCAATACGTCATTATCGGCTCTATAAACTCCATGTCCATCTCAGGCAATGGAGATAATATTTTCAAACAGTTTGCCTTTAAGGAAACCCGCAGAATCAATTTCAATGTAACTGTCTATGACACAGTTTCAGATCTAATTCTGCTCAACAAGAGCTATGATGCCGAGACTGACTGGGACTTTGATCAGGGCGAGTATGTAGATATAAGATCAAACCGCTTCCTGGCCTCACCTTACGGACAAAGATTAAGACAGCTGTCAAACTATGCTGTAGATGATATTATCTCAGCTTTGCAGTGTGCAGCTCCATCTGCCCGCGTTATAGATGTTGAAGGTGATGACATTATCATTAATATGGGACGCAGTTCAGGTCTTGAAAAAGGCATGGAGTTTAAACTCTCCCACACCTCAACCATAACCGACAGACAGGGTGAGCGCTACAGAAAGTTCAGCGATCAGCAGTCAAGTTATACTGTAACCGAGCTCTATCCGCACTCGGCAAAACTAACACCAAAATCTCTTGAGAGCAATCTTGTCAATGTTATGCTAGATGATATGGTGATGCTCAACTAAATTTTGCTTATTAGATTCTGCACCGCTCTGCGGTGCAGAAACACTTGAGACTTTGTAAATAGTTGCTATAATTAGCGTGCTGTTCCCATAGTTAAATGGATATAACAAGCCCCTCCTAAGGGCTAGTTGTAGGTTCGATTCCTACTGGGAACGCCATCTGCCTCTCCCCACTCCTCATTGACAGCATAGATTTTTTGCCAATAAAGTCATATTATTCTAAAATCAACGTTGTCAGTAAAACCTAAGGAGCTTACGATTTAATGACTAATGATGAACTTGAAAATCTTATACGCTCTGGGGAAAATATTCATACTGAATTTAAACAGTGCACAAAAAATATAACCAAGGATTTGTATGATACAGTCTGCTCCTTTTCCAACCGCGATGGCGGCATAATCATTCTTGGTGTAAAAGATGATGGCGAAATTATTGGAATAGATACTGATGCACAAGAGAAAATTATAAAGGACTTTGTAACTGCAATTAATAATACACAAAAAATAAGCCCTTCTCTTTATTTAGTGCCACAGAAATATACCATTAATACTAAAGACTTATTTGTTATAGAAGTTCCAGCATGCTCGGTTGTATGCAGGCATAATGGCCGTATTTTTGATAGAAATCATGAGTCAGACATTGATATTACAGATAACGCCGACATGGTATATCAACTATACGCAAGAAAAAGCACTACTTATTTTGTAAATAAAGTAACTCACTTTACTCTTGACGATCTGAGATCTGATCTTATTGATAGAGCTCGCCTCATGGCCAATGCCAGAACAGCAGCCCATCCTTGGAAATTGTTATCAAATGAAGAATTGCTAAGAAGCGCCGGCTTGATTCTAAAGGACTCAGAAAACGGTTTTGAAGGTGTGACAATTGCGGCAATTCTACTCTTTGGCAAAGACAGCACCATTATGTCTATATTGCCCCAACATAAGACTGATGCAATTCTAAGAGTAAAAAATCTTGATAGATATGATGATCGTGATGTAATTTCAACCAACCTGCTAGAGTCTTATGACAGACTGATGGCATTTGGCCAAAAGCACCTGAATGATACATTTATTATGGAAGGCATTCAAAGTGTCAGCGCAAGAGATCACATTCTACGTGAAATTTTCTCTAACAGTCTTGCCCATAGAGATTACTCCAGCCCCTATATTGCAAAATTCGTTATTGAGGCCGATAAATTATATACAGAAAATGCTAATCGCTGTAATGGCTATGGATTACTAAAAATATCCTCTTTTCAACCTTTTGCTAAAAATCCTCCTATATCTAAGGTCTTTAGAGAAATAGGACTTGCAGATGAGCTTGGTTCAGGAATGCGCAATACTTTCAAATATTCGCATCTTTATTCAGGTGAGCTTCCAGAGTTTTTCGAGGGCAACATATTTAAAACAACTATACCCCTAAACAGCACTGATATTGCAGCAACAAAAGCAAAGCCTTCCATGCTGGGCATAAATCATAGCCAATCCTGGCAAAATATTACTGATAATACATGTGATAAGACCTATGATGAGACACATGATAGGACCCATGATAAGACCCATGATAAGACCTATGATAAGACCCATGATAGGACCCATGATAAGACCCATGATAAGACCCATGATAAGACCTATGATAGGACACATGATAGGACCCATGATAAGACCTATGATGAGACACATGATAGGACCTATGATAAGACCCATGATAGGACCCATGATGAGACACATGATAGGACCCATGATAAGACCTATGATGAGACACATGATAGGACCCATGATAAGACCTATGATAAGACCCATGATAGGACCCATGATAGGACCCATGATGAAATTCAGGTCAAAATCCTTAATTTCTGTATAACACCACACACAAAGTCTGAAATTGCACAATACTGCGGATATAAAAATACAAAGAGCTTCACTCAAAAATATCTGCGGCCTTTACTTGATGGACAAAAACTTCAAATGACACTTCCAGACAAACCAAAAAGTAAAAATCAGCAATATGTAACAAAGGCAGAAGTTATAGGCGTTATTAAAGATTTATAAAGACTAAAAAGCCCGGAATATCCGGGCCTTTACTGTTAGACAACGTTAAGACGTCTTAAAGCTTCAATTCTCTGATCAAGTGGAGGATGGCTTAAAAACAGAGCTGACAGATTTGAACCGCCGTTGATGCACAAGGCCTGCATAGAGGCTTCCTGCTTTGACTCTGAAGGACCCATCTCTTTTAAAGCCTCTAAAGCCTGAATCATACACTCCTTACCCTCAAGTCTTGCAGAACCTTCATCTGCCTTGAACTCGCGGTAACGTGAGAACCACATGAGCACAATCTGAGCCAGAATACCAAACAGGATCTGAAAGAGCATATTGGTAATGAAAAATACAAGAGAGCCTGCACCTGATGATGAGCCCTCCTCATCGTCACTTCTGCTCATAAATGTTGATACAGCTGTGGCTGCAATGTATGAGAAGAAATACACAAAGGTATTTAATACACCCTGCAGTAAAGACATGGTTACCATATCGCCGTTGGCAATATGTGAGATCTCATGTCCAAGCACGCCCTTGACCTCGTCCTGAGACATATTGTTCAAAAGACCCCTTGATACTGCAACCAGTGCTGCATTCTTACTTGCACCTGTAGCAAAGGCATTAGGATCATCTGACTCATAGATACCAACCTCTGGCATGGCAATACCGGCCTTTTGTGACAGCTCGGCAATGGTATCTAATAAAAAAGCCTCTTCATTGCTTGATGCTGTTGTAAAAGTATTAACACCGTAAGCTTTTTTACACATCCACTTGGACATGAACAGAGAAATAAATGATCCAACAAAACCATAAATGGCACACATAATCAAAAGTGAGGTATATGAGCCGCTTGAAATTCTGATGTTAAACACATTCATCAAAATCGAGCCTACAATACCGACTACAACTAAAATGCCTAGCTGCATCAGTATAAACAGCATTATGCGCATTAAAAACTCCTGTATAATGTCAAAAATTATTATAATATTACGATAAAAATTCTATCTGGGGTCGTTTATGCTACAGGCTGTTATTACACATATAGACACAAACACTGAAACTGCAATTCTAATTACAGATGGTAAATTGTACAAGGCTAAAATTAGCAAAGACTTAGAACATATAACAGCTGGCGCTCTGGCTCAAATTGAGATTATCTCAGCTCCGTCTTTATTCAAATATGGCGCATGCACCATCAAAGAGGCTCAAAACCTAAACTTTTATGATTTTAATACCAAACAATGCATAGCCACCACACAGAGTAATATAGAAAAGGATTTTGATGTTCTTGAGCGTATAGACGATTACATGATAGTTGCAGAAAGCTCTTCACTGCCAAAAGCTATACAGATGATTATAGATGAGGGCTTAAAATACAATGCCAATATGCTCTACAACGTTAAAATCAGCCACAAATCATATCTTCTGAGCAAAAATGCCCGCTTTATTGTCAGCGCCAAGCCTGCTATTGTTAAACATGATGAGATTGAGATGAAACCTGGCGTACATCTTGATTTTGATAAAAGAATTGTCAGACGCAACAGCCCTAATGATGCCTCAACCCGCTATATAAGAGTGCTTTTAGTATGTCTGCTCATTATTGTTCTGCCAATACTTCTGCGCCTTGGCAATTTAGGAACTTTAAGCACTGACACCTCAATAATACTCTCATGCCTTGGTATTATGCTCTCCCTTGCAGCCGGCCTTTATGTCAACTACAACAAAGAGTGCATCTACAGAGTAAAAGAGGCACACTTTAAAATCTAGAGTGCAGACAGAGACTTTAAAAGCACTCAAAGGGACAGGTGTGAGGCTTTAAATATTAATATTGCATGTGAGGGTATATACATGATTTATCTTATCTAAAGCCCACGCCTCATGGGTCTTTAGATACTCATGCAGCTCAAGAGTAAAATATACATAGTCAGCATCTTCTTTGACGTAGTATGCTCCAAGGCGCTCTTTGGCAAAGTCCAGACCTTTTTTATTGCTCTGCCTGACAAAGATGGTAAAGAGCCTGATACCAAGTTTCTGCGCTACCCCCCCCCATAGCCAAAAAACAGGCCTTTGTAAAGCCTGCAAATGGCTTTTTTACAAAGTAGTAGCCAAGATCGCACTGCCCATGCTCTATATCACTTAGATTAATAATGCCGCAGATGTGTCCGTCACACTTAAAACACAGACACAGCTTGTCAGTTCGCTCTTTTAGCGAAAGACAAAAAGCCATATGTTCATCAAGATCTATAATATCCTGCTGCACCATATTTACTCTGACACTCTCAAGATTGCGCAGCTGCAATACCTTTTTTAAATCAGTTTCAGATAAATTTTTAAAGTCTATAAGCTCTAGGGCGTGCATCTGTGATAGCTCCACAACTAATCCTGCTCATCAGGCTCTGAGTCTTTTACATCCTGCTTTGTGCCATTGATATACAAAGCTCCATCTTTATAGCTTACAGATGAGCTGTAGCTGTCAAAACCTTCAGAAAATACGCCATTGACAGAAGCATTTTCCATATCCTTCTGATATGAAGGAGGCAGCGATCTTATAAAACTCTTGGCAAGATTAATGCTGCTCTGAACCTCAAAGCTACTTATACTCTTCCAGATCTCATCGACAAAAAACTCAACCTTAGCATCAATCAGACTTTTATCTCCGCCGCTTACAAAGGAAAACTGTTTTAGATTAAAGCTAAAAAGCCCCTTGCCCAGCAGTGTCGCTACTGCCTTTTTGGCATCTTTGAGTTTAAGAGCCTTATCAATATTGCCAAGCATGATGCCATCAACATCAAAATTAAGCAGCATATTGTCAAGTTTTATGCCGCTTTGCACCCTATCGTTTTTAATATAAGGCATAAAAATACCTATGTTGCCGGCAGCATCAAAACCAAGAGCTGTTTTACCCTGACCTGCATCTTTAAGACTTAACTTACTGTTAAAGCCCTCAAGTGTAAAACGCTCACGCACCGACATATCCTTGACCTTCTCATCATTTTTAAAGCCAAGGGCATATACTGTGGAAAAATCAAGATCAAATAATGACAGAGCAAAATTAATATTATCTCTAATGCTTTTCTTTTCAATATCTATGTTGGCTGAAAACAGAAGATCCCTAAGGGTAAAATTTAGGGCATTTTTAAAGTTGTATCTTGTATTTTCATTGCACAGAAGTCCTGCACTTTTAAGATCAACTTTAAGTGTTGATAAATCTTTTAGATCAAACACAGCAGCGCTTTCACCTAAGGTACACTGCAAGGTCTCATAGCCTGCCTGTATTGGTTTTAAATTGATAACTCCGCCTGCACTCATACTAAAGGCCGAGCCTTCAAAGACGGCGTGATAATCAATACTGTCTTTTGAAAAACCGCTTAATAGAGTATCAAGATTGCCATAGCCCCTTACAGGCTTTATATCGGTTCTAAAGGCAAGTATGCCAATATTTAAATTAAGCTCAAAGGCGCCGTATATTTTATCTGTCTTATAAAACTGTGCCATGTTCTCAGACAGAGCATAGGCATAATTGACAACAAGCCTGCGTGAGCCAAAATATCCCTCACTTGAGGCTATATCAAAACTAAGACCTTTTACCTTGGACTGCACCTTGTTCAGAGCGCTTTCTATCTTGCTATCAAAGATATAGACAGCCCCCATAATCTGACCAAGACACAGTGATGAAACAAGTGCGGCTGTAATCAAAAGAGCAAGCAGGATTTTTTTCATAGCTTCAGCGTAATTCCTGATATCTTGATAAAAGCATGGCACTTTCTTTTAAAAACATATCTGCATAATCGCCAAAATAATCTTTAGCCTCATTAAACCTTCTGACAAAGGTTTCGATATCACCTTTTGCCACTACCTCAAGCTCCCTATTCAAAGCACAGGTATACTGACTTATAAGCCTGGCATTGTTTTTAGATGACATAATGATATCGCCATAAAGTAGTGGATCCTGGGCAAAAAGGCGCCCTACCATGGACAGCTCCAAACGGTAGATAGGCGATGACAAATCAAGAATCTGTTTGATATTGGCATTGACTGAACTTAAAAATACACCATAGCAGTAGGTTGTAAAATGACGCAGTGCCTGAATAATAGACATGGCCTCATCATGTTCTTCTGCACTGTAGGTGCAGACGATAGCCCCAAACAGACGCATCTGCTCTGTCATAAATTCACATTTATCTGCCATGTTGACAGGTACATTGACCACAACCTGCTTTAAAAAGCTTTTGGTGTCGGGGCCGAACATTGGATGCAGCGAAATGCTGGGGCCAGCATAATGCTCTTTCATGATCTTTGTTACTGCTCCCTTGACCGAAGTAAGATCGCACAGCACTGTTTTACCATCAAGATATGGACAGAGCCTCTTTATAACCTCACAGGTAATATCAATAGGCACACTTACAATGACACAAAGAGCATTGGCCACAATAGTATCAACCTGATCCCAGTCATCTTTTTCAAGGATCTGTACGTTATAGCCTGAGATTTTAAAGTAATGGGCAAAAAATGATCCCATACCGCCCCTGCCGCCAACTATAACTATCTTGTCTCCTGCTGTTGCGGCACATGGATAGGAGCTTGCAGCACCCTGTACATATGACTGCTTTAAAAGACGCTTTAGAATGTCATCGAGCATATCGTGGGGCAGTGAATACTTTAAGGCAAGTTCCTTAAAATGCTCAATTAAATGCTTTTCACGTTCCTTTGAAAACAGATCAAGCTTATGCTCCTGCTTTATCTGTACAGCTCTGTCAACAAGAGCATAGCGCCTTGATATAAGTTCAATAATACTGTCATCTATGCTGTCAATTTCCCTGCGTATTGACAAAAGCTCACTCTCTTGCATCTTTAGCCGTCGATCTCATCTAAAAATTCATCATCAAGATTTTCTTCTTTTAAGACAGGTGCATCAATACCCATGGCCTTGTTAACCTGACCCTGCTGGTACATAAGATAAAAATCCCTGGTCTGTACATATGGATCAATGGCATTGTCAACAAGCCCCTCCTGCTCGATAAGGGCAGCTCTGGCATGAATACCGCTTAGTGCAAAATGCACGGCATTTACATACCATGGGGTAAAGAAAAACGGAGCACTGTCAATGGTATTGCCCTGCAGTGCACGGCCTGTGGTCGGACCATAGACAGGAATCATAAGATAAGGTCCCTGCTGCTGACCCCAGATACCAAAAACAGTGGCCATGGACATAGGCTTTCTCTCAATACCAAAGCTTCCTGCCACATCAAAAAGACCGCCTATTCCAATAGTTGAGTTGATTAAAACTCGTGAGAGTGAAGTTAATGAATCTTTAAAGCGCAGCACAAATATATTGTCAACAGTTGATGTCACATCATCAATGTTTGTCAGAAAATTACCCACACCATCCTGCACAAATACAGGCAGTGCGGCATAGCCATGGGCTACAGGACGCAATACATATGAGTCAAAAATATCATAATTTAGATAAAAACCGCCACGGTTAACGCGCTCTAGTGAGTCAATGGCAGAACCTGCAAGCAGAGAATAACCGTAGTTGTAACTTTTCTCGCTGTTTTGAACACTTGTCTGACGCGGTGACATTGGATTTACAACACCAACCTGGGCATGCACCTGTGATATAAAAATACATGTGAACATAAATGCGCAGAGGTTTTTAAACATAAATGTATCTCTTTGTTTTGTTTTTACTATGATATTTTTGACAAATTCGCTCTTATTATCAGAAAATTGCAAGATTTATCCTAAAGCAACTTAATAATTTTGCTATTATATTATAGAGTTTTTTTGTCAGCGCGTATAACAAAAGACAAATATTATGGATCAGATCGATATTAACGCCAGAAAGGCAGCCAGCGAAATGCAAAAAAACGCTGTCTCTGGTAAAGCAAAAAGTGAAAAAGTAGTCAAAAGCCCCACTATTAATATTCATGCTACAGCATCATATATTAAGGCACTGCAGACTTCGCAGGACAATCTGCCAGAGTCTTTGAACAAAGGGCTTAATACTTTAAAAAATAATCTGAGCATATACCTAAATGCACCTGATAAAATTGAGGATGTGCCTGTTGACTCTACGCGCGAGTCAATGTCTACATTCAACAAACTGTCTTTACAGGTTATCTCAAGAGACAGTGCACTGCAGGAGAAGGTAGCTCAGAATCTGTCTACATCAAAACGCCTGGTAAGAGCACGTGATGCCCAAAAAAGTCTTGAGCAGAGCTTAAACTCTATGCCTCAGGCTCTCAAAGAAGGTACAGGTGTAGGCCGCTCTCTGTCCAAATTTGTCTGTGAATGTCTTGTAAACCTTACCGATCCTCAGACAATTGGTGCAGGACTTGAACGCGATCTGGCCATGAGACAGATCTTTATACCGCAGGACAGATTAAACTCTCGCTCGGCAAGTGCCGTCAGCAAATCACTTGAACAGTCTATTGCCTTTATTGAAAGCAATCAGAAAGATGTCATAGCCCGCCTGCCTAAAAATGAATATGTGCAGGAAAAGCCAGGTGCCACCACACCGCAGACCATGACACGCTATCTGAGAAAGGCACTTGATGAATTTCCTGATGATTCAACCTATCTTGATATTTTCAAGCAGAATCGTGATCGCACTGACAATGCCCCTTATGATGACAAAGTCTCTGAGGAGATTTCATCACGTATTCACTCATTGATTGCCAAGGCAGCACAGACTGCAAGACGTGGCAATCTGATTCCAAATTCAAGAAAAAATGCTGAAAGCACACCTGTACCTACAGAACAGGTTCGTGCCCAGGAGCGCACCTTCAACCGTCCTATACAGTCAGACGCTCCTATTGATGAAAATGTAAGCGCCAGAGAGCTGTCACTCTCTGAACTTTCAGCCCGCGCTGCCCGCCTGCAAAAGCAGTTCAGACAGGAGCGCATGCGCCTGGTGCAGGAAGGTAAACTTCCAAATCCTGCAACTCCGCCTGAAAGCTTTACAGTAAACACTACAGCAAAAGAGGTTTTATCAAAAACCCTGAGTGAACCTGGCCCTGCTGAAAAACTGCAGACTGCAAGAGATCTGGCTTTACAGCGTGCCATAGTCGATACTTCAGCTAAAGCCCCTAATGTCGCCGATGACATGGCAACTGACATAAAAAATACCGTCAGTGCGCAAAAACCTGCAGTTACAGCAGATGAGGCTCATGTCAGCACTCCATCTGAACAGGCAAAAGCTGTAGCTGAAAAGACACTGATGCAGCAGGGAACCATGCTTGATAAGGGCGTCAAGATTTCCTATACAGCAGCTCAGAACAATCTGTACGGAGCTATCAATATGGCTCCTGGCGAAACCATTGCCATTCAGACTCCAAGTCTTGAAACTCCTGCAGTAAAAGGTCCAGTTGAGCCGCAGAGTACTGTTGAGCCTACAAAACAGGAGCCACTGTCTCCTAAATCTTTAGTTGATGAAATTACAGCTCAGCTTAAAAAGCAGCTGGCTGATGATATTGTCAAAACCATTGAGATGAAAACCTCAAATCTCAGTGAAAAACTTGATGATATTAAAGCCACAGCTGAAGAGCTTAAAAACAAGGCTCAGAATCAGGAGAGCAAACTTACAAGCCTGGAAAAAGGTCTTATTGAAAATTCTGCAGCTATTGATGAGGCAAAAAAGCAGGCAGAGGAGATTTCAAAAGAGCAGGCCAAAGCCCTGCACGATATACAGAGTAAAGCACTTGAGGCCAAACAGAATGCCTCTGTCAGCCTGCAAAGCACCGCAGACTATGGCAGATATAACTTTACAACAAGTCAAAATACCAGCTCAATTCTTGAGCAGAAACTCTACAGTGGTGTAAATACAGCCTCTACACCAGTACATAATGAAGAGGCTTTAGAGCCAGAGCAGAATGTTAATACAACAAAACCTGCTCCACAACCTACAGATGAGATTTACGAGGATCAGACTCTGGAAGTAAAACCGCAGAACAAAGTTCCTGTTCAGGCAACAGATGATACTGCTGAGACTGATGCTGAAGAGATTAAACCTCAGAATAAAGTACCAGTGCAGACTACAGAGGAGCCTGCCGAGGTTGAAGCTGAGGAAGTAAAACCACAGAACAAAGTTCCTGTTCAGGCAACAGATGATACTGTTGAGACTGATGCTGAAGAGATTAAACCTCAGAATAAAGTACCAGTACAGACTGCTGATGAGCCTGCTGATGTTGAAGCTGAAGAAGTAAAACCTCAGAACAAGGTTCCAGTTCAGGCAACAGATGATACTGTTGAGACTGATGCTGAAGAGATTAAACCTCAGAATAAAGTACCAGTGCAGACTACAGAGGAATCTGCCGAGGTTGAAGCTGAGGAAGTAAAACCACAGAACAAAGTTCCTGTTCAGGCAACCGATGATACTGTTGAGACTGATGCTGAAGAGATTAAACCTCAGAATAAAGTACCAGTACAGACTGCTGATGAGTCTGCTGATGTTGAAGCTGAAGAAGTAAAACCTCAGAACAAGGTTCCAGTTCAGGCAACAGATGATACTGTTGAGACTGATGCTGAAGAGATTAAACCTCAGAATAAAGTACCAGTACAGACTGCTGATGAGTCTGCTGATGTTGAAGCTGAAGAAGTAAAACCTCAGAACAAGGTTCCAGTTCAGGCAACCGATGATACTGTTGAGACTGATGCTGAAGAGATTAAACCTCAGAATAAAGTACCAGTACAGACTGCTGATGAGCCTGCTGATGTTGAAGCTGAAGAAGTAAAACCTCAGAACAAGGTTCCAGTTCAGGCAACAGATGATACTGTTGAGACTGATGCTGAAGAGATTAAACCTCAGAATACGGCCCCTGTGCAGACTTCAGAAGAACCTGCCGAGGTTGAAGCTGAGGAAGTAAAACCACAGAACAAAGTTCCTGTTCAGGCAACCGATGATACTGTTGAGACTGATGCTGAAGAGATTAAACCTCAGAATAAAGTACCAGTGCAGACTACAGAGGAACCAGCTGAAGTTGAAGCTGAAGAAGTAAAACCTCAGAACAAGGTTCCAGTTCAGGCAACCGATGATACTGTTGAGACTGATGCTGAAGAGATTAAACCTCAGAATAAAGTACCAGTGCAGACTACAGAGGAGCCTGCCGAGGTTGAAGCTGAGGAAGTAAAACCACAGAACAAAGTTCCTGTTCAGGCAACCGATGATACTGTTGAGACTGATGCTGAAGAGATTAAACCTCAGAATAAAGTACCAGTACAGACTGCTGATGAGCCTGCCGAGGTTGAAGCTGAAGAAGTAAAACCTCAGAACAAGGTTCCAGTTCAGGCAACAGATGATACTGTTGAGACTGATGCTGAAGAGATTAAACCTCAGAATACGGCCCCTGTGCAGACTTCAGAAGAACCTACCGAGGTTGAAGCTGAAGAGGTAAAACCTCAGATCAGCACACCAATCCAGAATGCAGATGAGCTTGATGCAGACGATCTCAATGGCAAATTTGCTATAAATAATGATTTTGTAGACAGAGATATTGACTATGACAATATCTCAACTGCCATGCCTAATGCCCAGGCATTAAACAGTACTTTAATTACAGATCTTGAAAATGCACAAGGCGCTGATGCTGACAATATTTCCAAGCTCTATCAGTATGTAAAACCTGAGGCTACTGATTTAGATCTGTTTGAGTCACAGCCAAACAAAGGACAGAGTGGCACAGCTCAAAGTACAGATGATGGCTCTGAATCTGTAAGCAAGCCAAGTGACATCATAAGCAAGGTCCTGTCTCAGACCGTACCTTCTGATGACTTTAATGATGAACACAATGTCACACTGCAGGCTATAAAGTCAGAGAAGGACATCATTGCTGATATTACAGCCAAGAGCCCTTCTATTGAAAATGCAGAGATAGATGACAAACTTAATATTTCAGGACGCAAAGAGGCTGTTTTAAATAATCTGGTTACACCGCCAGGAGCTTCTGTTGTAACAACAGGCAACAGCAACCCAATACCTGAGCAGACTCATATTGATTCTATGCAGCCTGTAAAAGAAGGTGGCTTCTTTAAGCGTATCATGGCCAGATTCAAGAGTGGCAGAGCTGATGAGATTAAGGATAATACCGCAGAGATCAAGACAGACAACAGTATTTCCACTCCAACAGTAACTGGCAAGGATGGTCAGTATGTTCTAAAGGCCAATCCACTTGATCAGATGATGTATACCTTAAGACTGCAGAGTGGCAATCCAAATCTGCCACCTGAATTTAAAGAAGAGGCCCAGAAATTATTAAATGCCCTTAACAATCCTGTAGATGATCTGATAAGTGTTAAAAACTGGCTGAATTTTGTTACAGGACCAATATCCCCTAACTCCTCGCAGGCTCTGGCTATGCATCAGTGGGCATTTTATATTTTATGTCTTCGCTATCAGCAGCTGGGTAAAGATGTACATAAATTCCTTAAAAAGAGTATGTCATCTCAGGATATTGCCTCTTTAATGCAGTCTCTTCCTGCCATAAAGAAAGATAAGGTTCTTGAGGGACCTTCCATCTCTATGCTTGAGGAGACCTTTGGTCAGATTGAAAGACTGCAGCAACAGAACAGCAATAACAACAATATAAATCCTCTGCTTAACCGTTATATACCTCTTCCACCTAACTATGACGGTGGCCGTGAAGGCGGCTTTACCTTAAAGAAGGAAAAGGATGAGGATGGCGAGAATACCTGGCATTTGAACTTTGCCTTTGATCTTAAGGATCTTGGTCCTATTGAAATCAAGGCAGTGGCAAAACTGCCTGAGATTAAACTGTCCTTTGTGACAGAAAATCTGCATGCCATGCAGAAGGTACAGGAGTTAATGCCTGATCTTAACTACAACCTGCAGTGTATTGGTATTACAGCAAGAACCAGCAGCATGCGTCTTGGCCGCGTCAGCCTCAAGGAAAGCACAATTGCCAAAAATCCACAGGCACCGCGCAATGACGGCAGCACAGTATCAGTTGATATCTAGGAGATAGCTATGGAAGAAAAACAACTTGAAGCTGTAGGTATCAGCTATGATGAAAAGCAGGGCAAGGCCCCAACCTTAAGTGCTAAGGGCGTTGCAGACAGAGCCCAGGCCATTGTAGATATGGCAAAAGATCTTGGCATTTATGTACACAAGGATGAAGTTTTGCTCAATGAGCTTAAAAAGCTTGATGAGGGCGAGGAAGTTCCGGCCGATCTTTACAATATTATTGCCACCATCCTGGCCTTTAGCTATGTACTACAGGGCAGAACTCCAGAAAAATGGAAAAGAGCAGATGGTACTGTTGCCATCAATGTCAAAGCCTAGGATACATATAGAGTCTTTATGAGAGATATTGTATTCTGCGGCTTTGGTCCACTTGCCATCAACTGCCTTAATGCGCTAGAAGAGGCAGGCTATAAAGTGCGCTTTATTCTGACCCATGAGGATGATTCACCCTCTGGTGTCAAACATTATGCTATTGAGCATAATATTAAGTATTCAACATCTGATCTTAGAAAAGATAAAGAACTGCTTGCATCCTTTATCAAAGATGAACAAAGATGCTCTGATGAATATCTTGTCAGTGTCAATTACCGCAATATAATTCCTGCTGAGGCCTTTTCATTATTCTACAGGGCTCTTAATCTGCACGGCGGACCACTGCCACGCTACAGAGGCCGTACTCCACATGTCTGGAGCATAATCAATGGTGAAAAATATACAGCTGTAACCTGCCATATAATTGAAAGTGCAGTGGATGCCGGAGATATCATCACACAAAGACGTGTTGTTATCAGTGCCGATGACACTGGGCAGACTCTGTTAATGAAGATGAATGCACATTACCCAGAGCTGTTGCTTATGTCATTGAATCTTCTTGAAAAAGGAGTAAAGCCACGTCCGCAGAACCATGCTCTTGCCACCTATTATGGCAAGCGTACTCCCGATATGGGGTATATAAACTTTCTGCAGACCTTCTGCTGTATAAGAAACTTTGTAAGAGCACTGGCCCCGCCATATCCAGGAGCCTACTGCTTTTTACCTTCAGGGCAGAAAATTATTATTCACAAGATTGAAAAAAGCGCTCTTGAAATTGAGAATCAGGAGATTGGGCGTGTCTTTGAACATGAAGGCTCTCTTTATGTCAAATGTAAAACCGGCCTTATTCACATAGTCGACTATGCTATAGAAAACTAGCCTGCCCTGCGCTCAAATGAGGCATATATATCGGCACATATGGCAGTTTTGGGGCTTTTAATATATTATGTATTCTCTATTTTTGTGCGTAATATAAAAGGGCAGATACATGGCTCGACAGACCTGGTCTAACAGACTTACCTATATTTTAACTGTAGCAGGCGCAACTATTGGCTTTGGTGCAACATGGCGCTTTCCATATCTTGTTGGTGAAAACGGCGGCGGAGCATATGTGCTCGTTTTTATCATTGTAATGATGCTAGTTGGAATTCCAATTATTCTTGTTGAAAATGTTATTGGCCGTCACGCCAAGAAAAACAGTGTAGATGCCTATACACTTATAGTGCAGAATGCAACCTCGCATCCTTTCTGGAAGATATTTGGCTACAGCGGTCTTATAGGAGCCTTTGGTATTCTGGCCTATTATATGGTCATAGGTGGCTGGGTTATATCCTATGTAGGCCATATCTTCATGGGAGCTGTAGGCATTGAAGGAGGTCTTGATCTGTCATCTCCTGTAAACAGAGAGCTTACAGAATCATTCTTTATCGATGCCATTCACAACTCGCCTTATGAGATCTCTATTGCTACATTTCTTTTTGTTCTTTGCAATTATTTTATTTTAAGAAAAGGCATTATCAGTGGTATTGAAAGAGCAGTTAAATATCTTATGCCTCTGCTTTTTATCTGCCTTATGCTTATGGTTGTAAGAAATCTGACCCTAGATGGGGCCATGGAAGGTGTTAAGTTCTATCTAACCCCGGATTTTTCAAAGATTGTAGCCTTTACTGATGAGGGTTTTTACTTTAACACCAAGCTATTTTTGGATGTGCTAGGTCAGGTCTTCTTTGCCCTGTCATTAGGTTTTGGTGTGATGATTACCCTCTCATCCCATCTGTCTGAAAAGGAAAATCTGACCAAGACTGCTGTAATTACCGGTATTATCAATACTGTAATTGCAGTTTTGGCAGGCTTTATGATCTTCCCTTCACTCTTTAGTGCAGGGCTTGATCCTGAATCTGGTCCGTCATTAGTGTTCAAGGCTCTGCCAATTGCCTTTGCCCATATGCATTTTGGCAATTTCTTTGCAATTGTATTTTTCCTGCTGCTTATTATTGCAGCCTTAACCACATCATTAACCATCTATCAGGTTATCATTACCGTTCTGTATGAAAAATTCAGATTAAAGTATGATATGGCCATAAATATAACCTTAGACACCATCTTTGTCTTTGGTAATATTCCATGTATTCTCTCCATGGGCCCATGGGCTGATATAAGCATACTTGGCAATAATATCTTTGATGCCTTTGACAAGTTAAGCGGCAATATCTTCTTTGTTATAACCTCATTAGGTGCCACCTTGTTTGTAGGTTATGTCATGAGAAAAATTGCACTCTCAGAGATCAACAACAATGCAAGTGTCTTTAGCAAAACCTCACTTTTGTGGTTTAACTATATACGCTACGTTGCCCCTATTATAATTATTGTAATCTTTGTCTACGGCTTTAAAGGCTCATTCCTTTAAACTCTATTTGTGCAGGATATAAGAACATATCCTGCACCTGCAGCCTCTAATCTGCTTTAAACTCTCTTTGCGCCTACATCATATTGTGCATTTATCCATACAGCATCAGTGACAATACTCTCTATCACAAAGCTTTTTTGTATTGTATTATGCAAAAGCAATTAAATTTATATGGCGCCGTGCCGTTTTATATATTGTTTTATAAAGCCTTTAACCGCAGGATAAGTTTATGACAGATTTTAATGAGTTATGCACCAGACTCTATAATATCCCACGCTCCATAACAGGCAAAGGAATAAGAGACTCACTTGCCATCATCTCTGAGTATATGCCTCTTGAGATACATGAAGTTAAAAGTGGCACTAAAGTCTTTGACTGGACAGTGCCCAAGGAGTGGGAACTTATCTCAGGCGAGCTTAAAGATGACAAGGGCAATGTGCTTATAAGCAGCAAAGACAATATTATGCATGTGCTTAACTTCTCAGAAAGCTTTGAAGGCAGAGTAAGCGCAGAGGAGCTCTTTAAAGATCATATCTGGACCCTGCCCAATCTGCCAGATGCCATCCCCTATGTCACATCCTACTACAAAGAGCGCTGGGGCTTTTGTCTTTCTCACAGACAAAGACAGACTTTAACAGCAGATAACTACTATGTTGATATAAAATGCCGTAAATACGATGGTGCCCTGACCTATGGCCGAGCCTTTTTACCAGGCTCAAGTAATAAAAAGATTGTACTTACAAGCTATCTGTGCCATCCCAATATGCTCAATAATGAGCTCTCCGGCCCTATGGCTCTTATCTATCTTTACAATAAATTAAAAGAGGATAATGATCGCTACTACAGCTACGAATTTATCATCAATCCAGAAACCATAGGCTCTATATCACTGCTCTCTACTCAAGGGCACAAGTTTACCGACAATATTGAATTTGGTATGGTTTTAACCTGTCTTGCCAGCAAAAAAGGCGAGGATACTCCTTTATCATTTAAGCTCTCTCGTCAGGATCTTATAAAACAGTTAAGCTCAAAGCTTGATAATAATGCAGCAGATAACTACACCATTGATAAGTATTTAAGATATATAGCCTCAAGTGGCGATTTTGGTACTATAAAACTAAGAGATTTCACCCCAAACTCAGGCTCTGATGAAAGACAGTTCTGCTCGGCTTTGGTCAATCTGCCTTTTGTACAGGCCTCACGCACTGTCTATGCCACCTATGATGAATATCATACCAGCCTGGATAATCCTGATTTATTCTCTCTTGAGAGCATAGAGCAGTCAGCAGCTGTCCTATATGACATTATAAAAACCTATGATCTGTCTGTACACAAAGTACAGACCACCACATATGGCGAGCCACAGCTTGGCAAAAGAGATCTCTACCCTACTATCAATACGCCGCTCATATTGCAAAGCTCAAAAGATGGTGTAAGTGACAACAGAGTTACTCTTGATAATATACTTAAACTTTTAAACTATGCCGACGGCTCCTTTACCCTTATGGATCTGTCTTTAATGACAGGCATGAGTCTAAAGGAGGTTATAGACTACTATAAACTGCTAAAGTCAAAAGGTGTGTTTAAAGATCTTTAAAAGACATCTGTCTGCATGATTTTATGCAGACAGATAAAATATTTTAGAGCTTATAGCAAGGATAAAGCATCTTGTTTATAGCTGCATCTTTAAGATCACCTGTATCAGTCGCAGGGCCCTGCAGAAAATACCATGGATCCTGCTTTACATATGACTCAAAGATAAAGAAGAGATCACTAAGCAGTGCTGATGATACACTGCCACGCCCCAGGGTCACTGTCATGGTTTTATCACCATGCTGTGCCAGGGTAGTATCTATAGTATCGTTATTGTTTACTGTATTGTCACACAGGGCTCTGCAGAAATAATAAAAACTGCTCTCACACTCGTGTGTATCATAAACTGTGGTCCCTTTAAATTCCTTAAAGAAACGATATGGCACCTTTAATTTCTGATCCACACTGTAAAAAGCTGTAAGCCAGGCAAAACCAACACCAAGCATCAAAACTCTTGCGTTTTTATCCAGCATATAGCCTGCAATGCCATCTTCTATGTCAAAGCAGACATTGGAAAACTTAAGATTTGGTGCATCTGGCCCATCAATTATGTAGGAGAAAAGAGCATCAGCACTTCTGTAACCTATATGCTTGTGTATACAGTAATTGGCAAGTGAGCTTACCGCGCTTTGTGTATTTTTAATATCAAAGCTCTGGCCTTTACAATAACTGTAGGTAAAAGCCGGGAAAATAAGTGTGCCCTGCTCCCCTACATATTCACGCAAGGCCTTATAGTAAAATTCATCAAGATTGACAATATTGTCAGATGGCAGCCCTAAGGCAAATAAAGAGCTATGTACTAAAAGAGTATCTGCCTGTTTAACACCAAGGCGCTCTAGAGTTTTGAATAAATCATCTTTTGAAAAGGAATTTTGCAAAAATGATTTAGGATCAAACATAATATCTCCTTAAGAACTAAGCTCATTAAACAGAGCTTTTCTGTCAAGCTTGCCATTGGCATTGTATGGCATGCTCTCTTTGAAAATTATTTTAGATGGCAGCATATAAAAAGGCAGCATTTCTTTGAGCGTATTTATAATCTCTTTTTTATCTATGCTGTTATCTTTGCCATGTACCACAAGTGCAATACTTGCACTGCCAAGATTATCATACAAGGCTACGGCCGCACCTGATACTTTAAAGGCTGAAACAAAGGCCTCATCAATCTCAAGCAGTGAAACTCTAAAACCCTGAACCTTAACCTCATCATCAATACGGCCTTTATAGACAAGAACTCTCCTGTCATCAACCATGTCATAACAGCCAAGATCGCCTGTCCTGTAAAAACGTATGCCCTCATGCATAAAAAAGGCTGATGCGTTTTTAGCCTCGTTTTTATAATAGCCATTGCAGATCTGAGGACCACCTAAGCAGATCTCACCCTCATCCTTAGCTATTGTACCGTCAGCTGCGCGCAGTATGGCTACTGATCCTGAATAGATAGTACCTATAGGTACATTGCCAGAACGTTTATAATCACAAACTTTAAAATAACTTATGGCAACTGTGGCCTCAGTAGGTCCATATGAGTTATAAATTACACTGTTAACAGCACTGTAAGCCATATCCTTACAGACACTGTAAGGCAAAGCCTCACCAATAAAATTACATAACCTTAAAGTCTTTACCCCCCCCCATCTAAAAGTCCCATTTTCTTTAAATGCAGCACAGCAGATGGCACTAAGGTGACACAGCTTATCTGCTTTTTATCAAGGAAGGAGATAAAAGCAAAGAGATATTGCGGATACACTACAACAAGTGCGGCACCATGACTGAATGCACAGAAAATCTCACCCTGTGACAAATCAAAGGTAATATCTGAAACAAGAGCAATTCTATCCTCACTGCTGTAATTAAAGACTGCGCTTATGCCATCTAAATAAGCAGTCATATTATCAAAGCTGACCTCAACACCCTTTGGATCGCCTGTGGTACCTGAGGTAAAAATAATATATAAAGGATGGTATAAAGCTGCCTGTGCCTTACGCAGCTGTGCGTGCTGATAAGACTTATACTCAAGATCATGTGCATTAAAATCTATAACTCTTATATCGGCATTTGAACCATGCAGTATCTGTGCTGCGGTCTCATCAGTAACATAGACTTTAAGCTTTCTTTTAACTTCAGGCAGAATCTTTACAATAAGATTCAGACAGTTTTTTGAGACATAAATAGTATCAAGATCTGATTTTTCTATAATATAAATGAGCTTGTTAACAGGAAAACGCTGATTTAAAGGCACAAAGGTTCTAAGCGAGATAACAGATGCAAACAAAGTTACATAGGATAGAACATCCCTGTCACCTAATATTCCAACCTTCTGTGTTGCATCTAAATCAAAATTAGAGACAAACTCTAAAGCCTTTAAACCCAGATCCCTATAGCTTAAAATGCCATCATGACAGTCAAGAGCCTCTTTGTCCGCAAACTTCTCTACACACTCTAAAAACCTGTCCTTTACATGTAAAGTCACTACCTTTTCCCTCTATAACTTTTAACTCTCTTTAGTGCGCAGTGACAGAAGTTAACTTAAACTGCACATTCAAACACTTCCTCTATAGAAGATCTCTGCCATACTCCTCTATTAATAACGACAAAAGTAAATAAAAATTTATCTATTCACGGAGTCAGAATATCAGAATAAAAAGAACTGTGCCGCTATCAAGGTCTGAAATTACTATCATATCCTTACTGGCCACCTGCAGACGCGCACTATCTTCATGACAGTTATTTAACAATATTATCAGATGATAAAATTTAAAGAAAAAAATAAAGAACTGTGCACTAAAAGAGTATCTGCCTGTTTAACACCAAGGCGCTCTAGAGTTTTGAATAAATCATCTTTTGAAAAGGAATTTTGCAAAACTGATTTAGGATCAAACATAATATCTCCTTAAGAACTAAGCTCATTAAACAGAGCTTTTCTGTCAAGCTTGCCATTGGCATTGTATGGCATGCTCTCTTTGAAAATTATTTTAGATGGCAGCATATAAAAAGGCAGCATTTCTTTGAGCGTATTTATAATCTCTTTTTTATCTATGCTGTTATCTTTGCCATGTACCACAAGTGCAATACTTGCACTGCCAAGATTATCATACAAGGCTACGGCCGCACCTGATACTTTAAAGGCTGAAACAAAGGCCTCATCAATCTCAAGCAGTGAAACTCTAAAACCCTGAACCTTAACCTCATCATCAATACGGCCTTTATAGACAAGAACTCTCCTGTCATCAACCATGTCATAACAGCCAAGATCGCCTGTCCTGTAAAAACGCATGCCATCATGCATAAAAAAGGCTGATGCGTTTTTAGCCTCATTTTTATAATAGCCATTGCAGATCTGAGGACCACCTAAGCAGATCTCACCCTCATCCTTAGCTATTGTACCGTCAGCTGCGCGCAGTATGGCCACCGATCTGTCATACATAAAACCTATAGGAACATTGCCAGATTGCTTAAAATCATCCACTTTAAAATAACTTATAGCAACTGTAGCCTCGGTTGGACCATAGGTATTATAAAAATCAGCGTTAATTGCACTCTTGGACAGAGCCGCACAGGCACTGTATGGCAAAGCCTCGCCTAAAAAGTTACACAGTCTTAAAGATTTAAGTCCGCCCTCTTCCAAAAGCCCCATCTTATTTAAAAGCAGTGCAGCAGATGGCACTAAGGTGACACAGCTTATCTGTTTTTTATCAAGGAAGGAGGCAAAGGCAAAAAGATATTGCGGATACACTACAACAAGTGCAGCACCATGACTGAATGCACAGAAAATCTCACCCTGTGACAAATCAAAGGTAATATCTGAAACCTGAGCTATTCTATCCTCACTGCTATAATTAAACAGCGCACTTACTGCATCTAAAAAGGCTGCCATATTATCAAAGCTGACCTCAACACCCTTTGGATCGCCTGTGGTACCTGAGGTAAAAATAATATATAAAGGATGAGACAAAGCAGGCTGCACTTTGCGCAGGGCATCCATAAGCTTTGCATCAGCAGCGCTGTCTGTTCCCTTAATATCAAGAACTCTGATATCTGCCCCTGTTCCCTGTACTCTAGAGGCTGCATCAGTGTCAGCCACATAGACTTTAAGCTTTCTTTTAACTTCAGGAAGAATCTTTACAATAAGATTCAGACAGTTTTTTGATACGTAAATAGTATCAAGATCTGATTTTTCTATAATATAAATGAGCTTTTTAACAGGAAAACGCTGATTTAAAGGCACAAAGGTTCTAAGCGAGATAACAGATGCAAACAAAGTTACATAGGAGAGCACATCTCTGTCACCAAAGATGCCTACTTTGCTAACCTTATCCTCATCAAAACATCTGACAAGATTCAAGGCTCTGCTGCCAAGCTCTTTATAACTTAAAATACCATCATGGCAGTCAAGAGCTTCTTTGTCAGCAAACTTTTCTATACTGTCTAAAAACCTGTCCTTTACATGTAAGGTCACAGCCATTTCCCTCTATAACTATTAACTCTCTTTAGTGCACAGCGAAAGAAGATCACCTAAAGTGGCACATTCAATCACTTCCTTGATAGGAAGCTCTCTGCCATACTCCTCTTTTAGTAACGTCAAAAGCGCAAAAAAGTTTATGGAGTTCCACTGTGGCAGAGTAAAGAGTACAGTGCTGTCATCAAGGCTATCCTCATCAAAGATAGCTGCAATCTTTGCATATATATCCATAACTACATCCTAAAAATTAAGTAAAAAGCGCTCAAGCACATTGAGATCCTCATTGTCCTTTTTCTCAGGTGCTGAAGGCTGCACCGGTGGCAATGCCGGAGCTGTTTCATAGACACCGAAAGAGCAAGGTCTGACATTTACTATCATATCCTCACGGGCTGGCAGCAGACGCATACCCTCTTCATGGCAGCCGTCAGCTAAAACCTGGCCATTGCTTGCAAAGTTTACAAATTTAATACCCTCAGGACGACGCAGTTCAAGTGAGTTGACACCACGCTCCTTTAGATACTGAGCATAAACCATAAGAGCACCAGATGATCCGTAAAGTCCTGTAGAGCGGTTGTTGTCAAAGCCCACCCAGGTGGTAACAATCTCATCTGAATCAATACCTGTTGACCAGGTATCGCGGTGATTGTTGGTAGTTCCTGTTTTAGAGCCGATATTGACCCCAGGGAACATCTGTCCAAGGCGTCTACCTGTTCCGGCTCTTGTAGCCTCGGTCATACCGTATAAGGTCAGATAGGTATCACGCGGATCAAGGGTCTTTTCATGTCTGTTGTCTTTTCTTTCATAGACAATCTCACCGTCTTTGATAACGGTACGCAAGGTGGTCAGATCCTGATAGACACCATCTGTAGCCATACTTGCATAAATGGAGTTAAGCTCAAGAGGTGTAAGTTCTGTGGTACCAAGAAGTATTGAAGGATACAGAGGCACATGCTGTTTTAAACCCACACGCTCTAGTGTATCTATAACGTTCTTAAGACCTGCGCTCATACCAAGTCTTACAGTAGGAACGTTAAGGGAGCGGGCCATACCTGTAAGCACACGTATAGGTCCGCGAAATTTCTTGTCATCATTTTTAGGCGACCATAACTTGCCATCCTGCAGTTTAACGGTAAGAGGTGTATCCTGCACAATAGAGCCTAAATGATAGCCACGCGAGAAGGCTGTAAGGTAGACAAATGGTTTTACTAAAGAGCCTATCTGACGTCTGCCCTCAATCACACGGTTAAAGCCATCATATTTTGGCGTTCTGCTGCCAACCACAGCTGATATTTCAGCAGTTCTCCAGGATGAGACCACCATAGCAGCCTCAAGACCTGAAATACCGCGCTGCTTTTCAATGGCGGCAAGCTCCTTGGTTACAGCATTTTCAGCTGCAAGCTGAGCCTGCGGGTCAAGACTTGTAAAGATCTTGATGCCGTTGCCTGAGAGAAAGTTTGGATTGTCAGGCTCAATTCTGGTTTTGATCTCATGCTTTAAAACACCCATAAAGGCAGGTGTTCTGCTGTAGTTCATAGAGCCTCTTTCAATAATGCCAAGAGGTCTGGCGCTATACTGTTCAAACTGAGCATCAGTCAGATAGCCGCGGTTGCGCAGCACTGCAAGCACAGTATTGCGACGCTCAAGGGCATTATCAGGTCGACGCCATGGATCATAATAGGAAGGGCCTTTGATAAGACCTACTAAAAGAGCCATTTGATCCTGACTTAACTCAGAGACAGGCACGCCAAAATAAAAATATGAGGCAAGACCAAAGCCATAGATACCGGCAGCACCATTCTGACCTAAATAAATCTCATTCATATAGGCCTCTAAAATCTGCTCCTTGGTGTATCTATGATCCATAACCATGGCCATAAATATTTCTTTGATCTTTCTTACATAGCTACGCTCTGAACTTAAAAAGTAGTTTTTTACCAGCTGCTGTGTAATGGTACTGCCACCCTCTACCACACGTCCTGCTATCATATTTTTTACAAATGCACGGGCAATGGCAAAGAAGTTGACACCAAGATGGGAGTAGTACGATCTGTCCTCAATTTCCAAAAGTGTGGTAATAAGAGGCTTAGGTACTTCGTCTAGAGTAATAAAAATTCTGTCCTCTTTTGGATCGATACGATTGATTCTGTCAAGCAGTACAGGATCCATGCGCACGTAGCCAAGCTCCTCTTTAGTATCAGCATTGGTGATTTTCTGCACACGGTTTTCATCAAAATCAATCAAAAGAGAAATGCGGCCCTCTTCACCTTCAGGGAAGGTAAAAGGTCTTTTTATAAGCACAATCTTGTCAGTTTTAAAGTTGACAGCATATTCGCCAGGACGTGACGGATTTGGCGTCTGCCTGTATTTTAAAAGCTTTAGCTCATAGACCATCTGCTCTAGTGACAGTCTCTGATCTGGATAGAGCTCAAGAGGACGTGAATAGACCACAGCAGGCAGCACCCACTTGTCATCAACATCAAAACCCTCGCGCACTACTACTGATATATAGATAAAAATAATAGCCAGAACACTGATGGCTGCAATGGTAAGTTTTATGGATAAAAGCGTAAATTTGCGCGAAAAGCCACCAGAGCTTCTTTTCTTACTCTGAGCGTTATCATCACTGTTTGTGCCTGTATCTTGAGTTGCAGCTTTGACCTTGGTGCTTTCAAAATCTTTAATAGAAAAACCCTCTGGTATCTGACTTTGCTCATTGTCTTTTTCTTCAGAGGCATTTTCATTGATATTTACAGGATCTTTATCATTTGAGTTTTGCATTTTTGATGAATGTCAGGTTCAAATCGTCGCGTTTAATTAATAAAAATTTAAAAAGTCATTATACATGATAGAAACTGTCTTTTATGATTTATAACTGCAAAGAAACTTTTTAAAAAAATGATTTCTTTTGATACAAATTGCACAAAGCTTAGGACTGATGTCTAATTTTATGAAAAATTAACATGGTCTTTATTGTATGATGTATCACAATAGTAGATAATGCAGACCTTAAAAATCTTGGTTTTAAAAGATCTTTGTGTTTATATATAAAAATCTTTTTTTATATAAGGTCTTTGCACAGTGCACAGTCTTTAAAGTCTGGATTGCAAGCATCCTGCACTAGAACATAGATTTTGACAGGATGTAATAATAACAATAATATTGTTCAGGCCCTGAGGCTATATAAGGAACATAAGTATGTCAGAAAATGTAAATATCGAATCAATGGGACCTCTTGCTATTGCCGGAGTTCAGCCTTATCAGGAAAAACCTGGTGAGGAGTATATGAATGAAGAACAGAAAGCTCACTTTAGAAAAATCCTTACAGCCTGGAGAGATCAGTTAAGATCAGAGGTTGACCGAACAGTAGGCCACATGAAAAGTGAGGCTGCCAACTTCCCTGATCCTGTAGACAGAGCTTCTCAGGAAGAGGAGTTTGCCCTGGAGTTAAGAGCCAGAGACAGAGAAAGAAAGCTTATCAAGAAGATTGAGAAAACTCTAAGCAAGCTTGAGAACGACGAGTTTGGTTACTGCGATCAGTGTGGTATTGAAATTGGCATCAAGCGTCTTGAGGCCAGACCTACAGCCGATCTGTGTGTTGACTGCAAGGCTCTTGCAGAAATTAAAGAAAAACAGCTCGAAGGCTAATATGCCTTTATCATCACAGTGCCTGCCTTGATTCTAAGGCAGGTTATATATGACAGCCTACGTAGGAAGGTTTGCTCCAACTCCGTCAGGACATCTTCATCTTGGCTCTGTAATTGCAGCTGTCGGCTCCTATCTTATAAGCAGACACAACAGGGGCTGCTATCTTATACGCATTGAGGATTTAGACACTCCACGCTGCAAAAGTGAAAACACAGCAGCCATACTAGATGCTTTAGATAAACTTGCGCTGCACTCTGATAAAGAGATTTTAATTCAAAGTAAAGATACTAAGATTTACCATGATAAATGCGCAGAGCTTTTGCACAAAGGTTATGCCTTTTACTGCAGTTGCAGCCGATCTGATCTTAAACAAAGACCCTGCACCTGCTATAAAAAGCATCTGAGCGGCAGCAATCATCACTCATTGCGTTTTTATCATAAGGATCTTATTAACAGCTCATTTTATGATGATATTAAAGGCAAAGTCTGTGTCAGGGATCCTGAGGATAATTTTATTACCCTTATAAGAGCTGATGGCATTATCTCCTACAATCTTGCCTGTGTTGTTGATGATATAAGACAGAATGTAAGTCATATTGTAAGAGGCTCTGATCTTATAGATGTAACTCCTGTACAAAATGCGCTGTATAAAGCCTTTGGCTGTGATGCCCCTGGCTATATGCACCTGCCTCTTGCTGTTGGAGCTGACGGACTTAAACTTTCAAAGCAGAATCATGCGGCCGATATTCTAAGCATTATGAGTCCACAGCTTGCTATTAAAACAGCGCTTTTAGCTTTAGGTCAGAGAACAGACTATATAGATGAAACTATGATCTGTGCTGATATTTTGCATCTTGCCCTTGAAAATTTAGATATCAGCGCTATACCATCTGACAATATTGTTATTGATGATATACAATTATGCTAGTTTACAAAAAATATTAATTTATTAAACATCCCTGACGATAATTGAATAACCTTTTTAAACAGAAGTGAATTGATTATGCATACTTGTCCATACTGTAAAAGTAATAATGTAGAGGCTCTTAAAGTTAAACGCGAAATGTTAATCCCGGCTCCTCTTGATAAAGAGTACAGACATGTAAACGGTGCTTTTGCAACTATAAGACCTGTTTTGTGTAAAGATTGCAATCTATGTTTTAATGCACAGGAGTATGATCAGGAGGCTCTTGATTTAACCTGCGCCTTTGGTTACATAAAGCCTACAGATAATATAGGACAGGATCACTACAACAAGATACTTGATCTTATCTTTAAATTTGTAAAAAAAGATGATGCTGTCATTGAAATAGGCTCAAAGACAGGGAGACTGCTGCAGCTTATGGAAAATGCAGGCTATAGCAATCTGACAGGCTATGATCCAGGTGCTGAGTTTGAAAGTAGCGAGCATATAACCTGTATTAAAGAGTGCTTTACTACAGATCTTAAGGATCTTAAAAGACAGAATTGTTTTATAAGTCAGAATTCTCTTGGTTTTTTTAATGATCTGCATGATTTCTTTGGCTTTATACATCAAAAGCTCAATGACGGAGGCTATTTTATTATAGAAAATGTCCGTGGCCATGTGCCTCTTGCCATGCAGTTTTGGTTTTTACATATGGCCTGCTATGAGAGCATTGCCCGTGACAATGGCTTTAATATTGTCTTTGCCAAAGACTCTGAGGAGCTTGACGGCTATCTGCATGTAGTTTTACAAAAAAGAGCGCAGGGTCAGAGCTACGTTCCTTATTTTGATGATGCAAAGCTTAAGGCCATGACTTTAAATTTTGTGCAGGATATAAACAGAGACTATCTTGATGCAGAGCATACTGACGCTTTAAATACTATCTTGAAAACCCATGATGAAATTATACTCTGGGGTACAGGATCATCTGCTTTTAGAATATTAGACTGCGCCGACAGCTCTCTTTTGAAAAATGCTAAGTTTTTTGTGGTTGATTCAGATGCAAGCCGCAAAGGCAAGTATTTTGTAAGTCCTGCCAATGTTGCCTATGAGGTGCATCATATCAGTGATCTTACCTCATGTAACAGCAAAGCTCTAATTATAGGCTCAAGCTCTGAATATGCTGCTGAAATTAAAAATGCAGCGCTAAAGCTCAAGAAAGATCTTGAGAATATCTTCTGCGTGCTCTGATTTTAAAGGGCACACAGCCATGCCTGCCTTTGATGTAAAAAAGGCGGGCAAAAGTGGTATAATGCCTGGCAAATAACCAAGATACAGCTACAACTGAGGATTAATAAAATTTCTACATTACTCATAGGTCTTGATGACATTCTTAAAGAGCATAAGGCCAAGGTTAAGAATAACGGTTTTTGCAAATTAGAGCTCACACGCGATAAACACTGTATTTCAAGACGCAACATATCAGAAAAAGCTTTAAGGGCCATGTACAGGCTCATTGACAGTGGCTTTAAATCCTATCTTGTAGGCGGAGCAGTACGTGATCTGCTGCTTGGTAAAGCTCCAAAAGATTTTGACGTGTCAACCAATGCACGACCTGAGCAGATTACCAATGTCATTTCCAACAGCAGAATCATAGGTCGCAGATTTAAAATAGTCCATGCTGTCTATGGACATGAAATTGTTGAGATTACAACTTTCAGATCGGCTTTAAAATCACAGGCACAGCAGTCTCTCAATGGCACCAACCGTTTTACTAAAAGCACCAATGGAGCCTTAGTCAGAGACAACAATTACGGTAAATCCTTAAAAGATGACGCCTCACGCCGCGACTTTACTATAAATGCTCTTTATTATGATATTTCCAACTTCTCCATAGTCGACTACTTTGGAGGTCTTTATGATCTGTGCCATGAAACAATTGATATCATAGGCGATCCTAAGACACGCTATGAAGAAGATCCTGTACGCATGATTAGGGCTATACGTTTTGCTGCCAAGCTTGATTTTAAGATTTCAAGGCGCACCTCTGCCCCTATTTTAAAGATGGGCGTACATCTTACCTATGTATCTCCTGACAGAATGTATGAAGAAATAAACAAACTGCTGTTGAGCGGTTATGGTCTTAAGGCCTACCGTCTGATGAAAAAGTACGATCTGCTCAAATACATCTTCGGTCAGAGCAATATTGATATTATGACCTCAGAAAGAGGCAATGCCTTTATTGAATATGCACTTACCTGTTCAGATCAGAGAATTGCCCAGGGCAAGTTTAATGTCCCTTACTTTCTCTACTCCATACTGCTCTATCCTGTGTTTGAAAATAAACTCTTTGAGCTTATGGAAAGCAGTTTTATGGCCCCTGTCAGTTATGAAAAGCGCAAAGGCCTTATTGACAAGATTTTCAGACAGATCTCATGCATCAATATTCCATACTTTGTAATTGAGGATATCTCAAGAGTATGGATGGATCAGCTTGATCTTATCAGCATTAAAAAAGAGGAACAGGCTGATATTATTTCAAGAAAGTCTTTATTCAGAGCAACCTTTGATCTCTTAAAGCTAAGAGCTGCTGTTGATCCTTATCTTGCAGATGCTGTTATTTTCTGGCAGCCATATTATGAAGAGCGCGTGAGAATTCATGAGCTTGAAAAGGCCGCCAAAGAAAAAAGACTTATGGAAAAGAGGCTCAAGCGCGAGAGCAAGAAAAAGAACTTCGACTCAAAGCAAAAGGGGCTTGGCAGATCTGATGCCATATCAGCTATAGCAGAGAACGCTCATGCCAAAACTCTTGAGAAGAGAAAAAACAGACGCAAGCAGAAGGCTCAGATCCTAAATATCAAGATTAACGAAGATATACCATTTTAGACTATGGCATCAGTTTTAATCTCTCTTGGCTCAAATATGGGACAGAGCTCAGATATTATATGGCAGGCTAAAGAGCAGATTGCCTCTCTTGAGGGTGTCTTAGAGCTTGCCTTCTCTTCCCTGTATAAAACCAAACCTGTAGGTTATCTGTTTCAGGATGATTTTATAAATGCAGCCATGCTTATTAAATGTGATCTTGAGCCTTTAGAGCTTTTGCACAGATTGCAGCATATAGAGCAGCTGCACAAGAGAGTACGCACTATAAAAAATGGCCCGCGCACTCTTGATCTTGATATAATAGCCATTTCAAATTATACGCATGCAGGCTCTACTCTGACACTGCCCCATCCGCGCATGCATGAAAGGGCTTTTGTTTTGATACCATGTGCACAGATAGCCCCTGATTTTATAGTGCCGGGGCACAATATGAGCATAAACAGTCTCAAAGCAAAGCTTAGTGATGAAGATTTAAATTCTGTTGAGTTGTTACATGGCAACAAATAAAAGCAATATACGTCTTATAGCAGGTCTTGGTAATCCAGGCGACCGCTATGAACATACCATGCACAATATAGGCCTTGATGCCCTTTATATGTTGTGTGACAAATATAAAATCAATATGGCCCCAGACTCCAAATTCTCAGGCCTTGTAGGTCGCGGCGAGATTGAGGGCTGTGAGGTAAGGGTAGTATTTCCTACAACCTTTATGAACGAGTCAGGCAGATCGGTAGGCGCCCTGTGCAATTTCTTTAAAATTGCCCCTGAGGAGCTTTTAGTGCTGCACGATGATCTTGATCTGGCACCAGGCACGCTAAAACTCAAATTTGGCGGCGGTCTTGCAGGTCACAATGGACTTAAAAGCATAAGTGCCTGTCTTGGTGGCTCACAGAATTACTACAGATTAAGAATAGGTATAGGCAAGCCTGTCAACAGAGACGTTGTCAATTATGTACTCTCAAGACCAGATCCACAAAGCCGCGATCTTATTGAACAGAGCCTTGTAGGTGCAGTACATGGTCTTTCAGTTCTGTTCAAGCAGGGCCTTGACAGGGGCACATCAGTTATTAACGGTTTTAAACCTTTAAAGGAGAAATAAATGGGATTTAATTGTGGCATCGTAGGCCTTCCAAACGTTGGAAAATCAACCTTATTCAATGCTCTGACCAAGGCAGGCATTGCTGCAGAGAACTTTCCATTCTGTACCATTGAACCAAATACAGGTATAGTTCCGGTACCAGATCCACGTTTAGATAAAATTGCACAAATTGTCAAACCACAGAAGATAGTGCCTACAACTATGGAATTTGTGGATATTGCAGGTCTGGTCAAGGGCGCTTCACAGGGTGAAGGCCTTGGCAATCAGTTTTTAATGAATATCAGAGAGACTGATGCTATTGCCCATGTAGTACGCTGCTTTGATGATCCTAATGTTATTCACGTCAACGGCAAGGTTGATCCTATTGATGATGTTGAGGTCATTAACACCGAGCTTGCTCTTGCCGATCTTGATGTCTGCACCAAGGCTTTATCCCGTCTTGAGAAAAGAGCAAGAACTGGAGGTGACAAGGAGGCTTTAGCTCAGGTGGTGGCACTTGAAAAATGCAAGCCTGCTCTTGAGTCTGGCAAAATGCTGCGTGAGGTTGAATTTACCAAAGAAGAGCTGTTTGCTATGAAGGGTTTTAACTTCCTGACTTTAAAACCTGTCATGTACATTGCCAATGTCTCTGAGGAAGGTTTTGAGAACAATGAATATCTTGACCGTCTAAGAGAGCTTGCCTCAAAGGAGAAGTCCATTGTAGTACCTGTATCTGCAGCTATTGAGGCTGAACTTGCTTCCATGGAGGAAGAGGACAGAGCAGAGTTTATGGAGAGCCTGGGTCTTGAGGAACCAGGTCTTAACCGTGTAATTCGCGCCGGCTACTCCCTTTTAGGTCTGCAGACCTTCTTTACAGCAGGTGTCAAGGAAGTAAGAGCCTGGACTGTCAAGGTTGGTGCTACTGCTCCACAGGCAGCAGGTAAGATTCACTCTGATTTTGAGCGTGGCTTTATCCGTGCACAGACTATAGCCTATGAGGACTTTATAAAGTACAACGGTGAGGCAGGTGCCAAAGAGGCTGGCAAACTGCGCGCTGAGGGTAAGGACTATATAGTTAAAGACGGCGATCTCTTTGAGTTCCTCTTTAACGTCTAATCATTCTTAAAAGGTGCCAAAGCAATCTGGCACCTTTGTCTTTAGATCCTGTCATTCTCAATTGTATAGCCGCCATCGCATGGCACAAAGCGCAGATTATATTTGATGCCGCGCGGCGTATCTTCTGTATGATGAGATACAAAGATCACAGTGGTCTTAGAGTTTTCAATAATCACAGATATAAATTCTTTGACAAGCTCTCGACCATAGGTATCAAGTCCCTGCAGCGGTTCATCAAGAATAAGCAAAGGCGGTATTTTTATAAGGGCTCTTATAATAAGCACAAGTCTTTGCTGTCCAAATGACAGCTCTTTAAATGAGCGGCGCTGCAGATGGGACAGACCAGCAATTTCAAGCCAGGCTCTGGCGCATTTGATCTCATCATCAGAGGCTTTGGTATAAAGGCCAATTGAATCATAAAAGCCTGAGAGTATGACATTGATGACAGGCGATGAGACTCTGTAGTCAAGATGCAGGGCACCTGATACCAGGCCATAGTATTTTTTAATATCCCAGATAGACTCACCCTGTCCTCTTTTATAGCCAAAGACAGTTATATCATTGACATAGACCAAAGGATTGTCACCTGTTATAAGGGAGATGAGCGTGGATTTACCGCAGCCGTTAGGCCCTAAGATCTGATAGTGATCTCCTTTGTTGAGTGTAAAATCAAAATCTTTGAAAATAACTCTGTCATAGGTGATGTTAACTTTGTGCATAGTCACAAGATTATCCCCTGCCACATCCTTTTGTATAAATTTAAAAGGCGCTTTGGGAATAGTAATCTGCGGCAGTGAGACTATATTTAAAAAAGAGGCAAAATCACTGTCATCAAGCAATTTTCTGTCACCTGTTTTTTTAAGACTTAATGCACTTATAAGACCAAAGTTTGATGCACTCTGTGGAATTTCCTCTTTTCTGTTGACAATAAGTACAATGGCACAGGCTGTGTTTTGATGTATATATTCAATTATTTCAATAAGTCTGCATCTTGATTCTGTATCCAGGGCATCAAATGGAGTATCAAGCACAATAAGATTATTATCAGAGCAGATTGCCTTTACAATCATAATTTTGCGCCCCTCTCCACCTGAGAGCACACGCACCGGCCTGTCATAAAGATAGTCTATATGCAAAAGCTCCATGGCTTTTGTAACATACTCTTTATTACACCCTGACAGATAGTCAGACACCCTGATACCATTTAGCTCCTCATCTGAATTGGTATCTGAATTTCTGTACTTAAAGTCATCTTCAAAAAGCTCGCTCTGTCTTTCAAATGAAACTAAAGCACATTTACATGACCTGTCTTTTACACACTGTCCATTTGTGCATTCAATAGCACCTGCAATGGCTTTGGCTACAGAGCTTTTACCAGAGGCATTGGCCCCTACTAAAACCCATAGACTATCAGTATTTACCACTAGATTTTCAATGTGACATGACAGTCCCTCCTTAATAGCAAAGGAGGCTTTAGAAATATTGAGAAGTTCCATGATGATACCTGTTTTAACAACTGTTTTTTTATCTTAAAACACTTTGAATTTTTATTAAAACAGTGTTTAAAAAGGCACATAAAAGGTGCGACAAAAATAATCAGTTAAAAGTGTACCCATGTCAAAAATAATGAATTTTTTAATATTAATATCAAAAATATATATTAAATTATAAATATAAGGATCTAAATTTATCGACGTAAAAAACATTGGGGGGCCTATATGAGTCAGAACTACAGAGTAATTATTTTATTAAAGCCTGGTGATAATCAGCCCGCTCTTGATCGTGCAGCTCAGTTTGCTAGATTTCTGCCAGAAATAGAAATTGTTGCATGCAGAGTTATAAATGAATTTGACTCACAGCAGATAGACAAAATCAAGGCTCAGACCGAAAGGGAAATTGCCAGAATAGGCGCATCCTACCCTTCAATCAAGAATCTTATTCCTCTGGTGATCTTTAGCGAGAATGTACCTGATACCTTTGTAAATGAGGCCAATGCAGGTCACTTTGATCTGGCAATTATCAGTGCCAACAAGCGCAATACCATAAAAGATCTCTTTATAAGTACCATTGACTGCTGCATTATGCGTCAGATTGCAGTCCCTCTGCTTGTGGTTAAAGACGCCAATGCTCCTCAGCGTTTAGGTCGGGCTATTTTACTGGCTATTGACTTTGATGAGGATGATCATGATTTTGATGTTGATGAGAAACTCTATGAAAAGGCCAGAATCTTTGCAGATCACTTCAATGGTGAGATACATGTGGCCAATGTAGTATCACCTCTGCATCATGGTCTGATGTCTGCCAATACCACTATGTCTGCCATTATCAGCAACAATTCTGATTCAAGAAAGGATCTTCATAACAAACTATTAAAAGAGTTTGCTGTAAAGCATGATATAGGCGATGACAGAACCCATGTACTAATCGGCCGTGTCGATGAGGAAATACCAAAGCTGTGCCGCAATCTTGAGGCACGTATGGTCTGCATGGGAACATCAAATAAAACAGGACTTTTAGGCTCTATAAACTGTAATGCAAGTGAGCTTGTATTAGAGCAGATAAAAGGAGATGTATTTATTGTCAATGCCAGAGAAAGCAGGTGCGAATGTGACTGATTTTAGGCATTAAAACAATTATGGCGCCATTAGGCGCCATTTTTATTATTAGATAAAGGAGAGATCTCTCATTTATCTTTTTTATTAACCAAGCAGTGATAAAGCCAGCTGTGGTCTTGAGTTAGCCTGTGTCAGCATGGATGAGGCAGCCTGCTGAATGATGGTCTGCTGTGACAGTTTGGCAGACTCTTCTGCAAAGTCAGTATCACGGATACGGGCGCGAGCATCAGATACGTTCATAGCCACATTCGACTGATTGCGTATTGATGATTCCATACGATTCTGCATGGCACCTAAAACGGAGCGCTGGAAGTCAATAGCTCTTATATAGTCATCAGCCATAGTAATTGCAAGGGCAGCTAAAGACTGCTTACTTACAGTAAAGGCACCGGTATCTTTATTAAAGCCTTCAGTACCGTCAACTTTCTTTTTAAGCACTTCATCTACTATAGCAGACATGACAAAGCCGCTTGAGAAAAATAATATATCAAGAGTATCACCCTGATAGGCGCCTACCTGCACAGTAACAGCTGCCTTTGAATTTAAAAATGATGGCTGACCCTGAGCTGCATTGTTTGGACCCGCCATAAACTTTTCACCTGCGTACTTGGTGTGGCAGGCAATACGGGTAATTTCATGAGACAGCTGTGTTACTTCCTGCTGAATAGCATCTCTGTCCTTGGCATTATTGGTACCGTTGGCAGACTGTACAGCTAAAGTACGGATGCGCTGCATCATATTACTCATTTCATCCAAGGCGCCCTCAGCTGTCTGAGCAAAAGCTATACCGTCATTGGTATTGCGATTGGCCTGATTTAAACCGTTGATTTGTGAGGTTAAACGATCTGAAATCTGAAGGCCAGCGGCATCATCTTTAGCAGAGTTGATACGCAGACCTGACGATAATCTCTGATAGGTTGTATTTAAACTGTTGGTAGCATTGGTAAGATTGCGCTGACCATTAATTGAGGAAACATTAGTATTTACAAACAAGGCCATGTTAAAACCCCTAAATATTATTTGCGTATATAGCTTATCTTATTAACGGTTTTATAAATTAAAACTTTAGGATAATTTACTACTTTTTTATCTTTAGATTATATGAAACTAAAGTCCATAGACTTAGTGCCTTTTGATATATACAACGCAGATGAAAAAAGGAGGCCTGAGCCTCCCTTAATCAAACAGAATTCAAATTTAGAAATTTTTAGCCAAGCAGTGACAGGGCCAGCTGTGGTCTTGAGTTGGCCTGTGTCAGCATGGATGATGCTGCCTGCTGAATGATGGTCTGCTGTGACAGTTTTGCTGACTCTTCGGCAAAGTCTGTATCACGGATACGGGCACGGGCATCAGATACGTTCATGGAAACATTTGACTGATTGCGAATTGATGATTCCATACGGTTCTGCATAGCACCTAAGTGAGCACGTTGAGTATCAATCGCTGCGATAAACTTATCTACCGTATCAATGGCTTTTTGTGCAAATGACTGTAATGAAACAGCAAAGACAGCTCCAGCAAATCCATGATCTGCAGCTGTAGGACCTGCTGCACCTATAGCATTAGAGGCCATCTTACTTAAAGTAAATCCAGTAGAGAAGCCTGTCATTTTGAGAGTATCGCCCTGATAGGCACCAACCTGAATTGTTATGGTACCATCTTTATCGATAAGACCATTGGCCGCTGCACCACCACCAGCAGCTGCACCACCAACACCTGCTAAAATCTGCTCACCACCAAACTTTGTAGCACAAGCAATGCGGGTAATCTCATTTGATAACTGTGTTACTTCCTGTTGTATTGCTTCACGGTCTTTGGCGTTATTGGTACCGTTTGATGACTGTACGGCTAAGGTACGTATACGCTGTAGCATAGTGGTCATCTCATCCATAGCGCCTTCCATGGTCTGAGCCAAAGCAATGCCGTCATTGGTATTGCGGTTACCCTGATTTAAACCATTGATCTGAGATGTTAAACGATCAGAAATCTGCAGACCGGCAGCGTCATCTTTGGCAGAGTTAATACGCATACCAGAGGATAATCTCTGATAGGTGGTATTTAAATTGTTGGTTGCATTGGTAAGATTGCGCTGACCGTTAATTGATGAAACGTTGGTATTTACAAACAAGGCCATGGTGAATTCCTCTTTAATACTTATTATTATTGCTTAGTTGTTTTTATTAACGACAGCACTGTCAAAACCTTTAGTCTTTTTATAAAACTATAGCTTTTTTTGTATAAGCCATGTCGTACGCATGGCTTATTTATCACTTTCTTGAGATATATTCACCAGAGCAGATATATTTATAGGTATTAAGCTCTTTTAGTCCCATAGGCCCTCTGACATGCAGTTTTTGTGTTGATATGGCAACTTCAGCTCCCATACCAAACTGTCCGCCATCTGTAAAACGGGTTGAGGCATTGACATAGACGCAAGCTGATGTGGCTCCCTTGGTAAAAATATCAGCATGATGGAGATTTTCAGTTAGAATGGCATCAGAGTGTATAGCTCCATGCTCACGCATATGTAAAAGAGCGGCATAGACATCATCCACAAAAGTGATATTAAGAGCCAAAGACAGATACTCTGTATCAAAACTCTGTGAATCTGTAGCTTTAATATAATCGCCAAAGCCCATATGTAAAAGCTCATCAAACATAGCCCTGTCTGCATAGATGCTAACCTTATGCTCCTTTAAAGCCTTAACTATGCTGGCTAAAAGATCTCTGTCAAGATTTTTATGAATGAGCAGAGTATCTAATGAGTTGCAGGCTGATGGCTTGCTTAACTTGGCATTTAAAATTACATCTGTACATTTATCCCTGTCAGCACCCTCATCTACAAAAATATGTGATATGCCAAAACCGCCTACAATAACAGGTATGCTAGAGTTTTTCTGACATAATCTGTGCAGAGCCTCACCTCCGCGCGGAATAATTACATCTATATAGCGGTCAAAAGAGAGCATATTGAGCACATCCTCTCTGTCTTTTGAGGCAATAAAGCTTACTATATGCTCATTGACATCAAGACTCTTTAGCGCTTTAACTATAAGACTGTGCAGACAGAGATTGGTATGATAGGCCTCAGATCCGCCACGCAGTATGGCAGCATTGCCAGATTTAATGCACAAAGCGGCAATATCCACAGTTACATTGGGACGTGATTCATATATAACACCAACAAGACCAAAAGGTACACTGACTTTTTGTATCTTAAGACCTGATGTTACCTGTCTGCCCTCACTGACTGTGCCCACAGGATCATCTAAGGCTATAAGCCTTAAGATGCCATCAGTCATTTCCTCAAACCTGGCATCATTTAATCTTAATCTGTCAGTCATGGCCTCATTAAGGCCCCTGTCCTTAGCCTCATTTATATCTTTTTCATTTTCTTTAAAGATAAGATCTTTGTTCTTACAAAGAATGTCATGTAATGAGTGCAGTATTTTATTTTTAAGTGCACTGTCAAATGAGCCTATATCAAAACTTGCTCTGTGGGCATTGTTTATAATATTTTCTAAAAGTTTAATATCCATATATCAGCTCTCTATGCATAAATCATCACGATGTATAACTACAGCTCCATGCGAAAAACCAAGAGCCTCTTCAATATCATGTGATTTAAGACCCTTTATAATATCAATTTCATCGCTGTTATAGCGGCATATGCCTATAGCCAGAGCTATACCTTTAGAGTCTGTCACAGATATACAGCTGCCACGCTCAAACTCGCCGCACACTTTTTTGATACCAGATGGCAGAAGACTTGATCCATCCTGCATCAGCGCCTGTACTGCACCATCATCAATAACCACAGAGCCAGAGGTTTTAGTTGCTGCCTGTATCCAGATCTTGCGTGACTGTATTTTGCTAAGCTGCGGTCTAAAATAAGTAGCCTCGGCCTTTTCACTGACTATATCGGCAATTATCTGCGGATCATCACCTGAGGCCACAACCAAGGTAATACCTGCCATTGTAGCTACCCTTGCAGCTTTAACCTTGGTGGACATGCCACCGGTGCCAAGTGTGGTGCCCGAACCGCCTGCCACTTTTATAATATCTTCATTAATCTCTGTTACTTCACGTATAAGTTTTGCATCTTTATTTTCTCTTGGATCGCTGTCATACAGACCTTTTTGATCTGTTAGCAGTATCACCATATCAGCAGAGCATAAAATACCGGTCAGTGCTGCCATATTGTCATTGTCACCCACTTTAATTTCCATAGTGGATACAGCATCATTTTCATTGATAACAGGTATTATGTCATGCTCCAAAAGGGCAGATAATGTATCCTTAGCATTTAAAAAGCGCTCGCGGTTTTCCAGATCGGCTCGGGTTAAAAGTATCTGTCCTATATGTATGTTATAAATAGAGAAAAATCTTTCATACAGCTCCATAAGCTTGCTCTGACCTACAGAGGCTAACATCTGCTTTGAGCTCAAAAGCGCAGGCAATTTAGGATCATTTAACTGTTCACGTCCTGCAGCCACGGCACCTGATGAGACTAAAAGCACCTTATGTCCTTGACTTTTAAGGGCGGCCACTGCTCTTACAATCTCCAGCATATGGGCTTTATTTAAATGTTTTGAGCCTCTGGTTAAAGTACTGGTTCCAAGCTTTACAACAACTGTTTTGCAATCTTTCACATTCAAATCCTAATTTTCTATATCAAATTTCTGACAGAAAAACTTTTCAATCTCCAGAAATACAGGAAAATCCCGCATAGTGAAACTTAATTTTTTAAACTCTTTTATATAGGTATTCTTAAAATTGTAGTTGATAAGTTTAACATCATCATTTTTTATTTTGCCATGGGATAAAGAGCAGATAAAGCATGGTATGGCACAATTGCCTGACATTGACAAAAGTCCCTGCTTTTTAAGTGACATAATCTGCAGCTGTGGAATAATGGTAGACCAGCTTGCAGCATCAAGCCCCATTCTGTTGGCAAGTGAAGCTCTGTTGCAAAGAGGCATTTCATTTAAAAAATCCTGATTGGTATAAAGCTTGTCAACCATAGGATCGATAAGAGCTATGGCCTTTATAAGATCAGGGCGCAATATGGACAGACGTACTACAGGATTGCAGCCTACAGAATGTGCTGTAACACCTATATTGGTGCTGTCAATAAAAGGCACCTTCTCTTTAAGATGTTCAATGGCAGATTCAAGTATATCAGAGCTTCTTTCGTTTAAAGACAGTGAAATACTGCCGCCCACACCTGGCAGATCCAGAATTAAAACAGCAATACCATGACGGCTTAAATAGTCAGCATAGATACGGAAATAGTCAATGGCACTTTGCCAGTAGGTACCTGCAATAATGACGCATGGGTGCAAGGAGGTATTATCAGGACTGTGTAAAAAGGCTGTGACTGTTGTATCACGCACCTTAAAGCTCTCCTCTGAAAAATACCCCAGATCCTTATCATGGGCAAAGATCTCGCGATAGGATTTGCGGCCTAAAAGAGCAGATTCAGCTGCCAGATCATCACCTTTTAAATTAGGATATGATGCTATGGCAAAATAGCGCGATGCCATTCTAAAATGATGGCTGGCCGCCTTTTCTTCTCCTGCCAAAAGCTCCTGCTTGGCCCTTAAATAGCGATCCTGAGCTATACTTGAAAATTCATAAATCCAGTTGCCAGGACCATAATCTATAACTGTATCCAGGCAGTTTTCACGCGATCTTTTATTGTCACTAGCTGCAATTTTAGCAAGAGCCATATCAATATCGAGCAGATTGCCGCCAAGCCAGGTCCACAAAAAGCGATATACAGGACGATACCACTTGTTGAAATAACCTGTAAGATAGCCGCCAAAAAGATGATCCTCAGATATGTTCAAATCTGAATTTGATATAACAGAGGTCTCACGAGAGGTGCGCCGAGGCTTGAACAGAATTTCACTTAGATTTTTACTTTCATGGCTATCACTCATAACTATCTCCAGCGCTTTACAAGATTTATGTTGGGTATATACACCTTTATCATGCCCTAATGACAAATATTATAGTATCATTGAGTTAATATAAATAAAGGAGTTTTAGATGTTAACACAATGCCCTTATTGCAATAGCTCAAATATCAAACGTCTTAATACCATACGTGAACTTATAGTGGTAAGTCCTCTTGAGTATGACAATCCATACAATGGTGCCAGCGCAACTGTGGAAAGCGCTATCTGTCTTGACTGTCATATAGGCTTTAACTTAAATTCCCTGCCGCAGGATCTTATTGATTATGCCTGCAAAACAGGATTTTTAGGTGCATATGCTGGCATAGGCGTCAATCACTACACCAAGATTACTGAATATATTGAAAAATACCTTAAAAAAGATGATGCCATTGTCGAGATTGGCTCAAGAAGCGGCAATCTTTTAAAACTGCTCGAACAAAAGGGTTATACCAATCTTACAGGTTATGATCCAGGTGCTGAATTTACCTCTACAGAGCATATTACTGCCTGCAAGGACTTTTATACCTATGATATAAAGTTCAATCCTAAGCTTGATGGCTTTATTCTGCAAAGTTCTGTAGACATCTTTACCGATCTTAATGCCATATTTGAAAATCTAAGAGATAATCTTAAAGAAGGCGGCTATATTATTTTTGAAGTACCTTCATCAAAGATTGCGCTTGCAACTCAAAACTACCGCATTCCTCTGTCTGCCTTTGACAGACTGGCCTGCGATCATGGCTTTAATATGATTGAAGGCTATGAGGCAAAAGATAACAGCGAGTTTAACCGCGCCGTCTTTGTTAAGCTCAAGGCTGGTGAAGCTCATGTACCTTTCTTCAGTCAGGAGGAGGCTCAAAAGGATTTAGAGCGTACCATTGCAGGTCTTAACAGCCATCCAATCAGCCTTGAGAATCAGATAAAAATCAAGGACTTTATTGAAAACCACCAGAAAGATCAGATTGTACTGTGGGGTACAGGCTCAACCACCTTCAGAATGCTTGATACTGTAGATCACGAGCTGCTCTCAAGAATTGATTTTTATGTGGTTGACGGTCATGAGGACAGAAAAGGTAAAACTTATGTCTCCCCATGCAAGACCAAGTTTACTGTAAACTCTGTAAACTCTCTTAAGGATAAAGAGATTGATGCTCTTATCATCTGCGCCTCACATGAATTTACCAATGAGATTCTAGAGAGAATAAAGCAGTTAAACTGCAAAGTAAAAGATCTCTTCTATATCTGATAAAAGCTTTAACCATCAAAAAACCAGAGCTTTGCTCTGGTTTTTTTGCTTTTTATCTTATTTTAAAATGATATCCAAAAGCTCTGACATATTCTTTCTGCCAAAGCTTATGTGCTCTTCATTTACCACAAGACATGGCACAGACATAACTTTATATTTGTCTCTTAGCGCCGGGAAGAGATTTAAATCATAAACCTCTGTTGTCACATTGTCATTAAGTGAGGCAATTCTCTGAGCTGCCACCACAAGATCAGGACACATGGTGCAAGACAGGGAGATCAGGACCTGTATTTTTGTAGGTGCTGCAATTGATTTAATGCGCTGCATGTCAGCATCATCAACTGCCTGACCAGGACCTGATGCATTGTACAGACCTAATATAAATGAGGTAAACTCATGACCGCCTGGCACGCCATGGAAGGATAAACCTGTAAACTGTCCATTTTTTACAAGGCGCACTGCAGGCATATCATCACATGAACCCTGTGTAACAGTTATCTTGTCACTTAGTGCTGCAATTTCATTCATGGCAGATAAAAGTTCGCTGCCCTTGTCAGAGCCGTCAGAGCAGACCTCAAGAGTTATTGCACTCTCCATTCTTTCAAATACGGCATTAAGCTGAGGGATCATATCCTCTGTAACAAAGGAGCCATCAGTAGTTGCAGAGGCTGAGGCCTTAGCTGAAACACTCTCCTGTGGAGCCTTTCTTGTGGCATTTGGCACAACAGGAATAATACCGGTGCTTTCATGGGCAGCTGCAGCCACCTTCTCCATGGCACAGGCAGCAAGAGCTCCGTCAGCTGTGGCAGTTACTACCTGACGCAGTCCTTTAATGCAAACATCACCTGCTGCAAAGACCCCTTTGACATTGGTCTGCATGTCAGAGTCGGTAATGATATAGCCACTCTCATCCAATGCTACTATATCTTTTACAAGAGAGGTATTTGGCACATAGCCTGCAAAGACAAAGACACCGAAGGTATCCTGGTTTGAGGCTGTGTACTCAAAGCTTGTGTCATTTTTATTATCATAGATATGAGCTTTGACAATACCCATATCAGTACCTTCAATGCTCTTTAACTCATGATTGAATTTAACCTCAATCTTAGGATGGGCCATAACCTCATCGGCAATGGACTTGGCGCATGAGAAGGCATCCTTGCGCACTAAAATTGTCACCTTGCTGGCATAACGGGTTAAAAACATAGCCTCTTCAGCTGATGCATAACCACCGCCGATGACCAAAAGCTCCTTGCCTGTAAAAAACTCACCGTCACAGGTGGCACAGTAGGCCACACCTCGGCCTCTGAACTCGCTCTCCCCCTCAAAGCCAATATGTCTTGGATTGGCGCCTGTGGCAATAAGCAGAGCAAAGGCTTTAAAATCACCCTTTGAAGTACTTACTGTTTTAATGGTGTCATTGGCCTCTATGCCCTTGACCTCAGCGAGCATAAATTCAGCGCCGAAATTTGCAGCCTGCACACGCATGGTCTCAGTCAGAGCCTCACCGCTTGTGCTCTCAATGCCAGGATAATTTACCACCTCATGGGTAATGGTAATCTGTCCGCCAAATCTGTCCTTTTCAAGTACCAGCACTCTGTATCTTGCACGTGCCAGATAGATAGCAGCGGTTAAACCTGCAGGGCCGCCGCCTACAATAATTGCATCATAAATATTGTTATCAGCCATTGTTTTCCCTTCTATAAATTAAAACAGCCCTGCTTTTAATGGCAGGGCTGCATAAAACTTATGTGTAATCTATTTTAGTAAGATAGATTAGAGCTTACCTACCAGATCAAGACCTGGCTTGAGGGTGGCTGCACCTGGCTTCCACTTGGCTGGGCAAACCTGATCACCGTGCTCGGCAACGAACTGCAGAGCCTCTACGCGACGGAGTAACTCCTCAGCATTACGGCCAACGTTACCAGCTACAACCTCATAGGCAACAATCTTGCCCTCTGGGTTAACAACGAAGGTACCACGCTCGGCAATGCCGTCATTCTCAATAAGAACCTGGAAATCACGTGACAGACGGTGGGCGGCGTCAGCAAGCATTGGGTACTGAATTGCCTTGATGGTGTCTGAAGCATCGTGCCATGCCTTGTGAACAAAGTGAGTATCGGTTGATACTGAGTAGATCTCACAACCAATCTTCTTGAACTCTTCGTACTTCTCTGATAAGTCCTTAAGCTCAGTTGGGCAGATGAAGGTGAAGTCAGCTGGGTAGAAGAAGAATACTGACCACTTGCCAAGAATGTCCTTCTTTGAAACCTCGTGGAAGGCATCGTTCTGATAGGCCTGAACTGTAAAATCAGCAACTTCTTTATTGATTAATGACATATTTATATCTCCGTTTAGTAAATTAATTCTGTATGTTTAACACTGTTGAATGCATTATAAACCCAAAAATGTGTTTTTTAAGAATTTTTAAACCTTTTGCAAAAGCTTTTCTAATGCAAAAAATTATTAAATACGCTCTTGTCAGTTTAACAAGGCCACCGACGCTTCTGGCAATGCCCTGCAGACACTTAAATTTTATATATTTAACTTTATTTTCAGTAATTTATGCTCATATTTATATATATTATCCTAAAGTTTGAAGTAGGACTCCAAGCTCTTTTACAGCCAATATTTTAAAAAATGCATTTTTATAAATTCTACTTTTAATCTGGGCTTTGAGATGGCTATCAAAAGCGTTTATTCTGCACTGTATCTTCGATGCAAACGCCCCTGTATACAAAAGGATTATATAAAAATAACGTTTTTCCTTACTTATCATATACAGCCGCCTGCCAAAAACATTTTATATAAAAGTCAGTTTGTTAAAGACAGTGTATCTATGAGCACTTATAAGCTGCCGACAATGTGATCACATTTGCCATTAACTGTAAAGCTAAAAATTTTTTGAAAATATTTGTGGGAAAACATGTGGATTTTGTCGATATCTGTGGGGAATACAGATTTATAAGCGCTCGACGACCTGTGGGATTTAAAATAAGCAAAAACTTGAATTTAATTTTAATATTTAATATCAATATGTTACAACCATGTTTTCGCAAAGCCCATGATAACGGCATTTTAAAAAACTTAAAGCACTAAGTGCATTTACATACACTTTTGTATCATTAACTCAATGTTAGTGATAACATTCAAATTTTATACGGTAAACTACTGATTTTACGTAACTTTAAATCCTTTAAGGTGCACCTACAAATTATACGCATCATAACTTCCCCTTGCTGACCTGCAAAAATCACACAGCTTAAAAATTTTTGTAAAAAAAAATTCTCACAGCATGCACTACAATTAGACATCAGACTGTGTGTAATTTTCCCACAGCCATACGAATCTTTAAAATTTATTTTTCATAGCTTGACTTTACTAACATACTGAATAAAAGAATAATTTTTATTCAAAGCCTACTTTTAGCTCCTAAAATCTACAGTAAAACGCCCATATTTTACTTTCAGAATTGAAAAATTATAAATAGTCAACTGTAAAATTTTTATTTAATAAAAATCAAATGTGGGAAAACATGTGGTTTTGTGTTAAATCTGTGGGATATTACGATAATACAGCGCTTTTGAGCTTGTGGGAAAACAAATAAAACATTTTACTTGACTTTGTAAACTTACAAATTATCAGTAACTTATAATTAAAAGTTAGCTAAACACAACAATTACTACAATGACCTTTTTGGCATTGACTTTTATTAATTATATCTTTTTCAAAAAGAAATATCACAAAAATCCCACAAATCTAACATATTGATTTTTCGAGGTTTGATAATAATGCCACAAAATATCATTACATTTAGTAAAACTTTCATTTCTGAAAATACAAATATTGTTGGATAAGTGTTGTAAAGCTGTTGGATTCCTTTTATTTTTATAAAAATGAGCTTTTTTAATAAAAAACTGGTGCACTGTATAGGCTGTCTTTTTTGGTAAAATAGCTTTCATTTTTAGTAATATCGATATACAGCTATGCCACGCAACAAAAGTTCACTTTTAAGATCAGGCATGATTACTGCCATGGCCACCTTTGTCTCACGTATTTTAGGCATGATAAGAGATATGGCCATTGCCTCACTGCTAGGCGCGAGTCTTAGTGCCGATATATTTTTCTTTGCCAACCGTATTCCAAATTTCTTCAGACGCCTTTTTGCCGAAGGTGCCTTTGCTCAGGCCTTTGTTCCTGTCATGACCAAAACCAAAAAGGATCAGAACTTTGATGATCTAAGAGTGCTTATAGCCAAGACCATGGGTACGCTTGGCGCCATTGTCTTTATCATATGTGCTGCCGGTATGATACTCTCGCCTGTGGTCACAGCTCTTTTTGGTTATGGCTGGTATCAGGATTATGTGCAGGGCGGTGCAGATGGCTATAAATTCACACAGGCCTCGGATCTGCTTGAAATTACATTTCCCTATCTGTTTTTTATAACTCTTACAGCTTTATACAGCTCTATACTTAATGTTTATAATTCATTTTTAGTACCGGCAATAACTCCATGTATTTTAAATCTGTCATTGATTGCTGCTGCCTATTTCATTGCACCACACTATAGTGCTTATGATCCAAACACTATTCTTGCCTATGCCATGGTCACAGGCGGTGTCCTGCAGTTTTTATTTCATGTACCTTTTATCATAAAACTAAAGCTTTTTGTGCTGCCTCGCTGGGGCTGGAGACATGAGGGGGTAGAGCGCATAAGATTTTTAATGCTGCCAGCTTTACTTGGAGTATCAGCAAGTCAGCTCAATCTTCTAGTCAACACAATTCTGGCTTCATTTTTAGCCACCGGCTCCATATCCTATCTGTACTATTCAGACAGATTGCTTGAATTTCCAATAGGTATTTTTGCAGTTGCTATTTCAACTGTTATTCTGCCATCGCTCTCACGCATAGATTTTGTCACACAAAAAGCTCATTATGCCTCAACCCTTGACTGGGGAGTAAGGCTTGTGCTGCTGCTTGGCATACCATCTGCTGTTGGAATTATTGTGCTGCGCGAGCCAATACTGCGTGTGCTTTTCATGCGCGGTGCCTTCAATCACGAACATGTGCTGCTTTCATCCTATTCCCTGCTGGCATCTGTATCAGGTCTGTGCGCCATTATGCTCGTGCGTGTGCTTGTTCAGGGCTTTGCCGCCATTCAGGATACAAGAACACCTGTTAAATGCTCTTTAGCCTCCATCTTTTCCAACATTGTGTTCAATCTGATTTTAATCTGGCCTCTTGCCTATATAGGCCTTGCCCTGTCAACAGCACTTGCAGCCTATGTCAATGCCATACTGCTTTTATATATGCTCTATAAAAAAGGTATTTATACAGTATCAAAAACCACACTGCTCTTTATTTTAAAGGCCCTTGTTGCAGCTCTTGTCATGGGGTTTTGCGTGCGCTATTTCAGCCCTGATTTTGCCACATGGGTCAATATGAGTTCACTGCACTCATGTTTATATCTTGCAGCCTTTATTGTCTCAGGCGCCTTTGTTTTTACCGTCAGTGCCTTGCTTTTGGGAATTAAAATCAAAGATATAAAAAGATAGAAGTTTAAAAAATGAGGTTCGGTACACGATATCTTAATGATATATCTTTAATTTTTTTTATTTAGTACTAAGATATATGTATATAAATCATTTTTTTAGGTGGCATTCATGAAAAAATATATAAATCTCTTAGTTGTGATTGAGCCAAAAAGAGAAAGACAGGTGGCATTGAGCCGAGCTATTGAATTTGCCCGCTATAATCCGCAAGTAAAGATCACAGCCTTACGCCTCGTATATGACTTCTCCTATGATCTGCATATTCTAAACAAGAATAAAGAGAGCAAGACCAAAGAGGATGTGCAGGATGTGCATATACATAATTTAGAGAAGATCATTGCTCCTTATGCTAAAGATAATGTCAATATAGAGCCTAAGGTAATCTTTGCCAAAGATATAGGTCAGGGCATTGTCAAGGAAATGATGGACAATAAATATGATCTTTTAATCAAAGGCGCCAACAATCACGGTATTTTAGACTCCATCATCTTTACCCCAATTGACTGGTACGTACTGCGCAACTCTCCACTGCCTGTAATTATTGCCAAGGAGCACTCCTGGAGCGATGGCGGCAATATTGTTGTAGCCCTTGATTTTACAACCTCAAGCAAGAAGCTAACCAATATCATTCTGCTACGTGAGGCACAGTTGCTCTCAACCATAACAGGAGGCACCATACATCTTGTCAACTCAGCTCCGGTGCTGATGCCAACCATTATGCTTGAAGTGCCAAACTATGCTCCTGAGGTCTATACAGAAAATGTATTAAAAGAACATAAAAGACGTCTTGAGGACTTTGCCAGACAGCACAATATACCGCTTGAAAACTGCCATATTGCAGAGGGTATGCCATATGATGTCATTCCAAATTTGTGCAAGCAGTTAAATGCCAAGACTGTATTTATAGGCTCTGCCGGACGTCAGGGAGTGTCAGCCGCTCTTATTGGCAATACATGTGAGGAAATAGTTGATTATATTGATGCAGATCTTATAGTTTTAAATCAAAAAACTTTACATAAATCTGCTTAAGATCACATTTTTGTAGTAAAATTACCTTGCGAACTAGATTTTTGCAGCGAGGTAATTTTATGAGCGCAGCGCTCTCTAACGCCTTTACCATACTCTTTATTATTTTTCTTAGCTATTTTCTAAAAAGAATTCGTCTTTTATCTCTTGATGTGGCCAAGCGTATGTCGTATGTAGTCATGTACATAACGCTGCCCTGTACCATTCTTGTCTCAACCAATGGTATTAAGCTTGATCTGTCATTAACCTCCATTTTGCTTATATCTCTTTGTATCAATATAATTCTTTTATGTGTAGGCTATTTTACGCAAAGAAGCGCCAAGATGCGTATCTTTACCATGATCAATCTTACGGGCTTTAATATAGGTAACTTTGTTATTCCATTTATGGCAGGAGCGCTAAGCTCTCGCGATTTTATGGTCATCTGTATGTTTGACATTATAAATGCGCTCTTTGTCTTCGGTGGCGCCTACTCTTTAGCCCTGTTCTTTAACAAGGGTGCAAGCAATGACAGTACCATTACACTAAAGGCCATCTTAAAAGAGATGTCAAAATCACTGCCCTTTTACTCCTATATAGTAGCCATATTTATGGCAGCCTGCAGTTTAACCTGGCCTGAAACTCTACTGCATACCTATAAAACACTCAGCGGATCCAACACCTTTTTATGTATGATGGTGGTGGGTATTGCCATCAGCTTCAGAATAAGACTTGAGCAGGTTAAAAAGCTGGCCTACATGCTGCTTTTACGCTATTCAACCTGCTTTGTACTTACCCTTGCCGTATGGTTTTTACTGCCGCTTGATGCCTCCGTGCGCATTGTCATCATGGTCATACTTGCAGCTCCCGTGCCATCAGTTGCTCCTATCTTAACTATCAAGGCAGTACCTGAGTATGCAGAAGATAGCGCCAATCTTAATACCTTGTGTATAATGGTATCCTTGTGCATTATGATTGCATTTAATACACTAATACCATTTCTTTTAGCCTGATTATGTTATCTAATCTTGATATTTTTAAAATAGGCATAGGCCCTTCATCATCACATACCCTCGGACCTATGCTCAGTGCCAGGGATTTTTGCAGCAGAATTGAGCCTAAGCTTGAGAGCATTGAGCGCATTGAGATTATTTTATACGGCTCACTGTCATTAACAGGCAGAGGGCATTTAACTGACAGTGCTGTGATCTGGGGGCTTTGTAATCTTGAGTGCGAAAGTATAACTGAGGAGCAGCAGAAACACTCTTTATCTCTTGCCAGAGAACAAAGAGTGCTGTTACTGTGTGGACGTAAAAAAATAACCTTCAACCCTATACTGGATATAGTTTTTTCCAAAGAGTTTAAAAAAGAACATGAAAATGCTCTGTCCTTTCACGCCTTTGATAAAAAAGGACAGATAGTCTGTGATATGACCTATTTTTCAATAGGCGGTGGCTTTATCAAAAGAGCTGATGAAATGGTTTCTGATCTTGACCCTGATACCACCAGCTCTGACATCTTTTATATAAAAAGTGCCAAAGATGCCATTAAACTGTGCACACAGCATAATCTCAATCTTGCCTCTTTGTCATTAAAATACGAACTGCAGTTTAACAGTCATGAGTATATTACAGGTTATCTAAAGAAGATCTGGCATGTAATGCAGGAGATTTATCAGTGCGGTGTCAACACCAAAAAAGAATTTCTGCCAGGTCCACTGCATTTAAAAAGAAGAGCGCCTGCCCTTGCACGCAATCTTTTAACCTCAGATGATCCTCTGTCCATTATTGACAACATATCACTCTATGCCATTGCCATAGCTGAGGAAAATGCCTCAGGAGCGCGTGTGGTTACAGCGCCTACCAACGGAGCCTGTGCTGTTATTCCTGCCACCATGCTCTATCTTAAAAACTCACTGCCTGATTTTGATGACTGCAAAGCTTCAGACTTTTTGCTTACAGCCATGTTAATAGGCTCGCTCTACAGGCAAAATGCCAGTATTTCAGGGGCAGAGGCAGGCTGTCAGGCAGAGATTGGTTCTGCAAGCTCCATGGCAGCAGGCGCTATGACCACTGTGCTTGGCGGCAGTGCCATTAAAGCCTGCAATGCAGCTGAAATTGCCATGGAGCATCATCTAGGTCTTACCTGCGATCCTGTCTATGGCCTGGTGCAGATCCCCTGCATAGAGCGCAATGCCTTTGGAGCCATCAAGGCCATATCAGCAGCACGTATTGCCCTGTCAGGAGATGAGGCGCAGAAGGTTAAATTAGATGAGATTATAGACACCATGTATAAAACAGGGCGCGATATGAGCTATAAGTACAAGGAGACCGCACTTGGCGGCCTGGCCTGTATTATAAAGTAGCGTAGATAAAATACTGATGCCAGGTGATATAGACCTTATCACCTTCTTTAAAATCTCTGTCATAGCAGGACATAAAATTTCTTAATTCTTTAAATGACAGAGGTTTGTCATTTAATGCGCCTACACCTGTATGTTTTATATAGGATAAAAGCTCATGACTGCCTGCAAAATACTCTTTAATCACACGCTCTTTAAAGATGCATTTAAAACCAAGACTCTCAAGTATGGCGCAGATTTCATCCTGCCCTTTATAGTCAAGACCTATATCTAAAAGGCTTTTAATTTCTTTAAAATTCTGTGGTCCAAAACTTGAAAAGGCAAGCTCGCCATGATCCTTTATAAGAGACTTTAAATGTAATAGAGCTCCTTTTAAATCCTGACACCACTGCAGCATAGCATTGCTTATGACAAGATCATAGGTGGCAGAGCCTTTTAAATCCATAAAATCCCCGGCATATGCCAGAGCCTTTTTATCGGCAAGGGGGGCTATAAGCTCCTGACATTTTTGCAGCATGGCAGGTGAGATATCGTTTATAACAAGATCTGCGCCTATGCTATTTTTAATTAAAAGCTCTGTAAGATTGCCAGTACCGCAACCTGCCTCAAGGATAAGATCTCTTGTTTTTAAAGGCAGCATAGAGACAAGATACTCTGCCATATCCTTTTGCACATGGGCATAGTCATGATAGCTTGCAGAGGCTTTATCAAAGCTCTTTTTTACACGAGATGCACTCATAAAGAGTCTCTAGAGCTTTAAAGACAGCTCAAAGAGCTCTCTGTCATAATGGGCACTATCACTTTGTATGATTAAAGAGCGGTCTTTAAAGTGAGCAAGCAGATTGTCTGGGGCAAAAATTCTATCTTTAAGTCCTATATAAGCCTTGTCAAAATGAATCTTTAAAAGACTTTGAATATCAGTGCTCTCATAGAGTTTTTTAATGCACAAAAGCTCTGCTCTTAACTGCTCATCAGTGCGTGTGCATCTGTACTGTTTATAGCTCTCATAGGCTTTAAGACCGCCACAGATGCGCATAAGAAATTTATCAAAGCTTTTACCGCCAAGATTATCAGCTGTAGCCATATACATAGCAGGACTTATACCCTCGCTTTCATCTATGGCCTTAACCGAGCCATTGATGGCTGCATGAAAATTGACCTTGTTGCAGGTGGATAAAAGACAGGCTCCTACAAAGACGCCTAAGGACCAGCCTATGCACTCTATTTTGCTGTAATTTTCAAAACAGGAAAAATCATAGGAAAAATTTGAATAGTCATAGACATAAAGCAGATCATGACTGCACTCTATGCCATCTAGCAGATTGTCTGACTGCGCAAAGCCTGAAAAAAAGACAATAAGGGTTTTGCTTTTACCCTTATAAATAAATTTCTGCTGCATACTAAAGCCTTAAAATCAGAGTGGACAGCTTTTCAATGTCATCATCACTTAAAAAAGAGCATAAAGACAGACGCAGACGGGCCTGCCCCACAGGCACTGTAGGATGCCTAACCGGCATGGCTAAAAAGCCATGCTCCTCAAACAGACTCGCTGCCTTTATGGCATTGTCATTGCTGCCTAAAATAATAGGTATTATATGACTGTCAGACGGGCAATTTAAACCCTTTGAGTGTATTACAGAGCGTATATATGTGCTTATCTGTGCAAGTCTGTCACGTCTTTTGGCAAATATATCAGATTTTTTTAGTATAAAGAGTGAATAAAGAATATTGACAGGCGGCAGTGCTGTGGTAAAGATAAAAGGGCGCATGGTATTAATCAGATAATCTTTGCAAACATCGCTGCACATAAGCACAGCTCCTGCCGAGCCAAAACCCTTGCCTAAGGTGACTAGCACAAAATCTATCTTTGAGAGAACCTTCTTTTCATAACACAGGCCAAGTCCCTGCCCGTATACAAAAAAGGAATGGGCCTCATCCACATAGATGTAAATATTGTCATACACATCCTTGAGCGCAGCTATTTTTTCAAGCGGAGCTATATCGCCATCCATGCTAAAGAGTGCTTCTGTGACAATAATGATACTCTCATACTCATCTTTGTATCTTTCAATAAGAGCTTTAAGATGCTCCACATCATTGTGTTTAAAGCGCAATGTTTTGCCAGAGCTTAAGGCCATACCGTCAATAATAGAGGCATGGGACTTTTTATCAGCAAGAATTAAAGTATCTGCAGAACCAAGGGTCTGCAGTACGCCGCTGTTTGCATCAAAGCCTGAATTAAAATACAAAGCCTTTTTGTTATACAGACTGCCAATGTATTGCTCAAATTCCTCAAAGCACATATAGCTGCCTGTCAAAAGGCGTGAGGATGATGATGAAAAATAAAAGTCAGATTCAGATCTGCTACTGTCTATAAAGTCACGCACCAGAGCCTTATCATGGCCAATGCCAAGATAGTCATTTGAGCTTAGATTGATATACTGTCTGTTATCTGTGCTGATATAGCAGTCTGTCTGTCTGCTGCTTCTTAAAAAACGAAAGCAGGAGTCATGTCTTTTTTTATCAAGCTGCTCCTGCATTCTCTGATAAAGGGACATTGTGATTTCTAATCTACAAAATTGGCTTCAGGTTTACTGTCTGAAATATGTTTTCTTGCTACATACTTAAGCTTAAGCTCAGTATTCTTGGCTTTTTTGACAAAGCGAATATTGTTATAGTCAAGACCACCTGTAGCCACATCATACTTTAAAATACCAAAAGGTGTGGATATGGCACCGCCTTCGCTTGGAGAATACAGAGCCGGGAAGTATTTAGGAGCACTCTCAGTCCAGACATAGACATTTGATGTCTGTGAATACTCATAGGATTTTTTTATAACACGCACAGACAGCTGATTGTCACCTGCCTCTGCTATCTGATATTCATAGACACTTGAGTGTTCTGGATTTCTCTCATCAAGGCCAACCCATGTACCGGCATAGTCATCAATAGCCGGAGTACAGCCGTTTATAGAAAATACAACAAACAGCACCATTGCAGATTTTATAACAAGATGGCGCAGTCTTGGCAGTGCAAACATATAATCTAAGTCCTTTATATTACAGTTTATGCTCTATATTATCCTTTTTATTCTTTTCTCTATATTATCCTATTTATTTCAATTAAAGTGTATATATGACATTTTTAGAAATTATTTTTGTTAATACTTTGAAAAGCACAGCATTTTTACAATATTTTGTCATACAAAAAAGTCTGTACTCTAAAATAAAGCTATGATTTTTTTTGTATAATTAAATCCTATCCCTTTAATTTACTGTTACAGTTTATAAAGATTTTAAACCTAACTGCCGCCATCTGGCAGATGTATATACAACAGGACAGATTATGGCACTTGAAAGCTTACAGCCACAGAATTTATGGAAACACTTTGAAAATATCTGCAATATTCCTCATCCGTCAGGACATGAGGCGCAGGTGGCAGAGTATATTAAAAACTTTGCAAAAGAAAATAATCTTGATTGTGAGCAAGATGAGCTTGGCAATGTAATCATTGAAAAAAAGGCCGCTCCTGGCTGTGAAAACAAAGGCACTATCATTCTGCAGTCACATATGGACATGGTGCCGCTAGCTTCACAGGGCAGTGACCATGACTTTGTCAAAGACAAGATTAAAACCATAATAGACGGTGATTTTGTCAGAGCCGACAATACCACATTAGGTGCCGATGACGGCATAGGTGTAGCCACAGCTCTGGCTTTACTTGAAAATCCTGATCTAAAATGCGGCCCTTTGCGTGCCATCTTCACCGTGGAGGAGGAAACCACGATGAAGGGCGCTACATATATAGACAAAAAATATCTTGAGGGTGACTACCTTATAAATCTTGATTCTGAGGAAACCTATAATCTGTATGTAGGCTGTCAGGGCTCTGCCGATATTATTCTTGATTTTAATGTACAGAAAATCGAGGCCGACAACTGCCGTGCCATAAAGCTCAATGCCAGCGGCTTTAAAGGCGGTCATTCAGGTGCCGATATTCACAGAGGCAGAGCCAATGCCGCCTGCACCATGGCAGCTGTACTTAATGATTTAAGTGACGATTTTGACTTTTTCATTCAGGATTTCTCCTCTGGCCGTCTGCGCAATGCCATATCATCACGCGCCAGCATTAAAGTTCTGGTGCCGCAGGAAAGTGCCGATGCCTTTGTCAAAGGTGCCTCACTTGCCTTTGAGCGCTATCAGAGAATTTATAAAGATACAGATCCTGATATGACACTTGAGTGCTGTGAAACTCAAAGCTCATCTGTCACAGCACTATCTTATACAGACAGCCTGTCACTTTTAAGCCTTATTCTGTCACTGCCTCTTGGCGCCCTGCGCATGAGCTCAGTTGACAGCTCTGTTACCGAGACTTCAAACAATCTTGGTATTGTACAGTGCTATGATGACAAGGTCTCAATCTACTGTATGTGCCGCTCATTAAATGATGACTCATTAGATGCCATCATTGCCCGCATTGACGGTATATGCTCACAGTATGACAATGTGGACTTTAGCGTTGACAACCGCCACGCCTGCTGGCTCTCACCTGACAAAAACGCTCTTATTGACAGCCTTAAAGCTAATTTCATGGAAGTAACCTCCTGCCCTTTGAAGGTGACAGTTATGGCTGCAGGTCTTGAGTGTGCCATGTTTGCCCAAAAGGCCAGTGACTCATTGCAGCTTGTCTCCATAGGAGCACTGGTCATAGGAGCCCACACTCCTCAGGAGAAAGTGAAGATTGCTGATGTCAACAGCATTTATCAGACTGTTTTAAAGACCCTCAACACTATATAGAGGAAAAAACTGTATGCGCCAGAATACATCATCACCAAGAGGCAATCTGCCTTTTCAGTGCTTTCATTCAAGCTCTGCTCCATTCAAGGATCCAAAAGAGACCATACTATTTGTGCGCGGAGCAAAACCGTCACGCCTGATCTGCCATCTTGTTGCCTTTCCGCAGCGTGAGCCTGTGGCTGTTAAAATGCACTATACAGGTTCAAGATCAGGTATACACCGTTTCAGTGCTCCCCTTCCTGTGGATACTGGCTTTAATCTGCAGCGCTACAGTTTTAAAATTTCACTTTTAAATCCTGCATCGCAGATCTGCGATGTTGTCTGGTACAGCTCACTTGGCATGTCCCGTGAGACACCGCTTTTGCAGCACTGCTTTGCCTTCAACCTCAATGAAACCTCACCTGCCTGGGCACGCAATCTTATCTGCTATCAGATTCTGCCAGATCGCTTTGCCTCAACTAAAGAATACTTTATGGTTGATGCTGACCGCTATGGCGCCGATGCTCCTGTACACAGTGATGTCTTTGAGTTTAAAAATATGGATGAACTGCACACAGGAGGCTGCCTTGACGGTGTAGGCTCCATGCTGCCATATCTTAAGGAAATGGGCTTTGACGGCATCTATCTGGCTCCCGTGTTCAAAGCCCCGTCCACTTATAAATTTGATACAGAAGATTATGATGTCATTGACAGCCACTTTGGCGGCAACGGTGCCCTTAAAAGATTAAGATTAAGCACCAAAGAGCAGGATATGCGTATTCTGCTGCATGGAACCTTTAATCACACAGGTGATATTCACCCATGGTTTGACCGTCAGGAGCGTACAGGCAAAGGAGCTTTACATCATGATGACTCGCCTTACCGTCAGTTCTATACCATAAATGATGAGAGCGATGAAAATATTGCCTACTACAAGCAGGATCCGACAAAGCCTGAGCTTGACTATCGCTCCAAGGCTGTACGTTATGCCATGTACGATGGCGACAATTCTGTAGTGCGCAAATGGCTGCGTATGCCTTATGGCATTGATGGCTGGGTTTTAGATGCAGCCTCACAGATAGGCGATGACGGTGTGGCCAAACACAATGTCCGACGCCTGACACAGCTGTGTATGGCAGCCCGTCAGACCAACAGTGACGCACTGCTTATAGGTCAGTTTGTAGGCGATGCCCGCTATGCCCTGAATATTGATGACAGCGTTGATGGTTCAATCAACTATACAGGCTTTTTAAGCCCTGTAAGATCATTTTTTGGCGGCGTCAATCTTTTGGGCGAGCCTGTGCCTTATACAGGAGAGGATCTGCGCCGCGCCTGCGAAAACTATGCTGTAGGTATGGCTCAGCAGGTTAAACTGCATCTTTTCAATCAGCTTGATAATTATGATCTGCCACGTTTTTATGACATCATAGGTCATGATAAATATCTCTATGCTGCAGCCCTTGCCGTACTTTATACCTGGCGCGGTATTCCTTGCGTGTATCAGGGCAGTGAGCTTGGCGATGCCATAGCAAGTTATAAGCTCGGCCCTAAGGCACCACTGCCATATCTTGCCATGAAAAATCATACAGTAAGTGCCCACTGCAGCTCTGTGCAGAATACCCTGGCAGAGCTTGCCGCTATGCGCCGCTCCAATCCTGCTCTGACCAACGGCAGTTTAATCTTCATCTGTGCAGGCGGTGCCTACTTTGGCTATATGCGTATTTATACTGACAGGTTTGCCATAGTACTGACTAATGCCTCAAGACAGAATGTTAAAATTGAACAGGGCTCAATTCTCTTCCCTCTGCTTGTATCAATGTATCTGCCAACAGACAGCATCAATAATGATGAAGGTGAGGACAGCGGTGAGACCCTGCTTATTCCTCTGTCAGGCCGCAATGTAAGACGTACCGATCATGGTGAGGGTCTTGAGGCTCTGTATGAGCTGCTCTCAAGAGAAAAACTTACTGTCAGCTCCTATGGCTTTAATAAGAATACTCAGGAGTTTGCACAATCCTTTATCAAGGAGCTTACAGAGGGTAAAACCCTGACCCTGCCTGCAAGAACCACAGTTGTAGTCAACAACTCCTTTGATATCAACCCTCTTTAATAATAAATGCGGCAGAGTCTACACTCTGCCGTTTTTATATCTGTCAGTATCTTTTACAAAATGAGATTTTACCCTGCTCAAGCCTTTTTATCACATCTTTAGTAAAGATATTATATTCTTTAAAGTTATAGATTGGATGTGAGTGCTCATGCTCAAAGCCTATGGTGTTATCTATAAGGGCAAGATGCTCATGCTGTATATAATCTGGCAGATAGGTTAAAAGCGTCTTGGCATCCTCTAGAAGATAACTTAGATATAAAAAGACCTTTTTAGCCTGCAAAAGGGCTAAAGATTCATCTTCTATAGTGTAGAGCAGATACTGCGCCTGTACAAAAAAGATCTGTATCGAGCCTTCAATCATGGCTGCATAAAAACACTCCTTGGTATTTAACATCTGATACAGATAGTAGGATATATCCTGCATGCATCTTATAACCTCATTTATGCTGCACTTATCAGTCATAAGCAAAGATGTGATGCTGTCTGTAATCTGCGCAAAGCGCGCATTATCAACAAGCGCCTTTATTTCATCATGTGTAATGTTATAGACAAAGGTGTGCTCAAGCAGTGCCTTTTTAATCAAAGCCTTATCCATAGCGCTTTGCAGCTTAAGATCTGCACTGTGCAGAGGCTGTGTGCCATCTATCTTAAGACCATCTGAGCAGTTGTAGACACAAAAATCCCTCTGCTGCTTTTTAATATAATGCTCCATAAGTATTCTCATATTGCACGCGCTTTGTACAAAAAGAGCATTGCTTTTTACTTGTGAGCCAAAATTACCCTCAAGTTTAAGATCAAGATCGGCTGTGGCATCGGCCGCACTTCCATCCTTTTTCTTTAAATTAAGAGCATAAAGACCTGAGCTTTTAGCGTGCGTATTCTCATAGGCGCAGCTGCCGACACCATTGTCAACACCAAAAAGATATATATCCTTAAAGCCAAGGGCCAAGGTAGCACTTAAGGCACAGTTGGCCACCAGAGGATTGATAAGATGCAGTCTCTCCCAGGCATAGATAAGATCATCATATTTTCTGTCCTGCAGTAAAAGATAGTAGATGGACTCATCATTTTTAAGACAGATAATATGTTCTTTAAACAGTGCCGTAATAGCTGGATGTACCACCTCAGATGATATGAGACTAACCTTTTGTAAAAAATCTGTGTCAAACATGCCAAGTGGCACTGAAAGCTCATAGGTGCGCTCAGTGGTTACAAAAAAGTCAGGTACAATACCACGTCTGTATAAAATCTCAATGGCTGAACCACAGGCAAAAATTATAACTCTATCCTGATTTTTTGCTATAAAATCAAGATCTTTATCCAGTGAAGGGCCAGAGCCTATAATAAATACAGGATAGTCTATGCTCTGCCCTGTCTCCACTCTTTTTAAAAGCCTGCATGGCCTGCTTAAAACATGGGCTGCATGTGAGATACCAAAGAGTCTGTCATCAAGATAGCCAAGGGACAGCTGCACTCTTAGAATATTATCCTGAATATAATCTCTCAAAAGGCTGTTGTGCTGCCCTGTACCATGGGTATAGTCACAATAGCCGCGCACTAAAAAGCGTCCGTATTTATTGCTAAATTCATGTATATCAGATAGCAGATCTTTTTTATCCGTGCCTATACTAAGATTAAAGCCCATACCCTGCTCATTGATAAACTCAAGTACTGTTGCCCAGTTGATGGTATACAATGAGCTGTAGAAAAGATCCTCACTTTGCTCAGCAATAATTAAATTGGCAATCTCAACTTTAGATAAAAGCTCAGGTATATGATAGCCAAGACCTATACCATACATGACACAAAAGGCAAGTTTACCCTTATGTTCTGGTATTATTCCGCGATGATTCTGCAGATATGGGGTGCTGTCAAATAGCTCTGTATCATATTTATAATGAAACAGACCGTATTTGTCATGCTCGCGTGCATAATTATAATAATTAACCTCACGTCTTAAAAAACTCTGCACCTCACTTTGGCAAAAGCTCATAACCTCATGAGGATAAAGTGTACTGCCATCTGTAAGTTTAAGATTGACCTCTCCTGTCAGATCTGATTGTACAAAGCTTACACTCCCTTTTGGTCTATAGTCTTTAAACTTATTATAAATATCTGGCAAAAAACGCTCAAAAGCGCGCATGTTGGTGTTAAAAAACGCTACAAGCTGCTCTTTTACACTATCAGTAAGTGGGCTCATATGCTCCATCAGACACCACCCATGCAGTTTTTTTCGATCATTTGAATATATTTCATAATTTCAAGGCCCTGAGCATAGCTACATGCCACATCAGTACTGCGTGTTATTATGGCCTCATCCTGCAATGTATAGGTATCGCACGGTCTTAAAGGCTCAACCATATTGTCAACTGACAAAGTATTGTTGATAAAATCCGCCTCAATAGATAGCCTGTCACACTGCAGACTTATATAACGCTTTTTAATATTGTCCGTATAATCAAGATGCACACTGACCATAGCACATTTTTCATGCACACTTAGCACATCGACACTATCCTCGCTGTCAATCTGCAGATCGCTAAAACGGCCAATATTTGAAACACAGGTTTTAACATTGCCAAAAAGATAGTATGCCAGATCAAGCTCATGGGACAGATCGCGCAGCACACCGCCACCCATGGATTTTTTGGATGAATAGATATATCTGTAGTCACGCTCACGCCAGGTGGGCAGATACTGACCTACATGCAGCTGAGCTGAATAGACCTTGGTGTGGGCAATAAGCTTTTTTATTCTCTGCACCAAGGGGTGAAAACGCAGATTGTAACCTACAAAAATATTATCAGTACTCTCAAGAGCTGGCTGACTGCAACTGGCAAAAAGAGGCTTTTCTACAAGAACAGGACCTCTGTAGTGCATGCTCTCAAGCTCTTTTAAACTCTTTTCATGCTTTATAGTCTCATTGGCAATAATGACAAGACTATAGCCTTTTTTATCTAAAAAAGCCTCGGTTAAAGATCTGAACATATAAGGCTCAAGATCCTTTAAGTCTGTACGCATAGATACAAAAAATACGCTAAAAGACAGGCTCTCAAGTACCTTTTTATGCCTAAGCCCTATAGAGCCACAGCCTATAATCAATGCCCTTTGCATACTTACTCCTTAAGATCGTAAAAAGCCTTCTGCATGATATTGTCAGTGTTCAATGAGGCAATAATACTGCACATAGCAGCCACTGTATCCTCTTTATAATATGGATTGTCAGGCAGCGTATCATCCCTTAAAAGAGTGCTATCTATTGCATTTTTTATCTGCTCTTTGCTGCACTTGCAGGATATAACACAGTCTGCTCTGACTCTGCCTGCCTGTCTTTGACCTATATCTATAATATGGGCATTTAAAGACGGCGCCTCAATAAGAGCACTTGATGAATTTCCAATAATGGCACATGCATAGCGCATGGCATTTATATAGCGCAAAATACCCAGTGAATAGAAAAAATTACAGTTGTCAGCTTCTGCACATTTTTTCTGTATAGCCGCATTTATAATATCGCCTCCTGTATCGGCATTGGCGGCTGTAAAAATCATCCTGTAATCTTTAAAATTATCCAGAGCCTCAAGTAGCTGCATAACCATATAGTCTGCATTATCACTCATAGTCTCCGGATGCAGCGTAATTAAAAAAAACTTATCATCAGGAGCAAGTCCAAGCTCCTGATACAGACGCTCTTTGCTCCAAATCTGCATATTATGCACATTGTACAGACCTATAGCCCCTGTATTGAACACACATGATGGATGCTCGCCCATCTGTATGACACGCTGTCTGTAGCGCTCACAGGAGACAAAATGATAGGCTGAGAGTTTGGTTATACAGTTTCTAAAATAATTATCCTGCGCCCCTAATGTCTCCTCGCCCCCATGCAGATGCAGTATGGGAATAAATTTTAAATTGGCGGCAATGGCTGCTGCAAAAGCCTCATATCTGTCACCTAAAACTATAAATAAAGTGCATTTGAGCGTTGAGAGAATATCGCCGTACACTCTTGTGGCATGCGAGATAATATGGGTCAGATCCTTATCATTATCAAGTGCAATATCGGCACTGATGACATCAGTGTGCACACTCTCCTTTACCGTATTTATGGTATAGCCCTGCTCTTTTTGCAGATGCCCGCCACTTGCAAGTACTGTTACATTATGCTCACTCTCAAGCCTTGTAATCAAAGGCAAAAGCAGTGAAAAATCAGCACGGCTGCCTGTAAATACCACAATATCATGACGCATATTTAAATCTCTATAAGATCATCTTTACTAAAATCACGTATAGCCGCACTAAATAGCACTTTATCTATATCCATAGGCGATATACCGCTGCCAGGTCTTTTGGCGCATATATTATTCATGCTCAAAAGCTCACCTTTTTTTATATCACGTGAGGCTACAAGGGATTTTCTTGCAACCTTGATATTCTCAATCTCACTTTGTTGTATATGTTTTTTACCATCACCAAAAGCCATCTGAATATGTCTTATACCCAGGACCATGGCTTTGAGCTCATCAGGCTGCAGCGAGGAAATCTGATCAGGACCCTCCATATTTCTATCAAGGGTAAAGTGCTTTTCTATAATTCTGGCGCCCATGGCCACAGCCATAAAAGCTATCTCAAGGCCCCTGGTATGATCTGAATAGCCCACAGTTACATCATATCTGTCCTTTAATGTTTGCATGGCCTGCATATTCACACTCTCATAGGGACATGGATATTCTGTAGTACAGTGCAAAAGTGAGACCTTACATCCCTCAAGTACACTCATGGCTTTGTCTATATCGTAAAGATCTGACATACCTGTTGATAAAATAACCTCTTTTTTAAAAGAGGCAATTTTATCTAAAAGAATTTTATTATTAATATCCCCTGAGCCTACTTTAAAAATCTCAAGCCCTATATCATTTAAAAACAAGGCGCTCTCCAGATCAAAGGGCGTTGACATAAAGCCAATGCCAACCTTTTCACAATGCTCCTTGAGCCTTATAAAATCATCAAAGGAAAGCTCAAGCTTTTCAAGCATGGACAGCTGTGTGCCATCACTTTTGGTATTGGCAACCTGATAGCGGGCTTTTTTGGCATGACATGACACAAGACTTGATGCTTTAAAAGTCTGAAATTTAATATAATCAGCTCCGGCCTCATATGCCTTATCAATCATCTTTAGAGCCAGATCAACACTGCCATTATGATTGACTCCGGCCTCGGCAATAATCATTACTGAATTATCAGACATGCTCAATCCTATTTTTTATACTCTCTTGCAGGTACTCCATAGACCTTATTATCATCTGCAACATTATGTATGACAGATGAGTTCATTCCTACAAAGGCTCTGTCCCCCACCTGTCTTTTAATATTGATGACAGCGCTTGCTCCTATAAAGCTCTCATTGCCAACCATGGCCCCTCCAAGTACACTTACACGCGGGGCAAGAGAGCAATAAGCGCCAATCTTTACATCATGGGCTATAAAAGAATATACATTAAATGAGCTAAAAGCGCCTATGGATATATTTGACTCAATCATGCACATAGGTCCTACTATCACGCCATTTCCCAGGGTAGTGTTGGGGCCCACTATGGCACTGTCGTGCACAAAGGTAAGATAGGCGCTCTCTGGCAGTGCCAAAGCCTGTACATACTCTTTTTTACCCTCAGGCATGCCAATGGCCAAAAGCAGTCTGTCCCCATCTTTATATTTATACTCATCAAGAGTATAAAGCTGTGTGCACACAGGATCTGTATTTAAACCAAGCCTGTCTATGATCCTGCTCTGTGTGGCATAATCATCAATAAAGCCAGCAAATTCATAGCCTTGTCTGTGTGATGCACTTGATACAAACCAGTTGTAAACCTCTATGGCAAAGCCACCTGCGCCTACTATAAACACACGTTTTTTTTGCATTACAGACGCACTCCGCTTGGAATATTTACAAGGCGGCTGCAGATATCCTTAGTATTTTTAAGATCATCTCTGATGCAGTCTTTATACATTGGCAGTGTATGCATGCCCTCCCAGCACGGACGGGTCATAACTCCATTGTCATTGCTGTACTCTAAAAACTCATCGCGCTCTTTTTCACCCTCAAGCAGCACGGCGCACAGCCAGAAATTGGCCCGGCATGGCTCTGTCTCATTGACAAAGAGACACTCATCAGTACAAAAGTGCTCTTTATAGGCCATGGCAGTCTGTCTTTTATTTACAAGAAACTCATACAGTTTTTCAAGCTGCGCACAGCCCAGGGCCGCATTGATATTAGGCAGACGAAAGTTCCATGCCACCTCATCATGATAGAAGCGGTATTTATGGGCAACCTTGGCTGTAGTGGTCAGTTTTTTAGCCTCTTTTGCCAAAGTATCATCATGGGTGATAATAGCCCCGCCGCCACCAGTTGTAACAATTTTATTGCCGTTAAAGGACAGAGCACTTAAAAGACCAAAGGTGCCTAAAGCTTTGCCCTTATAGGCAGAGCCTAAAGCCTCGGCCGCATCCTCCACCACAGGGATATTGTAGTCTTTACAGATATTTACGATATTTTCAATATCGCAGGCAAAACCAAATGTGTGCATAGGCACACAGGCTCCAACCCTTGCGTCATTGCACTTTAAATAACACACATTATTTTTCAGATAGCACTTTTGCTCTAAAAAATCTCTAAGGGCATATGGCGACAGACCAAAGCCCTGTGTACTTACATCAAGAAAGACAGGTGAGGCCCCAATATGGGCAATGGCATTGGCAGTTGCCACAAAGGTCAATGACTGAGTTAAAACCACATCATGCTCTTTAACCCCAGCAAGACGCAGTGCAATTTCAAGGGCAGAGGTGCCATTGACACAGGCAATGGCATGAGGCACATTTAAAATTTTCTCAAGCTTTCTTTCAAATTCATTTACATACTCACCCACACTTGAGACAAAGGTTGAATCAATAGTATCTGCTACATATTTTTTCTCATTGCCTGCAAATACAGGAGCATGCAAAGGCACCATTGTATCTGCCCCTGCCTTGTAGAGATCACGTATAAAATCAACATGTGAAGCAAATTTATGCATAAGAGTACCTATATGTTGTACACACCTGCCTTGTACAGACTAAGATTGTCTTTGTCTGAAAACCACTCAATGGTTTTTGCAAGACCGCGCTCAAAACCATCAAGTCCTGCATACTCAGGCTGCCAGGCTGTCAGTGCTTTGAGTTTTGTATTATCACACCACAGACGGTTGACTTCACTCTTTTGTGGGCGCAGACGTACCTCATCTGTAATCACTTCAATATCAGATCCCATAAGTCTTTTTATAATATCTACAGTATCGCCAATGCTTACCTCAAAGTTGGAGCCGGCATTTATGACCTGACCTATGGCCTTATCTGAATTTAAAATCGCCTCAAAGGCGCTCACTGTATCTGAAACGTAATTAAAATCACGTGTGGGAGATAAAGCTCCAAGCTTTATACTCTCAAGTCCTGATGCAATCTGTGTAATTACTGTAGGTATAACGGCACGGGCTGACTGTCTTGGACCATAGGTATTAAATGGTCTTATCAGTGCTACCGGCAGTTCAAAGGAGCGATAGAATGACAAAGCCAGTTGATCGGCTCCTATCTTGGTGGCCGCATATGGAGACTGCCCCTGCAGCGGATGCTCCTCATTTATAGGTACATATAGCGCACTGCCGTAAACTTCAGAGGTTGATGTCACCACAACCTTTTGCACATCAAGGCTGCGTGCTGCCTGCAGCACATTGAGAGTACCTTTGATATTGGTATCAACATAGGTATCAGGACTGTGGTAGGAGTAAGGAATTGCAATCAAGGCAGCTAAATGCAGCACAGCATCACAGCCCTGCAAAGCCTGTCTTACACCATTTGGATCGCGTATGTCGCCAGAGAAAACCTCAACTGAATTTTTAATATCCTCAGGCACACTGTCAAGCCAGCCGTTTGAGTTAAAGGAATTGTAAAGAACAAATGCCCTTACATCATAACCCTGCCTGACCATGTATTCAGTCAGATGGGAGCCTATAAAACCATCAGCTCCTGTGATTAATATTTTTTTAAACATATATCTCTCTTATGCATTAATTCTCTGATAATCATCAACACGACCGACATCAACCCAGCTTTCGATAATAGGATAGACTCGTACCTTCTTACCCATATCTCTGGCCATATTCAAAAGTGTCGGCATATCTATAAATGTATCTTGGGGCACAAGCTTTAAAAACGCAGGATCTATGGCATATACACCTGAGTTTATAAAACTTCTGTACACTGGTTTTTCTTTTATTTCAATAAAATCAATGCCGCTAAAATCAACCACTCCAAATGGATTTTGTATAGTATGCTCAGCTATGGCCATAGTCGCAAAGGAATGATTCTGCATATGAAAATCCATAAGATTTCTTACATCAAAATCAGTGATAATATCACCGTTCATGACCACAAGCGGCATCTTGATATCATCTTCAATCAGTGACAGAGCTCCTGCTGTACCCAGTCTCTTGCCCTCTTTGATGTATTTGATTTCAACACCAAAATCACTACCATCTCCAAAATAGTTTTCTATCTGTTCACCTAGATAGTTAATAGCAAGATAAATCTTTTTGAATTTTTCTGATGCCAGCTGTCTGATGATAATCTCAAGCATAGGCTTGCCATAGACTTTGAGCATTGGCTTTGGCGTTTCACGTGTCAGATCTCCCATGCGTGTACCAAGACCGCCACACATAATAACCACAGGAGTCTTTGCATAGATAGAATGGTTCTTGACTATAAGATCGACAAGCTCGTTGGCATGAGTTACAACAGGCACCATATTTAAATTGCTGTCTTTTAAGATGCTGCGTCTTTTTTCATCTGAGATAAACTCATCTTTACTGCAAACCTCATATCTGATGCAGTTGGTGTTCATAATGGAGCTGACAGGAGCTGTGGTATCTATACCCTTTAGCACAGCCTTTCTAATATCACTGTCAGTTAAAGAACCGCACACTATATTCTTGTGCACAATAATAAGTGTACGTATAGGTACATTGCCAAGCTGCTCAAGAGCATGTTTTATACTTTCACTCTCTTCACACAGATATTTATTCATAACCTTCTCACAAATGCACTATGCTCTAGACGAATCTTTAAAATTTAAACAATATAATACACTGAAAATACGACACTTTTATGTCATATATTTGAACCTTACTGCAAAAACGGCGATTTAATTTTTTTCCTTTTAAAAATATCCAGATCAAAAAAGGAGGCCTGAGCCTCCTTCATACAAACACAATTCATATTGAATCTTATTAGCCAAGCAGTGATAAAGCCAGCTGTGGTCTTGAGTTGGCCTGTGTCAGCATGGATGATGCTGCCTGCTGAATGATGGTCTGCTGTGACAGTTTGGCTGACTCTTCGGCAAAGTCTGTATCACGGATACGGGCACGGGCATCAGATACGTTCATGGAAACATTTGACTGATTGCGAATTGATGATTCCATACGGTTCTGCATAGCACCTAAGTGAGCGCGCTGTTTGTCAATTAGCTCTACAAACTTATCTACTGAGGCAATAGCATTTTGAGCAAGAGACTGTTGTGATACAACAAATCTACCTCCCTCAAAGCCATGTGTATCAACAGCAACCTGTGCACCTAGAGCTGTTGTTGCCATTTTACTTAAGGTGAAACCTGTTGAAAAACCAGTCATCTCTAAAGTATCACCCTGATAAGCGCCTACTTGAATCTTAATCTTTCCTAAACTGTTGATTAATCCATTGGCTGCATTATTTTGACCTACGCCAGCTAAAACTTGTTCTCCACCAAATCTAGTTGCACAAGCTATACGGGTAATTTCATTTGAAAGCTGAGTTACTTCCTGCTGAATAGCATCACGATCTTTGGCGTTATTAGTACCATTTGATGACTGTACTGCTAAAGTACGGATACGCTGTAACATACCTGTCATCTCGTCCATGGCACCTTCCATGGTCTGGGCAAGAGCTATGCCATCGTTGGTATTACGGTTACCCTGATTTAAACCATTGATCTGAGATGTTAAACGATCGGAGATCTGAAGACCGGCAGCATCGTCTTTGGCAGAGTTAATACGAAGACCAGAGGATAATCTCTGATATGTAGTATTTAAATTATTGGTTGCATTGGTAAGATTGCGCTGACCATTAATTGATGAAACGTTGGTATTAACAAACAAGGCCATAATGATGCTCCTATAAATGAATTCTGTATCTGTTTTATAATTCTATTAACGTCAGTAAAAAATAATTCTTTAGTTTTTTTATATTAAAAAAGGAGGCCTGAGCCTCCTCTTACAAAGACAATTTATTTTAAGACATATTAGCCAAGCAGTGACAGGGCAAGCTGTGGTCTTGAGTTGGCTTGTGTCAGCATTGAGCTTGCAGCCTGCTGAATGATAGTCTGCTGTGACAGTTTGGCTGACTCTTCGGCAAAGTCTGTATCACGGATACGGGCGCGGGCATCAGATACATTCATAGAAATATTAGACTGATTACGAATGGTTGACTCCATACGATTCTGCATGGCGCCTAAGTGAGCACGCTGCTTGTCAATACCTGCAATAACGGCATCTACAGTGTTAATAGCTAAAGTAGCCTCTGACTGCGCTGTAACAACAAATTTACCACCAGCAAAACCATGAGTATCTGCGGCAAGAGTTGCGCCAACAGCTGTTGAAGCAAAAATACTTAAAGCAAAACCTTCACTAAAACCAGTTAAAGTTAGAGTATCACCATTGTAGGCACCTACCTGTAAGGTAATTAAACCACCTGAGCCGACAAGAGTACCCTGAGCAGCACTGCCATTTAAGATTGAGTTGCCACCAAATTTGGTCTGACAGGCAATACGTGTAATCTCTTCAGAAAGCTGATTAACTTCCTGCTGAATTGCCTGACGGTCTTTAGTGTTATTGGTACCGTTTGATGACTGTACTGCAAGAGTACGAATGCGCTGTAACATGGTTGTCATCTCATCCATAGCTCCCTCAACAGTCTGAGCTAAAGCTATGCCGTCATTAGTATTACGGTTACCCTGATTTAAACCGTTGATCTGTGAGGTTAAACGATCAGAAATCTGCAGACCGGCAGCATCGTCTTTGGCAGAGTTAATACGAAGACCAGAAGATAATCTCTGATAGGTAGTATTTAAATTGTTGGTAGCATTGGTAAGATTGCGCTGACCATTAATTGATGAAACGTTGGTATTTACAAACAAGGCCATAATGATGCTCCTCTAAATTGAATTCTGTATCTGTTTTATAATTCTATTAACGTCACTAGTAATTTTTTCTTTAATTATTTTTTATAAAATAAAAAAAGGAGGCCTGTGCCTCCTCTTACAAAGACAATCTATTTCAAGACATATTAACCAAGCAGTGACAGGGCAAGCTGTGGTCTTGAGTTGGCCTGTGTCAGCATGGATGATGCTGCCTGCTGAATGATGGTCTGCTGTGACAGTTTTGCTGACTCTTCGGCAAAATCTGTATCACGGATACGGGCGCGGGCATCAGATACGTTCATGGAAACATTTGACTGATTGCGAATTGATGATTCCATACGATTCTGCATAGCACCTAAGTGAGCGCGCTGCTTGTCAATACCAGCAATTACAAGATCAACTGTATCAATTGCAGCCTGTGCCTCAGACTGTAGAGAAACCAGGAACAGGCCCTTTTCGAAACCGCTATCTGCAGCAGTAAGGGCTTTATTTGCTGCTTTTGAAGCAAATGTACTTAAAGCAAAGCTGATTGAGAAACCGGTCATTTTTAAAGTATCGCCATTGTAAGCACCTACCTGAATGGTGATTTCTCCAACTGTATTGATAAGACCGTTCATTTGACCTGCTGCGGCAGCTGCACCTGCTAGAACCTTCTCTCCACCGAATTTAGTTTGACAGGCAATACGGGTTATTTCCTGAGATAACTGAGTAACTTCCTGTTTTAAAGCATCACGATCTTTGGCATTATTAGTGCCGTTTGATGACTGTACTGCAAGAGTACGAATGCGCTGTAACATGGTTGTCATCTCATCCATAGCTCCCTCAACAGTCTGAGCTAAAGCTATGCCGTCATTAGTATTACGGTTACCCTGATTTAAACCGTTGATCTGTGAGGTTAAACGATCGGAAATCTGCAGACCAGCAGCATCGTCTTTAGCTGAGTTAATACGCATACCAGATGATAATCTCTGATAGGTGGTATTTAAGTTGTTGGTAGCGTTGGTAAGATTACGCTGACCATTAATTGATGAAACATTGGTATTTACAAATAAGGCCATAATGGTGCTCCTAAAAATTGAATTCTGTATCTGATATATACTTCTATTAACGTCAATAGAAATCCGATCTTTAAATTTTTTTTATTTTTTCTCAAATTTAAAAAGGAGGCCTGAGCCTCCTTCATACAAACACAATTCATATTGAATCTTATTAGCCAAGAAGTGACAGGGCCAGCTGTGGTCTTGAGTTGGCCTGTGTCAGCATGGATGAGGCAGCCTGCTGAATGATGGTCTGCTGTGACAGTTTAGCTGACTCTTCGGCAAAGTCTGTATCACGGATACGGGCACGGGCATCAGATACATTCATGGAAACATTTGACTGATTGCGGATTGATGATTCCATGCGGTTCTGCATAGCACCTAAGTGAGCGCGCTGCTTGTCGATAGCTGCAATAAAGGTATCAGCTGTTGTAATAGCAAGTGAGGCATGAGACTGCTTGTTTACAACAAATGCTGTGCCGTCAAAGCCATTGGTATCGGCATCCATACCATCTCCCAAAACACTGATAGCAAATCCCACACTAAATCCAGTCATCTTTAAGGTATCGCCATTGTAGGCACCAACCTGAATGGTAATCTCACCTACTGAGTTAGCAATTGTTGAGCCGTCAGCTTTACCACCAAAGAGGAATGACTGACCACCAAACTTAGTCTGCTCAGCAATACGTGTTATCTCGTTTGACAGCTGTGTAACTTCCTGCTGAATAGCTTCACGATCTTTTGCATTGTTGGTACCGTTTGTTGACTGTACTGCTAAGGTACGGATGCGCTGAAGCATATTTGACATCTCATCCATGGCGCCTTCGGCAGTCTGAGCTAAAGCAATGGCGTCTATATCGGACTGGATCTTAAATCAAGCACTTTTTTTAATTTTTTCACAGATCAAAATGCCTACTCTTTTAAATAGAATTCCTGATTTTATCGCGTTTATATCCAGTTAAGCCCAAAATTTTGGGCGTAAAAAAATTCAGAGGGCAAAAATCTGTCCTCAGCTTAAATTGGGTCACATAAAAAACAAAAAAATAGCTTTTTACGGCATAAAATTTCTCCCGCAGAACGGGGACTTTAGAGTCAGACAGGCCTTTTTTCAGGCTTTAATAGCTCGCAGCTAACATCTATATTATGAATTTCAGATAAAAAATCTAAATGCTAATGGCATTTATAGTTATCATTCAAAGTGGGTTGCAGTCATGTTTCTCTACATTATTGAAATGGCTCGAAGCCCAGAATTACATTAAGAGTCAACACGACTGCCTGACTCTATAGTTCGTTCAAATTATTGGTTAATAGGATTTAAATCTAAGTCTCTTTGCATATAAAGCTCCTATAAGCTCTGCAGAGTAATTTCAGTTGCGGCCTGATATTGTTCAGCCTTCTTGATGCTGTTTAAAGTGCTTTTGGCTTTCTTGCCAAATGTATTAACCTTTCTTTGTACAATTTTCAAAATCTCCTGTGCTCCTGCGTGTTTTACAGTATTGGCAAAAGCATAGGAGTGAGCGGAAATGTCATTTATAAGCAAATCTAAAAATGCAAAATAGTTGTTGCCAAACCAGCCCATAAGCGAGCCTCTGCCAGGGCAGATGCTGTCAATAGTGGCATAAAAGCAGTTGTAGTCATTAAACAGGGCATGACTGATACGCTCTTTTATAAGATGTCTTTCATATCTGCTGTCCACTTTTGGCAGCTTGTAGTTGTTCTGATAGGTAGGCATGATGGCAGTGTCATTTTCAAAATCAGAAACCATTAAAGGCTCATCCTGACAGGAATTGTGAGCCTCTTTGACTCTGGTTATTGTGTACAGCCCGCAAAGCATGGCAGTCATGCCTTGCTTGGATACTCTTCTTGATTTACGTATTGAGGCAATAATATCGGATCTATCATCTACCTTAACCTTGGAGAACTGCCTGAGCTTACTTTTATTTCTGCCATCGGCATCTTTTTTAAGTGGCATATATTGCTTGTTCTGTTTCATCATGGCAATGTAGACGGCCACAGCATGACATATGTTTTTCCATAAGCTGCAGTCATCTGATATTCCAAAGTCATGGCGCATAGATTCAGCCAGCTGTCCTAAAAACATACTCTTTTTAAAGGACTTTCGTCCTTTTCTGCTTTGCCTGCGACCTTTACAATGCTTATGTCCTGTAGAGCTCTGTACAGGAACTATACCCAGGTATGACTGAGCATCCTTGGCTGAGGCAAAACGCCATACATCACCTAGTGAGATAACAAGCTCAAAAGCCTGATATCTGCCTATGGCAGGAATCTGACAAGCTGCTGTCATGGCAATATTGGAGGGCACCACTAAATCTTTTATGGCACATTTTTGGGTTTCAATCTGCATCTGCAGCATTACAGCCTCCTGTATACTGCCAATAAGTGATGAGGCCATGGTGTAAAACATAATGGCATCCATCTCCTCATAGCTATAGCCAGGGGCTGGAGTCAGATGTGTAAGCACTCCGTCTGTTACAATATCTTTACAGTAATCTAAATTTAAACCCTCAAATCCTTTATATGTAACCTTGCCGGCTTTTATTTCATCAGCACTGGATCCATTATCTATAAATCTTACCTGCAAATCTGGTGTTACATCTTCATCATTGCAGATGCTGCGCATCTGCAATGCTCTGTTGATTTGCTCATCATCTAAAAGACGCAGTCCCCTGACAGCAGCTATAAGCTCTTCATTATGTTTAGGGTCACTATCAGATAAAACCCTTTGTACACAGTATCTTAGCTTTGGCATAAGTGAGAGCAGTAACAGTGTGGCGGCACGGCACACCTCATCGCCATTGGCATTTTTATCTATGGCAGTGCCGGTAAGCTCGAGCACTGCATTTTTAATTTCAGTTATGACACTCTGATATCTCTGATTTTTGGCCTTGAGTATAGATGATATGATTTTACCAGTGGCACAGTATTCATCAGATATAAGAGATTTAGGTATCAGGTTTGAGGGAGTGGAGCCTGCTATAAATAAAATGGTGGCATCACTTTTATCAGTCTTGGAGTCACGGCTTTTTAAATAATTGATATGTGTGTTCTTGAGGGCAACATAGGTATAGTGCCTGCCATGGTGGGCTTTTTGGTTAAGCCTTTCCACCATATCATTGAGCTTGGATATCATAGAGCAGGACTCTGAGACTATAAACATGCTCTGATGACTTAAGTCTAAATAGGCTAAAAGCACATTGGTCTTTACAGGGACACTGACAGGATAGTGCAGTGTGTCATGATAAAAACAGATTTCCTGTAATTCTGAGGCCAAATCTATACCTACAATCAGTTCACCCTTATCGGTAAAGCCACCTAACTGCTGTTTTATCTTGTTGCGGTTGGATCGCGATGTAAGATTAAAGATGATAGCAGCGGCAGCTGGCAGCTCTATCACCACATACTTCTTACATTTACTGACAATTTTATTAATCATGTATGGCTCAAAGACATTCACGTACTTTTTAAGCTCACTTTTTTCTATGATGACAGGTATGTTTTCAAATTCTTTGCAGCCTGCTGCAACTAAATGAGCCTTGCTTCTGGACTTGGCTCTCTCCACTCTTTCAAAAAGTGCTCTGTAGCTTATATTCAGATGCTCCTGAGCCTCCTGCCTGCTGTTAAAACTCATAGGCAGTGAGTCACTTGTTTCAAATAAATCCTGAATAATGCGATCACATTGCAGCTTGGTAGCCACCTTAAAATCAAAATTTATCCAGGCTTGAGCAAATGGGTTATTTCTTAAATCGTAGATCTGTGACATAATTAAATCCTCGTTTTAAAGAAAATTTAGAGGTAAGAGCTCTGTAGTGACATACAGGGCTCTTTTGTTGCCTCTAAAGATTTTCAAAACACATAACTTGTAAAAATAAAAACACATCAAATAAAAACGTGACGTTTCTGGCATACTATAATAAAAGCCAATAAATCGTAAAAATTGTCTCTACCCTATAAACAAACTCAAAAATATAAAAGACAATAAGCCGACATCACTTAAAACCATGGTCTTACACCTTTAGGTGTCTGGGGTCTGGGGCGAAGCCCCAGAAAAAATATTTTTGATTGCGCCGCTGTCTATGCCAAATGAGTATGGGGGGGGGTGAATCCACCCCCATCTGTCAGACGTACCTAATCTTCCGCCCCTTCAAAGGATAAAATCCATCAAATCTGCCATTGTTACCTCATAGCCTCATGAAACGCCAGATTGATGGGGGTTAAATCACCCCCACTCATCATTGGACTTATGTGGCATTTCAGTATGGCATTTCTGTTATCCTTTATTTTACTTAAGTAGTCATATTATTATCATTTTTTGAGGCTGATTTTGCATGTTTTTGATGCTAGATTTTGCATGTAACTGCTTGATATATAAGGAAATATATAGAAAAAATAAAGGGTTTTTACACCTGTTGTATGGTATAATTAGAGCATAGTTTTAAAGGGATTATGTCATGTCAAAAGCAGTAGAGCAAGAGCTCAAACTTCAGATACAACTTCTTCAAAAAGAGCTTGAAAAAACCAAGCAGAAAAATAAAGAGCAGGAGTTGCAGATCCAGCAGATGAATCAGGAATACCACATACTGAAAAATGACATTCCTAGATACCTAATGATTAACAGAGCCTCTGTCCACGCTCTTGTCAAGCAACTTGCTGTTGTTGCTCCTGCACATGTGTACGACAGAATCTGTGGTGTCAGCGATAACTCTGAGCTTTTAATTGAGCTTTTCCAAATCTTATGTGAGCTGGTGACAAGCAATGCAGAATTAAAAGAATTTTTATTTGCACATAAGTTCTTTGCTGTTCCTAAAATCAAACCAACTGCCTCCAGCTCTGCATCAGGAGATGATGTAAAAGCAAATGTGGCCTCTACAGGAGATATGCATGCCAATGCTGCCGATGGAGATGAGTATTCTGATTCATTACCTGCAAAAGAGCAGATACATGAGCAGGTTGAGTCTGAAAAGGCTAAAGGTCTTGCTATATCTAAAAAGATTATGGATACCAAAAACTCTATCGTTAATGGTATTAATAGATTTAATAAGCTTGTTAATAGCAATAATGAGCTTGCCTCTGCCATGTCCAGGGAGCATAAGACACCTTGCCCACCTGCAAGGAGTGGTAAGAGCAATGGCAAACAAAAGAGCAAAGCCAGCAACCTAAATACAGTTGAAGACAAGAGCGCAAAATCTGTTGAGGAGATTTTAAAAGATCGTATCTGTCCTAACTGTGGCTCGACCAATATTGAGGTTATCAATAAAGACGCCTCAGAGATTTTAGACAGTCTGGCCGCCACTGGTTTTGTAGATAAGAATAATGGTGTGTATAAGATAGTAACCCCTGTGGTGAAAGCTGAATGCAAGACCTGTGGCTTTATTGATACCATATACACAGGAGCACTGCCTTTGCTACCAGGTCGCTCTATTAGCATGAATGTAATAACTCTCATGGCCCTTATGATGTCTATGGGTTTTGCTGTCAACAGCTTTAAAAAGGCCTTTGTCAAAGGTATGCAGCTTGGAAACAGTACTTTATACTCCAGCCTTATTACATTCTCATATCTGCTCATTCCGCTTGAAAAGGCTATTACACAGGAGCTGTGCAAGTGTAATACTCTGCAATTTGATGAGACCAAGTTTACCCATGTTATAAAAGGTAAAGGCGCTACCACTGAATATGTGCCTATAGCCTGCAGCTCTCTACCTGATGCTCCACTTATTCTTTTTGGTCCGTCAGGTTCACGCTCTAAAACAAAGGATTTTATACAGCAGTTCATAGGTTGTGACTCTGCATTATCCGGCATTACTACAGATGCATTTGCCACATATGGTACATTTGCTCAGGATAACAATATCAGACATCAGTCCTGTCTTGGTCATCTTATGACCAAGATAAGACGCAGTATTGAGCTTTATTACAACACTGCTACATGTAAAGCTATTGATATTGACAGTGTCTTTGAAAATATAGAAAAGAATGGCTATGACCTGCAGGATGAAAACCAGGCTATGCTGGTACTGCACATTATTTATGGCAAACTCAAACAGGTGTTTGATGTAGAAAAATGTGCCTACAATGAATATATACAGACTAAAGATCAGGGCTCTGATTATTCCTCTATAAGACAGCGCTACCGTAATACATACAGTAAAGAGCTGATGCAGGATGTGAATACACTCTTTACCAGTCTTGCCACAGTCTATGCAGTAAAGAAAAAGAAACGCTATGAAAAGGCTCAGCGTATCAGCAATGTTTCTACACCTGTGGTGTATTTTATGAACAATGCCCAGGAGTTTAATGCTTTTATCGAGCATGGCATGCTTGATACTACAAGCATGGAGGCTGAGCATTGTGCTAAATCTGTAGCAGCAGCCCGTAATGCCAAACTCTTTATTCATTCCCATGACAGTGGTGTTGCTATCAGCAGAATACTCAGTTGTGTGCATACTATAAACCGCTGTGGTATATCTGATCCAATAAAATTTCTGCAGAATGTGGCATCTTATGTCATGATTCAGGGAGTTACTAAAGCTCGTGTAGCTGCATTTAATGCCAGAGAGCTTAAATCGAACCCGAAAAGCAATAGAGATGACTACAACAAACCTGAGCTCTATGCTGATATTGAGTTGCCAGCGCATCTGATACCGTGGCTGAGCCCTGAATGTGCAGCGCGCACATTTGAGCTTAAGACAGAATAAAGCATAGGCAGCTGTTGCTACCTCGAGGTAGTAACAGCACCAACACCTCGATTAAAGAGACAGGCCAGCTCCTCTCGGCTTAGAGTGAATACTGCTTTGCCATTTTCTATTCTGACCATAGGATATTTGGCCCTGTCCTCATCGAGTGCTGCCTCAAGCATCATCATCTGCCCCTGTCTGTAGTGCAGAGCTCTAAGGGCATTACCATGTCTGTTGCGAAATATGACATAGCAGTCTTTATCCCTTATATTGATGCCAAGCAGAGCTGATGAATATGAGCTTAAAGATCTCATCCTCATACGCCAGTCTACAGGCGCAGAGCAATAATATATTTCCCCAGTTTCAAAAAATCTCATTTCAGTAACCCTCCGGTGCGCATCATAGTTACCACGTCACAAAAAAGTGAGGCTCCATCTTTATTTTTAATCCTAAAATCAAAAGATCCTATGCTTATCTCAAGAGATGCATCTGCTGTACTCTTATTAGTGCCTAGAGGGGCAGATTTAGAATCGCAGCATGCAATATAGCCATCCGATCCTGAACTCTCAGATGTAGCTGTAGTAATAACTGGCAGCCTGTTTTTTGGTTTCTTTATCATGTAGCTGTTAAAGTCTGAGTTATCTATAACAGTTACAGCCTGCGCCTTATTAATCTCATCCATATCTACTCCAAGATAAATACTAATGTACTCTTTTATAGCCTGCTCAAACTCTACAGGTCCTAGCAGACCTGCATACACAGCATCAGTTGTTTTAATAATGAACTCCTCATGCCTGTAATAGAGTTTATCCATCCAGGTTGGAGCCTTACCTACAGTGAAGAGCTTTTGATCTCTTAGATAGTTATAGAAACGGACTCTGACTATACGTTGCTTATTTCTCATGCATGAGACGCAGTACTCTATAAAGCGATGAAGAATAAAATATAGACAGTCTGGTCTTTTGCTGGTAGAACATCTGGTTTTAATTGTCATAAGTAACCCTCGCTTAATTATGTGCTTATAGTCTGCACCAATCAGCTTGGGTATTAAATAGAAGTTATAGGAAGGGAAAAGATCCTGAGTGGTGCACAGGATCAAAGCAAGATAAAAATTTGTTTATAGGGTAGAGACTAAAAATTTTTAGAAAAATCCTAAAGTTACCCCCCCCCCCGGTCGATAATTAAGCTATAGAAAGAAACAGATTCAATTTAGGAGGTCGCCATGGCGCTATTCGTCAATACCAACGTTTCATCAATCAATGGCCAGAGAAACCTGACCAATGCTACCAACAATCTCAATACCACCTATCAGAGATTATCATCTGGTCTGCGTATTAACTCTGCTAAAGATGATGCTGCAGGTCTGCAGATTTCTGACCGTCTGACTGCTCAGATTAACGGTTTAAATCAGGGAAATAGAAATACGAACGACGGCATAGCCCTTGCTCAGACTATGGAAGGAGCTATGGATGAGATGACAACCATGTTACAGCGTATCCGTACCTTAGCAGTACAGTCATCAAACGGTACGAATAACACCAAGGACCGTGAGGCAATTCAGCAGGAAGTGACACAGCTGTCATCTGAGATAACACGAATTGCTAAGCAAACAAAATTTGGTGGAAACACTATATTAAATGGCAGTGGGGCTGGTAGTATAGTTGCCAGTGGTGGTGTTATCACAATTCAGGTTGGTGCCTATAAAGGCGATACCTTACAGATGACAGGTTTTAGTGAAGGATTTGCTTTAAGTCTTTTTGCTTCAGCTGCAGTCGGGGCTGCTTTAACTGAAGACGATCATGGTTTTGTGGCAGGTAAATTATTTGTAGTAACATCTCAATCCAAGGCAGCAGCTGCAATTACTACAATTGATTCAGTTATTGCTGGAATTGACAAACATCGTGCCCATTTGGGTGCTATGCAGAACCGTATGGAATCATCAATTCGCAATCAGTCAAATGTTTCCATGAACGTATCTGATGCCCGTGCCCGTATCCGTGATACAGACTTTGCCGAAGAGTCAGCCAAACTGTCACAGCAGACCATCATTCAGCAGGCTGCATCATCCATGCTGACACAGGCCAACTCAAGACCACAGCTGGCTTTATCACTGCTTGGCTAATATATTCAAAATTTGAGTTCTGTATTAAGGAGGCATCGACCTCCTTAAACATCCAAACAAAAAGAAGGCCACAGCCTTCTTTTTCTATGCATTTTACAATGCATCCATCTTGATTGAATCATGTTCCTATTCAAAGGGCAGTTTTAAGCTAGACGCGATTTCGAACTTAGATTCAATCTTTTTTGTAGACAATACTCCAGGTAACGCAGGTACTGTGTATACTTGTGTTGACGTAAGCTTTAAGCCTAAGATTGCCTTAAATACTTTATACTTGCTATTACCTTTTAAATACCATATACTAAAACTGTAGCGTGTTTATTTTAGTATAGGTTCAATAACCTTTACATAATTGACTCCTCTGTTAGGGGTTGATACTTTTTAAGTCAGGCTCACAAACCTGTATAATTAAATTAAAGTCCTCCTCTTAAATCGAGTTGGATAATAGTTTTTATATTTTTTAGGTTCATTCACCTGACTCATTAAAATTTGGTTGTCATCTTTTATGACATAAGTTTTTTACATACACAAATCTATATTCGCTTTCACGGGCATTAAGCTTGTTCGTGGTTTTCCTGTAAAAAACTTTAAATAAAAGACATTAAATACATTCTTTATAGGCAGTTAGTAGCCCACTTGCTCTTTGCGTTGTATAGGGGGTCTTATCCCTTATAACAGCAAATGCAGTTCTGGCTATGTGATTTGCTATGGCGCAGATTAAGACCTTACGTCTCTTTTGCATCTGCACCTTGATCTGCTCATTCTCTGAATTTTCCAACGTCTTTTTTAATGTATTTGAGTAGTGGGCCATAGCTCCTATGTAGAGCATGCCTGCCAGAGCTCTGTTGCCAAAATGTCTGACTCCAAGATTGGTTGCAGTGCCACCTGATCCTTCTACATGGGGTGCTATGCCACAGAAGCCTGCAAAGTGCTTGGCATTTTTGAAGTTTGATATATCAAAGCCTGCAATATAGAGCATCATAGCTATAATATAGCCAACGCCAGGTATGGTTCTTAGCAGCTGACATGTTGTATTCTTGCGTGAGAGCTCCTCAATTTGTTTATCCAGTCCATCAATAATTTTTACACAGTGCTCTATCTGTGCAATATAGGTCTGCAGCGATATATCAAAAAAGATAAAGGCTTCACTGTCGGCACCTTGCTCGAGCAGCATCTGCTCCTTGTAAGCAAGCGCCTTTTTTATCATCCTTTGAGGACTTAAATCCCGTGGTAGGACTACTCCTAATTCATACATGAATGCGCGCAGCGCATTCAGGCTCTTAACCTTCTGGCTTGTAATGCATGAACGGGTTGTCATGAGACTTGAGAGCATCTGATGATCAAGACTTTTACATTTTATGCTCAGATCTGCACTGTCACGGTCAAGTAAAGCTTTGAAGATGGCAAGAGCATCAATCTTATCTGTCTTTTCTTTTTTCTTATGTTTACGTATATTTTCTGCCATAAAGCATCTGTACTCATGGCCCAGCTCCTGAGCACGGCGTGCCCAGTAGTGGCAGGCGCCACATGCCTCAAAGCCTACAATCAAAGTTCCTGATTCATATGAGCTTAGTACACTTTCAAGCTCGCTGGCTCTTATTTCTTTATTGATTATCTTTTTATGGGCTATTGAGTAGTAGCAAATCTGAACAACTCTGGATGCAAGATCTACTGCAAGGTATCTTTTACCAGTTTTTAGAAAGAATTCGTTTATGTAGTCTATGGATGCTTGAGATATTGTAGATGTGGGCATGTTAGCTTCCTCATTGTAAAAACCTTGGGAAGCAGGAGGGGCTGAAATACTATGCAGCGGTTACCGCTTCCTTCTGATAGCATTCATTGGTATTACGGTTACCCTGATTTAAACCATTGATCTGAGATGTTAAACGATCAGAGATCTGAAGACCGGCAGCATCGTCCTTTGCAGAGTTGATACGCATACCAGATGATAATCTCTGATAAGTGGTATTTAAGTTGTTGGTAGCGTTGGTAAGATTACGCTGACCATTGATTGATGAAACATTGGTATTTACAAATAAGGCCATGATTTTATCCTCAAAAAAAGCAAATCATTTGTTATAGATACACCCTTAACGGCCGCTGTATTTTTTTCTTTAACTTTTTTTGCTTTTTAATATTTGTAAGCGTAAATACTATCTGTATTTAGATTTCATCTTTAACTTTAAGTATTTTATTGATTTGACGATAATTATATAAATCGCTGTATTTTAAGGAAGATAAATGTCAGTTTACTGTTTTATATTTGCCAGAGGTGGCTCTAAAGGCATTGTAGATAAAAATATAAGACCTTTTTGTGGCAAGCCTTTAATTGCACATACAATAGAATTTGCAAAAGCACTAGGAATTTTTAAAGATATTATTGTTTCAACTGACTCGCAGAAAATTGCTCAGGTTGCAAAAGAGTATGGCGCCAGTGTACCTTTTATGCGTCCTGCTGAGCTTGCTACAGATGACAGTCCTGAGCGGCTTGCCTGGCGTCATGCAGCTGAATTTGTAAAAAGCGTTGATAAAAACTTTGATACTTTTGTCTCACTGCCTTGCACTGCGCCGCTTAGAACCAATAAGACTGTACTAAACTGCCTTGAGCTTTTTGAAAAAAATAAAGACAGTCTTATTTTAACCTGCTGCAAGGCACATAATAATCCCTATTTTAATATGGTAAGAATAGATGAGAGTGCCAATGCTACATTGATGTGTCAGAGTGATGTATCAAGAAGACAGGATGCGCCTGGGGCCTACAATATAAGTACTGTTGCCTATGTGTGCTCACCTGATCTTATACAAAAATACGATCATATTTTCAAAGGTCCGGTCAAGGCTGTTGTAGCAGATGGTATAGAGTGTATAGATATTGATGATATAGTCGATTTTAAGGTGGCTGAATTTCTGTTTAAGGAGAGAGAGGATGGACAATTATATAGTTAATCTTGATTTTACAGGAAGGGTAGTTGCTATAACCGGAGGCGCTGGCTTTATAGGATATCAGAGCGCCAAAGCTTTTGCCTCGCTCAACGCCTCAGTTGCTCTTATAGATATAACAGACAATACTGATGCTAAGGCCAAAGAGCTTAGTGACAGCTATGGCATCAAGGCCAAAGGCTACACCTGCAATCTAAGTGAAGATGAGACTATAAGGACACTTGGAGAGCGCATATACAATGATTTTGGTTCACTAAACTCTCTTATTTTAAATGCTGCTTTTGTTGGCACCAGCTCACTTACAGGATGGGCAGTACCATTTGAAAAACAGAGTATTGATACATTTAGACAGGCAGTTGATCTTAATCTGACCTCTCCTGTATTTTTAATACAGAATGCCCTGCCCTATCTTCTAAAGTCAAAAAATCCAAATATTGTCAATTTAGGATCGATTTATGGTTTTTTAGGTCCTGACATGCATCTGTACGATGGCACCTCTATGGGTAATCCTATTGCCTATGCTGCAAGCAAGGGAGGCCTTATTCAGGTTACACGCTGGCTCTCTACTGTGCTTGCTCCTGATGTCAGAGTCAACTGCATAAGCCCAGGCGGCGTATATAGAAATCAGGATAAAAACTTTTATGAAAGATATGTCAAAAAAGTACCTTTGGGACGCATGGCCAGTGAAGATGATATTGCAAATGCCATTGTCTTTTTAGCCTCAGATCTGTCACTGTATATCACAGGACAGCATCTTGCTGTTGATGGAGGAATGTCGGCCTGGTAGGTCAGATTGAACTGCAGCGATTTCTGCTTTAGCCATGCGTAATATTAAATACGCATTTTCAGATCAAAAAAAAGATCCTGCCAGGCAGGATCTTTTGCGTTATGTTTTTAGAAAGCTTTTAAATAATTACCAGTTTACCCTCAATGGCACCAGCCTGATCTAGAGCCTCGAGCACAGACATCAGATCGCCAGGAGCAAGACCAATCTGATTGATGGCGCGAACTAAATCATCAAGTGTGGTACCGGTATCGAGTTTAAACATCTTACCTGGTTTTTCATTAACCTGAATTGAAGAGTTTGGTACAACAGTTGTCTCACCCTGTGAGAATGGGTTTGGCTGAGATACCTGAGGATCCTCACTTACAGTTACGGTAAGTCCACCGTGAGTTACTGCCACAGGTTTTAATTTAACCATGTTGCCTATAACAATAGTACCTGTACGGGAGTTGACCACGATCTTGGCCAGATCCTTACCTTCAGTAACGTCTAGGTTTTCAAGGGTAGATAAAAACTCTACACGTTTGGACGGATCGCGTGGAGCTCCAACTCTTACAGATACAGCATCCTGTGCCACTGCTGTGCCTGAACCAAACAGTTCATTGATGGTATCTGCCACATTTTTTGCAGAGGTAAAATCAGGACGGTTTAAATTGAACACAATTTCATCAGAGCTTGAGAAAGATGAAGGAACTTCTCTTTCAACAATTGCTCCATTGGAAATACGTCCTACAGTCGGAGTATTGACGGTGACACGTGAGCCATCAGCACCCTCAACACCAAGACCGCCTACAACCAACGAGCCCTGGGCCACTGCGTAAATATTTCCGTCAATACCTTTGAGTACGGTCTGTAATAAAGAACCGCCGCGCAGACTTGATGCCTCACCAATAGCTGAAACAGTGACGTCAATCATCTGACCTGGCTTGGCAAAAGGAGGCAGCTCGGCATGTACTACAACAGGTGCAACATCCTTGATTTTAAGATTGGTATCAGGACCTACCTTGATACCAAAGTTGTTGAGCATAGAGCGAAAGCTCTGCTCGGAAAATTCGTTGTTTTTCTCTCCAGTACCGGCAAGACCTACGACAAGGCCATAACCTACGAGCTGATTGGGTCTTACACCTTCAACTGTGGTCAGATCCTTGATACGTGCGGCCTGCACGGTCTGTGCGGCCACAAGGCACATGGCCAGAGCCATGAATGCCACTAGAGCAGATAATCCCTTTCTAAAAAACATAACTATTTTCTCCTTTAATTAGAAGAATATATTTAAAGCGCTGTTAAAGAACTTGGACAGCCAGCCACGTTCCTGAGTGCTTGCAAAGTCACCGGTGCCACCATACTGAATTCTGGCATTGGCTATGCGCTGTGAAGATATAGTATTATCTGATGATACATCCTCTGATCTTACAACTCCAGTAACTCTCACATATTCATTACCGTTGTTGAGCATCAGCCATTTTTCGCCGCGCACCATAAGATTGCCGTTTGAGAGCACCCTGATGACACTGACGGAAATCTGACCTGACAGGCTGTTGGACTGTGAGGCATTTGATGAACCTTTAAAATCAGATGAGCTGTTTAAGCCAATACTTGGCTTGTTGCCAAGAATAGACACCTGATGACCGCCAATACTGATGCCACCAAGATTCATGGCATTGTTCTTGTTCAAGGTGGTACCGGCACCCTTGCTGGCAGATGTCTGCTCATCAAGAATTACGCTGATAAGATCTCCTACCTTGTGAGCTCTGGTATCTGTATACAGGCCATTATTACTTGAATACGGATTGAACAGTGAACCTGTAGGTACAGCGTTAGTTATATCCTCATTAGGCAGTGATGGGGCATAAGCCGGATCATCTGGCTGTGGACCAAAAGAGTCAAGTGAACAGCCAGTTAAACCAAGAGTTCCTGCAAAGGCAATTATAAGTAATTTTTCAGCTTTCATTTTCTCTCTCCTACCTTTAAATCAGAACTGCACTAATCATTAGGTCGAAGCGATGAGTGAACCCATCATTTCATCAACGGTGGTCAAGACCTTGGAGTTCATTTCATAGACACGCTGAGCCTGAATTAGACCGACAAGCTCTTCGGTAACTTTAACGTTTGAAGTCTCAAGCATGCCCTGACGAATTGTACCCATACCGTCAATACCGCCAATACCCTGCTGTGGAGCACCTGAGGCTGCTGTCTCAAGATAGAGATTGCCGCCAACTGGCTCTAAACCAGCTGGATTGATAAAGTCAGTTACTGTCACCTGACCTAAATCCTGAGCCTGAGGCTGACCTGGCAGCATTACAGAAACCTGACCATCCTGACTTACAGTAAGTCCTAAGGCATTTTCTGGTACCTGAATCTGTGGCAGCAGTGGATAACCTTCGGCTGTTACAATAGTACCTTCATCATTCTTGGTGAACTGACCGTTTCTGGTGTAGGCTGTGGTGCCATCTGGCATTTCAACCTCAAAGAAACCGCGACCCTGAATCATAAGGTCAAATGAATTGTCAGTTGTATCAACATCACCCTGAGTGAAGTTTTTCTGGGTGGCTACAACCTTTGAGCCTGCACCAATCATCAGACCTTCTGGCAAGAAGGTGTCAGCAGATGATCTGCCGCCTGGCTGATTAACCTTTTGATATAAAAGATCCTCAAAGATGGCTCTGCTCTTTTTAAAACCAATGGTTGAGGCGTTAGCCAGGTTGTTGGATGTCACAGATATATTGGTCTGCTGTGCATCCAGGCCTGTTTTACTAATCCATAATGCCGGTATCATATTTAGCTCCTGTTTTACTTATGTGTCATTTTTTAGTCATAAGACATTAAATTATTCTGTGTCTGGTCCATCTGACTTGCAGTTTCCATCAGCTTGACCTGGGTATCATACTGTCTTTGAATCCTGATAAGACTGGTCAGCTCCTCGACAGGATTGACGTTTGAGGACTCAAGGGCACCACTTTCAACCTTCACAGTCTCATCCATAGCAATTTGTGTGCCGTCTGTCCTGCGGAACAGTCCGTCATAACCCTTTTCAATATTGCGTATATCTTCATTGACAAGCTTTAATCTCTGGAATATTTCAATAACGTTTCTGTCAGCACCCTGCGGACGTCCTGAGATTACACCGTCTTCGTTGATAGCTACATCATCAAGCGGAACAGGCAGTACAATCTGTGTACCGTCTTCATCTAATACATCAAGACCATTTGTGGTTTTTAATACACCATCTGCATTGATGGTAAAGCTGCCATAGCGGGTATAGGCTTCCTGACCCTGCTTATCAGCAACTGCAAACATACCAGGTCCTTTGATGGCAACGTCAAGAGAACGTCCTGTAGATTCAATGGCTCCGTCCTCCATGTTGTAGCCTGGACGCTCGGTCATGGAAAAAGCACGTGTAGGATAGGCATTGGCAAATACAGACATGGCTCTTGAATTTTCAAAGTCTGCCTTAAAACCTGTTGTATTTGCATTGGCAAGATTATTTGATCTGACTGCAAGGCTGTGGAAGTTTTCCTTTGCACCAGACATTGCCACCCATAATAATTTATCCATAATATCCCTCCAGATACCAATGTATCTTTACAAGAGATATTTTGCACACATCATGCCATAATTAATAAGTTATTAATAAATAAGAAAATATTTGAAGATTTTAGAGATTTTTTGAGAAGGTATGAAGTATATGACAAATTTCCGGCGACAGGCGCCGGAAACTTAAAAGAGATTACAGGGCTACTTCCTTGATGTCCTTGAGAGCTACATCGCCAAAACCAATGAGGTTTAACATAGTATCGGCGTGTGTCTTGCCTAAGGTTACGCTACCTACTACTGCATATACTGAAACTGGCAGCGCAGTTGGTTTACCTGTTGCAAGATCGGTACCTACAGCCTCAACGGTATACATGCCGGCAGGATATAGTTCAGCTTTGTTGTTGCCTTCAGCCGGTTTCTTGACACCATCCCATGAGAAGTCCATCTTGCCCTTGCCACCAGGAGCTGTGTACTCACTGACGATATTACCGCCCTGATCCTTAACCACAATCTTGATATCGCCATAGCCTTTGCCGGCGTCAATTTTTGCAGTAACGGCATTCTTACCATCAAAGAAGGCCTTCTTGGATTCAACAAGTACTGAACGACCCACTAAAGTTGAAGCAGACAGAGCTGAGCTTGATGATACAGCTGCAATAATATCTGCCATACCTGTATTTACAGAGTTAAGTCCCTCAACCATGGACAGCTGTGACATCTGTGTCACCATCTGTGAGTTGTCCATTGGCTCAGTTGGATCCTGATGGGCCAACTGTGTTGTCAGGAGCTTTAAAAAGTCCTCCTGATTTAAAACCTGTGATTTACTTTTTTCAGCTACGGCTCTGGCATCTAAATCGCGAGTTTTACCTATAGCCTCAAAGTTCACACCTGAATCATCAGATGTTGTTCTGACTTTGCTGTTATTATTTAAACTAAATAGGCTAGGATTCAAGCCATTCTGATTGTTTAATGATACAGCCATAGTACACCTCTGAACTTTACTTTAAGGCAGAATTTGCCTCTTATTACTATCTATACACTCAATTATTCAATATGTGTGCCAGATTTAAATATTTTTGTAGAGTTGTTTAAAATCAAATAAATAATCCTTAGCACTGCACTTTTTGTCTAAGGATTATTGCCACTTTTATTAACTCTCGCCAAGACGCAGGGTCTGCAGCAGCATTTTCTTTGCCGAATCGGCAACCTGAACGGCAGTCTGATAGGAGCGGTTGGCACTTATCATATCAGCCATTTCCTCTACAGGGTTTACATTTGGTCTGTAGATATAACCATCTTTGTCTGCAAGAGGATGATCAGGACTGTACTCTACGATAGCAGGAGCATCTGATTCTATAATACCACGTAATGATACTCCAATGCCATATGGCTCACCTGTTACAGGATCAGCTCTTTCACCTGTATTTTTCTGATACTCAAGAGCCTCATCCATAGCAGCTGAGAATAATGGACGGCGGGCCTTATAGGTCTGCTCAACTGAGGAGCTTACTGACTCGGCATTAGCCAGGTTTGATGCTGTGGCATTTAATCTTACTGACTGTGCATTCATAGCAGTACCTGCTATGTCAAGAATTCTAAAAACGCTCATGTAACACTCCTAAATTAGTTACCTGATGACAGTGCTGTCTTTAACTTGGAAATTTTGCCGTTTAAAAAGCGCATTGTGGCCTGATACTCAATGCTGTTTGACATATAATTCATACGCTCTGAGTTAACCTCAACAGTATTGCCGTTACCGGTGTCGGCCTGATATGGCAGTCTGTACTTTAAGGTTAACAGAGGATCTTTCTCAAGGTCGCTCAGATCCATGTGTCTCTGATTGGTTTTAACCATAGGGGCAGCTTTATCCTGCTCAAACTGCAGATTAGCCTGCTGTACCAGTGCTGTATTAAAATCTATATCACGTGCCTTATAGCCCGGGGTATCTGCATTTGCAAGATTACCGGCAAGTACTTCAGCTCTGTCATTACGTACACGCATGGTGTGCTGATGTATTCCAAAAACCTTATCAAAGCTAATAGCCATAAACACCTCATTTTTAAACGTCAAATTTATAACGCAATCTTAACTGTTGATATATATTTCAAATTTTATGCCAAATTTTTATTTATTATTTTTCTTTTATAATCAGTATCTTATTTGCTTATTTCGACTCATCCCTAAATTTGGGGGTTGACATTTTCAACAGGCTCTGAAACTACGGCAGCTTTGAGTGTTGATTTTCTATCTCGAGACAGAGCCTGATGCATTTTCAATATATAGTACCCTATATCTCTAAAACCGTATGCTACCCTTTTAATGGTTTTGAATTTAGCATTGCATCCCTCTAAAATACTGGTGTTTAAGCCAGTTGCAGCCGCATGAATAATATAACAGCTCCAATCTTTTAGCTTCTTACAGAACCTTATCAGTAAAGGAATTTCTGTTGCTTCAGCTTGTGAATACAGGTTTTTAATTTCTGTTTCAACCTGCTCAAGTGTACCTCCGCTATGCCATAGATCTCTGATATGGTCTCCAAAAATTGATATTGTAAACAAGCTCTTATTCTGTTTGAGGGTTTCTACAAGATCTTTTTGCGACTCTTCAAGAGTGTTGAGTTTATCTGAGCCCATGTAAGTCAGCCACTTGCTCTGTCTAAGATCTTTTATACGCTTCTTGTATTCACTTTTCTTTTGTTGATACTCGCCGGCGTCCATGGCGCCAAGCTCCTTGCGTAAATCTTTTATTTTATCAAGCCTTATGGCATCTGCCACTTCACTGTTAAACTGTTGCAGGCAGTGGAATAAATCAAGCACTATCTTTGCATTAGGGCAGAGCTCTTTGACTAGATTCTGATATCCGCAGTTGCCATCCATTACTGCACCTTCAATCTGGTCAAGCAGTCCAAGCTCTTTTAATCTATCAAAGAATGGCCTTAAATCATCTTTCTTTCTGCCGTAGGCAGCATACAAAAGGCGCCTGGTATCGGCATCTATGATGACTGATATATACTTATGGTGCTTTTTAACGCTTATCTCGTCTATAGCTATGTTCCTAACGTCTTCAAGACTTATATCTTTGAACATCTCTATAAGCCTTGCCTTATCAATGTTCCTGACAATATCTGCCTCTACAGCCGTGATAGAGCTTATTTTCTTTAAATCTAGATGACTCTCGCCCAAATCAAGAAGCTGCAGTATCTGCCCATATAAGCGTAAGGTTATCCTATGATGCGGATGGACAAAGCTTGGCTTTAGCCACCTGGCATGATCACAACCACAACAAATGACCTTAGGTACGCGTATCTTTAAAATAACCGCAAATGGTCCTAGTGTGCAATCTTTTACTGTGCGCTCTCCCCAGTCCTTTATATTTACTTTATGGCAGCCACAGAGTGGGCAATTTTGTTCAAGCTCCTCTCTCCAAAGCGTATAGCCAAGATGATAGGTAACAGTCATTGCCATAGCATCTATTTCAGGCTCACCAGACATTACACAACCCGGGTACATATTGAGAACGCCGTGTTCAAACTTACAGTGCATTAATTCATTAGCACTGGCTTTGATTAAAGTTTCATTTGTTTCTGTATTGGCAGCAGTGTAGGAATTTATTATAATAGCACTAGGCTCTGTCATATTCTTTCCTTTGGTCGGGTAAAGTTGTTGTCAGGGCCCTTATTTTATCTGAAATATAAAAATTAATCTCAAGGGAAAAATCTTTGGGATTTTTCATAAAGCTTTAGCAAATGCAAAAGACTGACAGTCAATGATTGGCAAAGCCAACCCGTAAGGGCTCGTCATTGACGGACAGTTTTTGCATTGACAATTTGGCCGGGTCTTAAGCATTCTTGTGCTTAAGACCATAGATACCGTTTGCGATCTTGGGTCAACCCCCAATTTCAGGGAAGAACCCTTATTTCCTTCTTTTTTGCAAGATTTCAGATAAAAAAAAGGGATCTGCACAAGGCACATCCCCCCTTAATATTTTAAAGCTCTATAATCTACTCATAGCGCTTTTTGAAGCTGTCATAACCATGGCCTTTAAAGTCAAGCTCATAACTGTCAATGGTAGCTGGGGCCTTTGAGTTTTCATGATCAAAACCTAATTTACCCTTTAAAATCTTCAAATGCTCGTTTTGTATATAATCTGGCATATAGGCATAAAGCTTTTTGGCATCAGACAGAAAATATTTATAACGCTCAAGCATCTGCTGGAAAATCTCAAGAGCATCTCTCTCATGGCGTATAGTAAAGAGACCCTGAGCCATGCATATAAAGAAATACTGCAGCGAACCATCTAAAAGACGTGATACATTGCAGCCTGAGAGTTTGCACTCATAAAGAGTACGACTCTGCTCAATCAAAGCCTTGATAGCGCTGGCCCTGTCAGTAATATCCTCTGTCTTTATAACATTTAAGAGTGTATCTACAGTCTGATTAAAGCCATTTACATCAAGTAAGGATTCAATCTGCTCCTTGCCTATAGACAAAACTTTGACATTATCTGCTAAAAAGTCCTTAATAATCTGAGCTTTATTTAGATCCTTATGTGCATTAAAATCAAGCTCACTGCTTCTTTTAGGTTTGGTATGCTCAATTTTTGCACCATCTGAGCAATTGATACAGCTAATATCCCTGCTCTCTTTGATATATTGCTCTAGTGTGTTTTCAAGGTTGTATACAGACTTTTTATACAGGTAATTGGTCTCTACCATGCCACCAAAATTACCCTCTGCCATACTGTCAGGTGTGTAGACACTGTCAAATTCAATCTGTCCGTAATACTCTCCACCATAAGCTTTGGAGTACTGCGAGTGCACTGATGAATATACTGTTTTCTTGCCATTGTCTATGCCAAAAAGATAGATGTGCAAAAAGCCAAGCTCGAGCATGGCACTTAGTGCCAGATTTGAAACTAGTGGATTGACATAGGTTACAGAGCTTAATGCTTTTAAATCTACACCATTAGCGCTTAAAAGCTCATACAATGGCTCATCATTTTTCATAAACAAAGCCGATTGTTTGAAAAAGCGGCAGGTTACAGGATTGACCACATCTGTTGCAAGCAAGGTGACCTTGTCAATATATTCTGGATCAATATGTTTTAAAATCTGTGTAATATCATTGGTGCGCTCTATAGCTACATAAAAATCTACCTGCACACCTGCGCTGTATAAAGTATCAATAGCAGAGCCTGCTGCTACAATTAAAGCCTTATCCTGATTTCTGCGCAAAAAGGCAATGTCATTGTCAAGAGATGGGCCGTTGCCTACTATAAAGACAGGCAGGGAGGAGGCATTTTTCATTTTTTTATTTAATATATAGCCGCGCCCTTCTTGTATTGAGTGAATGCCATGACTTATGCCAAAGAGATGATCATCATAAAAACCCATCATGGCATAGATATTTTTAAAATACTTCAGCAGATCCTGCACAATAGCTTTGATACTATCTGAGCTGTAATGCACAAAGGCCCTGCTAAAGCCTGACAGGAATTTGCCATTGTAACTTAAATCTTTGTAAATATGGCTAAGAGCTGCAGGAATATTCTTTTGTGTAATTATATTAAAGCGCACGTTATTGTCTTTAAAATAGTTGCACACTGACTCATAGTCAAGACAGAACAGTGAGGCAAAAAATATGTCATCATCAGGCTCAATCAAGGTAAGATGACAGATCTCAACACTTGATATAAGCTCTGTTAACCCATAACCCAGACCAATACCTAGCATCAGACAGTGAGGAATGGTTACAACGCCTCTGTCCTTGTCATTGGCATTGTCCTTAAGATAGTTTTCAAGAAGTGTGGCGCACTCATTTAAATAACGGTAATGAATATGCCCGTAAAAATCATGCTCTTTTTCGTATTTGGTGTAGCTATAGCGCCCTCTGTCATTGTCTATATACTCTAAAACCTGATTCTGTACATAGTCAAGCGGGTTTTCTGATGGATAAAAAATACTCCCGCCATGCTCAAAATTAACCACACCGTTTTGCAGATGGAAAAAGTTTATAACCTCTTTGGGAGTGTAATGTTCAAAAGCGGCAAGATCTGGCATATTGGCTCTTTTAAAAAACTCAATATTCTGCTCAAACATTGCAAGCAGCCCATCTGTAAGATCCTGATTTAAAAATCGTACCTGCTTTAACATAATCTATCCTGTTATTTTCACAAATGGCTGTACCTGTCCTTTTAAATAGGCTAACTGTTTATCATCAAACAGATACCACTCTTTAAAACCCCTTTGACCTTTTGAGTCTTCATGATCAAAACCAATAGTATAATCAAGCTTTTTTAAATGCTCTGACTGAATATAATCTGGCAGCATGGAAAACAGAATCTTTGAATCCTCAAGCAGATAAATAATGCGCTTTACAACCTGCATTGCAGCACCAACAGCCTCAGCCTCATCCTCAATGGTATAGAGTGTATTCATAACCATAACAAAAAGAGATTCAACCGAGCCATCTATAAGTGAGGCATAGAAATTATAGCGTGTGCTGTGCAAATCATATAAAAAGACACATATATCCTGCATACGCAGACACAGCTCATTTCTGGTCTTTACATCCTGTTTTAAAAGATTACAGATCTCATCACAGATGCTGTTGTACTCATTGCAATCAAGCAGAGCCTTAATCTCATCGTAAGTTACATCAATGCTAAAACACAGATTGAAAAGAGCATCTAAAATAGCCTTTTTATCAAGTAACACATTGTGACTAAAATCAAGATCTGTGCTTCTTACACCTTTGGCATTTTCAATTAAAAGACCATCTGAACAGTTTACAGCACTTATATCCGCCCCCTGCTCTTCACTGTGGTAGGCAATGGCTCTGCCAATAAATCTAGCACAGGCAAGATAGTTATAATCAGTTTTAACCCTGCGCCCAAAATTGCCTTCACCTTCAATATCAAGTGTTGATGTAGAATTAAACTTATAGCCTTTTTTGTCACCTAGATTTTCTTTGTAAATCAAAGATGCCTCAGGATGTGTGGCCTCTGAGTCTGTATTGTCTATAACCTTGCCATTATCCATGCCAAATAAAAACAGATTTTCAAAGCCCAATGACAGGGCGGCGCTGACACCCATATTGGCCACCAATGGATTCATGTACACAGCTCCCTTCCAGTTTCTGACAAAATCCACATAGTCATGCTTCTGTAAAAAGAGCCATAAAATAGTTTCATTGGCCTTGTTGAATATAATTTGTTTTTTAAAGAGTGCACTCATCTTAGGATGCACCACTTCACTTGCAAGCAGCACAACATCGTCTAAAAAACCATCTTTGTTGAAAATCTCAACAGTAGGAATAATGTCGCAGGTTCTTTCTGTGGCCGCATAAAAATCAGGTTTGATACCACTGTTATATAAAGTGTCAATGGCTGTGCCGCAGGCAATAATTAAGGCCTTGTCCTGATTGCGCTGCAGAAATTCTATATCATTACTAAGTGACGGGCCGTTGGCCACAATAAAGATGGGAGTCTTTTTAAGATCATCTGCCAAATGCTTGTTTACTGATAAAAGCGGTCTTTTATTGATAAGATTGATAGCAGAGTGAGAAGTGGCAAAGAGATGATCATCAATAAAACTAAGAGCTGTCAGCTCATATTTTAATTTATGATCCACTACCTCATGAATTTTTGTATGTAATGGTGAGCTTCTGAAATTAAAAGGCAGATAGTAAAAGGTTAAAAATCTGCCATAGCGCACAATATAGTCTGTATAATCTTTGACTATACGGTCAATATCATTGTCAATAATGATTTTAAAACCACAGCCATTCTCTCTTAAAAAACTTAAAAATGCCGACCAGTTAAAGGTAAAGAGCGAGGCGTAGAAAATATCCTCATCAGTTTCAACCAAAATAAGATTGGCTATATCTACCTTTGAAAACAGCTCCTGTATATGATAGCCAAGACCGCAGCCATACATGGAGCACACAGGCATATGCGGACATTTAACAAGATTTAGTCTCTTTCTGTTAAGAGTGGCCATAAAGTCTGCGCATTCATTGGAATACTTGTAGTGAAAAGCTCCAAAATAGTCATATTGCTTATAATAATTGTAGGTCTGAGCCACGCTCTGCTGCATAAAAGCATCGACATGGGTACGGGAAAACTCAGCCGGAGGAGCAGGATAGAGTTTTATATTTTCATTGATAAAACCTATATTGTAGGAATTATCCACCTCTTTAATAAAGGCAAAAGGTCTTTTTGGTGTATATAGATAAAAGCGCTCATACAGATCGGGAAAAAATTCCTCAAGCTTTGACAGATTAGTGCAAAACTGCGCTATTAATACCTCATCTGCCTGCAGATAGGCTGGGATATTATTAAAAACCTTCTCTAAATCCATATTACATCCTTAACTATTCATAGCGCTTTTTAAATGCTTCTTTTTTATTTTTAAGCTTGTCACTGTCAATAAGAACAAAGGCCTTTATATTTTCAGGTGCCTTTGAATTGTCATGATCAAGACCTAATCTGTAACCAAGCATTCTTACATGATCACTCTCAAGATAATCTGGCAGCATATCAAAGACATACTGCGAATCCTGCAGGAAGTATATATAACGTTCAAGTATTTTATTGGCTATAGGCAAAGCCTCTTTATCATCGCCTCTGGCGCACAAAACTGTAGTCAGCAGAATAAAGAAATACTGTGTGGCTGAATTTATAGTCTGTGATATTACGGTAAAAGGCGACTGCCTTAAATTATTGAGTACAGAGCTTATTGAGCTTAAAAGCATAATAAGCTCAAAACGATTCTGGCACGGCTGGGCAAAAAAGCGAATAATAGATGAGCTTATCTTGTTGTACTCTTCTTTATGAAAGACATTGGTCAAATCACTCTGCGTCATATCAACTACAAAGGTCATATCCTTTAAAATATGATCAATAAGCTTGTCTTTATCAATATTGTCATTGTGCAGAAGATTGATATCACTGCTGTGCATAGGTACTGTCTTGCTGATGAGAGCACCATCAGAGCAGTTGTAGCAGACAAGCTCCTTATCATCAGCATTTGAGAGCATAAGCCTTTCAAATGTATCTGTAGCTGTTTTATACAGCTGATTTGATACGACATCAGAGCCAAAATTTCCCTTTAAAATTATCTCTTTGCCGGCAATAGGACTCTTTTCATTAAGCGCATATCTTTTACCGTAAAGATCAGAGTACTGTGAGTGCTCATTTTTTGCATTTATAACCTTGCCATTGTCCATACCAAACATATAGATCTGTTTAAAGCCTAAGGTTACGGCAGTGGCTAGACCTGCATTGCCCACTAGTGGATTTATATAAGGCAATGAGGCCCACTTTTTAAAAGAGTGGCAGCCATTTAGCACAAGACCCTCTCTGAAATATTCTCCTGCCTTGTCAAAAAGCATGACCTTTTTAAAGTGCTTTAATACAGAAGGATGCAGAATATTGGTGCCTATACATAAAATATTGTCTAGATATCCAGTATCCTTGAAGATTTCAAGGGTCTGACTGATATAGCCCATACGCTCTGTGGCCACATATATATCTGCCTGAATTCCTGCATTGTACAGAGTGTCAAGAGCCGAGCCGCAGGCAATAATTACAGCCTTATCCTGATAGCGGCGCAAAAAGGCAATATCATTGTCAATTGAAGGACCATTGCCAACTACAAACACAGGCACATGTTTATACTCATCCCCTACAGTACTGTCGTAAATAGCCAGAGGATAATGCTCCTTTAGGTTGTGCGCAGCATGGGACATACCAAACATATTGTCATCAAATATGCCAAGAGCTGAGGTGTAGATATAAAACTTCTCATTGTACAGGTCAATCAAAGGCTGCATCTGTGCATTGACATAATGTACAAAGGTACATCTGCAGGCTGCCAGAAATTCACCCTTTTCTCTGTAGTAATCATACCACTCGTTGTAAATATCTGTTCTGCCGACAAAAAACTCAATAGAGCGCATCTGTGCCTTACTATCTAAAATCAGCTTTTTCCAGTCATAGGTGTAAAGTGAGGCATAAAAGACATCGGCAGTTGGCTCAAGCACCAGCAGATTGGCTACACTAAAATCATTGTAGATATAGTCAAGAGGATAGCCAAGACCGCAGCCAAACATAATAAGATGCGGTATAAAATTAGTATCGGTTACCTTGAACGTATAGCCATTGACATTATTGTCATTCATAATGCTAATGGCCTCATTAAAATAGCGCAGATGGATCTGCCCGAATTTGTCTACCTGCAGATCATAATGCAGACATACATTATCAAGCTTTTCCTTTACCTCTTCATACTGTGCCTTGCATATATCCTCGACTCTGCTGCTTTTATAAAAAATATCATTGTTGTCTAAAAACTGTATATTGGCTATATTGTCATCAGATACAAAAAACTCAAAGGAGCGTTCTGGTTTGTAATCTTTAAACTGTTCGTACAAAGCTGGATAGTGTTCTTTGAACACCTCCATATTAGCCTCAAAGGTCTTTACAAGATGTTCGTTCAGACTCTGCTGTTTTTCTGCCATACAGGCCATAGCCTCAAGCTCATCAAGACTCAAATCTGGATTGCTGCGTAAAAAGGTCTCAAGATCTGATCTGGATAAACCAAGACTTTGACATAGCTTGGCAAGTTTATCGTCGGACAAAGTCAGTTTGTTAACATCTGTCATCTGTATCACCAATGTAAAAACAAATATGCATATAAAAAAATCAATCTTATATGCAACTATTAAATAGTCTATAAGATTGATTTTACTTAAAAAAGTTATTAAGACCTACAAGTTAGATCAAAATATTAATTTTTTCTTTCTCTAAATCAGCCTTTTAGTCTATAGGCAAGACCTGGATTGCAACGTACCATTTCATATTTGTCAGTAAGACCTGACATGGACTCTGAAGAACCTAAAATCAGATAGCCACCTGGATTTAATGACAAGGCAAATTTGTTTAATATCTGCGATTTGACTTCATTATTAAAATAAATAAGCACATTTCTGCAGAAAATAACATCAAACTTGCCAAGCAGAGCATAGGAGCTTAATAGATTCATATGCTTGAAAATACACATCTGCTTGATCTTGTCATCAATTTTCATCTGATTTGGATCATTGGTTGGCTTGAAAAATTTAGCCTTGCGCTCTGCAGACAAACCTCTGGCCAGAGCATGGCTGTCATACAGACCCTGACGGCAGCGCTCAAGCATTTCAGGAGAGATATCTGTACCTACAATCTGAGTCTGTGCCGGATCTACATGTACCATCTGCGTAACCTGTTCCTGCACTACCATGGCAATAGAAAAAGGCTCCTGACCTGATGAGCAGGCAGCTGACCATATACGCACAGGATTTTTGCGCTTGGTGGCAAGCTCTGGCAGAATCATATTCTTTAAAGCCAGATACGGATAGGTATCTCTAAACCACAAGGTCTCATTGGTAGTCATGGCATCAATAACAGCAGAGGATATTTCCTTGTAGCGGTTTGGCTCCATGGCCTTGTTGATAAGATCGTCTACAGTTGTCACCTTGAATCTGTTTAAAAGCGGAGACAGTCTGCTGTTGACTAGATACTGTTTACCCTCACCAAGTACAATACCACTCTGATCCTCAAGATAGGCTGCAAAGCGACGATACTGAATATCTGTCACAATGCGTGAATTTGAAGATAAAGAGCCGCCTGTAGACTGTGCAGCATCTGGATTGCTTGACATGACTCTGGCATAGCCTACCTTCTGAGCCTCTATTGACAGAGCGCTGGCTCCTGGGAAGGTACTTGGAGTAAATGTGGCTCTGGCCTCACCTGATGTTGCTGAGCTTAAAGATCCACGCGAGACCTCAGGCACTGAGCTTCTTGACAGTGGGGCTGAAGTTGTGGCTCTTGATACAGGTGGTGTATATGGTGCCCTTGTAGCACCTGCAACTGATGCAGGTCGTGTATAGGTTGCTTGTGTCCCCGCCTGAGATGACAGTGAGGTTCTGGCATCAGTCTGAGAGGCAAAGGATGGTCTTGTTGCAGAGGCGCTGTCGCGTGCACCGTTAAAATATGAGAATGTTCCTGTAGTAGGCTTGGCTGCAGTTGTAGCTGCAGGTCTTGGACTTAAAGCAGGACGTGATAGAGCAGACACAGTTGAAGGGGGAGAAGAAGATGCTGCCGCTGCAGGTCTTGGACTTAGAGCAGGACGTGCAGTACTGTCAGCTGCTGTTCTTATATTGGCTGATGTACTGTTTAATCTGCCCTGTCCTGTAGTATTAAAAGCTGCAGTTGCAGGACGTCTAAAATCCTGACTGTTGTTGCTGTCGGTCATAAGTGCACCTTAAAAATGATTTTACTGTCCTCAAACCTATAATTTACTTACGCAAGAATTGCCAAAATGCAAAATACATTTATTATATTTTGCATTTTGAGCTTTATACAAATTTATCAATGATTTTTCATGATGCAGTCAGCACCAGAGATTCCTGACTCAACACATTCAATACCACGCTCTACGGCTGCAGCAAGCTCATCTGGATTGAATTTAGGAATAAAGTCATTGGCGCCTGCCTTTTTAACCATGCTCTGGTTAAAGACACCAGATAGCGAGGTGTGCAGAATTACATAAAGATCCTTTAATGTAGGATCCTGACGGATTGAGGCGCAGAGTGTATAGCCATCCATCTCAGGCATTTCAACGTCAGAGATAACAAGCTCAACACTGTCCTTGATAGGGCCATTGGCTGCAAACACACGCAGCAGATCATAAGCCTCACGGCCGTCTCTGGCCTTGATAACCTCAACACCGATGTTCTCAAGGGCCCTTGCCACCTGATTTAAAGCCACCTTGGAGTCGTCAGCCACAAGCACCTTAAGATCTGTAGGAACTTTGCCATTGACCTTGAGGTCTTCACTTACAATGATTTCCTTAGGTGAGATTTCATCTAAAATCTTCTCAACATCAAGAATTTCTACAAGCTCACCTTCAATCTCGGTTACAGCTGTCATGTAGTTGGAGTGACCTGCACCCTTTGGAGGTGGCATAATCTTGCTCCAGTTCATATTTAAAATTCGCTCGACATTGGAAACCAGAAAAGCGTGGGTTGATCTGTTGTACTCGGCGATAATTATAAAGTTTTTATCAAAGTTCTGAACCGGTCTACCGCCAATTGCATATGCCAGATCGATAACTGACAGAGTTTGACCGCGGATATGAGCTACACCGACTACAAATTTATGCAATCTTGGCATTACAGTCAGTTTTGGGCATGGCAAAACTTCACGCACCTTGAATACATTGATACCATATCTTTGTGATCTGCCAGAAAGTCTGAACAGAAGAAGTTCCATACGGTTTTGTCCAACCAGCTCTGTAAGCTGATTGACCGAATCCATTACACTTGCCATGTACCTATCTCCAACAATTCAATCTTAAAATCTTTTACAACTATCTTTATATTTTATCATTAGTTGGCTATACAATGTATAATAAAATACTTCATATATGTATAACTTTCTACAATGAGGTTACAGTTTTGAAACCTATATCAACAGTTTTAACGGCATTTCTTGCGCTAAATTTACTGCTTTGTGCAAATACTGCAATAGCCAATGTTCAGGATGCAAAATTTTATGAACGTGTTGCAGAACAGTATATTCTGGCCCAATTTCCCCCATCAGATGGCAGCTCTAAAGTAGAAGTCAATGCCTCAAAAGTAGATACAGACAGAGATTTTGGAGGGCGCTGCGAGGGCTATCTGACAGCGGAGTTGCAAGGTCAGAGTATAAAAAGCACCTCTACTGTAAAAATAATCTGCAGCCGCCCTGGCAATCCTTTTACCATCTTCATTCCTGTAAAGGTTGAGCGTCTTGTTGCCTCTATAGTGGCTGCACGTAATCTGAGCAAAGGTGAGATTATTGCAAAAAATGATCTCAAGGCCGTATTTGCTCCTAACAACACTACCACCAAAGCATCAATTTCCAACCCTGAGCTGCTCATCGGCTCACGCATCAAGCAGAATATCAAACAGGGCGATATGATAAAGCCACAGAACTTTTGTGTAGTGTGCAAAGGAGATAGTATAACTCTTGAGGCTCAAAGCTCAGGTCTGTCTTTAAAAACCACAGCCACAGCTCTTGAGGATGGCTTTTTTAATGACACCATAAGGGTTAAAAACAATCAGTCAAAGAAGGTTTTAAATGCCAAGGTTTTTGCCCCAGGCCAGGCCCGTGTAGTTATGTAAAAAAATACTCAACTTTTTTGCCTGACTGCCGTTATTTGTACATGGTAAAAATTTAAATAAAAAATTTTTAAATTTTTACTAAAGGAATTTAAAATCGTTCCGATAATTAGATATATTTAATTTATTACAACTCAAAAATTTTTAAGAGAGAGAAGAGGGTAGAATCATGGCCATAGATATTTTAAGAAGCAATATCGCCAAAGCCATGCCCGAGACTGTAGCGGGCAAGGCCGCTAGCAGAACAAATACCGGTGCTGTAGCCAAAACTAAAGATAATGCTGCTACTGAAAATGATGCAATTGTCCTGACTTCTGATGCAAAGGTATTTTCATCTGCCGTAGCTAAAGCAAAAGAGGCAGAGGGTATTGACTATAATAAAGTTGCGGCTCTTAAGAAAGAAATTGAAAATGGTACCTACAAAATTGATTATGAGAGACTGGCATCCCGCATAGTCGACTCAGAAGATGAGTTAAATTCAATTTTCTAAAGTATTTATTGCATAATAATTCTTGAAGATGGTGCTCTGTGGCACCATCTTTTTTTATTTTAGCTATACAATATAAAACTCTGATCCCTGAAAGTTAGTGGTGTAACATGCGTATTGATAATCCAAAAGTAGAACTGCTTTTAAGAAATAAAGAAAGATTTACTCAAAAAAAGGTACTTATTGCCGGCGATATTGATTCTCCTGCCATTTTGCATCTTGTAAAAGATATGGCCTCCTGCACTGTACTTACAGATAACTTTGCCTACGCCTCACAGATTGCCTCGGCTTTGAATCTGACTCAAGATAGCAGCTCTATAAGCTCTTTACTTAGCTATAAACACCTTAATCTATGTTTTGCAGGCGCTGACATTTTTGCCTCACAGTTAAAGGATGTGGAGTTTGACTGTGTCATTTTATTTTTATCCAAAGTCAAGGATTACTGTCGCAAAATACTAGTAAGCGCTCAGCATCTTTTTGCCAGGGATACTCAGATTTTTATAGTAGGAGAGAATGTGTCAGGCGGCAAGTCCTGTGACAAAATTATAGCTACTACTAATGCTGTCTACAAAACTGACAGTGCCAGAAAATGCACGCTCTTTGAGACAGTGTACAAAGAACCTTTTACCAAGACCTATAAAGAAGATATTCTTAATCTGTCCATTAATGATCAAAATCTAAAGCTTAGGCAGGATGTCAATGTATTTTCCCATGGAAGCCTTGATGACGGCACCGCACTGCTTCTTAGTACTGTCGATACCAATGAACTTTATGGCTCTGTTCATGATATTGGCTGTGGCTGTGGTGTAATTGGCATCTATGCAGCCCTTAAAAATCCTTCATTAACAGTTACACTCTCTGATATTTCGGCATCTGCTCTTGAATGTGCAGCCTTCAATTCCAGTGAAAATTTAGTCTCTGACAGAATAGATATCAGACCCTATTGTTTAGGCGATAGCTTTGAACCATGTGATTTTATACTCTCAAATCCACCATTTCATGATGGTATAAAAAACTCATCTGAAAAAACAGCGGCAGCCCTTACCTCCATGCGCTCTATGCTCAAGACAGGCGGCAGTGCCATAATTGTCTATAACAGCTTTTTAGATTACAAAAATATTTTAAAAAATTCTTTTTCAAAGGTAGTAACTCTAAAGAGCAATACGCGCTTTTGCGTGGTTCAGGCCTTTGTCTGATACAGCGCTTAATTTACAACCCACTATTGTCGGCCCCAGCTGTGGGCCGATTTTTTTTACATGATAATAAAAAAGCTCTGATACTTATAGAAGATCAGAGCCTTTAATTTTGTTCAGTATATAGATTTTATCTATAGCATCAAAACTTTACATAAGTCCTGCAGCCTTTGGCAGATACAGCGAGAGAGATGGTACCAGGGTTACTAAAATCAGTGCTACAATCAGTGCGCCAAAGAATGGCAGTAACTTTGTAAATACCGATTCAATACTCTCTCCTGCCACTCGACAGCCTGTAAAGAGAATTGGTCCTACAGGAGGGGTAATGGCACCTAATGAGAGGTTAAATACCATCATTACACCAAAGTGAACAGGATCAACACCAAGCTTCATAGCTACAGGCAGGAAGATTGGAGTAAAGATAAGCACAGCAGGAGCAGGATCCATTACAGTACCTACCACCAGCATGATAAGCATCATACCAATCATGATTACCCATGGAGTATCAGCAAAGGCGATAAGACCTGAGGCAATCATATTAGGGATCTTGGCATAAGCAAGTACCCAGCCTAAAATTGCTGAAATACCAATGAGGAACACGATAAGACCTGTGGTTTTAGCTGTAGATAACAGCATGGCAGGAATATCTTTTAAGTGGAATGATCTGTAAAGTGATGACAGAATGATTGAATAAACCACTGCCACACACGAGGCCTCGGTTGGAGTGAAGGCACCTGAGATAATACCACCGATGATGATAACAATTAAGAATACAGCTGGAATAGCATCAACTATAACCTTTAACTTGGCATTAAAACCAGGAATAGTCTGTGGCTTGTATTTTAACTTATAGGCAAAATATGCAGTAACTAAAATACAGGCAAGACCCCAGAGCATGCCAGGAATATAACCTGCAATAAACAGAGCTGCAACTGATACACCGCCTGAGGCTAATGAGTAGATAATAAAGATGTTTGAAGGCGGAATAATCATGCCGGCAGGAGCTGAGGCAATATTTACAGCAGCTGACAGACGTGGATCATAACCTTCTTTCTTTTCAATTGGCAGCATAACTGAGCCAATAGCGGCAGCGGCAGCCACACCTGAACCTGAAATAGCACCGAACATCATATTGGCTACAGTATTGGTGTGGGCAAGAGAGCCTGGAATAAAGCCAATGAAAACCTTGGCTAGGTTGATAAGTCTCTGGGCAATACCACCTGTGTTCATAATAACACCGGCCAGAACGAAAAATGGAATGGCTAAAAGAGCAAAGCTGTTCATACCAGAATAGATACGGGTGGCACTTACAAGCGGTGCTGAATCAAAGCCTAAAATAAAGCCCATGGACAGGAATGATCCGATACAGATACTGGTACCGATTGGGCAGCCAATAATCAGCAGTATCGGGGTTAAAATCAGTAAGGAATATATAATCTCAACTGGCATTTTAGACACCCACCTTCTTCTTTCCGCTTAAAATCATAATAGATTCAAGGATGTTGTATATTGAGTAAAATACAATACATACACCTACAAGTGGCACTACAGAATAAATCTGTCCAATCTTGAGCCAGAGCATGGCTGCATTGGTCTGTGACATGGCATTCATGGCAATATTCATACCGCCATAGGTTAAGATCCAGCAGGCCATAGCCATGGTGAAGATCTCACTTATGATAAAAAGAATGTGCTGTTTAACAGGGCCTAATTTCTCTGGAATAAATGAAATTGCCATATGGCCTCTCTCACCGTATAAGAGAGCGGCTCCAAGCAGAGCTGTCCACACAAAGCAGATATTGGCAAGCTCCTCAGAGATAGCTGAAGGATCCTGCAGTACAAAGCGTGATATAACCTGCCAGGAAACTAAAACAACCATTGCTCCGCAAAGAAAAATGCACATAAACTTTAAAAAGTTATCGAGCAATTTCTTAATAGTGATAATAAAAGACATATAATCTCCAAAGCATAGAAACAAAAAAGGACTATATCATTAAAATATAGCCCCTTTTGTATTTTTTTAATTACAGATCGCGGGACTTCTGAACTGCCTCGTAGAGTTTCTTGGCGCTGTCAGTTGTTACCTTCTCAGAAATCAGAGGCTCAACTGCCTTCTTGAAGGCTTCCTGATCGGCCTCAACAACTACAGTACCGCCCTTCTTGGCTTTCTCAAGTGATTTTGATACTTCAGCTGCGAACATATCAAACTCAGTATCTACAAGCTTGTCGAGGTTATCGGCAAAGAACTTCTTGACATCATCTGGAAGACCATTGTAGAACTTGGTGTTGGTTACAATGTAGTCTGGCATCATGAGGTGGCCGGTTAAGTTATAGGTTGGGCCTACTTCGTGCTGCTTTAAGGCATAGTAGGTAACCTCGTTGTTCTCAGCGCCGTCAAGCACACCGGTCTGAATAGCGGTGTAAACTTCGCCCTGACCCATAGGAGTACCAGTACCGCCCATGTAGTTTAACATCTTAACCATGGTGTCTGACTGCATAACACGAATCTTCATGCCCTTTAAGTCAGCTGGAGTTCTGATCTCTACACCTGGCTTGGTATATACGTTACGTGTACCTGAGTACATGGCACATAATACTGTAAGACCCTGCTTCTCAAGTGACTTGAACAGATCGCCTACAACAGCTTTGTCTTTTACAACACGCTGCAGGTGTTTGTAATCTTTGAATACATATGGGAGGTTGAATACAGCAAAATCTGGGTTCCAGTTCTCAAGCAGTGAGCCTGCAACTAAAGAGAATGGTAATGAACCGCTCTGTACCATTTCAATGGTCTCTTTCTGTGAACCTAAAAGCTCATTTGGATAAACCTCGATGGTATAGGCGCCATTGGTGGCTTTTTTCAGATCAGCGGCAAACTGCTCGATTGAGCGGAACTCTGGGTGATCCTCTGGCTGATTGAAGGCCAGCTTCCATACAGTAGTTTCTACCTTGGCATCAGCTGCAGAGCCTGAGCTCTTCTCACCACCGCAACCGGTAACAAATAATGCAGCAGCCATAGCAGTAACTGCCATTAATCCAATTTTCTTCATTATCATACTCCTAAAAGACATATCTGTAGTTTATTATTATACGTTATTATAAGTGATAAAAAATCGCTTTTTCACCAATATGGCGATCTTTTCACAAAAAAAAGTGCTCTTTTTTTGATCAGATCACTCAAGACGCCTTATGTATATGCATTTGTTACATTTTCAATATACATATAGTTATTATTTATACTTTTTAACAAAATTATATCTTTTAGCTGCAAGTATGCCCTCAGGTCTTATATAAAAGTGTCTGTCAAAGACCGGAGCATTGGAATCTGCATGATCAAAACCTAGTTTTCCATGCAGAAGTTCAATATGTCTATCCTGTATATAATCTGGCATAAAGCCGTAAAGATGCGTTAAATCATCAATCAGATACAAAAGTCTTGTCATGATGGTCTGCGCACACAAAAGAGCTTTGCTCTCATCTTCTATTGTATAGATATAGGCTGTGCACATTTCAAAAAAATTGGTGCAGGCTGAAGAGAAAATCAGAGAGTTTATATAGTCAGATCCACTGTCACTGAATGTTGAGAGATATAAATTGCACTCCTGCATTACTCTTAGAAGATCAGATCTGTTTTCAAATTTTGCACTTAAAATCTTAGATAATCTGTCAGCTGTCATATTAAATTTTTCTGTAGCAAAAATCTCTTTTACACTATCTTTGTCATATGCCAGTGTAAAAGTATTTTTGTCTAAAAAATAATTACTTAAAGCTACTTTATTTATACATTCTACCGCAGACAAATCTATATCTTCAGAGTGCTGTGCTATAGTGCCGGCAATGACTGCTCCATCACTTAAGTTATAGCATGTAACATCCTCTGATACTGACAAAGCCAGGGCCATACAGTCAGCTGCATTTTTATACAGGGTATTAGATACAATCTTTTTAGAAAAATTACCCTCAACTATAAATTCGTCCACAGCAATGGAGCTTTGCTCTTTAAGTCCCTGTTCATTAAAGAGTTCACTGTGAGCTGAGTGCAGTCTGTCATCACCAAGCACACGCCCATTATCAAGACCTAAAAGATAGATATGTTTAAAACCCAGAGTAAGTGCAACATCAAGTCCTGCATTGCCAACAAGAGGATTGGAGAAATTAAGAAATGAGGCTCTGTCCTCAAAATCGGCCCCCTGCGCAGTATCCTTTAAAAGCTTGCCTATATTTTCAGTGTATTTGCTAAAAAGAATGGCATGTTTAAAACGCGCCGCAGTATCAGGGTGCACTACAGACGTGGCGGCTATGACTATATCATCAAGAAAATCAGTATCTTTGAAAATATCTAAAGTCTGAGCTATGCCGTTGATTCTCTCTGTTGCAACATACATATCAGGCTTGATACCAAGATTATAGAGCGTGTCAATAGCTGTACCACAGGCAATAATATAGGCTTTATCCTGATTCTTGCGCAAAAAGGCAATATCATTATCCAAAGACGGTCCATTGCCAATAACAAAGACCCTACTCTCTTTATACTCATCAGGCAGATGCACATCACGTTTAACAAAGGCTCTGTTATGCGCAAGATGAGCTATGCTGTGAGAAAATCCAAACATAATATCATCAGGATAGCCTGTTGCTGTATATGCTGTTTTAAGCTGATTTTGCGCCAGCATAAGCATATTCTGATAATGAGCAGACTCAAAGCCTAAAAGAGCTACAGACATGGTAAATAAAAAATTGCCATAACGGGTGTAGATTGCATGTAAAGCAACTACAAGAGCTAAATCGCTTTTGCCAATGATAAATTCAAGCCACTGCCCTTCTTTTAGATTCTCAATGACAGAGGCATAATCTGTTGTATATAAAGAGGCATAGAAAAGATCTGTATCAGGCTCAATAATAACGGCAGTATCTATGGCAAAATTCTTATATAAAGGCTCAAAGATATAGCCAAGCCCCACTCCCATCAGAACAAGGTGCGGCATGTGCCCCAAAGCCTCGACCCTGGTACTGCGCTCTTGTATAAATTCAGAGCTTTTATCTATTGCCTCATTAAAGTAGCGGCAATACACCTGACCGTAGTTATCCTCAAGCTTGCCATATACAAGACAGTTGAAGATAAAATCACCCTTGCTTTGCTCTATTAAATAAGAGTAATGCGCTTTAGCATCTTCACTGTTATACAATCGCCTGTTTGTTTGTGCAAAATACAGATCGGCACAGTTATCATCGGTTAAAATAAAATCAAAGCTCTCTTGCGGCTTGTAATCTTTAAAAAACTCATAAAGACTTGGTCTGTAGTGTTTAAAAGCCTCAAGATTACGCTTTAATGTCTGCTTTAAACCATCAAAAAAAATATTTTCCTCATGAATTTTTCTTGCATAGATTAAAAAATCATCAAGAGAAATATTACTGTGCTGTGCTCTAAGATCTAAAAAGCCCGCCTCATCAATCCCAAGCAGTCTTATTATCTCTTTAGTTTTGTATCCATCATCTATACTCTGCATTATCTTTACTCTTTGTCTTAACTTTTTAGATTAAACCCTGTTAGTGAATACTTTTACTCATAGCGCTTAACAAAAGCATTTTTCTTAAGACCATCTTTTTTAGTATCAAGCACCAAAACCTGATCATCAATAGCAGGAGCCTTTGAGTCTTCATGATCAAGGCCAATGCGTCCATGCATCAAAGATACATGCTCATGCTCTATAAAATCAGGCATGAAATTGACATATATGTATTTAAGATCCAAAAGCAGATAAATATATCTGTTTAAAATTTCCTGAGCAGTCTTGAGTGCTGTCTTTTCATCTTTAATGGTGTAAAGAGCACGGGTTGCAAACATAAAGAAATACTGCGAGCTTGCCAGCATTAATCTTTTTAAAACAAGACCAAAACCAATATCTGACTGCTCAAGAATATTATGAATAACACCCATGAAATACAGACCAGACTTTCTTGAATCAAGAGCCTGATTTACTATGTAGATTAATTTATCAACAAAAGACTCAAAGCTTTTTGCATCAAAAATTCTCTTAATGATAGCCTCATCTACATTAAAATACATAACCTTGTCATTTAATAAAAAGGCCCTTAGCTCCTCTTTACACTTATCATCAAGATCATCAAGAACAATATCCTTGCTCTTTAAAGGTCTGGCATGTTTGAGCAGAGCTCCGTTTGAGCAGTTGATGCAGTTAACCTTGGTGCTGCCAAGCAGAGTATCGAGAAAATCACGTGACACACGATACAGGGCATTAGAGCTTACATAGCCTCCAAAATTAGCCTCAAGCATAAGATCCTGTCCTGCAATATCGCTCTTTTCTCGGGCCTTGTACTTATCACCATAGATATCTGAAAACTTTGAGTGCAGATTGCTGACAGTTGAGGCTCTGCCATTATCAATACCAAAAAGATATATATTTTTAAAACCAAGATGAATGGCCACGCTAAGACCTGCATTACCCACAAGAGGATTCATGCCGGCCAGATCCTGCCACTTCTCAATGCCCTTAAACTCAGGATTGACGCAGAGCATTTTGGCAATACTCTCATCATACTTGTCAAAAATAAGTGCATCCTTAAAGTGTTTTATAGTGTTTTTATGCGTGGTACAGGCGGTGGCTATAATAATGTCATCAAGATAATGACTGCCCTCAAAAATCTCAAGTGTCTGTCCTATATGATAGGTACGCTCTGATGCCACATACAGATCAGCCTTGATGCCTGCATTGTATAAAGAATCAAGAGCTGTGCCGCAGGCAATTATCAAAGCTCTGTCCTGATTTTTGCGCAAAAAAGCAATATCTTCATCAAGAGACGGACCATTGCCTATAACAAACACAGGCATTGATACAAATTTTTCAGGCAGTTTTACATCCGATCTGACCAAAGCCCTTCCATCTTTGATAGAACGCATGGTGTTGCTGATGCCATACAGAGCATCATCACAGTAACCGAGCATGGTGTAATAACGGTAAAAAGACTCAGAGTAGAACTCAAGCAGCTCCTTGATGGATTGATCTACATAATGGGCTATAAGACAGTTGGCCTCTGCAAGAAAAGCTCCTGACCTTTCATAATAGTGCTGCAGATAATTATCTGTATAAGGTATATCTCTGCCTACAATAAAATTAACTGATATTTTCTGATTTACTGCCATCTCAAGAAAATCAGCCCAGCTAAAGGTATATAAGGAGGCATAGAAAAGATCAGCATTAGGCTCAATTAAAATCATGGTCTCTATAGCATATCTTTCAACTAAAGAGCCTACTATATAGCCAAGTCCCACACCCAGAAGTGTCATGTGCGGCATGGCGCCAATCTCTTCTATCTTATCAGTCTGAGCGCCATGTGGGATATTTTCTAAAATGGCACAGGCCTCATTTACATAACGATGATTGATTAAAGAAAATCTGTCTTCCTGATTTTTATAGTTCTGATATCTGTAGGTTAAAGATGAGGAGAGCTCTGCTATCTGTCTGTCACAGTAGGTCAGTGGATCTGCATCTGGATAAAAAGCGTGCTCATAGCCTTCAAAAAGAATATTGGGAATTCCGTTGCCAGATGAGAAAAACTCAAAAGAGCGCTGTGGTTTGAAGTTTGCAAAGGTGGCATAAAGTTCTGTCTGATGTTCTTTAAAATAGGCTATATTCTTATCATAGGTGGCAACAAGATTGTTTATCATACACTGCTCAATATGAAATGCATTTGCCACAGCCTCAGCATCTGTTATATCTAAAGAGGTATTAAATCTTTTTAATCTGAATATTTCCTGAATATCAATGCCAAGCTGATTTGAAACTTCAATAATATCCACGTACAACCTCCACGAGCAGTAAAAAGATGAATTTTAATATACATCTGCAAGATTAAATTTATGTAAACTATCATTTTACAGATATTTTTATGACCTTGCTGTACAAATAAAGTCTGTAGTGCAGGTTTATACACACTGTATATTAGGAACATCTTGATAAAACAGCATATGTCAAAAAAACGCTCTATACCAAATATTTTAAAATTATGGCTTTTGAGCATTAAAAACTATGCTCTATATCTAAACTTTTTTTAAACATAAATCATATGATTTAAAACATATGGTTTGAAGAATAGAGAGGTGCAGTATGTCAGGTGTTTTGGCCATGATTTTAGCAGGCGGTGAGGGTACCCGTCTGATGCCACTTACCAAATCAAGAAGTAAACCTTCAGTTCCTTTTGGTGGCAGCTACCGTCTTATTGATTTTGTTTTAAACAACTTTGTAAACTCCGGCATCATCAGAATTTATGTTATAACGCAGTATAAGTCACAGTCACTTTACATGCACCTGAAAAACGGCTGGACCGTAAGCGGTATTCCAAACTGCTTTATCGATACCATTCCTGCACAGATGCGTACCGGCAAGGACTGGTATAAAGGCACAGCTGATGCCATCTATCAGAACCTGACCTTTATTGAAGATCAGTATGCAGATGACGTCTGTATCTTTGGATCTGATCATATATACAAGATGAATATACGTCAGATGCTGCAGTACCATCAGAACAACAAGGCCTCATTGACAGTGGCTGCCATGCGTATGCCATCTAGTGAGGTTGCCGGCCGCTTCGGCGTCATCGAGGTTGATGCCATGGGTCGTATGATAGGCTTTGCTGAAAAGCCTAAGGTTCCAAAAGAAATACCTGGAGATCCAGGCTACAGCCTTGTGTCTATGGGTAACTACATATTTAAATCAGAAGTACTGAGCAAGGAATTGCGCGAGGATGCCGATGATGTAAATTCAAGCCATGACTTTGGCAATGACATCATTCCAAAACTCTTCCCACGCGGCAATGTATATGTCTATGATCTGTCAAACAATGTCATTGAAGGTGAGCCTCGTGAAGTATACTGGAGAGATGTTGGATCTATTGATGCATACTGGGATGCTCACATGGATTTATTAAAGGAAAAACCAGATTTTTCACTATTTAATCTGCAGTGGCCGCTGCATACCTTCTATCCGCCTCTACCACCTGCCTATTTCTCAGATACAAGAAACAATCACTCTCTTGTCTCGCACTCTATGATCTCAGCTGGCTGCAAGATTGTAGGAGCCACCATCAAAAAATCAGTGCTGGGCTTTAGATGCTCTGCCGATGATGGTGCTACAGTAGAGGACAGCGTGCTTATCGGTGATATAAAAATAGGAAAGGGCTGCAAGATACGCAGAGCCATTATTGACCGCCACGTGGAAATTGCTCCAGGCTTTACCTTGGGCTATGACACAGAGGCTGACATGAAACTTGTTGACAACAATGATAAAACATGTCCACAGATGTCAAAGAATGGTATTATTGTAATACCTAAGGGAATGCGTCTTGGCTTTGACTGATTAAGATGTTGAAATAGAAAGTTTAGTAATAATTGCTTATAGGATAGTGTATTTATGCGCGTGTTATTTATATCATCAGAAGTTGCAGATATTATAAAAACCGGGGGCCTTGCCGACGTGGCAAAAGCTTTACCTGCAGCCCTTATCAAAAAGGGTCATGAGGTTAAAGTTGTCATGCCTTGCTACAGCGTAATCAAAGACTATAAGGAACTTCCCGTTATAGGCACTGCAGCTATCAATAAAGATACACCGCTTGAAAAACGCTTTGCTATAAGACAGAAAATACTAAACGGCAATGTAGAGGTCTGGCTGATTGAATACGATCAGTACTTTGACAGAACCTCACTTTATGGTGACAACAATCAGGCTTATTTTGACAATGGCGAGCGCTATGCCTTTTTATCGGCAGCTGCCCTTGAAGCTACCAAGGCCATGGATTTTAAGCCTGATATTGTACACTGCAACGACTGGCATGCAGGCCTAGTGCCTATGATACTGCGCATCAAGTATGCCAAAGATGAGTTTTTTGAAAAGACACGCTCTGTTATAACCATTCACAACGGTGCCTTCCAGGGTGTTTTTGACCGTTCACAGATTAACTTTATTCCTGAGATTATGTACGTCTACAACGATATGATCTCTCAGGGTCAGTATATTAACTTTTTAAAATGCGGCGTATTCTACGCCGATAAGATAAATACAGTAAGTCCGGGCTATGCCAAGGAGCTTACCACCTATCTTGGCGGTCATGGCATGACCAAAAACTTCCAGGACAGATATGCCGATCTGTGCGGTATAGTCAACGGCTGTGACTACAGCGACTGGGATCCTGAAACAGATAAACACCTTCTTATCCGCTATAACATAACCACAATGGAAGAGAAGATTTTAGGCAAATACTTTTTACAAAAACGTTTAGGACTTGCCATGGGAGATATGCCTTTGTACGGCATGGTGGCCCGTCTTACCGATCAGAAGGGTATAGGCATACTTATACCTATTCTTGATAACTTCTTAAAACATAAGGTACAGGTAGTTATTCAGGGTACAGGCGATCCTAAATTTGCCCATGAGCTTGAGGAGCTGCAAAAGAGACATAAAGATAAATTTGTCTTTATCTCAGCCTATGATGAGAGCATAGCCCATCAGATTGAGGCAGGCTCAGACTTCTTCTTGATGCCTTCAATCTTTGAGCCTTGCGGATTAAATCAGATTTACTCTCTTGCCTATGGTACACTGCCTATTGTAAGAGCTGTAGGTGGACTTAAAGATACAGTTATAGACTATGATCAGCACAAAGATATAGGCAATGGCTTTGTCTTTGAAGAGCCAAGCTCAGAGGATCTGCTCTCATGTATGCGCCGTACTTTAATTTTCTATCTTGAGGATCAGGAGGAAATGCAGCGTATCAAGAGAAATGCTATGCGCGTAAGATTTGAGTGGGAGGACTCCTCTACCCACTATGAAGAACTCTATAAGCAGGCCCTGCAAAAACCAAAGTGGTAAGGTTTTAAATAAAATGCTGCAATGCTGACTGCAGCTATAATAAAATGTGTTTATACAGATCTTTTCAGGAGCTATTTTACTAGCTCCTTTTTTATCTGTTATGAGCTCTGAGAGCTTTTATCCAGAGACGGCCAGTTAACAATAAGGGTTTTAACCAGGGTAGCCAGAGGTATGGCTAAAAATACACCCCAGAAGCCCCAGAGTTGACCGAAGATTAAAATGGCAGCAAGAATAGAAAAGGCATCAAGATTAAGTGCCTTGGAAAAGAGCATTGGTGTTAACACATTACTGTCTAAAAGCTGAATTATGGTATAGACCAGAAGCAGATAAAGCAGTGTTGAGCTAAATCCAAACTGAAAAATAGCCACAAACAGAACAGGTACAGCAATAAGCACTGCTCCTACATATGGAATAACTACAGACAGACCGACACCAATACCTAAGAATATGGCATAGTTGAGATTAAAGCACATAAGGGCTATGGTATTGACAATACTTATAACCACAATGTGCAGTACCTTGCCTCTTATATAGCCTGAAATCTGCTCATTGATGCTAGGCCATAGTCTTTTCATCAATACCTGATTGTTTGGCAGCACATAGGTTGCCATTCTTGTCTGTAAATCCTTTTTATTTAAAAGCATTAAAAAGGAAAATATAGGTACGATAATAAGATACACAATCCAAGTAAAGGCATTGACCACTGAAGGTACAAGCTGTGTACGCATGATACCAGCCCAGATCTCAAGCAGCTGTACTCTTATCTTTTTAACTGTATTGAGCAGAGTCTGCTCATTTAACATGGCCGTGACAGAGTCTGGCATCTTGTCAAAAATGTCATAAAGATTGGCCACAATAAGCATATCTATATCATTTACCGTTATTGTCTCAACATCATCCATTTGATGCATGGTCGATACGGCATCCTGACTCATGGCCACAATAGTGGTATAAAACTGTACGCCCTGATCTATGATTAAAGGTACGACAAGCAGTGCAAAGAGCACGCACACAGAAATAAAGGCCGTCATGACAAGGGAGGTGGCCAGAGTACGTCCCATGTGCATTTTATGCTGTATCTTCTCCACCGCTCCATCAAGGCAGTAGGCAATGCACAAAGCTATTACTATAGGACCTACAAGCCACATAAAGTAATAGACCATTATAAAAACTACAAAAAGTACCAGACCAAATTCAACCGTTCCTGGCTCTGAAAAATGACGTCTGTACCAGTTTTGAAATAATTTATACATTTTAGCTTCCTTCTATATGATTATATTTTATCAAATTAAGAAGGTCCTACCCTCTATTTATTTTGATATTGCAAGAACCCTCCCCCTATTAAGGCAAACGTTGCAGAGTCTTACACTTAAAGTCAATAATTTCTTTTATAAAGCCTACATTGCTACAACATGTATCAATGTGCCATGCTATGTGGACAATAAATTATTATTGCTATAATCTATTTTTAAATGGCATCTTTTAAGATCTTGGATACAGATAATAAGGATAAATATGCGTATCAGTAAACTTGCATGTACCTTAGCCATAATCATGGCACCGTTTGCAAGCTCTGGCAGTGAAATTAATATTCCAGATATTGGCACTGCTGGAGTTATGGGGCTTAGCGTGCAAAAAGAGCAGCAGATTGGTGAGTATTTTATACGTACTGCAAGAAGCTTTATGCCTGTTATTGACGATCCTGCTCTTGATGAGTATGTTGCATCTCTTGGCAACAAGCTTTTAATTAATGCCAATCATGTCAAATTCCCCTTTGACTTTTTTGTAGTCAAGGATACAACATTAAATGCCTCTGCCTTTCTTGGCGGCAAGGTCAGAATCAATTCAGGTCTTTTTTACTACTGTGACACTGAAGATGAATTTGCCTCGGTTATTGCCCATGAAATAACCCATGTTACACAAAGACATATTGCCCGTTTTATTGAACAGCAGAGTGCACAGAGCCATCTGACAACAGGTGCCTTAGTAGGTGCCATTGTCATGTCTCTTTTAAATCCGGCTGTTGGTATGGCAGCACTGACCTCAACCATGGGTGCTACCATGCAAAGCTCTATTAACTTTACACGCGACAATGAATATGAAGCTGACAGAATTGGCATTGAGCTTTTGTATAAAAGCGGTTTTAATCCCCGCGGCTCTACCGATCTGTTTAAAAAGCTTCAGGAGCAGCAGGGCAATATCAATCCTGCCTTTACTATGCTTATAGATCACCCTTTATCACAGATACGCGTCAGTGAAGCCAGTGCCAGAATTGCAACACTGCCAGCAAGAAAAGATTCAGACAATCCAGATTTTTTCCTGGCCAAGGCCAGATCTGATGTTCGCTATATGAATCTGCAGCCAGATGCAATACTACAGGGGCTTGAGCATTCCAAGATGAATGGAATTTATAAAAGCTATGTAAAAGCACTGTGTTATTTTGAGCTCAATGAACTTGATAAAGCTCAAAGTGCTCTGTCTGAATTGTCTGCACTTAAGAGCAATATCTTTGTTTTAGATCTGCAGACCGATATTGATTTAAAGCGTGGCAATATAAATCAGGCTATATCAAGACTGCAGCAGGCACGATCACGTCTTGGCGATAACAAGACTGTGGTGTTGAACCTTGCCAATATCTATTATCAAAACGGCAGTTATGACAAGGCCAATACCTTGCTTGAGCGTTTTATCAAAAAACATCCTAATGATTTTACAGCCCTGTCTTTACTCTCAGAGTCCTACTTTAAATCTGGCAAGCGCTGTGAAGGTCTGCGCACCAGAGGCACATTTTTATCAAATATAGGCAATTACAATCTGTCCATAGCTCAGTTTAATGAAGCTTTGAATGTATGCAGCGATTCTATGACCAAGGAGAAAATAAAGGCTCAGGTTGTAGATCTAGTAAATCAGAGATCTTTTGATGAAGAGCTGAACAAAGGCATGTAGCTTTTTAAAATAGATAAGGCAAAGCTTGACTTATCTTAAAGACACATCTTAGAAAAAACAGGCAGGCCACTTAGAGCCTGCCCTTAAAAAAACAGAATTCAAATTTAGAAAGTATTAGCCAAGCAGTGACAGGGCCAGCTGTGGTCTTGAGTTGGCCTGTGTCAGCATGGATGATGCTGCCTGCTGAATGATGGTCTGCTGTGACAGTTTAGCTGACTCTTCGGCAAAGTCTGTATCACGGATACGGGCACGGGCATCAGATACGTTCATGGAGACATTTGACTGATTGCGGATTGATGATTCCATACGGTTCTGCATAGCACCTAGGTGTGAGCGCTGCTTATCAATAGCGGCAATCAGACTGTCGGCTGCAGTAATGGCTAAAGTAGCCAGTGACTGCATACTTACAGTAAATGAGCCGGTAGCGCTGATACCTGCACTGCTGTCCATTGTGATATTTGCAGCTGATGCCAGACCATTCATAGTAAAGCCACCACTGTTGAATTTCATGGTCAGCTTGTCACCATTGTAGGCACCAACCTGTACAGTAAGCTCACCTACAGAGTTCATAAGACCCTTCATGGTATTGGCTGCACCTGAGCCACCTGCGAGGATCTGATCGCCACCGAATTTGGTGTGACAGGCAATACGGGTGATCTCTGATGAGAGCTGATCTACTTCCTGCTGAATGGCTTCACGATCCTTGGTATTATTGGTACCGTTAGCTGACTGAACAGCTAAGGTACGGATACGCTGCAGCATATTGCCCATTTCATCTAAGGCGCCCTCGGCAGTCTGAGCCAAAGCAATGCCATCATTGGTATTGCGGTTGCCCTGGTTTAAACCATTAATCTGTGAGGTTAAACGATCAGAAATCTGCAGACCGGCAGCGTCATCTTTAGCTGAGTTAATACGCATACCAGATGATAGTCTCTGATAGGTGGTATTTAAATTGTTGGTAGCATTGGTAAGATTGCGCTGACCATTAATTGAAGAAACATTGGTATTTACAAACAAGGCCATAAGAAAACTCCTGCTTTATTTTTATTAAAATTTGTATAAATTTATTAACGTCGGGTCAAAAGTTTTCTTTAGTAGAATTTTTTAAAATTTTACAAAAAATTAACATTAACTTAAAAATAAGCACATAAAAATCAACCTTTTGCGAGCCTAAATATTTCCCGCAGATGATTTATTTAAAGCAACTTTTATATTATGTGGTCTTTATATTTAATAAACACAAAAATCAAAGCGATAAACTGAACAATAATTATTGAATCATCATACTTTTACAGAAAATAAGCCAAGTATTGAGTTATCTTTAATACGGTTATGACAAATAAACAGGCAGGCTGTTTAGAGCCTGCCCTTTAAAAAAACAGAATTCAAATTTAGAAAGTATTAGCCAAGCAGTGATAAAGCCAGCTGTGGTCTTGAGTTGGCCTGTGTCAGCATGGATGATGCTGCCTGCTGAATGATGGTCTGCTGTGACAGTTTAGCTGACTCTTCGGCAAAGTCTGTATCACGGATACGTGCACGTGCATCAGATACGTTCATGGAGACATTTGACTGATTGCGAATTGATGATTCCATACGGTTCTGCATAGCACCTAAGTGAGCGCGCTGCTTGTCAATCTCGGCAATTACCTTATCTACTGAATCAATAGCAAGGGCAGCTTCTGACTGAGCTGTAACCACAAATTTCGCTCCAGCAAAACCATGGTCGGCTGCAGTAGCACCTGCATTAATAGCTCTTGAGCCTAATACACTTAAGGTAAAGCCAGTGCTAAAACCAGTCATTTCAAGTGTGTCACCGTTATAGGCGCCAACCTGTAATTTGATTTTACCGCCATCTGTAACCAATGTACCGGTCGCAGCACTGCCGTTTAAAATTGAATTACCACCAAACTTGGTCTGACAGGCAATACGGGTAATTTCTGATGAGAGCTGATCTACTTCCTGCTGAATTGCCTGACGATCCTTAGTGTTATTAGTACCGTTTGAGGCCTGCACAGCTAAGGTACGGATACGTTGTAACATGGAGGTCATTTCATCCATGGCGCCTTCGGCAGTCTGAGCTAAAGCAATGCCATCATTGGTATTGCGATTGCCCTGGTTTAAACCATTAATCTGTGAGGTTAAACGATCAGAGATCTGCAAACCGGCAGCGTCATCTTTTGCTGAGTTAATACGCATACCAGATGATAGTCTCTGATAGGTGGTATTTAAATTGTTGGTAGCATTGGTAAGATTGCGCTGACCATTAATTGATGAAACATTGGTATTTACAAATAAGGCCATGTGAAAAGCTCCTATTTTATTTTTCTTTAAATTTGTTTATTTTTATTAACGTCAGGTAAAACGTTTTCTTTAACTTTGCTTTAAACAATTTTACAAAAATTTCATATTTACTTTTAAAGAAGATGATAAATATCAGTCTCTTAGATGCAATTTTTTTTATAACAAGTACTCTAGATCGCATGTCAACAGCATCTGTCTTCGTTTTTTTAAAGTGCATGTTTTACTGCCTAAGAAAGATAAGTTAAAAGATCAAACTCCTCAACTCTTGTTACCAAAGGCTTAAGTTATGCAAATGATTGAGTAAATATTTTGTCAAAATTAAGGTGGGACTTTTGCCATTGAAAAAGGCAGGATATTTACTAACCTGCCTTGAGAGGATCACTGCCCTTATAGGGCAATACATGGAAATTTTAGCGGTTAAAGCTTAGATTCTGAGCATCTAATGTAGTGTTATCTTGTACACCAAGAGCATCCTCAAGCTTTGAGGCATGATCAATTGGAACTAAAAGACCACGTTGCTTATTACTCTTTAACGAGTCACTTAAGTATCCGGCATTTAAGTGCTGCAGAGTTTTAATACCCACACCTGAGAGCTCTGCTGCCTTTTTCATTGAATTGATACGGCCGGCAATCGCTACACGTCGAAAGGCCGGACGATTTTCAATTTCTGGTCTCTTGACGCCATAGGTCTCAGGATTTCTTAAGATATCTGCATAAGCCTTAAAGCGTTTTACATAGACATAGGCATATCTTGAGAGCTTGACATTGTTGATGCTGATCTTTTCAGCAGGTACTCCGCTCTTCTTGGCTCTTGAAATAGCCTTCTTTACTGCAAATTCACCCTGATTGTAGGCTGCAATTGCAAGATACCAGTTCTTGCTGCAGGCATTATATAGATGTTGCAGAAACTTTAATGAAGCATCTGTTGATTCTATAAAATCATAAAACTCATCGTAGTTGGAGCTTCGCTCTAAACCATAAGTTTTACCTGTTGATCTTATAAACTGCCATGGACCATGGGCACCTGCATGAGACTTGGCACGTGGATTAAAACCACTCTCAAGCAGTGGCAGTGCGGCAAGCTCTAATGGCAGATTACGCTTTTTGAGCTCCGATAACAGATAATGCATAAACAGAGTTGAGGACTTCATGTGCGGCTCAAAAGAGCGGGCAAGTTTTTTAGCCTCCTTCTTCTCTGCCTTTGACAGTTTAATGTCAAGCATAAAGCGTGAGTCATTAAACAGTTCACTGTTCCATAAAGAGCCATGCTTTACATTTGAACTTATTGAACTTTGTAGCTGATTCTTAAGTGCGCTCTGATTTGAATTGGAAAATACGGCGGCATTGTTGCTCTTACATGCACTAAGTGCAATCAGGCCACTTACAGCCAGACTTCCAATAATCAGTAGTGTTTTCTTTATCATTCACCCTACTTGGCATTAATTGCCAGTTGTTAAACACAAGTTATGAGATAAAACCAGAATCTTGGATCTTATCGTCACTATTTGCAGCAGTATTGGCCAGTCTGTCGCAGCGTTCATTTTCTGCATGACCGTTATGACCTTTAACCCAGCACCATGACAACTCGTGCTTTTGCACAAGCTCATCTAGCTGCTGCCACAAATCCTTATTTTTAACAGGAGTCTTTGAAGATGTTTTCCAGTTATTTTTCTTCCATCCTGCAATCCATGTGGTAATACCCTGCTTTACATACTGACTGTCAGTTGTAACTATTACCCTGCAAGACTCCCTCAATGCAGACAGGCCTGCTATCACTGCCATGAGCTCCATACGATTGTTGGTCGTAAGTTCATAGCCCTGTGACAGTTCTTTTTCATGCCCCTTATATCTTAATATGGCTCCATATCCGCCAGGACCTGGATTGTTAAGGCATGAGCCGTCTGTAAATAAATAAACCTCTTTCATAATGAAATATTTTCTACCAGATTTAAAAACTCTTTAATAATTTACCAGATACCTAATCTTAGACAGCCTTTAGGGCTTTTAAGAATATGTGACAGCAAAATAAACAGTTTTGATATTTGCCGGTAAAAAATATGGATAACCACCCCGTATCCTGGTGCCTATTATAGCAAAAAATCAAAAAAAACATAAACGATATTAAATATCTGATATATCCTAAATCCCCAAATTAATTATAGGGTAACATAATGGGGTAGCGTTATAATACCATAAAACTAGCATAAACAAGCGATTTTGAGACTTATATGCTAGTTTTTTTATGCACTTTATGATACCCTATAAATATATTTAATGGAGTATCATATATGCTGTACACTGATGTTTCTATATCTTTACCTAATGACTCTAGATATGAGCTTCATAGGCAAAAAAAAGGCCAGACCTATGTAAAGTATCGCATTAAGAGCTATCGCGTTGATGGTAAGCTTAAGCATGATAGACTTTTAATTGGCAAGATAAGCAATGAAGATATTGAGGGAATTAAAACTTTTCATCCAAATGAGAACTACTACTCTTTTTTTAAAATCCCACTTCCTAAAGTCTCAACTGTAAAAGGTCCTGGACGGCCTTGTAAAGATATATCTACAGCGCCGGCACGTAAAGCAAACATTACGTCTTTTGGATATACCTTGGCCTGCCATTCTATTGCAAAAGAGTATTCTCTTGATGTGATGCTTAGGAACGCATTTGGAGAGTCCATGGCTAACAAGATCCTTGCTGTAGCATCCTTCTTTGCAGCTAGTGCTCCTGGTGGGCTTTCAAACATTGATCACTTTACAGATAAACACATGTGCTTTACTGACAGCGTGATATCCTCTCAGGCTTTAAGTCAGCTTTATCGTAGTATTAGCCTTGTTGAGTGCAATGATTTCTTTCAAGACTGGATCAAGTACTGTTGTGCCGATGACTGCATTTGCTATGACGTCACATCGATATCAAACTACTCCACTTCATTACCTATGGTTGCATGGGGATATAATCGCGATAAAGAAAGACTTCCTCAAGTAAATGTAGGTATGTTTTGCACCATTCAACGCAAGTTGCCTGTTTATTTCAGTTGTTACAATGGCTCAATTAATGATTTTACAAATCTGCCATATGTTTTAGAGCAGGCCAAAGCTAATGGTCTTAAGTTAGATGTACCTATAACATTGGTAATTGATGGAGGTTTTGCTGTTGGGGACGCTCTTGATAATGCAAGAGCTCATGGCTGTGACTTTATTGTTGGTGCTCCTCTTGACTTCTGCAAGGACATTAGAGAACAGGTTTTGAACTGGAGACGAAATCCATTATCAGAAAATACAATCCTTATTCAGCGCAGTGATGAGACTATACGCTGCTCTGTTAAGGACTACAATATTGGCCGCATAAATACAAGACTTATGATGTATAAGTCTCCACTTTCAACCTCAAGAGATGAAGCATCTTTGAGCTCGTATGTATCTAAAATTAGTGAAGAGTTAAGATCTGCAACTCGCCTTGGTCCAAATAGGTACAAGCAATACTCTCAGCTCTTTCATATTAATGTAAATGAAAAGAACGAGATTTTAAGTTTTGAGATCAAGGAAAAGCACTACTCTGAGATCCTGGAACTTTGTGGATGTTTTGCTTTGTTCTGTACACGCAATGATTTATCGCCACAAGAGGTGCTTGATATCTATAGAGCTAAAGATTGCGTTGAGAAAGCTTTCAGTGTCTTCAAGAACGATATTCTCTATGAAAGACTCGAGGTTAAGAGTCAAGAAAGCATATACGGCAAGTTGTTTATAGCCTTCATTGCGCTTATTATTCGACGCATGCTTGATAACAAGCTAAGACCTTATCTAAAGATCTCTCGTATTGGTTTAGATAGTGCTATTGCTCGGTTATCTGACATTACCTGTAGAAAATATGGGGAAAGCTGGGTTCTAACAAGCTCCCTTTCAAAGCAACAGAAAGAGCTAGTAGAGACTCTTAACATCCCTATAAGTTTCTTAGATATAAAGAAGGGGTAGTGCCGACCCTCAGTTTTTGGCTTGACACTACTTTAAGTGATACCCTATATTAAATTACGGGATCTAGGATATATAAAATTAATATCTTTTTTAAGTATAAATAATATACTTAAAATTGTGAGTTAAAACAACATTTTGCTTAAATTGTGATTTGTTATTAATTTTCTACATTTGATAAATTTTTATAAAAAAAGAGTGGAAAACAGACATCATGAACAGGGGCATACTGTCAATGTAATGATTTTATGTATAATTTTGTTAATCAACAGTAGGTGCGCGTGACGGAATCTTTATCTTTAAACGCATTTATAAACATTATGTATAGAAATCTTTTGAAAAATTTTATCATTAATTACTGATCCTGGGCATAACTGCTCCTTAAATTTTAGACATTGACAGCAAATTAAAGGGTGCATACAATTTCTTTACTGCTTTAAAGGCGCCCTCATGTTTAAATAAAAGGTCAAAGCATGCAAAGACAGATAGCTCTTGATACTGAAACCACAGGCAAAGATGAAGAAACCATAACCGGCGAGCATCGTATCATTGAAATAGGCTGTGTTGAGATTTTAAACCGCAAACTTACAGGGCGTGATTTCCGTGTACTTTTAAATCCAATGCGTCCTATTGACGAGGAGGCAAGTCAGGTGCACGGCATTACTGATGATATGCTCACAGACAAGCCGCAGTTTAAAGATATAGCCTCAGAATTTCTTGATTTTATTACAGGGGCCGAGCTTTTAATTCACAATGCCAAATTCGACTGCGCCTTTTTAAACCGAGAGCTTATGCTCATGGGTATGAGCAAACCTATAAATTCCTTTTGCACAGTTACAGATACACTGTCTTTAGCTCGCAGCATCAACCCAAACCATCAGGCCAATCTTGATAATCTGTGCCGAATCTATGATGTTGACCGCTCGGCCCGTACCAAGCACGGAGCTCTTTTAGACGCCCAGCTTCTTGCAGAGGTCTATCTTGCCATGACAGGAGGTCAGGCTTCACTTGAATTTGGAGATCTGTCCAAAAAAGCCTCATTACGCCGCTGGAGCCGCCCAGAAGGGGCCGTATTGCCGCGCATGCAGGTTGATGCAACTGCAAAAGCTGTACATATAGATACTATGATCACTCTCTCTCAGGGTAAAAAATTTTCACAGCTTGAAGATGGCACCTATCTTTCAGGATCTTTATGGTCTGATGATTTTGCCATGGACTGTCTTGAAAAAGGCAAGGAAGAGAGCAAAAAGGATTATGCCAAACGCCTAGGCGAGCAAAAGCAGATGATGCTTGATAAGCTTTTGAGCAGGGAAGAACAGGAACTTCTGCTAGAATATATTGAAAACGATAAAAAAGCACACGCCCTGTGGGAAAGTCGTGTTAAGGCCCATTAACATATAAGGAAGATTTATGCTGACATTTAATGTATTAGATGATCTTAAAGAGTCATTGCTGGTTCTTGAAAACTTCATCAACAAAGCTGATACCAGGGACAAAATTGAACAGGCTATTGAAATGATGTCCTCAAGCATAAAAAATGGCGGCAAGGTCATAAGCGCCGGTAACGGCGGCAGTATGTGTGATGCCCAGCATTTTGCAGAAGAGCTGACAGGTCGCTACAGAGATGACAGACCATCATATGCAGCCATTGCCATCTGCGATCCGTCACATATTACCTGTGTCGGCAATGACTACGGCTTTGACTATATATTCTCACGCTTTATTGAAGGCATGGGCTCTGCCGGTGATATCTTCCTTGGCATTTCAACATCTGGCAATTCTAAAAATATTATTGAAGGCTGCAGAGCCGCCAAAGAAAAAGGTATGAAAAGCATTGTACTTCTTGGCAAGAGCGGCGGGGCTCTTAAAGATATGTGTGATCTTCCTATCATAGTTGAGCATAATGGCTATGCCGACAGAATTCAGGAGGTGCATACAATGATTATACATATTATGATAAGAGGCATAGAACAGTATCTTTCACCAGCGTGCAGGAACAATAAATCTTGAAAAAAAGAAAATGGCGCATTAGCTCACTGTTATCGCTAATTTTCAGCCCCTTTATTGTTGCATTTTCTATCATATCTGCAGTTATGATCTATGATTTCAACCGCGTTGAGGTCAAACTGCAGAATCTAATTCAAGATACAGTACCACGCATTTATTTTGCCAATAATTTTTCAATTAACCTCGAGCGTCTGCGTGGCTGCATTGAATCTATACATTTTTCTCATGACATTGATTATGCAAGACAGTCATTTGAACTTGCAACAAGCATTCTTGACAGATACTCATTTCATGACGAGCCAGATTATGCCAAAGATAAAAGACGACTGCAGCATGATCTTGAGATATTTTTAGGTCTTAGAAAACAGACTGACAGCATACGTTATGACACCATGCTGCTTCTGCATCGCTTTTTACACAACTCCTATATGATAGGTCATGAATTTAATCAGACAGATCATAAAATAGTGTCCCATTTTGAAAGTGACAACTATCTTAGCTCAATTTCCATGCAGATGCAGCCTGACATACAAATAGTGACAGATGCTGTAGAAAAGCAGAATCTTGTCAATATCAAGCTGTGTAAGAACAATGAGAGCAATCCCTACTGTACTCAAAATGCCTCACTTTTTGAGGAGTTTTTACTGCACACTGCTGCGTTGCGCAAAGATATTCAGGGACTGTCAGACTTCAGAGCAGTCGTTGATAAATCTTATACACGTGTTACACGATCACTTATCAACGGCGAACTTAGCTCCATTGAAACAGCGCTTGATGAGTCGTATGTAACGCTTGAGAGCTCTGAGCCTTATATCTATATCTTTGTAATACTTACACTCTCAGGTCTGCTTGCCCTAATCTACGTGCTGCATCATTTTATAGTGCAACCTATTGCCACTATATCTGATGTTATCAGTTCCTATATTGACAGGAATCAGATAAAACAGCTGCCATACACACGTGTCAAGGAAATCAGCATTATTAAAAATCAGATTCAGGATCTCTTTACCAATATTGCCGCACACAAAGAAGGTGAGGAACAGATACGTGGTAAATATGATGCGCTAAGAACAGAGTCCAAACTTGATTCTTTAACACAGGTCTACAACAGACACTACCTTAATAAATATATAAATGAAAATCAGAATCCTGCTGATGATATTGCTGTTTTAATGTGTGATATAGACAAGTTTAAAAAATTCAATGACACCCATGGCCATCTGGCTGGCGATGAGACTTTAAAGAGCGTTGCCGCGGCCTTAAAGAAAGTGCTGCGCAGTGAGGATACCATCATTCGCTATGGAGGTGAGGAGTTCTGTATTATCCTAAAGGATATAGATCTGCAGTCTCTGCGATCAAGCTGTATACGTCTTGTAAAGGCAGTAGAACAGCTTAATATCATCAATAACGGCAATGGAAACAAACCTATTACCATAAGTATTGGTGCCGTACACTACAGCGTCAACCGCTTTAGTGATTTTAATCTGACCTGGATGATTGATATTGCAGATAATGCTTTATATAAGGTTAAAGATGCAGGAGGCAATGCCTTTTATATAGATAACTATTATGAAAAACACGATATTTAAGCCATTTATAATGTTATCTTAATGCAAAACCAATAAAAATTTAAAAAAATTGTTGACATAACATTCTCTTATAACTAAAATAGCATGCGTTCGGTGATTAGCGCAGTCTGGTAGCGCAACTGGTTTGGGACCAGTGGGTCGTGGGTTCAAATCCTACATCACCGACCATCTAAGGTCTCGCAAGAGACTTTTTTTATTTCTGCACCAATAAAAACTCCCCATTGAAAGCCACGGTCACAGCGCAAGTTATTGCTGTAAAGACATGTGCTCCTTATCTATATGCAAAAAAGGGAGATTGTATACAACCTCCCAGCCTTATTCCTGTTTAAAAATACAAAGTCTATTTTAGAATTTTATAAAGAATTCCTTTAACTCCTCAATTGGCTTGTGACCTCTTGATTCTAAAAATTCAAGCACCTTGATAGGTGAAGTATTGATAATTTTGTCATAGCCCATCTCAGCCTCTTCAATAACCTTTTCTGACTCTTCAAAGTTTCCAAGAAAATAGGCAATATGAGCATCAGAGCCCAGAGATATGGTATTGCCAATCTCTTTGGCAAGTCTGGCTATGGCCACACAGTTATCATGAGAGCCTGCTCTGGTGTTTACTGACGAAGATGAATTAATTTCAATGGCCACATTGTGTTTAAGAGCTGCATTGAGTACAGCCTCATAATCTATTGGATAATTTACAGATCCAGGATGGGTAATAATATCAACCTTGCCTGATTCTATAACCTTAATCATAAGGCGGGTATGCTCTTCTTTTGTTGTAGGAGTCAGATTAGGATGAAAACCTGCAAGCACAATATCAAGGCGCTCTCTTATAAAATCTTCAATATCAATATCGCCAGATGCTGTAATATTGGCCTCAATACCTCTTAAAATAGCCACATCGTTAACCACTCTTGGTACCACGCGCAGATTGCCAAAATGCCAGTAATATGGGGCATCTTCAAGATCAGGCCCATGATCTGTAGTGGCAAACATCTGTATGCCTGTATCATGAGCATAGTTTATATATTCCCCTAAAGTGCTGTAGGCATGATCAGAGGCAAGGGTATGTGTATGCAAATCTACTAAAAATCTCATCTTCTTTACTCCACTAATGCAATCCAGTTTTTGCTTTTGTATGCCTCAAAACACACAAGAAGCTGATCATATGAGGTAGTACCTGTTCTTAACCTGTCAACTGGCAGGTTTTCAAGAGAAAAATACCTGGCTGATTTGGTTTCTATATTTGGCTCAAACTTGCCTGATACCATCTCACACTGCAAAAAGATCTTCATTACACCACAGGCCAGATCAGGTTTATTGTGCAGCTTTCTGTCAAAGATAGCTATAAGACGTGAGACATAAACATTAAGTCCTGCCTCCTCAAGCACTTCTTTTACAGTATTCTGGGCAACTGACAGTGAACCCTCACACCAGCCACCTGGCAGTGAGAACAGGCCAGTGTTCTCCTCTACCAGTAATATTTCACCCTTTTCATTAAAGATGGCTGCTCTGGTATCAATCTTTGGAGTCCTGTAGCCAATATCAAAAGAGAGCTTTTCATTAATGCTGTTAAAATCATCATCAGTGTGGCAGGCTAAAATTTCAGCTGCAATCTCCCTAAGGCGCTCATAGCGCTCCTTGTCATACACATCCTTGCTGTAGGCAAGACCTGCACTTGCTATCTGATCAAGCTCCAGGGAGAGAGTAAACCATCTGTCCTGTTCAATAGTATATCTTTTAACTGCACTTAAAATCTCAAAAGGATTTGAAAAATAATAGCGGCAGCGCAGTCTTTCCTTCTGACAGTAGCCCCACAGCGCAAGACCAAAATCTACTCCTGCGTCATTTGCACACATAAGATCGGTATAGGCATCGCCTATAAATAAAATCTCATCAGGTCTGGCCCCGGTCAGCTCCATATAGTGCCAAAGAGAATCAGGATATGGTTTTGGTCGGGCAACATCATCTGCACAGACTGCTATATCAAAAAACTCTTTTATCACAGGCGGCATATAGTCACCTAAAATGCCCTGACCGTTTTTCTTTTTAACACGTGAGGTGACAATACCAAGTCTAAAGCCCATCTCCTTTAGACGGCGCAGCACTGAGAGCATACCATCATAGACAGAGGCTGTATGTTCTCTTTTGTATACCTCCTCAAGCCATCTTGAGTACATTTTCTCATGCATACTCTCAGGTATCTCAAGAGATAGCAGTGTCTGTTTGCCAGGTATGCCAAAAAAGCGCCCTAAACTCTCTACAGTCTCCTGTGTCTCTGGATAAAATTCTTTTAAAACCACATAAAGACCATGCATATTAGCCTCATGTGTATCAAATATAGTACCGTCAAGGTCAAAAATAATATGTTTATATGCTCTGCTGGCCATTTTCAATCCTTTTAATCTGTGTAACAGTCACACATTTAGAGCCTACTTTAAAGCGTATATCTAAATTCAAAACTATGGTCTGATATTCCCTTGCATCATCATCCCCCTTATAGGCAGGACGCGGATCCTGGGCTAAAATTTCTTTTAAAATCACAATTTCCCTGTCATTTAGCATATCTGTAGCACAGGCAAATTCCACATCCTTTAAAGGAGGAATGCTTGAGGCATAACCGCCTGTGGCATCTGATCTTATATCGACAAAAGGAATATAAGGCTTTATATCTATTATAGGAGTATTGTCAACAAGATCGGCCCCTGAGACTACAAGTGTGGTTTTACCGTTTACAACCTCAATCTTTAAGAGCCTGACCACACTAAGTCCTATACGAGACGGTCTGAAAGGTGAGCGGCTGGCAAAGACGCCCACATGGGTATTGCCCCCAAGGCGCGGCGGTCTTACTGTGGCCTTGAAGCGATCATAAGGCGCCCTGTCAAATAAAAACAGTACATGTATATGTGAAAAGCCTTCAAGGCCTTCAAAGGCGCGCGGATCACTGTAGGGAGGATAAAAATGTATGGTGGATATAACAGAGGGGCACAGTACCGGCTGCCGCGGTACTGCAAATTTCTGCGCAAAAGGGCTTTTAATATAGCCTATGACATCTATATGCATCATAGAGCCTGCTCTGTCATCAATAGCTACAGAGCGTATCTCATCTGTGTCCTGTGACAAATGCATAAGCTCCTATCTGATCTTGTCGCCTCTGATATAGGCCTGTCCATAACATGTAACAGATTTAAGGCATGAAGGACTGTCAGTTACAACCACGCATTTATTGAACACTATGGCATTGGCACCCATCCTGGCTGCCTTGATGCGGGCATCAGTTCTGGCATCGGCCTCATTGGCTATAAAATCACGCTCATCCGCCTGACAGGACAGACCGCTGACAGAGCCTAAAGCTTTGGAGTTGTATTTTAAAAGCTCGTCTTTATCCATAACATCAACAGCAGACGGGGTAAAATACTCTGCCACATTGTTAGGAGAGAGATTGGTATGAAATGAATAAGAAGAACACCCTGCCAGCATCGATGCTGCGACTATGCATAAAATATGTGCTTTCACATTAGACCTGCTATTTAATTATCACCTAAAACATTATAGCCATATTATGCAGATCTTTGATATAAGTTACGAGCTCTTAATTTTTTTCCTGATAATTTTTTTAACAGAGCTTTTGGCATAGGAGCTGACATTGGTAGCTCCGGCTACAGCCACACAGACACCAAGGGCTGTGGCTGCCGGCAGGCCTATGGTGGCAGCCACAGCGCCACCTGCCATGGCTCCTGCCTTTAGAGTTACCAGTGTGGCAGCTCCTGCAGATACATTTAATATTGCCTTATTGTCTGTAATTTTGCCAACCTGCTTTTTGGCAGTTCTGGCCACATCATTATCAAAGATGCCACTGTACACTCCGTCTTTTAACATATCATAGGTCTTAATCGCACCCTTTTGTACACTCTTTTTGTCAATTGATTTTACAAATTCCTTGGAGCTTGACAGTGAGTCTTTGACAACTGCCTTTATCTGTGGCATCAGGGGTGATTTTTCACTTTTTTGTGCCTCTTTGACATATAAAGCTTTAATTCTGCTCTCAAAGGACTGCACCTGCGCCTCATTGGCACAGTTTGAGGCAAGAGAACTGTCTATAAAGGAGCTTAGCGTCTTTACAAGCACATCAGATACAGGCACAAGCTTTAAAAGGCTGTGACCTTTGCCCTTAGATCCAAGATAGCCTAAAACAGCATCAGCTACAATGGCATACATATCCTGTACCTGATAGGATACAGCCTGACCTTCAATACACCAGTTTACAAAATGCTCGCAGTTGTTAAAGACAAGATTGTATCTATCTTCTCCAAGGCGGCTTAAAGCGCGCAATACACACTGACGTCTGTCATAAAGTCTGCTGTCATGCTCAACTAGCTCACAGCCTGACTCATTATCAGTAAAATCAGCAACTGTTACTATCTGCACTCCATGCTCCCTGTCATATTCAATGACAAAACCATTGCCCATATACAGACCATGATGTGTATATAAAAGACGCCTTGAGCACAGATGATCGCCTATATTAAATTGTTCGTGCTTTAACATATTATCCTTATTTATTCTAAAAGCCTTTTTCAAACTTTATATAGCAATTGTAAAGTATGCAGCAAAGATGGTATTTATATCGGATCTTTTTTTTGCATCTTTGTATATATATTATGTTAAGACATGGGGCCCTTTGCCCTCTTTTACCCATCTTTTGTTAAATCTTTTTAGTTTTTTATCACCACTGAGGGCTCGTTTGTGCCTGTTTGTCTTACAAAATATAACTTTTTTTTGCCTATATTAAATACTTTTTAACTTATGTAAAGCATAGGTAAAATTTTTAACGCTTTTAGAAAAACTTTGCGTTAAGGCTGTGTAAAGTTGACCCCAAAAATTTTAGTTTTTGCCTAAATTCTTTTAATTATCAATTCTTTAACCTGATTTACACCATTTTAATATTGAGCTAAAAGCTCTCTTACACATCCTTTTTACAATGAGCGCAACAAAAAAAACTTGTACAAAAAAATTTGGAGTTACAATCATGAAAAAGGTTTTTTTACCACTTTATGCAGCTTTATTCTTATCAGTTCCTTTTGCAGCACAGGCTGCTGACAAGAGTGTATCAACTGATGGCTCTACCTCAATGGAGAAAGTAATAGGCTCATTAGGCGAGGCCTTCTCACAGAAGAATAAAGACATATCATTTACCTACAACCCAACAGGCTCATCTGCAGGTATCAGTGCAGCTATGGAAGGCAGAGCCGACATCGGTCTTTCAAGCCGTGCCCTTAAAGATGATGAGTCACAGAAACTTGACTCAACCATTCTTGCCTATGACGGTATCGTAATTGTTGTTAACAAGAACAACAAGATTGACGACCTGTCCCTTGAGCAGGTAGGCAAGATATTCAGAGGGGAGATCAAAAACTGGAAGGAATTAGGCGGTCAGGACAAGGCTATTGTTCTTATCGGCCGTGAGGCAGGCTCTGGTACCCGTGACGGCTTTGAGAGCATCACCGAGACCAAGGGTCAGTGCAACTACCGTCAGGAGCTTACAGCAACTGGTGACGTTATCACCACTGTAGCCGGCAACGACAATGCCATCGGTTATGCTTCACTTGCCTCAAAGACCAAGAAGGTCAAGATCCTCAACATCGACGGTGTAAAGCCTGATCACGACACCATTGCCTCAGGTCAGTACAAGATTCAAAGACCATTTGTTATGGTAACTGCCAAGAACAAGAAGTTATCAGACAGCGCCAAGGCCTTTATTGACTACGCTATGAGCGAGGAAGGCCGCGCTATCTCTGTTAAAGCCGGTGTAATCCCTGCTTCAAACAAGTAATTATAAATTATTAAAACATCTGAAAAAGCCGCTGTTGTGCGGCTTTTCTTGAGAATAATACAATGCTAGCTTATAAAAAATCGCGCTTTAGAGTAGAGGATGTGGCAAGAATAATCTTTTTGCTGCTTGGTGTTTTAAATATTCTTTTTGTACTTATCATCTGCCTGTATCTTATCTACGCAGGCCTGCCGGCCATTGGCAAAATTGGTGTTATAGATTTTCTTTTCGGATCATCCTGGGACAGCTCAGCTGAAGTCCCTAGCTTTGGTATTCTGCCATTTATTCTAACTTCCATATACGGTACAGCAGGAGCTATTGTACTTGGTCTGCCAATTGGCTTTTTCTCAGCAGTATATATGGCCAAATGCGCCCCAAAGAAAGTACGCTCTACAGTTGAGCCTTTAATTGATCTGCTCTCAGGTATTCCTTCAGTAGTTTACGGTTTTATAGGCATGCTCTTTTTGGTGCCGCTTATAAAAGATATGTTCGATCTCGTGGATGGCGCTTCACTTTTTGCAGCAATCTTAGTTTTAACCATTATGATTCTGCCATCCATTATTAAAATTTCAATTACAGCACTTGAGGCCGTACCGCCTGAGTATGAGCAGGCATCCTTAGCCCTTGGTGCCAATCATATTGAGACCTGCTTTAAAGTTGTGGTCCCTGCAGCAAAAGACGGTATTGCCGCTGCCGTGGTTTTGGGCGTAGGTCGTGCCATTGGTGAGGCTATGGCTGTAATGATGGTTGCAGGTAACGTGGCCAATATGCCCTCACTGTTTGAATCAGTACGCTTCCTGACCACAGCTGTGGCATCTGAAATGGCCTATTCATCAGGCCTGCAAAGAGAGGCCCTCTTCTCCATCGCCCTGGTGCTCTTTGTCTTCATTCTCATGATTAATGCCTGTCTTAATCTGTTTTTAAAGCGCGGAACAAAACATGACTAACAATCATTTACAAAGAAATATCTACAGCATCTGCATGCAGACTTTTATGTATGCAAGTGCCCTGGCAACAGTAGCTCTGGTCTTCTTTTTAATCTTCTATATTCTGACCAATGCTCTGCCATACTTTTCAGTAGATCTGATTTTTGACAAGCCAAGCTATCTTGATGAGACCATAGGTCTTATGCCAGATATCTTAAATACACTGTACATTATCTTCACTACACTGCTTTTGGTGCTGCCTTTAGGTGTTGGCGCTGCCATCTATCTTAATGAGTATGCCTCATCTAAAAAGCTGGTGCGTGTGATTGAATATGCAATTGAAACCCTCTCTGGCATTCCTTCTATTATCTACGGTCTTGTAGGTATGCTGGTGTTTGTACAGTTTTTAGGTTTTGAGACATCACTTATCTCAGGTGCTCTTACGCTTATGATTATGTCTCTGCCAACTTTAATTAGAACCACACAGGAGAGTTTAAGAACTGTACCTAACAGTTACAGAGACGGTGCCTTTGGTCTTGGCGCCAACAAGTTTTATGTAATACGCACTGTGATTTTACCATCGTGCACCGACGGCATTGTCTCTGGCTGTATCCTGGCCACAGGCCGTATGCTTGGCGAGTCGGCAGCTCTGCTCTTTACAGCAGGTTTTGCCCACGCTCTAAACGGATACTTTGATGCCATAGGCTCATCAGGCGCCACCCTCTCAGTTGCTCTTTATGTCTATGCCAAAGAGCAGGGAGAATTTGAAGTGGCCTTTGTTATTGCAGCCATACTGCTTGTAATGTGTTTTTTAATCAATATGCTCTCAACCCTGCTTGGCAGAAGAATGGCAGCTAAAAAGTATTAATTAAAAAGAATTGTTAATGGAAAATAAGAACATGGATAGTATTTTTGAAGTAAAGGATTTTAATCTCTACTATGGCGAGGCTCATGCCCTGCACAATATCAACATGAATATCAAAAAGAATGCAGTAACTGCGCTCATTGGTCCATCAGGCTGCGGCAAGTCTACCTTTATCAAGACTTTAAACCGCATGAATGATCTTATCCCATCAGTACGCACCACTGGCAGCATACTCTACAAGGGGCAGGAAATTCTTGACAGCAGAATAGATGTTACAGAGCTGCGCACACAGGTTGGTATGGTGTTCCAAAAGCCAAATCCATTTGCCATGTCTGTTTATGACAATATTGCCTACGGTCCGCGCATTCACGGCATCAAGAAAAAATCAGAGCTTGATGAGATTGTTGAGACTTCATTAAAGGATGCAGCTATTTTTGATGAGTTAAAGGACAGATTAAAAAGCCCTGCCCTGTCACTCTCTGGCGGTCAGCAGCAGAGACTGTGCATTGCCCGTGCTCTTGCTGTAAAGCCTGATGTACTGCTTATGGATGAGCCAACCTCAGCTTTAGATCCAATCTCTACCTCCAAAATCGAGGATTTAACCGACAGATTAAAAGAGCGCTACAGTATTGTTATTGTAACGCACAATATGCAGCAGGCTTTGCGTATTGCCGATGACACCGCCTTCTTCTTACTTGGCGATCTTATTGAGTTCAACAGCACTGTCAACATCTTTGATCACCCTCAGGATAAGAGAACTGAAGACTATATTACAGGACGTTTTGGTTAGGAGGTTTTTATGCGTAACAAATATACAGCTCAGTTAAAGGCTTTAAACGATGCTCTTATTGATATGGGCAATATGTGTCAAAATGCCATATCTCTCTCCTGCCAGGCTTTAAGCTCAGGAGATCTGGAGCTTGCCAACAAGATTTTTGCCTCAGATGATATGGTAGACAAGCAAGAGCGCGACATTGAGAGCATGTGTCTGTCTCTTATATTACATCAGCAGCCTGTGGCCTCTGATCTGCATGCCATTTCAGCTGCCCTCAAGATGATTACCGATCTTGAAAGAATTGGCGATCATGCCTGTGATATTGCCGAGATTATGCTGCACAACAAATCAGGTACCCTGACTATGCTCCATGAAATTGAAAACATGGGATCATGTGTAGTAACCATGCTGCACACAGCTATTGAGGCCTATATCAAAAGAGATCTTGATATGGCAAGAGGTGTCTATGATCTTGATGATGAGGTTGACACCATGTTCTTTAATATCAAAGAGCATCTTATTGAAAAACTAAAGTCAGACAGTGCCAGCATTGGTCATGATGTCCTTGATGTGTTGATGGTTGCAAAATACCTTGAGCGCATAGGCGATCACGCCTGCAATGTTGCAGGCTGGGTGGTCTTTGCCATCACAGGTGAGCATAAGCATCAAAATCAGCCTTAGCCATAAAAAACAGACATGAAAATGTAACAATAGCTTTTTATGTCTGTTAAAATTAAAAAAAATGTAAGCGAGGATAAATATGATCTATTGTGTAGAGGATGATGCCAGCATACGTGAAATTGAAGTGTATACACTCCAGTCCATGGGCTTTGAGGCCAGAGGCTTTGAAAATGCCACCTCTTTTTTTTCAGCTCTTGATAAAGAACAGCTGCCTGATCTTATAGTACTTGATGTAATGCTGCCAGATCTTGACGGCATTGAGATTCTAAAGCGCATCAGAAAGAATCCTAAAACCAAAGATCTTCCTATAATCATGGCCACAGCCAAGGATGCTGAAATTGACAAGATTCAGGCTCTGGATCTTGGGGCTGATGACTATCTTGCCAAACCTTTTTCCATGATGGAGATGGTGGCAAGAGCCAAGGCAGTGCTGCGCCGCTATGTAAGAGAAGCTCCTCAGACACTGCAGATTGAAGGTTTGCATATTGATGAACTTAGCTACAGTGTCTCTATCAACAATAAAAACCTTGATCTGACTTTAAAAGAGTATGAACTGTTACTGCTTTTAATCAAACATCAGGGTCGTGTCTACTCACGCGATCAGATTTTAGATCAGATCTGGGGTACAGATTATGACGGCGAGAGCCGTACCGTAGATGTACACATCAGAACCCTCAGATCAAAATTAGGTCCTATGGACTATATTATAAAAACAGTACGAGGTGTCGGTTACAAAGCCGAGCTTTAAAAAAAGCCGCCTCATACAGGCCCTTTTATGAACAAAAAGATCTTCAAATCCATATTATTTGCAGCAGTGGCAGTAATGCTGCTGTGCATGTCCACCCTGATCCTCATTATGCACAATACCATTGTGCATAATGAGCAAAAAAGAATAGAAGGCTTTACCTCCTTTTTAAGCCATGTAGTCAATGCCGATGGTGAGGGCGTACTTGACAGCTTCTCTGGCAAGGAATATCGCATCACATTGATTGATGACAAGGGCGTGGTCATTTATGACAACAGACGCGATCCATCAAAGCTTGGCAATCACAGCTCCCGCTATGAATTTATACACGCCAAGGAAGGTGAGATTGTAAGCTCAAGCCGTCTGTCCCCATCATTTGATGTAAAGACCTATTATTTTGCCACACGCCTTAAAAACGGGCATGTGCTCAGAGTAGCCGAGAATCTGGACACACTATTGTCAGTCTCCTACGACCTGTTTGTATATTTTATAGTCATTATTGTAGCTTTAAGTATTATCTGTGCCATTGTGGCCCGCCATGTATCAAATCTTATTGTAAAACCTTTAAATGACATCAATATCAATGATCCTCTTGCCACAGATCTCTATGATGAGATAAAGCCTTTTGTCACCAGGATTGTCAAACAGCAAGAACAGATTGACGGTGTGATAAAAGAGCTTGAGAGGCGCAACAATGAATTTTTAATTATCACCAAATCCATGTCAGAGGGCCTGATCCTGCTTAACAAAGATGGCATCATCATCTCCATGAACAAGATGGCTCAAAAGATTTTCAATGTCTCTGATGAGTGTATAGGCACAAGCTTTTTGTCAGTGGATAAGGATAATTATGCACGCAATGTTTTTGTCTCTGGCAAGAAAATCAGCAGACGCAGTACTGAGTTTTCAAAGCTTGATCATGACTATCAGATCCACTTCAATCAGATTGTCATAGACGGATCTTTAAAGGGCTATGCCATGCTCATTATTGATGTCACTGACAAAAACCGCGCTCAAAGACAAAGACAGGAGTTTACAGCCAATGTCTCACATGAGCTTAAAACGCCTCTGCAGTCGATTATTGGCTATGCCGAGCTTATTGAAAACGGTATTGTCAAAGATTCAGACATTAAAACCTTTGCCGGCAAGATAAGAACACAGTCATCCCATCTTGTAACGCTGATTGAAGATATTATTTTTCTCTCGCGTCTTGATGAGGGACTGATGGTAAGCATTTTTGAAAATATCAGCATGTATAAAATCTGTCATGAGATTTTTGATGCACTATCACTCAAGGCGCAAAAGCGCAATATAAAACTTGAGCTTGAGGGCAATGATATTATCTTCAGTGCTGTCTATCGCTATATACATGAGGCCATATACAATCTTTGCGACAATGCCATCAAATACAACAAAGACGGCGGCTATGTCAAAGTTATCTTAAAAGAGCAGGAAAAGAAAATTATCATTACGGTCAAGGATTCAGGTCTTGGTATTCCGCCTGAGCATCAGGAGCGCATCTTTGAGCGCTTTTACCGTGTTGACAAGAGCCATTCACGCCAGACAGGCGGCACAGGTCTTGGTCTGTCTATTGTCAAACGTGTGGTGCTCTTTCACAAAGGCAAGATTAAACTCAAATCCTCAGATAAAGGCTGTGAATTTATTATCACCCTAAATCGCTCCCGCATTATGGATATGGTAAGAAAGAGCAAGGCACAGCAGGAGCTTGAAAAGGCAACTCTTGAAAACAAGGCTCTATAATACTCTAAAAGACAGTTAATTATATGCAGCTTTGCGCTGCATATAATTTTAATACCCTGTACATCATTACCATCTTTAAATAATCCTCTTTTATAGCATCACTCTTATATCCTGCATCCTTTATTGTCTCTTTGCTCAGGGCTGCAGTGCCCCGCTGCGCTACAGTTATGGGCAGATTAGGGATAAAGATCTTTAAGACTGTATAAAGCAAACTTTGTGCAAACATCAGGCTTTGATATATTTTTGCCTGTACCTTTGCCTTTTATGAGATAAAAAAAAGACACACATAAATGGAGAACACGTGTGTCTTTTCAGTCTAGTTCTTAAAGATAGAGTTAAATCGTTTAACCTGGAATAATCATGCCCTCATCGCGCATCTTGGCAATTTTATAGCGCAGAGTTCTTGGTGATATTCCAAGCTTGTCAGAGACAGCCTGTCTGTTGCCTCTAAATTCAATAAGTGCATCTAAAATGGCCTGAAATTCCTGCTGCTTTAAACTTCCACCTAGGTTTTCAGGTATTTTCTGATTGCGCAGTGCCTCATCGGCGCTGTTAAAATTAGCTGAGCTAAGATCAGATCCTCTGCTGTCATTGTCAAAGGTCTGAACCTGTCTTATATCAAGCTTCTCAAGAGCTGCTGTAGCGGCATCTATATCCTCAAGGGCTACAGACTCATCTAATATAAGAGCATTTTCATCAACTATGTCATTAGATAAAATCAGAGCACGCTGCATGACATTGTCAAGCTCGCGCACGTTGCCAGGCCAGCTGTAGGCCATCAGTTTGGCCATTGCCTGACGGCTGAGCTCTGGTATGGCTCTTTGGGCATCTGTGGCATGACGCTGTAAAAAGAATTTAGCTATAGGCACAATATCCAAAGGTCTTTTGCAAAGAGGCAGCCAGCGCAGTGGGAAAACATTGAGACGATAGTACAAATCTTCCCTGAATTTATTCTCGGCTACAGCCTGTTTTAAATCTCTGTTTGATGTGGCAATAACTCTGACATCAAGGGCTATGGTCTTGCGTGAGCCTAGTCTTTCGACCTCTTTTTCTTGCAGTACGCGCAAAAGTTTAGCCTGCAGACTCAAGTCCATCTCGGTTATTTCATCAAGCAGTATGGTTCCCCCCTGAGCCTGCTCAAATTTACCAGGACAGGCCTGAACTGCTCCTGTAAAGGCACCCTTTTCATAACCAAAGAGTGTAGATTCAAGCATAGTGTCCGGAATGGCGGCACAGTTTATAGCTATAAATGGACCTGAGGCACGCTCTGAGTGATCATGTACATAGCGTGATAATACTTCTTTTCCTGATCCTGAAGGTCCTGTAATCATAACAGTGGCATCTGTGGCTGCCACCTTAAGAGCCAGCTGCAGCAGATTCTCAGTTGAAGGATCTGCAAAGACAGGCTCTCTTTTAACCACACGGTTGACAGGTACATAGCGTGACACCTGATTTAATAAAACCTCAGGTGCAAAAGGTTTAGCCAGATAGTCGATGGCGCCGTCACGCATGGCGGTCACTGCTCCGTCGATATTGGCATATGCTGTCATTAAAAGTACAGGCAGCTGTGGATATTTTTCACTGATGGAGCGTAAAAGAGTATGTCCGTCCATACCGCCCATCTGAATATCAGAGATAACCATATCGATCTTATGTGATCGCAGAAGCTCCAGGGCATCCTCACCTGAAGGAGCCTCTATACAGGCATAACCTGTAAGCATCAGCGTATCGACTATGGCCTCGCGTAACTGATTGTCATCATCTACTACAAGGATCTGACTCTGATTCATATTATTATATCCTTATCTAACCTGTCTCTTATGCTACGTTCTTGCTGTCTGTCAGCGCGTTACTGGGATGGGTTATGGTTTCATAAGTTGGTATCTCAATGGTGAAGATAGTATCGTATACATCACCTGAACTTAGAATTACTCTGCCCTGATGCACCTTAGCCACGGCTGAAACCACAGCCAGACCCAAGCCTGTGCCATTGCTCTTTGAGGTAAAGAATGGCTCAAAGATCTGCTTGGCCACTTCATCAGGAATTGATGGGCCGTCATTGGCCACACTAAAGTAAATCTTGCTGTCATCTTTTTTCAATGACACCAGAACATTCTTGGCACCTGCCTCAACGGCATTGGCCACTAAATTGGATATGGCACCGCATAAGGCCACGTGATTGGCCAGTATGGTCATAGGTCTGTCACCTATGTCAGTGTGCAGTGTGGCATTGGTTCTTGCCAGAATTGATACGACATTGGAGCAGGCCTGCTCAATGACATCAACAGCATCAATTTTAGATACAGTCTGCTCACCGCTTCTTGCAAACATTAAAATATCATTGACCTGTGACTCTAAAGCCTCAAGGCGTGACATAAGTTTTTTCTGAAATAAGGTGCGGGCACTAGTTTGCAGCTTGGCATTGCCAAGATTTGCAGCATAGAGCATGGCTGCAGATAATGGGGTTCTTATCTGATGAGCAAGAGAGGCTGCCATTTTACCTAATGAGGATAATCTCTCCATATGTGAAATCTTATCCTGCAGTACACGTGTCTCTGTAAGATCTGTCATCTGTACCAGCTGTCCTTTAGTCAATGGCACAGTAGTTACAGATACTCTCTTGCCGTCACGGGTCGAGATTTCATGTCCATCATCGGCACGTGGCTTGAAAACCTCGGCAATAACCTCAATCCAGCGGCGACCCTCAAGGCGCTCCTCACACAGAAGGTTCAAAGCTCCGTTATTGGCTCTTTTGATCATGCCGCGTTCATCAAGCACAATAATAGCTGAAGGTATTTTTTCAAATACATCAGCCATGAGCTTGGCATCATTCTCATCAATAAGCATATTGCTCTCCCCATTTTATTTTTACACCTTCTTTCAAAAACCATGCCACATGGTGTAATTTATTGATATTTAACTATATTTTTTAGATTTTAATTTTTGTCATAGATATCAAAACGATACATGTCAATTTTTTAACATGCAAATCGCAACTTTTACATGCACAGCTTTATGACCCTTGCTTTATATGCCACAATCTAAAAAAGGAAGGTGTGCCATGCATGTTATCTTAAATCTGCTCTCTGGCGTTGCGCTCTTGGCCTTTGCCATACATGTCACCAAAAAAGGTGTGTTAAGAGCCTTTGGCTATAATATAAATGCAAGTATCAAAAGAGCTCTTGACTCAAGACTCTGGCCTCTGCGTGCCATGCTCTCTGGTGTCTTTACCACTTTTTTAGTCCAAAGCTCCAATGCCACAGCCCTTTTAGTCTCATCCTTTCTCTCAAAAGGCCTGATAAGCCTCAGCCCTGCTCTTGTGATAATGCTTGGGGCCGATCTGGGCACGGCCCTTATTGCCCGTGTGCTGACCCTTGATATATCTGTTATTCAGCCTGTCTTTTTGCTAACTGGCTCCTTTTTTTATCTCTACAGCAAAAAGACCCTGTCGGGGCGTATAGGTTTTATTCTTATTGGTCTAGGTCTTATTCTGCTCTCATTAAGTCTTATCATGGAGGCTGCCCGCCCTGTTCTTGAAAATGAGGCTACTAAAACCATACTGCAGACTGTAAATGGCATACTGCCGGCTGCCTTTATCTTTGGAGCTGTACTTGCCATAATCTGCTATTCATCTCTTGCCGCCGTGATTCTGACAGCGCTTAGTGCCTCAAGCGGCATACTTGATCTGCACACAGCACTTATTGTAGTCGTTGGTGCCAATTTAGGCTCCTGTGTACTTGAGATAATAGGCTCTATAAGCTGTGGTGTGCAGGCCAAGCGCGTCATGCTTGGCAATACCATGTTCAAAACCACCATAACTCTGACTCTGCTGCCTTTTCTTGAGAGTGTGTCAGGCTACATGATCCTTTTAGATTCGACCATGGATGCCATCTTATGGTTTCATGTGCTCTTTAATCTTTGTGTCTGTGTACTGCTTATGCCTTTTGTCTCAATCTATGCCAGGCTGCTGCAGTACATTCTGCCAGATCCCAAAGATACACATGATATTAAAAAGCCAAAATATCTTGATAGCGCTGCTCTTGAGACCCCATCTCTTGCCATATCCAATGCCATACGCGAGACCATACGTCTTGGCGGCTATCTGCACGAAATGCTCTATCTGCTCTCACAGAGTATTGAGAGCAAGCAGGAGATGCATCTTAGCGCTTCTGAAAAATCAAAACATATTGAGGCTCTTGGCAATGAGATTAAAAAATATATAAATGATATTGAATTTGAAAATGACGAGCATCTGACTTTAAAGTGGCATCAGACGCTAGCTAGCGTCATACACTGCATGCAGGCCAGTGAAATCATACTGCGCACCATAATTGAAGTTGAGCAGTTAAATGCAAATCCACAAGATAGCATACCGCAGTGCTCACGCTCTGATCTGCTATCTCTTACCCATGTGTTAAATGAAGATCTTTCCTTTGCGCTCAATGCCTTTATGACAGGCAGCAAGGAGGATGAGGCCATGGTTATGCTGCGCCGAGAGGAGTACAAGGCCTTAATTGAAAAATACTCTTTATCCCAGCTTACCTTTTTAACACACAACAGCTCAAGCTCTGCCGATATCTCGGCCTTTGTCATGATGCTGCTCTCACAGCTGCGTCAGCTTGACAATGTCTTTTGCTCCATAGCTGTCTCAGGCTTTGCAAGAAAAACCTTCAAACATCATTTTGACACTAAGACTCTTGATAACAAAAAACCATAAAAAATGCAGGTTGTATAACCTGCACCTTTTTACAATATATGACAGGAGGTCATGCCTCCTGCTGTAGATTACTTGACGCCTGTAATTACATCAATTGACTTGATGTTCCATACATTGTTTACATAATCCTGAATAGATCTGTCAGAGCTGAATTTACCCATGGTAGCTGAATTTATAATAGCGGCACGGGCCCAGGCCTTCTGATCTTTGTAAAGCTCCTGAGCTCTCTCATGAGCCTGTACATATGAGGCAAAGTCAGCAAGAACCAGGAATGGATCGCCGCCGTCAAGCAGTGATCTCTTGATAGATGACAGAGCACCAGGATTATTTGGTGTGAAGTAGTCAGTATCAAGCCAGTCAAGCACAGCCTTAAGATCAGGATTTGAATTGTAGTAATCCCATGAATTGTAGCCGCGGCTCTTGAGATCCTGAACTTCCTGTACAGAAAGACCGAAGATAAAGTTGTTCTCAACTCCAGCCTCTTCAACAATCTCAATATTGGCACCATCCATAGTACCTAAGGTAAGAGCTCCGTTCATGGAGAACTTCATGTTTGAAGTACCAGATGCCTCATAACCTGCAGTTGAAATCTGCTCTGAGATATCGGCAGCAGGAATAATGACCTCAGCTAAGGAGACACGGTAGTTTGGTAGGAAGACTACCTTGATCTGATTGGCAATGCGGTGATCATTGTTGATTCTCTCACCTACAGCATTGATTGCATAAATAATATCCTTGGCAAGTGAATAGGCAGGAGCTGCCTTGGCACCGAAGATAAAGGTCTGTGGCACAATCTTAAGCTGTGGGTTTGCAAGCAGCTGTCTGTACAGATAGAGAATATAGAGCAGATTCAAATGCTGTCTCTTGTACTCATGCAGACGTTTTACCTGCACATCAAACATAGATCTTGGGTTGACATCAATTGAGGTTAACTGCTTAATCTTGGTGGCAAGAGCTTCCTTGTTGGCAAGCTTTACCTGCATAAAGCGCTTCTGGAAAGCCTCATCATCGGCATAGTCAGCCATCTTGCGGCACAGCTCAAGCTTAAGCGGCCAGTCCTTGCCTGAAACCTCGTTGTAGAGCTCGGCAAGACCCTTGTTGCAGGCGAGAAGCCAGCGGCGTGGAGTTACACCGTTGGTTACGTTGCAGAACTTGTTTGGCCACAGCTGAGCAAACTCTGGGAAAAGATTTTCCTTTACAAGCTTGGAGTGAATTGCAGCCACGCCATTGACACGTGATGAGGTGATAACAGCAAGGTGGGCCATTCTGATCTGACGGCATGGACCTTCCTCAATGATTGAGAGCTTGGCCTTGATGTCGTCACGGCCAGGCCAGCGGGCCTCAACTTCACCGTTTAGGAATCTGTAGTTGATCTCATAGATGATCTCAAGGTGACGTGGCAGTAATCTTTCAAACAGATATACAGGCCATTTCTCAAGAGCCTCTGGCAGCAGAGTGTGATTGGTATAGGCAAAGCACTGCTGTACAATGCTCCAGGCCACATCCCACGATACACCCTCTTCATCAACTAAAAGACGCATCAGTTCAGGAATGGCAACTACAGGGTGGGTGTCATTGAGCTGAACAATGTTCTTGGCGGCAAATTTGCCATAGTCATGGTGATGGGCGCGGTTGTAGCGGCGCAGAATATCACGCAGTGAGCAGGCGCAGAAGAAGTACTGCTGAGTTAAACGCAGCATCTTGCCAGCTTCGGTTGAATCATTTGGATATAAAACCTTGGAGATGGCTTCTGCTGATGCCTTTTCCTCCTGGGCATCCACATAGCCGCCTGCATTGAATACGTCCCAGTTGAATGACTCGGTGGCACGTGATTCCCAAAGACGCAGTACAGTGATGGATGAACCTCTAAAGCCAACTACAGGAATATCCCAAGGCACTCCTTTGATAACGTGGGCAGGGTGCCATACCTTGCGCATGGCGCCATCTGGAGCCTGCTGCTCCTCGACATAACCGCCAATTGGCACATTCTGTACAGACTCAGGACGGCAGACCTCCCAAGGACAGCCATACTCACGCCATGAATCAGGACGCTCAACCTGACGGCCCTCTCGGATTTCCTGACGGAACAGACCGTTCTCATAGTGAATACCATAGCCTACAGATGGGTAGTTTAAAGTAGCCAGAGAATCGATAAAGCAGGCAGCAAGACGGCCAAGACCGCCGTTGCCTAAAGCCATGTCTGGCTCCTCATCACAGATCTCATTGATATCCTTGCCAAGAGCTGCAAGTGCATCCTTGATTCTCTCGTAGAGATCTAAATTGCAAAGATTGTTTACAGTCAGACGACCCATGAGAAATTCTGCTGACAGATAGTGTACAGCACGTGAATCCTTCTGGGCATTGGTGTACTGTGTCTGAGTCAGTCTTTCAAAGATAAACTCATTGATGGTGGCAACCACTGCCTGCCACCAGGCAAGCTTGGAGGCCTTTTGTGTTGAAGTACCGATGGAGGTGTGCAGATGATGCACAATGCGATCCTTTAACTCCTCCACACTCATAGTAATGCCTGAGGCAAAACTTGCAGAATCCTGAGTCTTGACTTCTTCTTTTACCACTGCTGTTTTTACTGTATTTGCACCTGTACTTACATTTTTACTTGCTGTATGTTTTCTAAATTTAGCGCTGTTATTGGTAGCCATTGATTACTCCTGAACTTAGAGAGTGTTATATTAAATCTGCAGGTAATACTTTTGAGTCTACCCTGACATAGACAGTTTTTTATTGTAATACAATTGTTGATAATTATCTTTTTAATTTGCTTATTTATCTTATTTATCTTATTTATGCTTATTTTTTTCTCCCCTTTTGTGCATCAGGTTAAATAAATGAGACACAGATTGCATCTTTATAAAATGCATGTGCATTTTTAGTTAAACCTGATGCTCTGCGATTTTTTTAAGGTTAGAACCTAGAATCTAAGCTCATCTGGAATTGGCAGATCAGGATCAAGATCGCGCGGACGGTTAGGGGTTTTACCCTCTTTAAAGGCTTTGTTGCCAATAACAAAGGCCAAAACCTGAGCCACGGCTTTGAACAGACCGTTGGGAATTTCCTTGTCAAGCTCTGTTGTATAGTAGATAGAGCGGGCTAAAGGCGGCAGCTGCAGAACAGGCACATCTGTCTCATAGGCAATTTCCTTGATTTTATTGGCCACCTCATCTACACCTTTGGCCACAACAATAGGGGCAGTGCTGCCCTCTGGATCATAGGATAAAGCCACAGCATAGTGCGTAGGATTGGTTACCACCACATCTGCTGTTGGTACATTCTGCATCATACGGCGGGCTGCCATCTGATACTGCATCTGACGGATTTTGGATTTGATCTGCGGATTACCTTCCTGCTCTTTAAACTCATCTTTAACTTCCTGCTTGGACATGCGCAGCTCTTTTTTATAGTTCCAGATCTGAAAAGGCACGTCGATAAGCACAATAGGCACCATGGCCATAACAATAATAAGCATGAGCTTATAGAGTATGAATATAGCCTTGCCAATGGCACTCATAGGATCGATAAAGCTTAAATTGAGGATCTGCTGCACCTGCCCCTTGAGCACAAAGTAGCAGAACAGGCCTATAAAGGTAACCTTGGCTATACTTTTGACAAGCTCAACTAATGAGTTGGCACTGAAAATTCTTTTGATGCCGCTCAAAGGATTTAACTTTGAGAATTTTGGCATCATAGCCTCCTGCGAAAAGTTCATGCCGCCAAGCATGATGGAGCCTATGATGGCAAAGAGCATCATTATAAAGGTGACGGCCAGAAGAGGCATGGCAATAAAGACAAGATCCTGCACAAAGATACGTGCCATCTCATCTTCTGTAAAAACCTGATCGCGGCTTAGAGTAAAGGATGTAAGCATTACATCACGCATACCCACAGCCAGATAGCCCGACATGGCCCATAAAGCCAGGACTCCAGATAAGAGTACGAACAGCGTGGCAGCCTCCCTTGAGCGGGGAACCTGACCACGCTTACGCGCGTCAGATATCTTTTTGTCGGTCGGTTGTTCTGTCTTCTCTGCTCCGTCAGACATTTAAGGCCTCTTTAATCAAGCATTTCTGCTTTGTCGCCATTGCTCTCAAGCCAGCATCTTCTGTCACCGGCTCTTTTTTTAGATAATAGCATATCCATAAGCGCAAAAGTACTCTGTGCACTCTCATCTGTCAAAGTCAGCTGCATAAGACGGCGTGACTGAGGCGAGAGTGTAGTCTCTCTTAACTGCTCAGGATTCATCTCACCTAAACCCTTAAAGCGCTGAATCTTGATATTCTCAAGCTTGTAGCCACGCTTTAAAAACTGCTTCTGTTTAAGCGCCAGCTCCTCATCATCAAGGGCATATTCTTTGACCTTGCCGCAGTCAAGACGATACAGAGGCGGACAGGCCACATAAACATGGCCCTCACGTACAAGGGTGGTAAAGTGTTTTACAAAAAGTGCGCACAGCAGCGTGCCAATGTGCAGACCATCAGAGTCGGCATCGGCTAAAATACAGATTTTATTGTAGCGCAGAGTACTAAGATCATCACTGTCAGGTTCAAGCCCCATAGCCACAGATATGGCTCTTATCTCCTCTGAGGCAAGAGCTGATGAGGCACTGACCTCCCAGGTATTTAAAATTTTGCCACGCAGAGGCAAAATGGCCTGAAATGAGGCATCACGGGCCTGACGGGCCGAGCCGCCTGCCGAATCTCCCTCTACAATAAAAAGCTCGCCGCGTTTTGGATCGGTTGAGGTGCAGTCAACAAGCTTGCCAGGCAGAGCAGGACCGCGCACAATCTTTTTACGCTCTACAACCTTGGCGCTGGCCTCTCTTTCACGGGCAGCCTGTATCACCATACTGGCCAGATTGCGTCCCACCTCGGCATTGGCATTTAAATACAGTGAAAAACGATCCTTGACTATACCCTCAACTAAAGAGGCGCAGTGACGTGAGGATAATTTTTCCTTGGTCTGTCCTGCAAACTGTGGATCGCGTATTTTAACAGCCACTATATATGAACAGCGTGACCAGATATCATCAGCTGTAAGCTTTAAATTGCGCGGCAGCATATTGTGCAGCTCGCAAAACTCACGTATGGCATATAAAAGACCTGATCTGAAGCCGTTGACATGGGTGCCGCCCAGAGCTGTAGGAATTAAGTTTACAAATGACTCGCCCAGAGCCTTGTCACCGCGGCCCTCCATCTCCCAGGTTACAGCAAAGGCAACTTCATATTCCTCATCACACACATTGTCATAAAAAGGAGGATTGGGCTCTATCACTCTGTTTTGTGAATGGGCCTTGAGATAATCAGAGAGGGTACCTGTAAAGCACCAGTGATCAGAGTCATCCTCATCCTGCTTATTGACATAGTTGACCACAAGACCTGAGCATAATACAGCCTTGGCTTTTAAAAGATGTTTTAAAGCCTTTAAATCAAAGTCAGGATCATCAAAATAGCTATCATCTGGTATAAATCTTACTGATGAGCCATGATTTTTTTTAGCGCAACTGCCTATCTCATGCAGATCCACAACCTTGTTGCCACCGGCATAGGCTATTTCATAAACCACTCCCTCGCGCTGTACCCTGGCTATAAGAGATTTGGACAGAGCATTGACCACAGACACGCCCACACCATGCAGACCGCCTGAAAAGGCATAGCTGTCTGATGAGAATTTGCCTCCTGCATGCAGACGTCCAAAAATAAGCTCAATTGAAGGCACTCCCTCTTTTGGATGTATATCAACAGGCATGCCGCGTCCATTGTCTATAACCTCAATGGAGCCATCCTCATGCATTATTACATCAATCTGTGTGGCAAAACCAGCCAGCGCCTCGTCTACAGCGTTATCTATAACCTCCATGGCCAGATGATTGGGATTTTGTGTATCTGTATACATGCCAGGACGTCTGCGTACTGGCTCTAAACCTTCTAAAACCTCAATGGAGGCACCTGTATATTCCTGAATATTTTCTGACATATCTGATTCTTATTACTATTACTGGCTGCAGCTTTATGTATATTTATCTTCGTTGCTGCTATTTTAAACCAAAAAAGCTGATTTTTTTTATAAAGCGATGGTAAAAAGACTGCGGCAAATAAGTCCTGATCCAAAGACAGATTAAAAAAAGATATGCAGGTGCGCCATGTTAACAGGGCTGTGTATAAAAGCCTGGCCTTTTTTAAATAGCCCAGGCTGTTACAGATAATAGTGTGTATGATTCTTTAGCTGTTATCTGTCTTTACAGCTGTGCTTTTTTTTAAATGCAGCGAGGCCTCAAGACCGCCAGACTCATGATTTTTAAGCACAATAATACCATCGGTGCGACGGGCTGCCTCATAGGCAATAGACAGACCAAGACCTGTGCCAATAACACTCTCAGCATCTCCCTTGACCCTGTAGAATGGCTCAAAGACCTTGGATAAATGTTCCTCGTCAATACCCTCGCCATCATCTCTTACACTAAGCACTATCTCTTTGTCTGTAGCCGTACACAGAAGATCAACCTTGCCGCCATCCTTAGCGTATTTCAGTGCATTTGAGGTCAGATTCTTCATGACACACAACACATCGCCATAGGAGGCCTCAACTGTATAATCAATACGCCCCTCAACTCCAAAATCAATGCCCCTGTCATCGGCAATTGAGCCTAAATCCTCCACAAGCTTTAAATACAGATCCTGTATGTTAACCTCGCTTTTAACCACAGCCTCACCCCGTCCCTGCGTTTTAGCAAGAGTGAGCAGTGAGGTCATAAGATCGCGCTCGCGCATAATACCATCGCGCAGACTGCGCAGTCTCTGCCTGGCCGACTCGTTTAAATCCTCATCCTCAAGAGCCTCAGCCTGCAGCGACAAGGCTGTAAGAGGCGTGCGCATTTCATGCGCCGCATCGGCAATAAAACGACGCTGATTCTGCACCGATTCATCAACACGCTCTAAAAGACCGTTGATAGCACCTATAAATGAATCAAGCTCGGTTGGAATATAGCCATCATCCTTCGTCACAATATTGGACAGATCATCTTTTCTTTTATCAATGCGTCTGGCAATTTTATGTATGGCCCTGAACATAAGATTGACGCTGACAATAACAATAGGAATATATAAAAGACTTATACCTATAAACTGCAAAAGCGAGGTGATAAAGGCCTTGGAGCTGATATGATTGATGGCACTTAAAGGTCTTGCCACCACAAAGCGTCTGCCATTGTTTTTAGTAGCTACAATCATGCGCATGCGCGTATCAGAGACTATGATGTTGTAAAAACCGTTCTCAACTCCAGGTGGAATAAAGATGGCATCGCCAGGACGGCCAAAGAGAGGAGCTATAATGATATCGTAGCGATGATCAATATCACGCGGCGCAATTACATTGTTTTCAAGAGCATAGCTACCAGGCTCCTTTCTTTTGTGAAAGAAACTCCTAAACTGCATTTCATGACTGTGGCGCGGTCCCTCCCAGCGCCCAGGCAGCGCCAGATTGTAGTTGATAACCACAGCTGCCATCTGTGAGAGCTCCTCATCAATAAAGGTGGTAGCTTCTCTTTTAACGACGCCATAGGACTGAAAACTTGCAAAAAATGTGGCTATAAGACCTAAAGTGCAGAAAATAACAATAAGTCGAAAGCGTAAAGAATCCTTTATGACTCTTTTGCTACCTTCCACCCTACACCTCTTACATTCTTAATATATGAAGCACCGATTTTCTTGCGCAGAGTATGAATAATATACTCAACGGCATTACTCTCAACCTCTTCATCAAAACTGTAAATCTTTTGCTCAAGTGCCTCACGTGAGAGCACAGCACCAGGTCTTATAATCAAAGCCTCAAGCAGTGAAAACTCACGCGCTGTCAGATCAACGACACGGGTTTTGCCATCTTCTGTAATTGAAACCTCATGCTCAAGTACATTCAGTGACAATGGACCATTGGTTAAAACAGACTGCACATTTGTGCCAAGACGACGTGTTACAGCTCTAATACGGGCTTTGAGCTCACTTAGCTCAAAGGGTTTGACAAGATAGTCATCAGCGCCTCTGTCAAGGCCGTTGACTCTGTCGTCAATAGCATCACGCGCTGTAAGAATAATCACAGGAGTTTTAAGTCTGCTCTCTCTCCAGCGCATAAGCAGCGTCACTCCGTCAATTCCAGGCAGACCAAGATCGAGCAGTATACAGTCATAATCCACATCAAGAGGTGCATACTGAGCATCTGTACCGTTTGTAAGAAGATCCACAGCATAATTGTCCTTGCTTAAAGCATCGCATACAGCAGAGCCAATCATAGGATCATCTTCAACCACTAAAATACGCATGTCATATCTCCTGTGCCTTGCATATGCTTTAAGTCTAAGGGCTTTAAATTAGTTAAGGCTTAGAGATCTTAAGCTTTAAAAAATTCAAGAATAGATGGGATCTTGGACTCAAAATTATCAAAGGTATGACAGCCGCCATCTTCTATATCCATTTTGCATCCTGCATAAAAGCTCTGCGCTTTTGTATAGTCAAGCACCTCATCGCCCCGCTGCAAGAGTACAAAAAGTCTGTCACTGTTAACCTTACATCTTGAATCAAGATAGCATATATAAGCTAGCATATCATTATGCAGCTCAAAGTATACGTCTGTTGCTGCATTGTACTGACTGCCCACAAGATCTTTAAAATAATCCTGAGGGTGGACACAAGGATTTAAAAGCGCTGCCTTAAAACCAAACTTATCGGCCATAAGAGTTGAGAAAAAGCCACCCATAGAGCTGCCCACAAGACAGATCTTATCGTGACTTTTTTGTGCCTTTTTAAAATAGGCTTCAAGATACTCATAGGCCTCTTTTGGTGTATCAGGAAAATCAGGAGCATCAAAACAAAGTTCAGGCTCATGCTCCTTTAAATAATTTTTTAAAATAGTGCTTTTTACAGCATTGGGACCTGAGAGAAAACCGTGCACATAGGCAATTAGCATAAACTAATAACCTCCAACTCCAAGATCGGGAACAAATCTGCCAGATGGCAGACGAAAAACTTTGGTGCTTATATCGCCATTTGGCTCTAAAGTCAGATAACGCCAGCCGGGGCCGCGCATATCAAGAGCAAAGTCATGCGAGAAAGGCTCAAACTGAATAGAGGTTGAGGGACTTGCTATATAGCGTATATTATCCACAGTCTTGTCATATTCCTGATGCACATGACCTGAGAGCACCAGACGCAGTTTTGGTATAAGATGCAGCGCCGAGATAAACTCATCCTGATTGTGCATAGTCTGTGTATCAAGCCAGCGGCTACCTACAAGATGTGGCAGATGATGGACGCATACAGCAGTATTCAGTTCAGGATTGTTAAGCGCATAGGTCAGCATAAAATCAATTTCCGACCTGTCCACCCAGCCATGCGGCACAGCGTAGACTTCAGAATTTAAAAATATAAACTGCCAGGTGCCAATACGCAGATAGCGGCTGGTATTAATACCAAGATGACCCATAATACTATACATCAGAGGACCGTCATCATGATTGCCAGGGACAAAAAAGACAGGAGCGTTTAAAAGCTTTACCAGCGATGCAAAACGCTGATAGGACTCTGCTGAGTAATCCTGAGATAAGTCGCCGGTGACAAAGATGCAGTCATATGGCATATGCTGATTGACTATGGTCTCTATTACAGCCTTGAAGCTGTCGGCCGTACGTACACCAAGCAGTTTGCCGTTTTCACTGGCAAACAGGTGCATATCAGTCAACTGCAAAATACTTATCTGACCTGTATCGCATTTGGTCTGCAGTACTTGCTCTTTAGTCATTTTATCCATCAAACAAAACTTATTTTACTGCCACTTCATACAGGCAAAATTAAATCTGTTGTTATCTTACACTAATTAATCGGCTTGCAATTTACCATCTTGGCACTTTATCTATTTTTTTAACAAATTTGCAAACAAGTTCACTTTTTAGATAGAATTATACATTAAAACAAAAGGTTAATTAGAGAGCCTAAATTAAATATGATAGCCAAAGCCCCCATAAAAAAAATTGATACAAATGCGCTAATAAACTTTTAGAATTGAGTATCAGGCAGATGCTCTGAATATTTTATGCCTATCTATGCTGATAGGTTAAGCCCTCTCTTGCGTATGGCACCTGTAACAGCATCTACATGCTGTGTATAACAAGGTTAACCTGCTGCGCTATAAAGTTAAATTCAAATAACTTGATCTTAAATTATTGTATGGTGCCACATAATATCCATCTTGCATATAACTCTTTTTAGTCAGATCTGTCCTGCTTTGACATATTGCCCAAAGACGCTATCTCACAGTATTTTCTACAAAAGCCAATGCCTATGCTCTATACCTGTGTATAAAAAAGATCTGCATACCTTTAAAAGAGACATAGATAACAGGCAGCTGCCCCATAACCTTATCGCGCAGCTCTTTATACTCTTTCTGATAGACTGCAAGATTAAGGTCATTGTCTATAAAGAGCTTTTGCTGATAGGAGGTGTCCCCAGGATTTTTATAGTCAAGCTCACAAAAGGCCTTTATCATGGACATATTAAGAGTTTTACCAAAGCGGCGAGATCTTATGAATAAGGCATTTTCAACCTCATCAGAGCTTTCAAGGAGATTTTTTAGGAATGAGGTCTTATCTACATAATATGCATTAGTAGTAATAATTTTTTCAAAGCTCTCACATCCTGGCAATACTTTTGGCTATGCAAGTGTGTCCATAATAAAAACCTCTAATGCTCTATGATTTATATGTAATACCTTTGTATGCCATTTTATGATTTTTAGTGCATCAATGTGAGCACTTTATCCCTATGATACTTGCTTTCTTGATAAATTAAAACACAGACTGTCAGTGCTGCAACAGCTTTACATAAAGCCCTATAACTTTCAGGATTTATTTGTTAGGTCAAGTAAAAAATTGTGGGGTGCTAGCAGTTACTAACTATATGATAGCAGGTAGAGCAAAGTTAGCATAAGTTATCTAAAGTCTAAAATGCTTAAGATCGTGCCATATTGTTAATGCAAAAACACTGTGCGATGAAAAATCCCATATATTGTGCCATTGAGCCTTAAAATATACAAAAGAGCATGAGTTTAAACCCATGCTCTAGCTCAAAAGTTTATTGAATATTATCTGCCACGCTTTTTAACAGCCTTGAGCACCATGCCCTCACCTGCTTTTACAGCATTTTCTATCTGACGCTTTTCACTGCGTTGCTTTGAGCGTGCTGCTCTGTCATACATACGCTGCTTTTGTGCCTCACGCTTTTGCTCACGAATCTTAGACTGTGTAATACGTATCTGTGCAGGTTTTCTGTCAGCATAAGGATTTGAGCCTTCCTTAAACTCTAAAAGCACAGGCGTACCCATAATCTTAAGCGCCTTTCTATAGCAGTTGATAAGATAACGCTTGTAGGACTCTGGCATCTTGTTGACCTTGTTGCCATGAATAATAATGCGCGGTGGATTATAACCGCCGGCATGAGCATATTTAAGCTTGATGCGTCTGCCGCCTGATACAGGTGGCTCATGCTCCTGCACTGCAGCCTGTAAAATGCGGTTTAATGTCGAGGATGAATTGCGGCGTGTAGCACTCTCATAAGCCTCATCAATAGACTCAAACAGATGACCCACACCTGTGCCGTGCAGAGCTGAGATAAAATGCACTCTGGCAAAATCCACAAAGCCAAGGCGCAGATCAAGCTCGCGCCTTATCTCATCCTTATACTCGGCACTAAGTCCATCCCACTTGTTAACAGCAACTACAAGAGAACGGCCAGAATCAATAATAAAGCTTAAAAGCGAGAGATCCTGATCAGTAATATGCTCTCTTGCATCAATTACCAGCAAAGCCACATTACAGTCTTCAATAGCCTTTAGAGTCTTTACAATAGAGAATTTCTCAATGGCCTCGTTAACCTTGGCTCTTTTTCTGACACCTGCTGTATCAATGACAATATACTTATTGCCCTCACGCTCAAGAGGAATATAGATAGAATCACGTGTGGTGCCAGGCATATCGCACACCACCACTCTGTCCTCACCTAAAAGACGGTTGGTCAGCGTGGATTTACCTACATTTGGCTTGCCAACAAGAGCAAATTTTACAGGCAGATCGGCAAAAGGTCTGTCACTGCTCTGCTCTGTAGTCCCCTCACCCTTCAGTCTTGCTCTTTGAGCCTCTCTAAAGCCATGCCAGTCAAAGCCGCCGCCGGTTTTATCAGCAGGCACATTGTCTAAAAACTCATAGCCCTCTTCCCACTGCGAGTACTCAGAGAATTCATCATCCTCCTCATCCTCAAGATCACTCTCAAGTGGACCTTCCTCACGCAGCACAGGTGCTATAACCTCGTCGATAAGCACGGATACACCACGGCCATGGGCTACAGCTGTAAGATAGACCTCACCAAGACCCAGACCATAGAACTCGGCTCCTGCCAGATCCTCATTCATGCCATCAACCTTGTTGGCAACCACAGCGCATTTCTTGCCCGATCTGCGTATATAGTCGGCAACCTGATAATCACCTGGCATTAAACCTGCCCTGGCATCGACCATAAAGAGCACGAGATCGCACTCATCAATAGCAAGCAGTGCCTGTCTTGTCATATTATTGGTCAGATCGGATGGCTGCTCTGCATCCTCGGCAATACCGCCTGTATCAATAACAATATATTCACGGCCATCAAAAAGAGCACGGCCGTATTTACGATCGCGGGTCAGACCTGGAAAATCAGCTACCAGGGCATCGCGAGTTTTGGTTAAACGGTTAAATAATGTAGACTTGCCCACATTAGGGCAGCCTACAAGAGCCACAACTTTCATAAAAAATCTTTATCCTACTTTAAAGACCAAATCCGCTGGCCTTTGAATCTTCTACCTGATCTGCCTGAGGTGCAGGGGCCTGCTGAGGCTGAGTATTGTCAGTGCCTGGCTGCACATCCTCAGCAGCATCTGACTTCACACCCTCCTGCGGCATCAGACCAAAGCCTGACAGGCGCTTGCGGCGCTCCTCCTCATAGGCTTTGACTTTAGCCTCGTACTCAGCCCTGGCCTTTTCATAGGCCTTCTTCTGGGCAAGAGCTGCAGCTCTCTGACGTCTCTGCGCATCCTCTACAGCCTTGATAATGGCGGCACGGCGGGCCATGAGTGCAGCCTCATTCATTACATCAGGAGCATAGACACCACTCTCGCCTACACCTGGGGCCATCAGATTGGCGTTAGCTCCTGAATACATAAGCTCAACCTTTCTGGTGCCTTCCTTGGCCTTGGCAAGTCCGGCCGGATCATGGCTTAGACATATAATAGAGCCGTCATTGGCAAAAACATATAATCTGCCGTCATGCACTACAGGTGATGAGTAAATAGCTGAGTTGTCACAGGCTAGCATAGACTCAATCTTACCGTCGGCAAGTGACATAAAATACAGATAACCTTCATAGTCACCCACTACTACATAATTACCGTAAATGGCCGGAGCGCCTGTCTTTCTGTAGGTTAATCTGCTGTTGACCCAGATCTCGGCCCCAGTCTGTCTGTCAATACAGTAGACATGACCCTTGTCATCGGTAATCACTATATAGTTGTCATCAAAATCCATGTTCTGTGAACTTGAATAGCCAAGAGTGCTGGCCATAGTATTGTCATTAAAGGAGAAGACACTAAGTGAACCATTGTATGAGGTGGCATAGAGATCATCGCCAAGCAGTAGCGGAGTTGATGATACATCGGCAATACGCTCAAGATCATTGATACCGGCCGCGCGTGAAATATTTACCTCATTGACAAGAGCACCTGTGCTTTGCAGGTACACACCTACCTTGCCGCCAGGCTGTCCTGAAATCACATATTCATCGCCTACTACAATAAATGAGCTTTGTGATCTTAAACGCAGTGAGGTCATGGCTTTGGCTGCCACCCATCTTTCACTGCCATCAGAACTTTGTAAACAGAAAATACGTCCTCTGGTATCCTGCACAAAAAGGGCATCACCTGAACCTGAGAAGGCAGGTTTTGACACAATCTCTCCCTCAAGATACTTTTTCCACACTACATGTCCGTCTTTTGCATCTAAAACGTAGATATAACCATTTTCAGAGCCTACTGCCACATAGTTCTGATTGGCATCAAGGGCTGCAGATAGCCTTGCAGATCTCTTATCTGAGTTTTCATCCTCATCGTCAAGATCTATGCTCCAGAGTGTACTGCCCTCTATGGCATCCATGGCCTTGACATAACCGTTGCGTGATGACACGTACAGGGTATTACCAACAAAAGCCGGGGATATTATGGAGAAGTATTTGTCTACACCGCCTGAGCTTACGTCAAATAGCTTCTGCGGCTCAAAACTGTTTACAATTTCAGGAGCCTCAACGGGTGCGTAAAGATCCTCGCTGCCAGAGCAGCCAAAAAGTGCAAGCATTGATAATGGTAAAGCCAGGGCCAATTTATGTTTTATCATTTAAGCTTTCCTGTATATGTGCAAAATAGACGTTTGAAGCGATTGTGACATCATATTTAGAGCAAATCAAGATAGATATGGAGCAATAATGCTCCATATTCTATACTTTTACTCTCTTATTTAGGAGTATCCTGACCTATTAGCTTGTAGGCCGGGGTATCACCGTGTTTGATGATGTTGTCAAACTTCATCTGCAAAAGAGGGGCTATGGCCACTTTGCGCTCAACGCTTAAATCAAGTGCCTTTTTATAGGCATCATGAGCCTTATCCTTATCCCCCATCAGCATATAGATATCGCCGCTGACTTCCTCTTTTTCAATGGCATAGGCTTTGTTTTTAATAGTTGACAGAGCCTTGAGGGCCTCATCGTATTTTTGTGTCTGGGCAAAAAGCTTGGCCTGCATTAAAGTTACAAGCGGAGATACGAGATCGCCACCATTGTCACGGGCAAAGTTTAAAGCCTCGGCTGCCTTGTCATACTCTTTGGCATTGATGTGCACCATAGCCACATCAACAGATAACAGGGCACCGTAAATATCCTTGTGCTCATTCATAAAGGCAGTGGCCTTATCAAGTGAGGCCTTGCCATCCTTGTTCAGCTGATTTTGCAGCTGATAGACACCATAGGCTGCCTCCTGAGACTTCTCAAGCTCATAGGCCTGATACTGTCTAAAGCCCAGAAGACCGCCAAGAGCAATGACAATGCCAAGAACTATAGGCTTCCAGTACTCCTTCCACCATTTTTTGACCGCCTCTTCTCTCTCGTGATCATCGGTTAATACGTCCATGTTTTTTCCTCTTTATATTATTTATTTATAATTCTGCCGATAAGCTCAATACTCTCTTCAAGAGCTACGGTCATCTGTTGTGCATCCTTGTCTGTCATGTCCTTGAGCGTGACCTGATTTTTTGCAATCTCCTCATCGCCAAGCACTACAGCTACACGGGCGCCCACTCTGTCAGCCTTTTTAAACTGCTTTTTAAAGTTGCCACCGCCACAGTGCATCATAACTCTGACACCATCAAGCTTTGAGCGCAGATAAGAAGCTGTAAGACTCAAATGCTTTTGAATATCACTGCCCTGACCTATGACATAGACATCAGCTATGGCTTTGGCCTGTACTTTATCAAGTGTGGTCAGCAGCAAAATCAGACGCTCAAGGCCAAGACCAAAACCCACAGCAGGGGTAGGTGTCCCTCCAAGCTCTTCAACAAGGCCATCATAGCGGCCGCCGCCGCAGACAGTACCCTGTGAGCCTAGGGCTGTTGTCACCCACTCAAAGACTGTGTAGTTGTAATAGTCAAGACCGCGCACCAGTCTGTCATTGATCTCATAGGCAACGCCTGCTGCATCTAAAAGAGCCTTGAGTTCATTAAAGTGATTTAAGGTCTTTTCACCAAAGTGTGAGGACAGCGAAGGTGCTTTCTTTAAAAGCTCAATAACACCAGGATCCTTGCTGTCCAGAACACGCAGAGGATTGGTGTGGGTACGGCGCTTTGAGTCCTCATCAAGACTGTCAAAATTCTTTTCTAAAAAGGCCACCAGCTCTTTTTTATAAGAGGCGCGTTCTTCTTTTGAGCCTAAGGTATTTAACTGCAGTGTCACCTCTTTTTCAATGCCCAGGGTCTTCCAGATCTGAGCTGTCATAATGATAAGCTCGGCATCAACATCAGGACCCTCAAGACCAAAGACTTCACAGCCTAGCTGATGGAACTGACGGTATCTGCCCTTCTGCGGACGTTCATGGCGAAACATAGGGCCCATATACCACAGTCTTTGCTCCTGATTGTAGATAAGATTGTGCTCAAGGCAGGCTCTGACGCAGCCTGCTGTACCCTCAGGACGCAGAGAGAGCATATCCCCTGATCTGTCCTCAAAGGTATACATTTCCTTTTCTACAACATCGGTTACCTCACCAATGGCGCGGCAGAAAAGAGCTGTCTTTTCTAAAACCGGCATGCGCACTTCACTGTAGCCGTATGAACCTACCACAGAGCGTAGCACTGTCTCAATCTGCTGCCAGACTGATGTATCCTGTGGCAGAAGATCATTCATGCCACGTATAGCCTGTATCGACATAACCATGTCTTTATCTTTCCTTCTTTAGAGTATCTTATTTGTATTTAAACGCATAACCTTGTCGCGTATACGCTTTTCAAGTATATCCACGGCCTCGTCAGAGGCAATTTTGCCCTGCAGCACACCATCTTCATAAATCATGGATTTATTGTTGCTGCCGCCGCATACTGCAACCTGAGCACGCAGAGCCTCACCAGGTCCGTTGACAATACAGCCCATGACTGCAACCTTTATCTCATCTTTAATATCTGCAAGACGGGTCTCAAGCTCGCGTACTGTTCCTACAACATCAATGCCATGGCGGGCACATGTTGGGCAGGCCACAATATTCACACCACGTGAGCGCAGGTGCATGCTCTTTAAAATAGCCCAGCCTACCTTGATCTCCTCAACAGGATCGGCTGCAAGTGACACACGCAGCGTATCGCCAATACCCTGACGCAAAAGCCAGGATATACCTATTGATGAGAGCACGGTGCCACCTGTAAGACCACCGGCCTCTGTAATGCCAAGATGCAGCGGAGCATCGGTTTTTTTGGCAAGCTCTTCATATGAGGTCACACACAGATTAAGCTCTGAGGCCTTTACTGAAAAGGCATAATCTGCAAAGTTGTGCTCATCAAGAATAGCTGCGGCTCTAAGAGCGGCCTCGACCATGGCCTCAGGACAAGGCGAGCCATATTTTTTTAATAAATCATTATCAAGAGAGCCTGCGTTTACACCCACGCGTATTGGCAGACCATTGTCCTTTGCCGCCTGGCATACAGCCTCAACCTTGGCCTTGGCACCAATGTTGCCTGGATTGATACGCAGTGCTGCCGCACCATTGTTGGCCACCTCAATGGCTATTCTGTAGTCAAAGTGAATATCGGCCACAATAGGTACAGGTGAGTCTTTACATATAAGGGCAAAGTTTTTGGCAGCCTCAAGGGTTGGTACCGAGACACGCACAATATCTGCGCCAACATCATACAAATCTCTTATCTGCTTTAATGTGCCCTGCACATCATTGGTATCTGTGGTAGTCATAGACTGCACAGAAATCGGAGCATCTCCACCGATTAGGACATTACCTACCTTAATCTGTCTGCTTTTTCTTCTGACAATCTTAGGAGCTTCCCATTCCATATAATAATCCTGCCTATCTGTCTGGTAACTTATATTTAACCTGTTTGGCATCAGGTACACTGACGCTGCCGCCCATATAGCTTACGGATACGGCCTTGGTATCTGATAGGGAAATCTCAAGCGGAGGTATACCGCTGACATTGACCTTATCGCCCTTTACATAACTGCCTGTAGCTAAAACCTTGCCGCGTGAATCCTTGACAATAAGGGTTACAGGGGCCTTGATGGCAATTGATGCTGAGTTCATTGAGGCTAAACCCTGACGGTTGGCAAGTCTTGCCTTATCAGATATATCCTTTAAATTTGAGCTTAGCACAGGAGCCTTGGCACTCTCATCACTCTTCTTTTCTACCTGCTCTTTCTTCTCCACAGCAGATTGCTCCTTATCATTCTTGGCAACAACTGCTGCTATCTTATCTGAGGCATCATTCTTTGCAGGTGCAGTCTGTGTCTCCTTGACTATGGCAGTTGTAACAAGAGCATCATCGCTTTTATCTTTGCTGCTTTCATTGCTCTTGCCTTTTATAAGATTGGAACCTAAGGCCTTAGCCTGCTCCTGAGCCATAAGAGTGTTTTTATCAACCTTTATCTCACCCTGTGCCTCTGAAGATGCTTGTGCTGTAATCTCGCCAGAGACACTGCCGGTATCCTCAATAACCACAGGCTCGGCTGCCTGCTCTATGACAATTTCATCTGAGACAGGTTTGCTGTCTGTCTCTTTGTTGTCTGTTACAAGATAGACACCTGTAGATACTGCAATAAGAGCAATAAGAGCCAGGGCATACATATACGAGCGGTTTTTCTTAACCGGCATGGCATTGTTTATAACCTCGGCCACAGCATTGACATTGTTGTCATACAGAGTAACCACGACATTTGGATCTATATTTACAAGCTTGGCATAATTATAGATATGGCGTCTGGTAAAAGGCGCTGCTGTCACCTGATTTAATCTGTCAAATTCAATATCGGCAATAGTATTGACCCTAAGCTTTAGATTCTGCGCTATCTGTCTTTGACTGATACCAAGCTTTTCTCTGGCATGACGCAGTATGGCTCCTGGCATATTAGGCACACCATCATCAGAAGAAGGGTCTACAGGAATGCTCTCTACATCTTCTGTATTAAAGTAATTGTCCCCTCCCTCATCTATAACAGGAGGCTTTGGAAGTCTGTCATCTGTGTCTACCCCTGCTGTAAGCTGTGAGTTTAAAAGCTCGTCATCAACACTGCCGTCTGTGGCGCTAAAGCTCATATCTGCGTTCTTTTGCAGATCATTATCATGATTTGACTGTAAAGACTCGCGGGCTTTGTTACGCAGATTTCTTGGCAGCGGCGGTGTTTTTTGTGACTTATTGATTTTTTTGTCTGACATAACTATACCGTTATACTTTCAATTTTGGCATTCTGATTTTTCAAGATGCGATCTTTAACCTGCCCTGCAAGCTGACCGCAGGCGGCGGCAATGTCATCACCGCGTGTGGTTCTTGTCACAACAGTAAAGCCATAGTCAAAGAGCACTTTGTAAAATCTGTCTATTCTGCTGTTGCTTGGCTTTTTATAGTCAGAGGCATCGTGCGAGTTAAAAGGAATAAGATTGATCTTGCATGGCACATCCTTTAAGAGTCTGGCCAGCTCATGGGCATGATCGGTGCTGTCATTGACATGATCCAAAAGCACATATTCAATGGTCACACGGCCACAGTTGGCATTGCTCTTGTCAAGATAGTTCTTGACGCTGTCCAGAACCTCTTTGATCTTATATTTCTTGTTCACAGGCACAAGTATGTCACGAAGCTCATCATTAGGAGCATGCAGTGACAGAGCCAGGGCCACATCGACGCGGCCTGCAAGCTTGTTGATAACAGGGGCAATGCCTGAGGTTGAGATGGTGACACGACGCTTTGACAGACCAAAGGCATAGTCGCTTAGAAGAATCTTTGTAACCTTAAGTACATTCTCAAGATTTAAAAGGGGCTCGCCCATACCCATCATAACAATATTGGATATTGGCTTTTCCTGACCGCCGCGTACAAAACCCACACGGCTTGCGGCACAGAACACCTGACCTATGATTTCAAAAACCTTAAGATTGCGGTTAAAGCCCTGAGCGCCGGTGCGACAGAAGGAGCATTTGACAGGACAGCCTACCTGCGTTGAAATACACAGTGTATTTCTATCCTCCTCAGGAATGAGCACTGTTTCTACAAGCTGATTGTCACCAACATTCAATGCCCATTTGATGGTGCCGTCTGCAGATCTCTGCTCTGAGACAATTTCAGGGGCCCTGATACAGGCTATTTCACAAAGATGAGCTCGAAGATCCTTTTTAATATTACTCATCTCATTAAAGTCAGTTACACCGTACTGATAAATCCATTTTAAAAGCTGTGTGGCACGAAAAGGCTTTTCTCCTAAGGAAACACAAAAATCACTTAGTTCCTCAGGTCCCATATTCATTAAATTAATCTTATTATCAGACACTTATGCCTCTGCCCTTGAGGGCCATAATCCTTTAAATATTTTCTATTAAAATAAATTTTCTATTATAACAGTAAGCATAAAAAACACATAACTTTTGCAATAAAATGCCATATTTAAAGTCTTTGGGCTTTATTTTCAACTAATTTGCAGGGAATTTAACGAAGCTTTTAACCATAAGGATCTGCAAAATACACTATAAAAAAAAGCCCGGAGCAATGTCCGGGCATGAGGTTACGTGCGTAAATTATCTGACAGGAACACCTAAGGCTTCACACTTTTGTCTCTCATCTGACTTTTTATCCTGCATATTGGCAAATACGGTTGCCAGAATTGGACCTGATATATTGTGCCAGACTGAGAATATGGCTGATGGCACGGCAGATAAAGGATTGAAGTAAGCCATTGCCAGAGCCACACCCAGCCCTGAGTTTTGCATACCAATTTCAATGGATAAAGCCTTTTGTTTTGGCAATGAGAGTTTAAAGATCTTGGCAAGTACAAAACCAAGAGCCAGTCCCAGAGCATTGTGCAGTACCACAACAGCAAAGATTAAAGCTCCGGTCTGGGCAATTTTCTCCTGTGATACTGAAACTACCGCAGCCACAATAGCAACAATGGCGGCCACAGAGACTAAAGGCAGAGCCACAACGGCATCTTTTAGATATCTGCCAAAGAAGGCATTGATGATAACACCGGCCACAATAGGTACTATGACCACATTGACAATGGACATGAACATGGCGGCAGGATCAATATCCACCCACTGATTGGCAAAGATATACACCAAAGCCGGGGTCACAATTGGAGCCAGCAGCGTAGTGCAGGCTGAAATGGTTACAGATAAAGGTACATCGCCTTTGGCAAGAAAGGTCATAACATTTGAGGCTGTGCCGCCAGGACAGCAGCCGACTAAAATTACACCCACAGCAATTTCAGATGGCAGATTTAAAACAATACTTAAAAGATATGCCATAAGCGGCATGATAATAAACTGACCTGCAATACCTATAAAAACTTCAAATGGGCGGGTTAAAACCTCAGAAAAATCTTTAGCCTTAAGGGTAAGTCCCATACCGAACATGACAATGCCAAGCAAAATAGAAATGTATGCTGCTAAAAACTTGAAGGTTTCAGGAAAATAAAAGGCCATTACGGCAAACAGTACTACCCATACGGCAAAGGTTTTACCAACAAAGGTACTGACCTTTGACAGGGCTGCAAGCATACTCAACATAACTGCACTCCACAATTATTAACTTAGTTAAACCAGTTTTTAAATAATACGACGCTCAGTGCCTGCTACAGGGATTTGCACCACAAAGACCTACAAAACAGTGCAATTCACCCTTTTGACCATGTATATGCACCATTAAAATACACAATTTTTGTTATTTAATAGCTCAAAGTTAAAGCTCATGGACTCTAGAGTTAAATAAAATACACAATCTGCCCCTGAACTTTGTCTTTGCATCATGGCTATTTATGCGCATTCTTTTTTGACTTTGGGCAATTTAGTGTAAAATTGCTGTGTATTTGTAATTTCACTATTGACAGATCTTGTATCTGCTGTCTCATCATAAGGCTGCACAGGCCTACACAGCAGCGCAACAAGTCAGAGGTTTTTGTGTTTAAAAAAATTATCAGCTTTACCATATGGGCAGGTCTTCTTGTAACTGGCCTTAGCGGCGGTGCTGTAGCTGCTCTTTACTACAATACCCTTGAGAGTCTGCCTAATGTTCAGCAGTTAAAGAAAGTCACCTTTGAAACACCTATGAAAATCTATACCAAAGATGAAAAGCTCATAGGCGAATTTGGTGAAAACAAAAGAATTCCTGTTCCTCTTGAGGAAATTCCTTTAAAGCTGCAGCAGGCCTTTCTTGCCATTGAGGACTCACGCTTTTACGAGCATACAGGTATTGACCCTATAGGTATTGCCAGAGCTGTGGTTGTAGCTATTGCCAATCAGGGCGCCACACAGGGTGCCAGTACCATTACACAGCAGGTGGCCAGAAATTTCTTCCTGTCACGAGATAAAACCATTGAACGAAAAATAAAGGAAATCTTTATCTCCTGGAGAATTGAACAGGTACTTACCAAGGAGGAAATTTTAGAGTTATACCTCAATAAAATTGCCCTTGGTCATAGATCAAACGGTGTTGTGGCCGCAGCCCAGACCTATTATGGCAAAGAGCTAAAAGATCTGACCCTAGGTCAGATGGCTACCATTGCAGGACTGCCAAAGGCCCCGTCAACTTTAAATCCAATCTCCTATCCAGAGCGCTCCAAAAACCGCCGACACCTCGTGCTCATGCGCATGAAAAACCTTGGTTTTATCACCCAGGAGGAGTTTGAGAGCGCTGACAAAGAGCCATATGTGGCCTATTTCCACTCAACACCTATTGAAAGCTATGCACCTTATATTGCAGAGGATGCAAGACAGTTTGTCATAGATAAATTTGGTGAGGAGGCCTATACACAAGGCTTTAGAGTTATAACCACTGTCAACTCCAAGATTCAGGATGATGCAAGCTATGCTGTCTTTAAAGGTCTTACTGACTATGATGCCCGTCATGGCTATCGCGGCAGCTCTTTGAATGTAACCAAGCTTGACAACTTTACAGCCGATGCGCCAAGTCTTGATAAACTGCTGCGCCGCTATGACCGCTATCACTTTATAGAGCCTGCTGTAGTAACCTCTGTTGATGATGAAAGCAAGAGCTTTACCATCTATACTCTAAAGGGTCAGCAGACACTTGATATGAAGGCCATACAGTGGGCCCGCGCCTATAAATCCAATATTCGTCAGGGCGCCAATCCCAAGGTACCATCAGAAGTTATCATACCTGGTGATTTAATCTATACCTATGTCAATGAAAAAAATGAAACCATAATGACACAGGTACCTGAGGTTGAAGGCGCGCTTGTGGCACTCAATCCTCTGACAGGCGCTATTGAGGCCATGGTAGGTGGCTATGATTTTTACAAGAGTAAATTAAATCGCACTGTGCAGGCTGTACGTCAGACAGGCTCCAACTTCAAGCCTTTTTTATACTCAGCTGCTGTAGCCAAAGGCATAGCTGTAAACTCAGTGCTGTATGATGAGCCTATAAAGACATGGGATCCGGGCTCTCACACCTGGTGGCAGCCTAAAAACACTCCAAACCGTTATGATGGTCCTATGACATTGCGCGAAGGTCTGGCCAAGTCCAAAAACGTTGTGTCAATACGTCTTATCCGTCAGGTTGGTGTGGACAATGTGGCACTGCACCTTAAAAAGTTTGGCATAGATGTACCAACATCACAGATAAGTGAGTCAATGTCCCTTGGCAGTGTCGAGCTCTCACCTTTACAGACAGCTACAGGCTTTGCCGCCTTTGCCAATGGCGGTTATCGTCTTGAGCCTTACTTTATTGAAAAAATTTACAGAGGCGATGAGCTTGTCTATGAAGCCAAGGCTAAAAGAGCTGATCCAACAGCTCCTGATCGTGTGATAAATGATCTGCCTTTGGTCTATAAGGATCATATTGAGGCTGATGAGAGCATGGCTACACAGATTCTCTCACATGATCACGCCTATATAATGGCAGATCTTCTGCGCTCTGTCATTTATGGCGGTGAGGGTATCAATGGTCCTTATTATGGCACAGGCGGCAGAGCCTCACGTATTTCAGGACGAGATGATCTCTCTGGTAAAACAGGTACTACCAACAAAGTGCATGATGCCTGGTTCTCAGGCTTTAATGCCAATCTTGTAGCTACTGCCTGGGTGGGCTTTGATGATGACAGAAATCTTGGCTATGCGCAAAATATAAGTCCAGAGGGCGGCGCCTATACAGCACTGCCAATCTTTGCTGAATTTATAAAACGTGCCCAGGAAGGTGTGCCTAGCAGCCGTCCTGCACGCCCTGCCACAATAAAATATACAACCAATGCAGGTATTACCGATCTGGCCACCACCAATACCTATGTTATTGCAGAAGATGGTGGGAACTCTGTTCTTAATGTGCAAAATACAGGTACAGATACATCAGATGTTGACAGCTCAGATATTTTCTAGACACTATTGAAATTACAAAGGACCGGCCCAATGCCGGTCTTTTTTTATAAAGTGTATAAATAAAAACTTACCTACAGCTCACTTATCCCATACAGAGCCTAAATAAATTATTTTGTTAAGACACTATCATAGCTTGCATCCTCTTTTTTGCTGTGTGTTTTCTGTCCTGGCACGCCCTTATCGGCACTTAGATGAAAAAAAAATAAAATTTTTGTTGACACTACATTAAAATTGATTATAATGGGCTTCACTAAAACGATGGGGTTATAGCTCAGTTGGGAGAGCGCTTGCATGGCATGCAAGAGGTCCTCGGTTCGATCCCGAGTAGCTCCACCAGAGTTTTAGATATCCGTGGGGGTATAGCTCAGCTGGGAGAGCATCTGCTTTGCAAGCAGAGGGTCAGCGGTTCGATCCCGCTTACCTCCACCATCACTAAAGCATGGGGTTATAGCTCAGTTGGGAGAGCGCTTGCATGGCATGCAAGAGGTCCTCGGTTCGATCCCGAGTAGCTCCACCAATGTTTTAGATACCTGTGGGGGTATAGCTCAGCTGGGAGAGCATCTGCTTTGCAAGCAGAGGGTCAGCGGTTCGATCCCGCTTACCTCCACCATTCAACGGCGACTAAGGTCGCTTTTTTTATTTCTGCCGCTCCCTTTTTCCTTTTACATTTAAAAGTCGCACAACTGCCTTTTTACTCATGTTTTTCAAGAAAATTTTTTCTTGCACACCATGCCTTGAGACCCTGTTTTTTTGTTATACTTACACCTGTGTTTGTAAAACTTACCGAGGACATTATTTAATGCGCCTAAATATAAAAAAAAGTATTTTAGCTTTAGCTGTTGTCTCCTGCTCCTTTAGTGCAGCAGCTGAAGATATTATGGATATATACAAAGAAGCTTATCTGCGCGATCCTGTAATTCTCGAGGCCAAAGCCCAGAGAGATACTGCCTTTGAAAAAATCTCCGAGGCCACTGCCGCACTACTGCCACAGATCAATGTTATAGGCACTGCAGGAACCACACATACCTCTGTCAATCGTCTTACCAACGAAAGACAGAATAACAACTCATATTCAGGCTCAGTAAATCTGTCTCAGGCCCTGTGGCGCCACGCTGCCTGGAAACAGAGAACTATTGCAGAAAAGAATGCCGCCATGCAGGATCTGGTCTATAACGATGCCCTGCAGGCTTTAATTATACGTGTCTCAAATGCCTACTTTGGTGTGCTCAATGCTGCAGATACTCTCAAATATTCCAAAGCCAATCAGGAGGCCTTGTACCGTCAGCTGCAGGAGGCTTCACGTCGTTTCCAGGTAGGACTTACAGCAGAGACTGATCAGCTTGAGGCCCAGGCCGCCTACGATCTTGCCACTACACAGGTTATTACGGCTGAGAACAATCTTGCCAACTCCTACTCAGAGATTAGAAAGTTAATTGGCAGAGATGTGCGCAATATTGAAAAGCTCAATGCCACTAAATTTTCACCTGCTCAGATGACAGCATCACTTGATCAGGTTGTAAAAAATGCCCAGGATAACAATCTGTCTTTGCAGGCCAGCGTCATTGCCCGTGATATTGCCAAGGAGCAGATTGTACTTGCAGCCTCAGGCCATGAGCCAACCCTTGATCTGACAGGCTCACTGTCCACATCATATACTGATTTTAACAAGGAGATTGCAGGTACAGCTCAGATGGATGGCAATTCCAATCAGGGTAGTGTCGGTGTAACTCTCAATATTCCTATTTTCAGCGGCGGTGCTACCTCATCACAGGTATCACAGGCCGAGCATCAGTACGTGGCAGCCTCAGAGCGCCTTGAAATGACTCATCGCAATGTTGTGGCCAATATCAACACAGGCTATAACAATGTCAATGCCTTTGTAAGCTCAGTGCGTGCCTATGAGCAGAGCACCAAGTCAGCACAGTCTGCTCTTGATGCCACCATCTCAGGTTACGAGGTTGGTACCAGAACCATTACCGATGTGCTCACTGCCACACAGAATCTGTACAATGCCATGCAGAATCTCTCGGCAGCCCGTCACAACTACATTATCTCAAGACTCAATCTTTTATATAATCAAGGCTCCCTGACTGTAGGTGATTTAGAGTCTGTAAATAAAGGACTAGAATAAGGATCCTCTAAAAGGCGGTTGATAGCAATACACCGCCTTTTTTATTACCTGCATATATCAGACAGACTCTGCCCGTCAATAAGTGCATTAGCAAGTGCCTTTACTGTATCTGTAGCCCTGCCCTTCATGACAAAATCAAACATGCCAGTGACATTGGTTGGATTTAAATTAAGCTCCATAGTAGAGGCGCCTACACTTTTGGCATACTGACAAAATCCTGCGGCAGGATAGACCACACCTGAGGTGCCTACTGCTATAAACAAAGTGCATCTTTGTATTTTTTCATAAATCTCATCCATAAAGTATGGCATTTCACCAAACCATACAATATCAGGACGCAGAGTTTTGTGTGAGCACTTAGGGCAGACACTCTCTGTTGATGAGCTTGCATCAAAATAATGTCTGTAACCGCACTCAGAGCATAAAATGGAAAAAAGCTCACCATGCATATGACATACCTGACTGCTGCCGCCTCTTTCATGCAGATTATCCACATTCTGCGTAACTAAAAAGACCTCGCCGCCCTGTGAGGCATAATACTCCTGTAACCTGGCAATGCTTTTGTGTGCCTCATTAGGCAGTGCTCTTTGGCAGTCTGCTCTTCTGTCATTGTAGAACTTATGCACCAAAGACGGATTGCGCATAAAGCCCTCAGGCGTTGCCACATCCTCAACTTTATGATTCTCCCACAACCCCGTTTCCGATCTGAACACTGCAATACCAGATTCGGCACTAATGCCGGCGCCTGTTAGTATGACAATGTTTCTGTATAATGAAAGATTATTGTTGGCCATAATGCACCTTATCCTTTATCCATAAAAATAAGGGCGCTTCTTGCGCCCCATATTTTTAAATCTTCAAAAGCATGGATGAAATGGTTTTTATCATCTCGCCTGTTGAGCCTTGGGCATACCATAATGACCCGTCAGCACAGTAGGCTGAGGATAGATCAAAGTGCAGCCATCTGTCGCACTCAACAAAGTGAGATAAAAAGGCTGTAGCCGTCAGAGCGCCAGGAGCTCCATCACCATGTGAGGTATTATTGATGGTGGCACGCTGTGATTTTATATAGCGCTTGTGAAAATCATAGCTTTGCATATACACAAGGATCTCACCTGCCTCTTTGGCACACTGCGTGGCTAAATCCACCAGATCATTGTGCTCAAAGGATGAGGCTAAGGTCATATCACGCCCAACAGCAATCTTGGCAGCACCGGTCAGAGTGGCAGCATCAATAATGGCCTTTGGTTTATCCTTTGAGGCTAGAATTAAAGCATCGGCTAAAATCAGACGTCCTTCGGCATCCGTATTGCCAACCTCTACACTTACACCATTTGCATATCTTATAATATCGCCAGGCACCATGGATGTTCCTGAGATTAGATTCTCAGAGCATGGCAGATACAGACGCACTCTTTTGTGCAGACCGTTTAATATGGCAAGATGCAGGGCAGCTGCCATATATACAGCACCTGATTTGTCAGTGCGCATAGTGGTCATATAATTGCCGGTTTTAATATTATAACCGCCGCTGTCAAAGGTTATACCCTTGCCTACAAGACATACATGCACAGGATCTGAGCTGTCAGAGCCCTCAGGAATAAAATCAATAATACCAAGGCATGGGCTGTGATATGAGCCTTTACCTACAGCCTTAAGACCAGCTAGCTCATCAAATTCATCACTTTGCCTGTCAATTAATTTAAGTTTGGCCTGTGCACCTTTTTGCACTGCTGCCTCTTTGATTCTGCCATAGACATTTTCAATTAAATTGCGCGGCCAGATCTCACTTGCTCCAGTGTTGGCAAGCTCACGATAATAAGAGAGCAGAGCACATCTGTCCTTTACAATCTCTATATGATCCAAAGGTAAAGGCAGCACAATATTTATATCATGCTTAAAATCATAAAGACCCATAATAAAGTCACAGGCACTGTAGCAGTTTAAAGTTAAATCTGTCTCTTTTAAATTTATATTAAAGACACCATAGGCGCCCATGTTGCGTCCTGCCATCTGCATAGGACGTATAGCCTTGTCCTTAATATAGGTGGCAAGGCCTGACTGATATGGGACAACACCCATGCTCTCCTCAAATGGAGCAGGTGCACTGCCTGTCTTTATGTATACATCTGCATAGGCAACAGACTCATCTTTTTTAGATAGAATATTTATCTTCATAGTGTTTTCCTCAAAGCTCTTTGTTAACCTGCCACATGGAGCCTGCCTCCTGCAGTGCCACCACAGCGCGTGTGATATCGGCAATAGCTCTTTGAATATCATCCTCAGTTGTAAAACGTCCTATAGACAGTCTTAAAGTCGATCTTGCATCATTGTCACTAAGACCTAGGGCCTTTAGTACATAAGATGGTGTCAGAGCCGCCGATGAACAGGCCGAGCCTGTTGAGGCTGCAATATCTGACATGGTAGGCAGCAGCATATGACTGTCTATGCCTTTGAAGGTGACAGATAAAATGCCTGGCAGATGATGCTCCTGTGAGCCGTTTATAGATACATCCTTAAGCGCAAGCATGGCCTCCTTTAATTTCTCTCTTAGGGCCAGTATATGCTTTTTATCATCTGCAGCACGCTGTTGTATAAGCTCAAAGGCCTTGCCCATAGCTGCAACCTGATGTACAGCCACTGTGCCGGATCTAAGATTACGCTCCTGACCGCCACCATAGATAAGAGGCTCTATTTTCTTATCAAGAGGTCTTTTTATATAGATGGCGCCTACACCCTTAGGACCATAGATTTTCTCAGGCGTAAGTGATACTAAATCTATATTGCTCTTATCCAGATCAAGTTTCTCCCAGCCTGCACTCTGCGCACAGTCTGAATGAAAATATATGCCACGCTCATGACACATATCAGCAAGAGCATGAATATCGCTTATTGTTCCTACCACACTGTTAGCCTGTGCAATAGAGACTAAAAAGGTATCATCCTCAAGATAGCTCTCAAGCAGGGCACAGTCTACAGAGCCATCGGCATGAGGCTTTATATAACTTACTTTATATCCCTGTCTTTGCAGATAGGCACAGCTCTCAAGCACAGCCTTGTGCTCAATCATTGAGGTAACAATATGCCTGCGCCTGTCAGTTGCGGCAAGTCCCCGGGCCAGACCTATAATTGCAAGATTGGAGCTTTCAGTGGCACCTGAGGTAAAAGTTATATTAAGAGGTGATGAGCCTATGCACTGACCTATCTGATCGCGTGCAGTCTCAACCACATCGGCTGCCTCCCAGCCATAGACATGATCCTTTGAGGCAGGATTTCCAAAATGCCCACTGCCTGTAAGACAGGAGAGCATAACCTCACTTACTTGAGGATCACATGGGGTAGAGGCGGCATAATCTAAGTAAACAGGCAACTTTATCTTGTGCATGGCATTTTCCTAATCGCAGTCTTCCTCTTTGATATGAGACATAGTCATGGCAAAAACCTGCTTGACGTGAGAGTCTGAAAGAGCATAAAACACTCTGCGACCTTCATTTCTGATTTTAACCAGATTGTATCTGCGCAGCTTGCTTAACTGATGGGATACGGCAGACTTGCTCATATTTAATATTTCACACAGATCGCTTACACACAAAGCGCCGTGCACATACAGAGCATTGACAATAGTCAGGCGTGTCGGATCGCTAAATGATTTGAAAAAAGCTGAGGCCAATACCAAATCGTCATTGCTATGCATTAATTTTTTAATCTCTATAATCTCTTCACTGCTGCAGACTTTACTCTCAGACATACGGACTCCTTATCTGGCAATGCGCTTGATTATAACACCTAACTTCTATCAAAAAATTAAAGGATATAAATAATACAAAGACACGCAACTTTCTGCTCTGCTATAGATTTCTAACACAGCTTTATTATCTGAGCGCTGCAAAGAGCAGATACTTTAAAGGCTGTGAAAACACAGCCTTTTGAATATTATTTAAAGCACAGCCGCTTTAATTTTATCCATCAGAGCAGCATACTCCTCATCGCTCAGATGCTTTGGAGTGATGCCGGCATCATTGAAGAAGCCACCCCACTGCAGTGCACCTTCGTATTTTGGAACCATATGCACATGAAAATGCGGCATCTTGTCACCAAAAATACCATAGTTAATCTTATTGGCGCCAAACAGCTCCTTTTGTGCCTTAGCCACCTTGGCCACATCTGCAAAAAACATATTGCGCTCTTCATCGCTAAGCTCAAATATTTCATTCACATGCTTTTTGCAGGCTACTATGCAGCGCCCCTTATGATTCTGATCTTTAAACAGATATAAAGTTGAAAATGACAGGTCACAGATCTTTATCATAAGTGACTTTAACTTATCATTTTCTTCACAGTACATACAATCAGACATTTTATTAAACCTCATACTTCTAATAAAAACTAAAGTGAAGATTTAATCTACCAACACTGACATTATACAACTTTTAACTAGAAGATTGTGTCAATCCTGTCCTGGTTTTAAAGCCAAGCATGTCTTTGACCTTTTTAAGATCAACTGCAGCTAAACGATACTCTAAAAAATCATAGCGCTTTGTAGCCTGTGTCAGCTTTAAATAGTCATAGGCCTCGGCAGCATAGCCCTCATCAAGCTTTAAACGAGACAGATAGTAATAGGCATCACAGAGGATCTCAGATGCATTGCCCTTGCCTACAGTCACAGCATTGCGCACCCTCTGCATATATTCATTTTCATCTATAAGACCAAGATAGAGCTCTATTACAGAATTGGCAAAGGCACCCTTGTCTGATGTACAACTGCTGTAACGTTTGGCCATAAGTTCATGAGCCTTACTCTTCCCCAGGGCATTTTTTTCGGCTATATACAGCCATATTATTCTGTAAGGGTCATTTTTATCAAATTCATAAAACTGCTTTAGATCTCTTATGGCCATATCATCTTTGCCAGCGTAGATTAAAGATACTCCTCTGTTGATATAGGCCCATTTTGAGCCAAGCTCCAGAGCCTGATCAAAGGCATCTACAGCCTCAAGATAACGCCCCTCAAGCGAGAGAAAAAAACCTAAAAGATTATAGGCATCGGCAAAATCAGGACGCAGCATCAGAGCACTTACAAGCATAGTGCGTGCTGTAGCCTCAAGACCAAGGCTGTCATAAACTGCAGCCAGTGTATAAAGAGCTGAGGCTCTTTGTGCCTTATCATCAGCTACCTTGTCAAGATAGGTTGAGAGCTTTGAGAGCTCAAGCTCTTTTTGAATGGTAGCCTCTTTATCCTCAGCCTGTATAAATACATGCGCACGCGGTATGGTAAATTCCTTGTCATACATCCCCCTGTATGCATTGTCGCTGCTGCAGGCACAAAGCAGTACAGATAAGGCAAGACAGGAGAGTTTGATGCTTTTATTAAACTTTTTTAACATAGTTATCCGCCATAAATTACATATATTTATGCTCTCTATTGTAGCGCAATTGTTCTATTTTTTTAAAACTTGAGAATTTTGTTGTAAAAAGATCAAAAAAGGCAGGTATTACCCTGCCTTGTATACAAAATCATGTTGATGGAGCTAGTCCATATACTCCATGCCATCTTCGTTTTTCTTATCTACCTTGATAGGAATAAGATTGCGACGCTCAATCTTGAGCAGCAGGGCCCAGGTACTGGCCACATAGATAGAGGAGATGGTACCAAAGACAATACCTACAGTTAAGGCCAGAGAGAAGCCAAAAATCATCTCACCGCCGAAAATAAGCAGTGACACCACAGTAATAAGTGTAGTACCTGAGGTAATAATGGTACGTGATAGTGTCTGTGTCAGTGACACGTCAAAAAGCTCATCCATAGACAGTGTCTGCGGCAGCTTTGAGACATTTTCACGTATTCTGTCAAACACCACAATCTTGTCGTTGAGCGAGTAGCCAAGCACAGTAAGCACAGCTGCAAGTACGGTCAGATCATATTCAATCTGCCAGAAGGAGAAGACGCCCATAACAATAATAACGTCATAGGCCAGAGAGATAACCGCACCTGTGGCCATACGCCACTCAAAACGAAAGGCAATATAGGCCAGAATGGCTATAAGTGATACCACAATAGCCAGAACACCGCTCTCTACAAGCTCCTCACCTACAGCAGGACCTACATACTCAGAACGAGACAGATGCACATTTGGATCAATAGTCTTTGAGGCCTGCATGACCTTGTCGGCCACTACCTGCTGCTCAAGACCCTCTTTTGGAGCTACACGTATAACTACATCACGTGGAGTGCCAAAATGCTGGGTCACACCCTCTATGCCCACACTGGCATAGGCCTTTCTGACATCGTCAAGATCAACTGGCTGTGTGTACTTGGTCTCAATTACAATACCGCCTGTAAAATCAAGACCCCAGTTCAGACCCTTGGTGGACATGGAGACTATAGAGGCAATTACACCTATAAGGCACAGTATCTCAACTATGCCCTTGATTTTCATAAATGGAATTACTGTTCCATCTTTAATAAACTGCATCATTTATGAAGCGCTCCTATATATTAAGCTTCTTAAGATCAGAACGACCGCCCCAGATAATATTTACAATGGCACGACAGGCTGTAACTGATGTAAACATGGAGCTGGCCAGACCAATCATCAGCACGAGGGCAAAACCCTTAACCGCACCTGTACCCACCATAAACAGAATAAAGGCAGTGATAAAGCTGGTTATATTGGAGTCGGCAATGGTGGCAAAAGCCTTGTCATAGCCTAAATTGATAGCCTGCTGCACTGAGCGTCCTCCGCGCAGCTCTTCACGTATACGCTCATAAATAAGCACGTTGGCATCAATAGCCATACCAAGCGTCAGCACAATACCCGCCATACCAGGCAGGGTCATGGTGGCACCTGGAATCATGGACATGACACCTACTAAAAGCACCAGGTTAAAGAACAGAGCCAGGTTAGCAATAAAGCCAAATGACTTATAGTAAAGGAACATAAATACTGCAAGTATGGCAAAACCATAGAACATGGCGCGCATACCATTGTCAATGTTCTGCTGACCAAGGCTTGGACCTATGGTGCGCTCCTCTACAATCTGAATAGGAGCAATAAGAGCGCCGGCACGCAGCAACAGTGCCAGGTTGTGAGCCTCTTTTGGTGAATCAAGACCTGTGATTCTAAAGTTTGAGCCCAGACGTGTCTGAATGGTAGCCACGTTAATTACCTGCTCAATCTTTTTAAATTTAGGCTTGTAGCCAGGCTCACCTATTTTAGGAGCATTAGGATCCTCATCAGGAATTACCTTGTACTCAATAAAGTTGGTGGCCATTGGCTTGCCCACATTGTCCTTGGTAAAGTCAGACATAATGGAGCCGCCACGGCTGTCAAGACTGATATTAACCTGTGGACGGCCGTTTTCATCAGTTGATGAGCTGGCATCCACAATATGATCACCGGTTAAAATAACCTTTTTCTGCAACACTACAGGATAACCGTTCTTGTCCTGATACAGCTCGTCACCAGCCGGAACGCGACCCTGCATGGCTGCATTGATATCAGCATTTGAATCTACAAGACGGAACTCAAGAGTGGCTGTGGCACCAAGAATTTCCTTGGCTCTTGCTGTATCCTGAATACCAGGCAGCTCAACTACCACACGCTCTGCACCCTGTCTTTGTACTAAAGGTTCGGCCACACCAAGCTCATTGACACGGTTTCTGATAATGTTGATGTTCTGATCAACAGCGCTGGTACGTAAAGCAGAGAGCTTCTCCTGTGTCATGTTGGCTCTTACAAAATAGTTGTCGCCTCTTTCATAAGCTGTCATGACAAAATCACGGTGATTATTTTTCAAAAGCTCAAGAGCCTTGTCACGAATGGCGGCATCACGGAAGCTTACAATTACGCTGTCACCTTCCACTCTGGCACCTGATAGGCGTATATCTGCATTTCTAAGCTCTGTTCTAAAATCAGACACCAGCTGTGTCTTGATCTTCTTCATGGCCTCATCCATGTCAACTTCCATCAGGAAGTGCACACCACCACGCAGATCAAGACCAAGCTTTAATGGCTGCATGCCAAGTGATCTCATCCAGGCTGGAGTGGCCGGAGCCAGATTCAGAGCAGTAATATATCTTTCACCCATTAAATCCTGAACCATGTCTTTTGCCAGGATCTGCTCTGATGTTGCTTTAAAACGGATTAGAAGTGAATTGCCGTTAAATTCGTAGTCAGCCTGTATATTCTTGTTTTCAAGGAAGGTCTGAATCTTTGTTGCATCGTCTGCTGTAAGCTCTGTACTGCCTGTTCCTGATACCTGCAGAGCCGGATCCTCTCCGTAAAGATTTGGCAGTGCATAGAAGAATCCCACGGCTATAACCAAAAAGACAAGGATATTCTTCCACAAAGGAAATTTGTTTAACACTTTTATAATCTCAATTGCTTTTAAAGAAAAAAGCCACAGTTAATCTGTGGCATAGCTGTATCTGATTTTTTACTTGTCGTTAGTAGCAACCAAGGTACCCTTTGGCAGAACAGCAGCAATGTAATTGCGTCTTATCTGCATGGTAAAGCCTTCACTTACTGACATAAGAACATACTCTTTGTTGTCAGGAAGCTTTGTGATCTTGCCTGCTATACCACCTGCGGTTAAAACTTCATCTCCTACAGCCAGGTTGTTTAAAAGATTCTGCATCTCCTTGCGCTTTTTGTTGTTTGGTCGCATTACAAAGAAGTAAACTGCAATCATACACATTGCAATTACAATCATCATCTGCATGTCGCCACCTGCGGCAGGAGCTGCTCCACCCTCGGCATAGGCCTTTGAAATAATATCCATATCTAGTTTCCTTTAATGTTTTGTTGTTTCAAATTAAAAATCTAACTTAAATTCTGACTTAAGTACGTTATTATAGAAGTTAGAGGCGAATTTTTCCAGCATTCCTTTTGCAATTGCCTCCCTTATATCTGCCATAAATTTCTCATAGTAACGAATATTGTGAATAGTGTTAAGATGAGCTCCGAGCATTTCATTGCACTTGTCTAAATGGTGCAGATAGGCCCTTGAGAAATTACGGCAGGTATAGCAGTCACAGTTTGGATCCAAAGGTGAGGTATCCTTGGCATATTTGGCATTTCTGATTTTCACCACACCCTCTGAGGTGAAAAGATGACCGTTTCTTGCATTGCGTGACGGCATCACACAATCAAACATATCAACACCGTTTAACACGCCCTGCAGAATATCCTCAGGACGTCCCACACCCATAAGATAGCGTGGCTTGTCATAAGGCATGATAGGGCCGATGTGGGCTAGAGACCTGTACATAACATCCTTAGGCTCGCCTACAGCCAGACCGCCAATTGCATAGCCATCAAAGCCTATATCGGTAAGTCCCTTTAGCGATCTCTCGCGCAGTTGCTCATTTGAGCCACCCTGAATAATACCAAACAGAGAATTTTTATTGCCAAGACGGTCAAATTCATCACGGCAGCGGCGGCCCCAGCGCAAAGACAGCTCCATAGCCTGCTCCATACGCTCATAAGGCGCCGGCAGGCCTATGCACTCGTCAAACTGCATGACAATATCAGAGCCTAAATCATACTGCACCTGCATTGATACCTCAGGTGAGAGGAAGAGCTTGGAGCCGTTGATTGGATGAGAGAATTTCACCCCCTCTTCAGTTACCTTTCTAAGGCCTGAGAGCGAGAAGACCTGAAAACCGCCTGAGTCTGTAAGTATAGGTTTGTCCCAGCGCATAAAATCATGCAGATCACCATGAGCCTTGATAACCTCTGTACCCGGGCGCAGCCACAGATGAAAGGTATTACCAAGCAGAATATCAGCGCCAAGCTCACTTACCTGATCAGGACGAAGTCCTTTTACTGTACCTAAGGTACCAACAGGCATAAAGGCAGGAGTTCTTACCACTCCACGTCTGAAAATAAGCTCGCCCTGTCTTGCCTTGCCGTCAGTAGCATGAATTTTAAATTCCATTGTTATCACTCCTTTATAGCCGATGGCGGCAGATCATCTGTATCAGCAGTGCGCTTTTGAATAAACATGCAGTCACCATAGCTGAAAAACCTATAGCGCTCATCAATGGCATGTTCATAGGCTCTCATGGTATTGGCATAACCTGCAAAGGCACTGACAAGCATGATAAGTGTTGACTCTGGCAGATGGAAATTGGTAATAAGACAGTCCACCACCTGATACTTATAGCCTGGATAAATAAAAATAGATGTGTCATCAAAAAATGGCACTATCTCATCGTCAGATCCAATCTGTATAGCATGCTGTGCAGCACTCTCAAGCGATCTTACAGCTGTGGTGCCAACTGCCACCACGCGATTGCCCTGTCTGTGTGTCTCAATAACAGCATTGGCAACATCAGATGGCAGTGAGACATATTCTTTGTGCATATGATGCTTTAAAATGTCATCCTCACGCACGGGCTGAAAAGTACCGGCACCAACATGCAGTGTTACAAAGGCTGTCTTAACACCCATGGCCTTTAAATCTTCTATCTGCTCATTGTCAAAATGCAGCCCTGCTGTAGGGGCTGCCACAGCGCCTGGCACCTTGGAGTAGACAGTCTGATAGCGCTCTCTGTCCTCCTTTTCATCCTCTCTTTCAATATAAGGCGGCAAAGGCATATGACCTGCCGCCTCTAGAAGATCTAAAAGCTCACTGCCATCTTGCGTCTGAATTAAAAACAGCGCGCCGTCACGACCTGTAACCTCAAGACGTGTATCGCTGCCGTCAATAAAAAGCACAGCACCGGCCTTTGGTGCCTTGCTGGCCCTTATATGAGCAAGGGCTGATGCAGGTGATGTAATTCTCTCAATAAGAATCTCTATTTTTCCACCTGACTCTTTTGAGCCAAAAAGTCTTGCCGGAATTACTCTTGTATCATTGAACACCAGCAGATCGCCAGGCCTCAGATACTCTTTTAAATCTATAAAGGTTCTATCCTCCATCTGCCCGCTGTTGCCATCAAGACAGAGCATTTTGCACATGGTTCTCTGCTCACTTGGGTAGTTGGCAATCAACTCCATTGGAAGATCAAAATTAAAATCGCTGCGTAGCAAAATAAAACCCCGCATTTAATTGAATTTATTCAAGAGCTCACACTTAAAATTACAGACAATAAAATACACTGTCAGATGTTCTCATGCACACTTTTCTTGATTTTGCAAAAGATAGGAAGGCCCTTTTCAGATGAACAATTGTACAGAATTTTTACAGCTTTCACCACACACATATAATTGATTGTCAAAGGGCGCCCCTCCTTTTGACAACAAAGCTATGACACACTCTGCGCCTGCAGCCTGCCCTTTATTTTATATGGCAGACTGACACATGCAACATCTTAAGGACTAAATATAATATTTTCTGTCAAAGAGCTTTAAAAACAGATTAAATGAGGTTTCAAGCAGATCGGAGCTTTTTTGTATAACCACACTCTTTTTTATAAGATCCTCAATGGCATTGACATTAATGCCTATGCCATAGATCTCAACATTGTTTTTCTCAAGTGCATCAAGAGCCTCCTGTGCCCGTGAAATACTGTCAGGTATACCATCGGTTATAACTATGACAATATTGCGCGAGCGCTGCTGCATATCAAAAAGCCGCATTGCATGCCACAGTGCCTGCGCAAGAGGCGTAGAGCCACGCGGCTTTTGATCAAAGCGTGAGGCCACTACACTTGCACTTTCCTTAAAGGACAAAGCTGTCTCATACTCACTGTTAACCCCTGGAAAATAGGTAACACCCAGATCAAGATCCTCAAAGCCCTCAAGAGACAGAGCGATGGAGAGCGCACATTCACAGGCCATCTGCGCTCTGCTTTGCTCACAGCTGTCCTGACAGAGCATAGAGCCTGAAACATCAACTAAAAGCTGTATGCATGTATCAAAATCGGCTATATACTCCTTTTTTAAAAACACGCGCTGATAGCCATAGCGTATAAAAGGCACTCTTTTGACATTTATCTTACGCCCACGCAGTGCAGTACTTCTTAAATCCTCCTTAAGCCCCATAATGCGTCTTACAAGAGCACTTCTGCTTTTAACCGTATTTTTTAAAACCTTATGCTTAAATTCACTGTCACCATCGGCACTTATGCTCTGTCCTATAAGACCAAAATCATCACGCGATGAGGTGTTCTCATCAAACTCTTCATTTAAAAGATACTCAAGAGGCCGCATAATAGCAGGAACTGTGTTCTTAGTGCTGCTATCCTCAATACTCTCAATATACTTTTTAAAATCATCAAGCTCCCGGGTAGTTACAATGGCAGCGCCGCCTTTGCCATCTGCACTGTCCTCATCTGACAGAGCAGAGCCTGCACAGCTCTCCTGAGCATTGCTCTCTTCTCTATCTTTGTCTGTAAGCTGCCTTTCATCATCCATAGCATAAGAGCCAAACAGCGCATAGACTTTTTTACTTAGCACATAGATATCCTCTGTAGCACAGCTTTTCACCCCTGAACTTACAAGGCAGTCAAGATCATAGGCAAGATGAGAAAGCCCCCTGTCCTTTAAACTTGAAAGTGCTATATTAAGATAGGCATTTAAATCAAAGCCCTGAAAGCGCACCGAGCTTAAAATACTAAGATACGTTAAAATCACACAGATATCAGATGATCTTTTAACAAATAAAGCAAAGTCAGACTCACTTTCAAGCAGAGACAGGCGCAGATCTCTTAAATTCTCATAAACACCTATAAAGTGCCTGCCAATAAGCCTTTCAACCCTGGCATCCTCAAGCACATTAAAGATATGAAAAAACACACTGCCCTGCCTGTGGGCCTTTTTTATGCATTTAAAATCGCTATAGCGTATATGCGAGGCCTCATGGGCCAGATAGGCAAAGGCCAGGGTACTTACATAATCATCATCAAGATGTAATCTTGGAATGGTTATACTTTTGCCGTCGGTAAAAGCCCTGTCACCCTGCATTTTTACCTCTACCCCGAATAAACCTGAATAATTGCTGACAATAAGCGGCAGTGTCTGTTTTTTATAGCGCATAGTAAACTCCTGCATCTATTGTCTCTTTTTAAAACAGCCCTGTCCTATGCCATAAGCTACAGTCAAAAGAGTATTTAAAAAAAACAATGCAACATACTGTTTTATAAATTTTTTTTCTTTTTATTCTTTTTTTAAAGATAAAGTTTTTCTACACACTCAAGCTCAAAAGATACAAAAGTACTGCTTTAAGTCAGAGCTTTTTGACACTATGTCCTGCTCTGTTTTTATTTACATACAAGATAAGATTTATAATGTTCTATTTGTTTTTAGGTAAGGTTAAATTAGGCTATAATAAATTAAATTTAACTTGGACTTGCAATATGACAGATACAGATAAGGTAAGTTTCCTTACTAAAACCGCATATAAAGAGCAGGTGGCACGCTCTAATGCCTGGGGCCATCATTTTTTATTCCTAAATATCATTCTGGCCCTAGTAAGCTCCTTTACCTATGTCTATGCAGCTCCGTCAACTTCATCTTTTCTGTCATTTTTCTATCTTGCTGTAACCTATTTAGGTCACACCAGCTTTTTATGCTTTATTGCCTATCTGGTCATTTTCTTTCCATTGTCATTTATAGGCAACTTTCGCTACTACCGTGTTTTTTCTGTCATCATAGCCATACTGCTGCACACCATATTGCTCTTTGATTTAAAGCTCTATCTGACTGTAAAAATCCATCTTAGTCTGTCTGCTTTAAATCTTATGTTTACAGGCCTTGATTTTAATACAGGCCTTAACTACAACTTTTTATATCTGGCCATTCCTCTTGTCATAGTGCTGCAGCTTATCTTTTCCAAGCTCACCACACGCTATCTGTACAGAGGCAAACATAATCTGTCTATAAAAATCATAGTGCTGGCTTTAACCGCATCCTTTATTGCCTCACACTCAATGCATATCTGGGCTGATGTCAGATCCTATGAAAAGATCACAGCACTGCGCTCCACCTTCCCTCTGCACTATCCAATGACAGCCAGATCGTTCCTTTTAAGTCACGGCTATATCAAGGACAATGAGCTCAAAGACGATGCTCCAGGCACAGCCATCGTCTATCCACTTGAGACAATTGAAAGCAAAGATCTAATCGAGCCTGTCAATATTATCTCCATAAGTCTCAATGGCCTGACCCACGATCTTATGGATTCTAAAAACACACCATATCTTGATGCGCTCAAATCACAGTCTTTATACTTTGATAACTTCTATCTGCCATATAACAATCTGTCAGATAATATCTTCTCTGCAGCCTACGGTCTGCCTGTATCCTACAGAGCAAGTATTATCAAAAACAGCATCAGTCCAGTGCTGCTCTCCAAGATGCACTCTTATGAGTATTTAAGCAAAGTCTTTATCTCATCACCAAAATATGGTGAACTGCAAAAAGCTGTCAACAGCACAGGTTTAAGACAGGCACAGGCCCAAACCTATGCCTCTGACTATCTGGCCATACGCGCAGCCTCAGATTACATACAGTCATGGGATGAGGATCGTACCCATAATCTTTATATTATGCTCAACGATTCTTTAAAGCCTGGTATAAGCAAAGACGGTATTAAAGCCAGAATTGCCCAGTCAGACAAAAGTATTAAAACTTTGGTTGAGAATATTAAAAACTCGGCTATAGGCCACAATACCATTATCATAATTACTGCCATGCAGGGTCAGACTGTCAAAAAGAGCAGAACCATCTATGATAGAAAGGCTCAGCGTGTACCTCTGTTTATCATCTATCCTGATAACAGACATACAGGTATTGTAAGTGAACTTGCCACTACCTATGATCTCTCGCCTACTATTCTTAGCGAGTGTTTTTTAGTTGAAAATGCCTCATCCTCATACAGCGTAGGCTATGACTTAAATGCCCTGCCTGATCGTGAGTTTTTAATCTTTGACCGCCCAGAGCTTTTACTTGTAAGCAAAGACTATATAACTGTCTATATGGAATCAGGTCAGAGTTATGTTCAAAAGGATGACAAAAAGATACAGGTCAAAGCCAATCTTGAAAATCTCATTCAGGCTATGATAATTTTAAACAGATTTAAAGAATAGGAAGCTAAAATGCAACTTACTGAACACAACATTAAAAATATTGTTTTTGAAGAGTCTATGCACAAAGCCGTCTTTGTGTACTTCTATCAGGACGTGCCAGAGTGTGCTGCAACCACACAGGCTTTAACCTCACAGATTGGCGAGAACAATGCCTATGTCAGCCTGGTTATGGCCAATATTGAGACTCAAATCTCACAGGCTCTTGCCATGCAACTTGGCCTGCGCGGTGTGCCTGCTGTACTTATCTTTAAAAACGGTCAACCGGTTGATGCCATGCAGGGCGATAAAATAGCCGATGATCTGCCAGCCATACTGCAAAAATATATGCCATCAGAGGCTGAGCTTTTAATGCGTCAGGCTCTTGAGGCTCAGGAACAGGACAGACTGTCAGATGCCATCACTCTGTGCGCCAAAGCCTATGAGCTAGATGACAGCCTTGAGATTAAACATACACTAGCCCATATGTACATCAGGGCCAAGAATCTTGATATGGCACAGAAGCTTCTTGATACTGCAGGACGTGAGGAAAAGGAAAGTCAGGAGTATATGGATCTTGTAAGCGCCCTGACCCTGGCTCAGAAGGCTCAAAGCTCACCTGCCATACTTGAGCTTGAGGACAAGCACAAAGCCAATCCTGACGATATTGCCACCCTTACAGCTCTGGCCATTGCCTATAAGGATGCAGGCAAACTAAAGGCTGCCCTTGAGCTTTTATATGAATATCTTAAAAAGGATCTGTCACAGGCTGAGGTCAAGCAGACCTTCCTTGATATTCTTAGCACCATATCAGGTGACCCTCTGCAAAATGAGTACAGACGCAAGCTCTACACTCTTATGTACTAGTCACATAAAAAAACCTCTGCCTGACAGAGGTTTTTTTCTTAGAAGTTCCAGTTTATAGTAGTAATAGGCTCATCAGGCTTTAACAGATCATCAGAGCCAGAGCCACTTCTATTTTCAACAAGAGTATTATCCCTGGTGTTCAAGGTTAAAAGCGATCGCATATAGATATCATTGATACGCTCTCTGTAGGCTCCTATAAGATCAGAGCGGCGCAGCTTGACGCCTGAGACCAGAATCTTGATATACACCTTGTGCATAAGATAGACAGCCGCCAGATCCTCTCCAAGCGCTTCCTTTTTACCAATAGCTATATTGATGGTACTCAGATCATAAAGAACACTGTTGTCAGGGCATAGACATATAACGCTTACTCCCTGCTCCTTGAGCGCTTTGCACAAAGCTACAGCCTCTTTATCCTCACCTGAGGCACTAAAGCACAAAAGCAGATCTCCTGGGCGCAATGACACAGCACAAAGGTTTAACTTTAAACTGTCCTCTTCATACTCGCTTTTCAAACCAATGGCTAAAAGCTGCTCCTGCATAAAAAGCGCACTTGAGCTGTTAAAGCCACAGGCACAGATTACAATGCGCCTTGCCTGTGAGATAAGATCTATGGCTCTTGCAAGCTTGGAGCTGTCAGTTTTCATGACATTGTTCTGCAGAGCATAGATAAGGCCTGAGCAGACTTTGTGGACAATATCCTCCACACTGTCACCGCTTTCAACCTGCCTTACCTGCCTTACAGAGCTCTTTGACAGATTGGCAGTAAGCGCAAGTTTAAAATCAGGAAAGCCATTGGCCCCATAATGCTTGCAAAAGCGATGAACAGTAGGCTCTGAAACATTGGCTCTTTTAGCCAGCTGACCTATAGTCTGTGTTACACACAAGGCAGGATCGTCTAAAATAGCCGATGCCACCTTACGTTCAGATTTGGACAGATCAGGTATCGAGGCCTGTATCCTCTCTAATAGACTTGCCATAGGCCTAGAGCAGTTCAGCGCTGGTTTTTAAGAAGCCATTCTGCACTACATATCTGATTCTAAAATCATCATCAAAAATAATGAGATTGGCAATATAGCCACCTTCAATCTTGCCGTATTCATGGTCAATACCAAGCATTCTTGCAGGTGTCAGTGATGCTGCCTCAAGAGCTTCATCAATGGTAAAGCCACAGGTACGCACCAGAAAGCGCACACTGTCCATAAGACATACATTAGATCCTGCCAGCGAGCCCTTGGCGTCAATCAGGCCTCGGGCCTGATCAACAAAGACCTCAGTGCCTGAGACTGTAAATGAACTCATAAGCTGAGGCGAACCTGCAACAGCCTGGGCATCTGAAACAATAAATAGTCTGTTGCCAACAAGCTTGTGTATCATTCTTATCAGCGCAGGGTGCACATGTCTGCCATCTGCAATCAGACTGATAAAGATATTGTCACTTAAAACTGCCGCACCTAAAATGCCAGGATCTCGTCCTGTCATCAGACGCATGCCGTTAAAACCATGGGTTACAGAGCTGACACCGTTTTTAAAGGAAGCCAGGGCATCGTAAAATGAGGCATTTGAATGGCCTATGGATAAAACAATGTGACTATCGCGCAGATCCTGTATGAACTTTGGTTTTACAGATTCAGGGGCAATAGTCATATAGGCAATAGATTTTTTATACTGCTTTAGATAACTTACATCAGATTCAGTCATGGAGCGCACATAACCTACAGGATGAAAGCCCTTGCGCTCGGAATTGATAAATGGACCCTCAAGATGCAGACCAGGGCAGACACCAGGATGCTTTTCCATAAAGGCTGCCACAGAGTTTAAAGCCTGTGTCATATTCTCACGCGGACCTGAAATCAATGTAGGAACAAAGGTCAGCGTACCCTTTTGTGTCTGATAGCGGCGCATCTTTTCAAGTGTCTCCTTGTTGGGAGATGCACCGAAAGTCACACCGGCACAGCCGTTGATTAAAGTATCGATAAGACCTGGAGCCACATGCAGACCGTTAAGATCGATCTCCTCTGAAGTACCGTCCTCAAGCAGCACCGGATCCAATGGAATAATGCGGTGATTCTGTACCACCAGGCTGTCTGCCTGTGCAAAATCCTCAGAAGTCAGATGCAATTTTGCATTGCGCAGTATTGTTCCACCCATATAAACTCCTATTTAAACTTCTTTTCCTTCCTGAGCTGCCTTTAAAGCTGCTTTTCTGGCTCTCTTCAATGCAAAATCAGGTTTTCCTTTGTTCTTCTTGTGGCGCTCTCTTATCTTGACGCGAACCTTTTTGTCCTCGCCCTTTTTCTTTTTCTCAAAGCCACCCTTGCCACCCATTGAGGCTCTGCCTTTTTTCTGTACACTCTGCAGAGTATCACTCTCCACAAATGCCGCACAAAGACCCTTTATAGAGCGTCTTTCAATATCCTTTTGTGTATAGCGCTCAATCTTTAGCATCAATGGCAACTCAACCTTCTCAACTAATGAGACCACTACGCCTTTGGCACCGGCACGTGCAGTGCGTCCTGCCCTGTGCACATAGGTTGCAGCATTGTTTGGCAGATCAAAATTATAGACAGTTGCAATCTCCGGAAGATCAAGGCCACGGGCCGCCACATCTGTTGCCACAAGAATATTGGCCTCACCATCTTTGAATTTGCCAAGAGAGGCCTGCCTTTCATTCTGCGACTGATCGCCTGTAAGCAGCACCACTTTAAATTTATTTTTACTAAGCGAGGAAAAAAGCTCTAAAGCCCTGTCCTTGGTTCGGGCAAAGACCACAGATCGTCCGTTGGCTGTCGTCAGAAGATGGATAATAATTTTGACCTTCTGTGTGGAATTGGCAGCATAATAGGCTCTGGCTGATAAAAGCTCAGGCAATTTTTCATCAGAGTTTTCACCTGATCCAATCTTGATTTCAATAGGATCCTCTAAAATCTCACTGGCAAAATCTCTGACACCAAAACCCTCAAGAGTGGCGCTAAAGAGCATAGCCTGTCTTACAGATACAAGCTCAGAGACAATTTTAAGCACATCATCTCTAAAACCCATATCAAGCATTCTGTCAGCCTCGTCTATGACAAGATACTCAACTTCACTAAGATCAAGCCACTGCTTTTTAATAAATTCACTCAAACGGCCAGGTGTTGCCACCACAATCTTTGGTGATTTCTGACGCTGTATATCACGCCCCTCTCCACCTATGACAGAGCTTATCTGCATAACATCGCAGGCTAAATCAGATCCTACAGCACACACCTGCATGGCAAGCTCACGTGTAGGCTCAAGAATAAGTGCCTTTGGCCTGTCATCTGTGTCTGTATACAAAGCACTGATTATAGGCAGTAAAAAGGCTGCACTTTTACCTGTGCCTGTGGGAGCACAGCCTAGAATATCAAAGCCATCAAGAGCCTTAGGTATGGCAATGGCCTGTATAGGAGTAGGCTTATCCCAGCCTAGCTCCTTTATCTTCTCAACAAGACCGTCCTGTAAATCAAACTGCATAAAACCCATTACACGCCCTCAACTCCGACACGGGTGGCATGACAGGCAATAATAATTTCAATCATTTCCTTTCTGCTCTGACTGTCAGGCTCTGCTGTGCCGTGCAGCCAGCGGAACAGCTCAAGATCGGTTGCATTTAACAGATCCATATACATGTCAACATACTTAGGATCCATATTTGGCAAATCCTTGTCAACAAAAGGTAAAAGCATTAAATCAAGTTCACGCATACCACGGCGTGACTGCCATTTTATTTTTCCAAAATCTTCCATTTTATACCGCCACAGGAGCTTTGATTACAGGATAAGGATCATAATCTACAAGCTCAAAATCTTCATATTTATAATCAAAAATATCTTTGGCCTTTCTCTTTATAATCATCTTTGGCAGTGCCCTTGGGGTGCGTTTTAGCTGCTCGTCTGCCTGCTCAAAATGATTATGATACAGATGGGTATCACCACCGGTCCAGATAAACTCACCAAGCTCCATACCGCACTCTTTGGCCATCATCATAGTCAGCAGTGAGTAGCTTGCAATATTAAATGGCACACCTAAAAAGAAATCACATGATCTCTGATACAAAAGACATGAGAGTTTATTGTTGGCCACGTAAAACTGAAAGAGCGCATGACAAGGAGGCAGAGCCATCTTTTCAACCTCGGCAGGATTCCAGGCTGAAACAATAATACGGCGTGAATCTGGATTGGTCTTTAAGGTATGTACCACATTTGCAATCTGATCAATGCAGCTACCATCCTCGCGCGGCCATGATCGCCACTGTTTGCCATAAACAGGACCAAGATCGCCATTTTCATCAGCCCACTCATCCCATATGGAAACACCGTTTTCCTTAAGATAACGAATATTGGTATCTCCTGAAAGAAACCATAAAAGCTCATGAATAATGGATTTTAAATGTACCTTTTTTGTTGTAAGCAGCGGAAAGCCTGCACTTAAATCAAAACGCATCTGTGTGCCAAAAATAGATCTGGTGCCAGTATGAGTTCTATCATCTCTGTCTACGCCCTCATCCTTAATCTTTCGCATCAAATCAAGATAATTCTGCACAGCTGTCTCCTAGAAAATTAAATTAAAAACCGTCTGCTACATCAAGGATGCGGCTTAGGCCATGATCTTTGGCATATTTATTATATAGATTGCGTATCTGTGTGCAATCATGCAGTGTCACAGCTTTTTGTCCAAGCTCAATAAGCTCACTGTGACACAGTCTGCGTATTATATATTTTATACGACTTATACCCGAGTAGTTCATAGATACTCTGTCAAAGCCAAGAGAAATAAGCAGCATTACACCCAAAGGTGAACTTGCAAGCTCGCCACAGACTGTAATAGGCTTGTCAAGCTCTTTGGCTCTGCTTGCAAGATAGCTCAAACACCTTACAACAGCAGGATGGAAGTCATCATAAAAACGGCTGACTTTGGTATTGGCTCTGTCCACAGCTAAAAGATACTGCACAAGATCATTTGAGCCTATGGAGAAGAAATCAACATAAGGTGCCACGTCATCTAGCATATAGACAAGGCTTGGCACCTCAACCATAACGCCAAAACGTACATCAGGCACACTGACTCCTGTGGCCGATTCAATCTCGCTGCGGGCTTTTTGTATACAGTCTCTTGCAAATAAAACCTCATCAAGACGTGAGGCCATTGGTATCATAATCTCAAGATTGCCATATTCAATATTGGCACTGAGCATGGCCTTTAACTGTGTCATCATGATCTGAGGCTGATCCATGCTCACCCTGATGCCTCGCCAGCCAAGAGCAGGATTGACCTCCTGACATGGCAGATAAGGCAGACCCTTGTCAGAGCCTACATCAAGAGTACGCATGCAGACACTCTTGCCTTTATAGTCGCCCAATATTTCCTTGTACCACTCAATCTGCTGAGCCTCTGACGGGAAGGACTGTGTGAGCATAAAGGCAATCTCAGTACGATACAGACCAACACCGTCAACCATATCGCAGATATGTTCGGCCTCATCATGATTCATGCCGGCATTTAGCTGAACTGCAACTGGTACACCATCTAAAGTCACTGGCTCAAGATTGCGCTCTTTGTAGAACAGATCGGCCTGCTCTCTGTCCTGATTTATAAGCTGTTCAAATTCATCTATGACACTCTGCGGCGGATCTAAAAGCACCTCAGCCTCACAGCCGTTGACTACAAGCACCCTGCCGTCAACCTCCTGAGGATCAAGCTCCACACCAAAAACTGAAGGTATGCCAAGATCGCGCGCTAAAATGGTAGCATGCGAGGTGGTATTGAATGAGGTCACCACAAAACCTACAATCTTCTCGCGAGGCAGCTCGGCAAGCATGGCTGCCGGCAGTGACTCCACCACCAAAATCACCTGCTCGTTAAAATCAAAGTCGCGGTTGCTTGCATGCACCAGTCGTGAAACTAAAATCTGTGCAAAATCCTTAAGCTCCTGATAGAGCTCCTCATCGCCATCTTCTTTGGCCATAGCCATTTTGGCAGATAAAACCTTTTTAATAGCTGAGCTTGCAAACAGTCCCTCTTCAAGAATACGCGCATCAACCTCATCCTGCAGTGCAGTGTCATCAAGCATTTTGCCATAGCTTGCAATATAGCCGCTTGCTGCCTGTCCCTTGTCATTTTCCTGCATCTCAAGGGCGGCCTTATCCATCTGCACCTGCATCTGAAATATAGTCTGATGAAAAAGCTCCTGCTGCATTAGAGGATCATCACTGTGTAGAAGCTTAACCTCATCTAATGATACTGACGGTTGCCAGACAAGAGCCTTGGCAATTGCTAGATGACCTGTGCCTTTTGCGCCTTTATAGCGCTTTAAATTCATGTCGCTATCTTTCTTTTCAGCCTGCGAGGCGGCAATAATTGAGGCAATCTGAGCTGAGAGTGTGACTAAAAAGGACTCTTCTGTCTGACCAAACTGTCTTTGCTGACGACTCTGAATAACAAGCACACCAAGCAACTCTCCCTGATTGATAACAGGTACGCCTAAAAATGATTTGTATTCATCCTCGCCCACGTCAGGCAGATACTTGAAGTTGGGATGTGAAGGGGCATCGGCCAGATCTAAAAGCTCACGGGTTGCACCTACAACACCTACAAGACCCTGACCATAGCTCAAGGAGGCCTTACCTACAGCCGATGGGGCCAGACCGTCAGTTGCCACCAGTCTGTAGCGCTGTCGCAGCTCATCGCACAGATACAGTGAACAGCAGTCTGCCAGGGTGGTCTGTCTGATGCGCTCAACCAGAGTAGCCATAGCTGTCTCCAGAGAGTTTTTGGCACCTACTTCCCTGGTGATGCTGCAAAGAGCCTGCAATATCTGACCTTGTCTATCGTCCATCTTAGTACTCCTTATTTAATAATTCTTATTATTATGTCTATAGCCACCGTACGACCTGTTAGGACGTGAAAACATGGCAGCATGGGCAAACTCAGTTAAAACATGGCGGTATACATCGCGTTTAAAAGCCACCACCTGTCTTACCGGATACCAGTAATTGACCCAGCGCCAGTCATCAAATTCAGGCTCGCCGCGCGAGTTGAATTTTATATCAGACTGACTCTCTGAGTTTAGCCTTAATAAAAACCACTTCTGCTTCTGACCAAAACACACAGGATCCACATCCCAGCGTATAAGTCGTTTGGGCAGTTTATAGCGATACCAGTGTCTTGAACTGGCAAGGACTGTAACATCACTCCGCTCAAGTCCCAGCTCCTCATACAGTTCACGATACATGGCATCTACAGGACTCTCGCCCAGATCTACCCCTCCCTGGGGAAACTGCCATGAGTTCTGTCTAAGGCGCCTTGCCCAGAGAACCTGACCTTTGCGGTTACATATAACTATTCCAACATTGGGTCTGTACCCATCCCTATCAATCACGTAAACCGCCTGGTACTTAATATCTGATAAAAAATTTTCTAAAAAATAATTATCTCATATATAAAATATTTTTAACTAGTCATGTATCTAATAACGTCTAAAAAATTAAAAAAATTTAAACTCTTTAACAAAACACATAAAATATGGCTATTATCACAGACACCATATTATTTACAAATTCAAAAAAGAGTTATCGTGTCACAAGTAAAACACCATCTGCAAAGCTCTGTAAGCATTGCTGCGCCTAAAAGCCTTGCTGAGCTTAAACACCGCCTTGATGCTATAAAGGGGGTCTCTCTTGAGGATATCTGCAGACAGCTTGATATTGCCATGCCAGAGAACAGCACCAGAGGCAAGGGTTTTACAGGACAGGTGATTGAATATGTGCTTGGGGCCGATGCCAAAACCCTGCCACTGCCAGATTTTAGAGATTTTGCCCTTGAGCTTAAAACCCTGCCTGTAGATGAAAATCTAAAGCCTCTTGAGTCTACCTTTTTGTGTCATGCAAACCTTAATCCTGTAACTCATATACCCTTTGAAAAATCAGCCCTGTATAAAAAAACAAGGTGCATGCTCTTTGTATTTATTTTATCCCCTGAAGATAAAGAGCTTGGGCACAGACGCATCCTGGGCTATTACTTTTTTATGCCGGATAAAGATGAGCTTGAGACAATAAAGGCAGATTATGATGAGCTTATGGATATGGTCTGTCAGGGGCGGGCCCATGAAATCAACGCGCGCATAGGAACTATTGTGCAGATGCGCCCAAAGGCAGCCAGCGGCAGAGAGCTGACACAGATTGTAGACAGATTTGGTCAGATAGCCTACACAAGGCCACGTGGTTTTTATATGCGCAGAAGCTTTACACAAGCGATGTGTATCAAGTTACAAGGCAATTTAAAGCCTCTTTGTTAAAAATAATTCACAAATCTTGTGAAAAATGCTGTAAAATCGTACACAAGCGATGCACATCGGGTTACAAAGATATTAAACGCTCAAAAAATTGCAAAAATTAAAGCTGTGTTAAAATTTATTTATGCTTTTGTGTAAAACTGTACACAGCCAGTCTTTGAATGTGGCGTACATAAAATAAAATGTATACCTAAAACCTCCTGAGCAGAGCCAGGAACACAGTTATTATGGCTGTTATCTTGAATTTAATCAGAAAAATATAAGCGCCTGTATTGTGCAGAGCGTTATAAGAATAATTTCTGAGGCACATGAGGTCAGGACACAATGAGTATTTCCAAACGTTTTACAGAAAAAAGACTAACTGTTTCATTTTATATAAAAAAGGAAGCTGCTCAACAGGCTACACGGATTGATCTGCTCTGCGAGCACAACGGCTGGCAGCCTGTTGCCATGAAACCTCAGAAAAACGGTACCTTCAGAGGCTCAATCACCGTTGACAGAGAAGGACAGAAAAGCTATCAGTACCGCTTCAAGCTGACTATGCCAGATGGCTCTGTCAAGTTTGACAATGACTGGGATGCAGAGCTCTATCAGCCAAATCCATTTGGCGGTGACAACTCTGTCTTTACCACCGAGAACAACAAAGCCAAATAATATAAACCAAAAAGCAGGGAGCACATTGCTCCCTGCAATCCTATGCCTGCCTGTAATTTTCCAATTTAGATCCTACTTTTTAAAGCTATATCTCTTTTTACAGATAAAACTCATCAAGAGACTTTTTTAGGCACCTTTTTAGTTATAAACTTTAATACTATCAGTGATTAATCATTTATTTAGGAAAAAATAAGACATGAGCAACATTGCACGCAAAGAGGTTTCTATTGGCAGTATTATCAGCATGCTGATAGATGGCTTTAAAACCTCTTTATCCAAAGAATGCCGCATTTTTACCATTATCCCTATTATCATCAATATCTTTGTATTAAGCGGCGCCTGTTATTTTATCTACTCTGCTATTACTGAATATGTAATTCCACTGACACAGTCACTGCCTGATTGGCTGTCCTTCCTTGCAAGCCTTTTATCCTATCTTATTGCAATTGTTATAATATTTGGCGGTCTGTATGTCTTTTCAACTGTAGCCACCATTATAGCCTCGCCTTTTTATGGTCTGCTTGCTGAGCGCGTTGAAATGTTAAATACAGGTGTGAGTGTTCCTGACTCATCGCTTACAGATATACTCAAAGACGTGCTGCGTATTTTCAAACGTGAAATTCAGAAAATGATGTATTACATCCCTCGTCTTTTAGTTTGCATCATTGTCATGCTCATACCTGTGATCAATATTGTAAGTCCTGTGCTGTGGCTGCTTTTAACCTCATGGATGGCTACCATTCAGTACTGCGACTATGCCTATGACAATCACAAGACCAAATTTTCCTATATGAAGGATGATCTTAAGGCCAACCGCCTAAGCTCATTTATTTTCGGACTTATAGTATCACTGCTTATCAGCATACCTGTTGTCAATCTCTTTGTGCCAGCTAGTGCCGTATGTGCAGGTACCAAGTACTACCTTGCCATGCAGAAAAATAAAGGAGAGGAGTAAATGTATACTTTATCTGGAATGACCGTGGCCGAAGGTGTGGCTGCAGGACGTGCCTTAAAACTTAGTAAAACTACAGCTGTCAGCGATATTATCGATACAGGCTTTGATGCAGAGGCTCAGATTGACAAATATCAGAAAGCCTGCTCTGCCTTTATCAACCGTCTTTACAGCGTATCAAAAGGTCCTGCCCCTGATACAGTAAGAGATCTCTTTGGTGCCATGGCCGGCTTCTTATCCTCACAGGATAATAACAAGGATATTATAAATCTTATCTATGATGGTTGCTCGGCAACTGTAGCCTGTAACAATGTTCTTATAGACAAACTATCTGTCTTTGCCAACAATGAGGATCCTGAGATTAAAGAGCAGGGCCGTGAACTTTTAGCCCTAGCCCGCGAGTTTATAGCCACCATCAATCAGGATAAATCTGCAGAGACACAGATCCCTCAGCTCAAAGAGCCTTCTGTAATCATTGCCACCAATCTAACTCCTGCTTCATTTTTATGTTTAAGAACAGATCTGGTTGTGGCTGTAATTCTTGAGGAGGGGCTGTCTTCTGGCCATTTAGGTACAGTGCTGCGCGAGCTTGGCATTCCATCTATTTTCTCAGCTGTAGGTGCCCTGAACATTGAAGATGGCGCCAATGTGCTTGTTGATGCAACAGAAGGTCAGATTCTTGTCGATCCGCCATCAGATATTGCCCAGAAGATTCTGCAGCGAGGCGTAAGCTTTACTGACTTTACAGAAGATGATTCACTGCTCAATGTAACCATTGCAAGCTCCATAGGAGCCATGAGAGAGATAAGCGACAATCGCTATCTGCGTCACGGCATTGGACTTTTGCGTTCTGAGTTTTTATTCCTTGGCTGCCCTCACGAGCCAAGTGAAGATGAGATGGTCAAAGTCTTTACCACCTTATTCTCAAAGGTGCCAAACGAGGCTCCTATTACAGCAAGAACCTTTGACTTTGCTGGCGACAAGGAGCCTGTATTTTCAGTACAGCTTGACAGCAAAGGACCGCTGCAGGGTTATGGCGCCAAGGTAGGCACCAGACTTTTGAAAAAGGAGATAAGAGCACTGCTGCGCTCTTCTGTGGGCCGCACCATAAGAGTGGTCTATCCTTTAATCTCACGTATATCAGAGGCCAAATACATCAATGATCTGGCTGCCATGTGTGTCGATGAGCTTGATGAAAAAAATATCGAACATGGCAAAATAGAGCCTGTACTTATGATTGAGACCCCGGCAGCTGTGCTCTCTGCCAAAGCCTTTGCCCGTCTGTCATCACTCTTTATCATTGGCACCAGCTCCCTTGCCGAATATGCCTCAGCTCCGCGTCCACCAGATCTGTCTTTCACTCCGGCATTAGCCAAAATGATTGCAGTTGCCTGCCGCGCCGCCCATGAGGAGAATGTGCCATCTGGTATTGCAGGTTATTTTGCAACACGCATAGAGCTTATGCCGTTTTTCTTAAAACTAGGTGTAACATATATAACCATTGACAGTTACTCTATTGCCAAGATTGCATCTGCAACAGAGAAATTCTGCCGTGACAGCTCACCTACCTTCTCACAAAAGCTCTATGAGAGAGTTATGAGTCTGTCCACAGCAGCCGAGCTGTCAGAATTGATTAACAATCTGAACAAATCAGTATAGAGGATAGCATGTCTTTTTTGTCAAATCTGTTCCATCCAAACAGTCAGACACGAGATGATTTAGAGGTAAGTGCAGTGGTGTCAGGCACACTGCTGCCTATAACTGAAGTGCCAGATATTGTCATCTCAGAAAAAGTGGTGGGCGATGGTGTGGCCATCTGTCCTGACAGCGGCGTAATTGTAGCCCCCTTTGACGGCGTCATCTCACGCCTTATTGCCACAAGTTCAGCCTTTGCTATCAAGGCCGACTGCGGGCTTGAGCTTTATGTAACCTTTGGCGTAGGAGCCATTGATCTGCAGGGTGAGGGCTTTGTCTCATGTGTCAATGTAGGTCAGAGAGTAAAACGTGGTGATGAAATTTTAAATGTTGATCTTAAAAGAATTGAGGATAAGATAAAATCAACCATGACCTCCATGATTACTGTCAATTCATCAGCACACATAACCAAGGTCACGGCTGCAAGTGGTAAATGTACAGCAGGTAAAACCCCTGCCTTATGGGTAGCACTTGCAAAATAAGTCAGTAAGCTGGCAATAAGCCGGGTTCTGTACTGCAAAGCAGTGGCAATCATTCCTCTAGGCCAGTAATCGCTTACTGGCTCAAGCAATCAACCCGCCCTCTATGCGGACCACATAAAGAGGGCCTATTTGATCTTGCTCCTGGTGGAGTTTACACTGCCATTTCTATTACTAGAAACGCGGTGCGCTCTTACCGCACCATTTCACCCTTACCATTGCTGGCGGTATACTTTCTGTTGCACTGGTCGTAAGCTCACGCTTCCCAGGCGTTACCTGGCACCATGTCCTGTGGAGCCCGGACTTTCCTCCCCTGTGCCCGTATGTTAAAACACGTGAACACAGCAGCGATTGCCTTGCCAACTTACATTAGACGATTATAAGTAAAATAAATGACAATGGCAAATGAGCTTTTAACTTTAGCTCTTATTGCCATCCTTATTTTCGATAATAAAATTATAAAGACTCTTTTTGTTGACACCGCTTATATCGCTTATTACCTTGGATAAAAGCTTGGCAGGAACAAAAGGCATAAGCTCTGCAACAGAGTTTTTTATACTGTCTGTAAGATCATCTACACTTTGCTCTTTATCAGGACCGAACATAAGCACAAACTCACCTTTGACATGATTATCAGAGCTGTTTAGAACCTCTAAAATCTGACAGGCTGTGCCTCTGTAGAAAGTCTCAAAGAGTTTGCTTATCTCACGGGCTACACATAGTGGGCGATCTGGCATTAATTCATGTATTACTGTCAGTGTATCCTTGATGCGGCGCGGTGATTCATAGACTATAACAGTGACACTCTGCGCCTTTATATCCAAAAGAGTTTCACCAAGCTCTTTGTTCTTTACAGGCAAAAAGCCTCTGAATAAAAATCTGTCTGTAGGTAGGCCGCTTGCAGATAAAGCGCAGATGGCGGCACAGGCGCCTGGCAGCGGTATGATCTTTATGCCACCCTTGGTGCAGATGGATACAACTTTATAGCCAGGATCGGAAATAAGAGGGGTGCCTGCATCACTGACAAGGGCCACGACACCGCCAGATTGCACCTCATCAATTATCATGCTGGCGCGCTCCTGTTCATTGTGATCATGACAGGAGATCATCTTTTTATGGCCAATGCCCAGCATATCTAAAAGACTGCGTGAGTGTCTTGTATCCTCTGCTGCAATTAAAGTTGCCGCATTTAGCACGTCAATGGCTCTTTTGGTTATATCATCTCTGTTGCCTATAGGTGTAGGAACAATATACAGTGCGCTTTCCATTTCAGACTCTTAACTTACAAAATAAATCTACTTTGCATTCTAACAAATTAAAGCAGTGTATGTCATTGCAGGTATATCTAAGCTTCCTGCCAAAGCTTTTTGCTGTCTAAAACCAAGGCCCCAAGTTCTTTTAGCCCATGCAAAATTATGCCATAGACCATTCTTTGCACTGTATTTGCAAATTTTGCTCTTATCAGTAAGTGTGCATTGGTATATTTTTAAAGATTAAGCCTGTTTAGTTTTGATATAATCACATGAACACAAGGACTATATAATTATGAGGTTTGTCGTGAAATCATACTCAAAGAAGTTTAAACTCAGTATTGTGGCTCTGGCCATGTGCGCCTCCTTATCAGGCTGTGTATCAAATCTTACTGAACCTGAGGTCTCCATCAGTACAGCCAAGGCCTTTTCACAGCTAAATCCAAATGAGAATTATGTAGATCTGGCCTCACGAGCCGATGAACAGTCGCAGTTTGCAGCCTTAATTTTAAAGACACGCTATTATGCTGTAAACAACGATCTTACTGCTGCCAGACAGACCATAGATGAGCTTTTAACCAAAGCCATAACTCCTTTGCAGCAGGATCAGATAATGATTATGCAGTCACTTGTATACTCACTGTCAGGTCAGTATACAAAGGGCCTTGATACCATGGATAAGGTCAATACCCTGTCTTTGCCAAAGCAGGTTGCAGTCTATTACTATCAGCTTTTTTCAAATCTTGCTATCTCACAGTACAAGCAGAGCAAAGATAACAGCTATCTGATTAAAGGCTTTAATGCACAAAAAGATCTGTACAATTTTGTTGATGGCACACAAAAAAACAGTGTACTTAAAAAAGCTGTATCTATTTTAAATATGCTTGATGCACAGACACTCACCGAACTTGCCACCACCAGTGATGATATGCTTGAAAAGGGCTATTATGAGTATGCTCTTATCAACAGCTCAAGAACTACCAATTTAAAACAGCAGCTTTTTGCCTCATGGGCTACAACCTATGCAGATCACCCATTAACTGCCATCAACTCAGCCCCAGCTGCAACAGACAGTAAAGAGCCTGTGCAGATGACACAAAGTGCCTCTGCTGTAGCTCCGCTTGCCGATGGTAAAAGAGTGGCTGTGCTTGTACCTCTTACCGGCCGCTTTGCCAAAAATGTCGGTGAGCCTGCCAAACTTGGTGTAATTGCTGCACTGCAGGATCGTGAGGCCAAGGTCTATGTTGATCTGTATGACACCAATATCATGTCTATGCAGGAGATTATGGCCAAGCTCAAGACCAATGGCACATCCTATATCATTGGCCCTGTATTAAAGCCAGAGGTAGAAGCTTTAGTGGCTGCCAGCAACTCAATTACCACCATTGCCATGAATGAGCCTGGCACTTATAACGCCAATATGTACTACTTTGATCTTGGCCCTGACTATGAGGCTACCAATGCCGCCGCTAAGATCTTCTCTGACGGCTATAAAAAGCCATTGCTTATTACCAATAACTCATCACGTGCCGAGCGTGTAATTGAAGGATTCAACCGCACCTTTGCAAGTACAGGCAACTCACTGGCCAATACCTGCCGCTTTAACAATCAGGAAAGCGCCAAGGCCGATCTTGGAACCTGTGCCTATAATCAGGCTGACAGTGTGTATATAAATGCAAGCTCACGTGAGGCTAATGTCATCAAGGCTATGCTGCCATCTAAAATGCCTGTCTACCTAAGCTCTGAGAGCTATGATGGCCTTAATAACACAGGTCTTGAAATTGCTCTAAATGGTGCCACCATAGGTCAGATGCCATGGCTTATTACTGACAGTCAGTTAAAAGCCTCTGCCACCAAGAATATGCCAAAGGCTGATACCCTGACTCTGCAGATCTTTGCTGCAGCCTATGATGCCATCAATGTTGCCTTCAACCTTGACAAGCTTACCTCATCAAAAGAGGATCTACTCCATGGTCTGACTGGCGATATTATAGTAGGCGATAAGAACCTGCTTGAAAGATCACTAATGTGGTACAAGATTGGATCTGATGTCAAAGGCAGATTTTAATAACAAAACTGCCTGCGCATTATAAAGTGCAGGCTGTACAAATGCTCTTAACATAAAAACTACAAGGCCTGTCTTCATAATGAAAACAGGCCTTTTTCTACGCCACATCAATGGCATTAAGACAAATTTTAACTAATCCTTGTCTACAATTGTAAACATGGAGCCATCATCAGATGCGCCATCAGTGCTATTATCTTTATTCTTGTTTTTCTCGGCACTATCTTCTGCATCATTGATATCATCTACAGTTCTGAAGATAGCACTGTCATCTGCACTATCCTCGCAGTTCTCATCTTCCTCTTGCATGTACTCATTTTCATATGAGTCTTCCTGATTTTCCTCATCATCTTCAAGATCCTGCTGCATCCACATATTGATTGGGAATGCCACCTGATCTTCATGGGCAATAAGATCGCACATGGCTTTGTAAGGAATGACAATATACTCATCCACACCTGAAAAACGGGTGTTGAATGACAGATATTTAGGACCTATATCAAAATTGCGCACAGCTGATGGAGAGATGGATAGAACCATAACATCCTGTTCTCTAAACTGCGATGGGACAATTACACCCTTTGTCTGTACCTTGATTAAAAGGTGTGGAGTGACATCACTGTCTACAAGCCAGTCATAAAAGGCCTTGAAAATATAAGGACATAAGGTATTTATATTTCTTACTTTCATCGATAACAAAGCACCATACACAATCTGCTGCACAGCAAAGGATGGCACTATCCTCCTTTATAAGTCCTGTAAAAAACTCTCATCGCAAAGTCTGACAATAAGCTTTAAGACTGACGTATGATGTTCTTTTATACAAAGTCTCAAGCTCAAACCCTTTTATCTTCCCCCTGTCACAGGTCATGTGCTGCAAGGCTTATACAGCCTTATTTGTCTAAAAGGATTGGGGTCACTACACTAAGGCACAACCCAGCCTGTCAAATACTGATAATTTTAAAAGATTCTAAATACGAATAACAATACAATATGCTTTAGAACATATGCTAAAGCATAGTTAATCTGCTCAAGCCACACAGGGCCAAAGTCATAGCCTATAGCTTTATACTTTAATTATATTTAAAAATGCTTAAATATAAAACCTTATTTTTACGGTACTTTTTATTAAAATCTTAATAAAAAAAACCTCCGGGTTCTCCCAGAGGTTTATAAAATACTTTAAAACGAAAATTAACGCTTTGAGTACTGTGGACGCTTACGAGCTTTGTGAAGACCAACCTTCTTACGCTCAACAGAACGAGCATCACGAGTTACATAACCAGCCTTACGCAGTGCTGGACGGAAGCTCTCATCGTACTCCATAAGAGCACGGGTGATGCCGTGACGGATAGCGCCAGCCTGACCTGAAATACCACCACCGGTTACAGTAATGTACAGATCAAACTTATCCTGAACCTCAAGAAGCTCTAATGGTTGATATACAACCATACGAGATGTTGGACGACCAAAATACTGCTCAATTGTGCGGCCATTAATGATCATTTTGCCAGTGCCTTGCTTGATGAAAACACGTGCAGTTGAACTCTTACGACGGCCAGTGCCATAAAACTGTGTATCAGCCATTTGCTATTGCTCCTTTAAAACTTGAGAATCTGAGGCTGTTGAGCAGCATGATTATGTGTCTCACCAGCATATACCTTGAGTTTACGGAACATAGCGCGACCTAATGGGCCCTTTGGAAGCATGCCACGAACAGCAGTCTCAATGATCTGCTCTGGTTTGCGTGCAATTAACTTCTCAAATGACTCTGACTTCAGGCCACCTGGATAACCAGTGTGACGATAGTACATCTTATCAGCAGTCTTGTTGCCAGTTACCTTTACCTTTGAAGCATTGATAACGATGATATAATCACCAGTATCCATGAAAGGAGTGTACTCTGGCTTGTGCTTGCCGCGTAGGCGTAAAGCAATTTCAGTTGCGATGCGACCTAAGGTCTGACCCTCGGCATCGACAATATACCAATCACGCTTAATAGTTGATGGCTTTGCTACATAAGTTCTCATTAAAAAACCCTTTTAAGGAAAAATCCTTTAAACATCCAGATAAATCTGGTCTCTTAACCTAACAGATATAAGCAATCTTACATCCGCTTTGTATGTTTGGGTGGGAAGCCAAAAATACAACATAGAGGGGCGCAAATATTATACACGTTTTTAACATTAAGTTACATAAATTTTTATAAATCTTGCACGCTATGAAGACATTTTTTTACTGATCTGTCTTGCATATTCACAGCTGTATCCTGTACTCAATTATGTGTCTTTAAGAGCTGTGTGCCCATCACAGGCTGATAAGAGCCTTGTCTTTTGTCCAGAAGGCCTTGCAGTCTTATTTTCTGCAGACAGTGCAGTGCATGTATAAATATTAGTCAGTAGGCGTGAAAACCGTTAATTTTTAAATAGTTTATTTGATTTGAGCTACTAATTTTTTTCTAAGTTTGATGAGATAATATATTTATAGTCAGGAAGAGGAAATACACCATGGATATGATGCTTATATCACTAGCTTTTGTTGTTGGATTTATTTTAGGTGGTCTAATTGCCTTTGTGGCCATGACCAAATTCTCAGCTAAACATAAACTTATAGATGAGATGACCAAAATAAAAAGAGCCAACGCCAATAAAGACAGAATGATCGTTGAGTTCTTTGAAAACGCCCAGGAACAGTTCTCACTTTTAAACAAGGTTTATATTAATTATGCCAAATTTATGCAGAACAATGCCGAACGTTTCATTCCTCAGGAAACAGAGTTTTTAGATGATGACAATGAGCAGGATTTAGCAGCATTGAAAGTAAAGAAGAAATCATCAGACAAAACAAAGGCCTTTGTACCTGAGACAGAAACAAAAGAGTCTTTCATTCCTGATGTACAGGCAGAGCTTGACAAGGACAGTGCAGATACTGCCACACAGACTGCCTCTGTTAAGGTACAGAGCACTGCTGATGATACAGGCACACAAGAGATTAACGACAATGTTGAGACCAAAAGTGCAGAGATAGAGTCAAAGACTGATGTTGCCACAGATACAAAAGGCGTAGACAGCGGTATCAACAATATTATCGATGATGTAAATGTTGCCCGTGTTGCCGAGATGGCTGCCTCCTCAAAATCTTTAGATATACCATCGCAGGGTAAAGATTCAAGCTCTGAGACAGAAGGTGACAGCAGCTCCACTGCTGAGGATAAAGAGATTGAAGTCAAGGAACAGCCAAAGATTTAATAAACTACGTACGCTCTTTAAGGAGAACATAAATGATTAAAAATTCTAAGCATTTAAGAGCAATGGCCCTAGCCCTTACCTTAAGTGGTGCCTTATTAAGTACAACAGTAAGTGCCCAGACCTCATCAGCCATCATTGATGCTGTAGGCACCAGCACACAGGGTCGAGCCACACTAGCCCCTATGCTTCAGAAAGTATTGCCAAGTGTGGTAAATATTGTAATCAAAGGAAAAAAAGAAATAGCAGGACCATCTTTTAATATTCCAGAAGAGTTCCGCTTTATGTTCCCAGAGCTCATGACCCCGCAGCAGCGTGAGTTCAGAGCCCTAGGTTCAGGTGTTATTATCGACTCTAAAAAAGGCTATATTGTCACCAACTTCCACGTGGTAGACGGCGCCGATGAAATCCGTGTCGCCTTATCTGACGGCCGCGAGTATGATGCCAAAAAGATAGGCGAGGATCCGCACACCGATCTGGCTCTGCTTGAGCTCAAGGAATTTGACAACCTTACAGCTTTAGAATTTGCAGATTCAGATACTCTGCAGGTAGGTGACTTTACTGTAGCTGTAGGCAATCCTTTTGGTTTAGGTCAGACTGTAACCTCAGGTATTGTTTCAGCCCTTGGCAGATCAGGTCTTAATATTGAGAATATTGAGAACTTCATTCAGACCGACGCCGCCATCAACTCAGGTAACTCAGGCGGTGCCCTAGTTGATTTAGACGGCAAGCTTATAGGTATCAACACTGCTATTTTAGGTCCTAACGGCGGCAATATAGGTATTGGCTTTGCCATCCCATCAAACATGGTAAAGACCATTGTTGATCAAATTAAAAACTATGGTGAGGTAAGACGCGGTCAGCTTGGAATTACAGGCACTGAGCTTACATCTGATCTGGCCAAGAACTTTGGCTTTAATCAAAACTCAGGCGCCTTTGTCAATGAAGTGGTAAAAGATGGCGCTGCTGACAGGGCCGGTATCAAGCCAGGTGACATTATCACCTCTGTCAACGGCAAGAGAATTTCATCATTTGGTGAACTGCGCGCCAAGGTGGCCACACAGCCGGCCGGCACCTCATTAACTCTTGGCATCTTCAGAGATGGCAAGGATATCAAGATTGATGTCAAACTCACACAGGCTCAGGAAATGGAAGCTGAGGCTGTAAAGGAAATCTCAAAGGCCCTTGAAGGAGCTGAATTTGTCAACACTGATGATAACAGCGGTGTTGAGATTACCAAGATTGACAAGAGATCACAGGCTGCAGCCCTTGGTCTGCGTCAGGGCGATATCATTACAGGCGTCAACCGTAATACTGTAAAGAATATTGCCGATCTTAAAAAGTATCTTGGTTCTGCCAAAGGCAAAGTAAGTGCCATCAGGGTACAAAGAGGCTCAACCACTGTATTTATCACAGTAAGATAAGCTCACTTTTTATGTCAGACTTTAGTCTCTGACTTCCTTGATAAAATACTGCCATCAAGACAGAAGGTGGCAGTATTTTTTTAAGCTCTTTACAAACAATGTTAAAATAAAAGCACAATCTCTGACTCTCTACACAGCTGACATGGGTAAGGCTACGTTATGAAAAAAAGAAATATACTACTTTTTGGCATTATTCCTATAGCTGCAGGTCTGACTGCTGGCATAGCCACACTTATCATAAATCCCAATGTCGGTCGCAATATAGGAGAGATTATCTACTCCAAAGGCCAGGACACAGAAGGTTTTTCCTATGCCGTGGCCAAGGCGGCTCCAAGTGTTGTCAATATCTACGTACAGAGGCTTAACAACAATTACTCATCAGCTACAGCAGATGCCGCAGAGATCATGACCTCTGCCTCAGGCGTCATCATGACTGAAAATGGCTATATAGTCACCAATTATCATGTTATACCATCTGTCATTGAACCTAATACCTCAATCTGGGCACAGCAGCACAATGGAAAAATACATCAGGCCTTTGTAGTAGGCTATGACAGACGCACCGATATTGCAGTACTCAAAATTAATGCCAGTGACCTGCCGCCAATTCCCATCAATCTAAAAGAGACTCCGCAGGTTGGTGATATTGCTCTGACCATAGGCAATCCCAACAACCTCGGTCAGACTGTAACCCATGGTATAGTCTCAGCTACAGCAAGAACAGGCTCTGGTCTTTTAACACGCGATCAAATGAATATAAGAGAAGGTCTGCAGGATCTTATTCAGACCGATGCCCCTATCAATCAGGGTAATTCAGGTGGAGCCCTAGTCAACTCCAAAGGTTATCTTATAGGCATCAATACAGCCTCCTTTAACAATTATCAGTATGGAGTCTATGGCATAGGCTTTGCTGTACCTACCAAACTTGTGGTCTATGTTCTTGATGAGATTATAAAACACGGCCGCGTTATACGTGGCTATCTTGGCATCAGCGATGATGGTACACAGCCTTTATCAGAGCAGTTTTCAGTTGGTATCAGAATTGGCTATATAGATCCTTTGGGCCCTGCCGCCACCTCCGATCTTAAAGTTGGTGATGTCATAATTGAGGTTGATGGCAAGAAAATAGGCAATCTGCGCTCTTTAATCGATAGCATCTCAAGCACCCGCCCCGGTACTGTCATGACCTTTAAGGTGTTGCGCAAAAATGACAAAGGTGAGGAAAAAATAAAAACTGTTGATATAACGCTCACTGAAGACAAGGCCAACATAGATTAGGCTTTATATTAGATTATTCTAAGTAAAGGCTAAGTTTTATCAAATAAAATATATTCTAAATCTTTTTAATATACCATTTAACACACATTTAATTGCAACAGATGTATCTACAACAACTGCTCCTATAAGTGGCAGGGCCTTATCATAAGGTATTGATGTTGCAGTGGTGAATGTATAGTTGCAGCAGTCTATAAGCTTGGTAAAAACGCTGTCGCTGTTGACAATAAAATAGGCAATAACGGCAAGAACTATTGTCGCTGAGGGTATTTCCTGACTTTTGGCTATATCACCTTTTTCACGGTCATCACGCAGGCGTTTGGAGGTGGGTTGTTCTATCTTTTCACTCATGACCTATGTCTCTTGATGCCCCCATTGTATGCATTATAATCAAAAATTGTTTTTTTGATTAATTTAATTTTTGTTACATAAGATCATATTTTTATTAACATAGTGCATGAATTTATTTGAATTTTCCCTAATTTTTTAAATATCAGCATATTTTTTTCTGTATTTTTTATTGTTTTTTTCTTAAAATGACAAAAAACTTTGAAATATTAACCCGGTTTCTTTTTTTTTAAGCATTGAGTTCTTCCTTTATTTATTTTTCGAATGGTAAATTATGTACGTACATATTAGACAGTCCGGCAACAGTAAATATGTCTATATAGTTGAAGCCTATCGTAATAAAAAGACAGGCAAGATTCAGCATCGCACCGTTGAAAGAGTGGGTCGCTACGATATCCTTTTACAAAAGGATCCTGATTTTCTCTCAAAACTTAAAGCTGACGCCAAAAATCGCACCAAAATTCAAAAAAAGGAAAAAGCCAAAATCAGTGTCAATGAAATGCTCAATGATGAGAGCATATCATCTAAAATTGATATTGATACTGTATACAACGGCTTTCCGCAGTACAATTATGCCAATATTGTCTTACGCATAATCTTCAAAGATATATTCAAACTGCAGTACAGAATCAATTATCTGCAGCAGAGTCATTACAGTGATACTGTAGATGAAGACGCCCCTCAGTGTTTTGATGTCTTCTTTCACCGAATTCTTGAAAAAGCTTTAGGCAAATATATAAACAAATCTGACAGATATCTGTATTTTCTGTGTGATACCTACTCACCTTATGAGGATTTGAAGGCCTACAGAAAATATGAAAAAATGCTTACTGAAATAAATGACGATGTTTATTTCTATATCTTTAATAAAATGGCCAAAAAAGCCAATCTGCCTTGGCTACAGTTTCTGCCCCTCTCCCTTGATGAGCGCTTTTTAAATGATCTTGATATAAGTATCTCGCACTCTGAGAATACAGGCAGTATCAACTTTGATATGATAAAAGAGCTTATTCAGAGAAAGCAGAGCAATTATCAGCTCAGAATGCTCATGGTGCTTGAGAGTATCATAGCCAAGGCCATGCTTGAGATTATAAAGCGCCGTCTTAAAGAGCGGCTTGATCTTGATGTTGAAATTGATGACATTCAGGACGCTTTAGGTCATGCCCTTCTCACTCCGCTTATCGATCCGGAAAATGCCGATAAGATAATGTATATAAAGCATGCCTGTCCTTATATGGGCCTTATCAACAATATTTTAAGAGTTTTTGAACTTACACCGCTGCAGAATTTTCAGAACAGATCAACACTGTTGCGTAATCTTAAAATGCGCTACAGCTCCGATGTTGAAATTCTAGGTCAGATGGTATTTAATACCTATCTGTACAAAAATGCTATTGTTTAATGCCCTGTCAGTATATGGTCTTATCTATGCTGCAGGCTTTATAGTATTTGCTCTTGTAAAACATCCTTTTTTGCAGGCAGGATCTCTTGCCTACCGTTTTTTTATAGCCCTATATACTGCTATTGCTGTAATTGTAGGTGGCAGGCTCTTTTATGCCCTTATCTATGAGCCTGTATACTATATAAACAACCCTGTTGAGATTTTAGAGCTCTACAAAGGGGGCATGTCTTTTCATGGTGCCTTGGTTTTGTGTATAGTCATGATCTATGTGCTAGATCGCGAAGCTTTTTTAAAAAATCTTGACCGCTCCGCCTTAACTGCCATGTTGCTGCTTCCTGCAGGACGTGTGGTTAATTTTTTAAACGGCGAGCTTTATGGCAGGCCCAGCTCTCTGCCTTTTGCCTTTATCTTTGAAGGTGGCGGCGAGATTCCACGCCACCCTTCACAGCTGTATGAGGCCATAGCCGAAGGCCCTCTTATAGCCCTTGTTATCTTCATACTCTACAGAATGGGAGTAGAGTAGGGGGATAGGCTTTAGGCCCTTTCGCCCCTCTCGTCAAACCCACCGTGCCACTTCATAGCAGTGGGCTTTCCCATTAAACAAAATACTGATCTTGTACTGTATATCCCTCTACAAGGTCAGCGACACACTGCCATCCAAGCTCCCTATGTAGGAGCTTGTTTGTCAGTATATAATTAGAGTGCTTCGCCTTTGCCCATTTGCCTAGGTGGGAGAAAGCTACCATACGACAGCGCTCCTCTTGTTTACCTTTAGTGTACCCGAGCAGGTTCTTGTAGCATGTGTAGTTCCTTTTCCATGCCACAATGAGTATCTGACATATTCTCCTTCTTATCCATTGCTCTTCGGTTTTCATAGTGGACTTACTAATGCAAGGTTTAAAGTACTGATACCAGCCTCTCAAAAAGGTATTGTAAGTGTTGCGTGTCTTCTCGATTCCTTTGGGGCACCTCCTAGTGAGGATAGTCCGCATCTTTTCCACGAATTTCTTTCTGCTCTTCTTGTGAAGCACAGTGGTCCATCCGTCTTTTGTATTGCGAAATTCAAAGCCTAGGAATTTTGTGTCATAACCAAGCTTTCCAACGCTAGTTTTATCCAGGTTTGCTTTTAGGAAGAGTTTCTTCTCTATGAACCTAGTTGTGCTTTCTAGTATTCTCCTAGCAGCCCTCTCGCTCTTGGCAAACAACATGCAGTCATCAGCATATCTTACAAATTTGACGCCCCTCTTTTCAAGCTCTTGGTCGAGTTCGTTTAGGAGGATGTTTGCACAGACCGGTGAGAAATTGTTGCCCAGGTGGAGTCCGACTTTGTTCTTGATTGCTTTGTTTCCGTCTATTATTTTCACCCTCAGATAGCGGTGAATTAGCGATATTACCCTTCCGTCCTTTATCTCGTTGGATAGGACCTGCAATAGTTTACTGTGATTTACTGTATCAAAGAACTTTGCCAAATCCATGTCTACACATAGATGTAGCCTTCATTGGCGTATTGGAGAACTCTGTTTACTGCACCGTGACATCCACGCCCCGGCCTAAAGCCAAAGCTACTGTCCGAGAATTTCGGGTCATATAGCTCTATGAGCTTATTTGCTATGGCGTTTTGCACAGTACGATCAACAGTCGTTGATATGCCTAGTGGGCGTTTTTCCCCATTGTCTTTAGGTATGTACACCCTTTTTATTGGTGACGGCTTGAACGAGCCATCCTCTATGGACTTTGAGACAATGTATGGATGGTCGTAAAACCATTTAACAAGATCTTGGCATTTGACCCCGTCTATACCTGCTGATCCTTTATTTCTGATTACAGCTTTACAGGCATTCAGCATGTTCTCATACGAAAAGTATTTGCTCTAAAGTTACCATGTCCTTCTGCTACTTTGTTGCTATATCCCTGCCTAGCTAGTCTCCACCAGCTTATCTTGCCATTACTAAGGCTACTTCCGCTTCGTGGTGTCCGTGTTTTCAGATTTCAACTAGATTGGGTTCTACTTCATTTGACATATTTGATGCTTTAGCCCTTCGTCGATACTCACGACATACTATGGCCTCATACAACTTCTCCATGGCTTTCACCATACAGACCTCCAAGGGTAAGCTATATCTTCCTTTAACTTATCACCGCAGGATATACACCAAAATTTACGGCAGAATTTAGGCTACTTCTTGTATTGCAAAATCACCTACGAATTGATGCCTGATCTGATTTTTATTCGTCAGCTCGTTGAGTTATGCTAGCCCGCTCCCTCCGACCAACACCTCACGGTGTCCGTCTAGCGTTCGGCTTTGACCTTGTCTCTGCTACCGGTCTAGGGACTTTCACCCATTGGAAAGTGTGCATGCCTCGCGCACAATACAGCAGATCTGATATCTGCAGCCTATCTTATTCCAGCAAAAGAAGTTGGCGGCGACTTTTTTGACGCCTTTGCCCTGGGTGATGACAAATACATCTTTACTGTAGGCGATGTCTCTGACAAAGGCATACCTGCTGCCTTATTCATGTCTATGACCATGACCACTCTGCGTCTGTCTCTGCGTCAGGGATTGCCTCTTGAGGAGGTTATGTATCACATCAACAACACCCTGGCTGAGCGTAATCCCAACATGATGTTTGTAACTTTATTTGTGGTCAAGGTTGATGCGAGATCACGTCACTGCGAGGCTGCAAATGCAGGTCACTGTTTCCCTATTGTCTACAACAATGACACATTATATGAGCTCGATACTGTCTCAGGTCCTGCCATTGGCGCCATTGAAGATGTGCATTATGAAAAATACAGCTTTGATTTAAAATCAGGTGATAGCTTTATTATCTATTCAGACGGCATCTCAGAGGCGCAGAACAGCAAAGCAGAGTTTTTCAGTGTCGAGCATATTCTAAAAACAGTCAGAGAACATGAAAAGCTCATGCCTCAGGATATGCTAGATGCCATCAATAAGGAGATTGATTCATTCCGCGGCACTGCCTATCAGTCAGATGATATTACAGCCTTATGCTTTAAACTAAAATAGCTCTGCCCCAAAGCCTTATAAAAGGCTTTGGAGCAGTTTATATCTTTAATTGTGCTCTCTGCAAAGCTCAAGGGCATCAAGATCTGTTTTGTATATACCAGTCTGCACCTGCATAAGACCAAGCAGAGTGTGGAACAGATTGTCATGAGAGAGTTCCTGATCCTTTGACTTATCCTTAAGGCACTTTAAATCAATATGCATATCAGATGCTGTCTGCTCTGGCATCCAGATCTGCATAGGAATATGAGTCTGATATTTAGGTGCTATCATATATGGAGTACCATGTAAAAACAGACCGTTTTCACCTAATGACTCGCCATGATCAGAGATATATAAAAGCACAGGATCATATCTGTCCATGTGCTGTTCAAGAACCTTAGTGATTAATGAATATAAAACATAGTCTGTATATAAAATGGTATTGTCATAGGCGTTTTTCACCTCATCAAGCGAGCAGTTTTCAACATCAGCCCTGTTGCAGTCTGGAGTAAATTTCTTAAAGTGCTCTGGATATCTTTCATAATATTTAGGGCCATGTGAACCTATAAAATGAAAGACAGCTACAGTATCCTCAGTGACCCTGGAGGCAAGATCCTGAGCATGTTTTATAAAGATTTCATCCTTGCAGTAGCCGTTTGCACACAGCTCCTTGCTCTCATCCTTCTTTATCTCGATGGTTTTGACATTTTTACATACGCCTTTGCAGCCACCGTTGTTTTCAAACCAGGTGACATCAATACCGGCTTTTTGCATAATATCTAAAACATTGTCACGATAACGTACAGTACTGTCATCAAAGTTCTCTCTTTGCATATCAGAAAACATGCATGGTACAGATTTGGCTGTGGTTGTAGCACAGGAGCTTACATCTGCATAGGTGATTACATCTTTTTGCTGTGTATAGGCATTGGTATCACGTGCATAGCCAAGAGCCCCATAATTTTCAGCTCTGGCTGTCTCGCCTACCACCACAAATAAAAGCTTTGGCTTGTCAAAGCTTGAGACCACCTTGGCATCATCACCTAAGGAGACATACTCAATCTTCTCAGGAAAATATGTATTGTTTATATATTTGGTGCTCGCCACCATATAGGAAAAAGGCAGAATCTCTTTTAACAGGATCTTATTGTTACGGCCGATAAAAGAGTAGATCTGAAAGTTGGGCAGCACAATGGCCACAGCGACAACGCCAAGCACAATCACAGCCGCAATACGCTGCAGCATGTTTTTTATAATGGATGTGCCATAATTTATTTTAAGTCTAAAGATGAAAATGGCAGGCAGCAGACCTAAAAGGATAAAATACAGGGCAGCTGATACTGAAATATATGCTGTGGCTTCAGCTGAATCAGTCTCAAAAATATTGACCATCATGTCATTGTCAAAGATCACACCATAGTTTACAGCAGCATAGGTGGCAAGAGATGTGACAAGACACAGTATGATAAGAACAGGCTTTAGTATCAGTCTGTAGGAGAAAGCAGCCACAAAGATCAAAGTTATTAATGATAAGATGGCAAATGGAGTCAGAGCTTTAAACGCTGTGGTTAAATTATCATTGCTCTGATAGATAGAGCTTACATGCGTCCAGAACTGTATATTATAGACAGTTGCAAAGATAATACCCGCACAAAGAGCAATAAACAGATAGTGACGGGTCAAACCTTTTAGTTTTCTTGCTACCATTAATTTATCCTTTGTAAACTTAATGTCTGACTGACATGACTGCCGCATCGAGCATATACTCAAATAAGGCTCATAGCTTTATGCTGCTATACATTTATGATGTACATACTGCATATAACTATGACTTTATCCAAGACAGATAGCCGCAAAAGCTTAGCTATTTAAAAAACAGACTTTAAAATCAAGGGTAATTATATAACAGACAGAGCTATAAAGGTAATTATATAACAGACAGAGCTATAAATATGTATTGCCATGTCTGTAAAATGACAAAACAGGCTGTTTTATATGACTTATACTGCCTTTTGCACAAAGCTGTAAAACAGGCCTTAGACTATGTTAAAAGTCCTGTTGTAACAAAAGCTAGCCCCGGCACATCTTCATGACATCAAGATCTGAGTTGTACACTTCTGTCTGTACCTGCAGTAGCCCCAGCACTGTATGAAAGAGATTGTCATGGGAAAGATCTCTGCCTGCTGTATTTTCTCTTAAGCACTTAACATCAAGACTCAGGTCAGAAGCTGTCTGCTGAGGCATCCAGATCTGCATTGGAATAGTTGTCTGATACTCAGGTGCTATCATATAAGGTGTGCCGTGTAAAAACAGACCGTTTTCACCTAATGACTCGCCATGATCTGATATGTACAAAAGCAGAGGATCATATTTATCTATATTCTTTTCAAGAACCTCATGGATAAGAGAGTATAAAACATAGTCAGTGTATAAAACTGTATTGTCATAGGCATTTTTAACTTCCTCTAAAGAACAGTTTTCCACATCGGCTCTGTTGCAGTCAGGAGTAAATTTCTTAAAGCTCTTTGGATATCTTTCATAATATTTAGGACCGTGTGAGCCTATAAGATGAAAAACTACAACTGTATCCTTGTGTACATTTTGTGTAATATCCTGGGCATATTTTAAAAATACCTCATCCTTGCAGGTCCCATTTGTGCACAGCTCCCTGCTCTCGTCAGCCTGTATCTCAATGGTCTTGATATTTTTGCACACGCCCTTGCATCCACCGTCATTTTCATACCAGGTTACATCAATACCTGCCTTTTTTATAACATCAAGCAGATTGTCACGATACTGAGCCTGAACATCATCAAAGCTCTCACGCTTTAAATCAGAGAACATGCATGGTACAGATTTAGCTGTGGCAGTGGCGCAGGATTTAACATCTGCAAAGCTAATGACATGCTCTTTTTGTGTATACACATTGGTATTACGCTCATAGCCCAGAGAACCAAAGTTCTGCGCTCTTGCAGTCTCGCCAACCACAAAGAACATAAGCTTTGGCCTGTCAGAGCTTGAGAGTACCCTGGCATCGTCACCAAGACTTACATATTCCATCTTTTGAGGAAAATAAGTGTTCTTTACGTATTTGGTGCTGGCAATAATATAGGAAAAAGGCTGTATCTCTTTTATAAGTATCTTGTTGTTACGGCCTATAAATGAGTAAAGCTGATAATTTGGCAGCACTATTGACAAAGCAAGTACTGACAGCACTGCAAGAGTACCTATGCGCAGAGCCATATTTTTTAAAACTGACTGACCGTAATTTATCTTAAGTCTGTAGATAAAAATAGCAGGCAGCAGACCTAAAAAGATAAAATACAGCACAGCAGATAATGAAAAATATGATGAGGCCTCAGAGACATTAGTCTGAAAAATATTGGCTATCATGTCTGTATCAAAGATTACGCCGTAATTAACAGCAGCAAAGGTAACCATTGAATTGACAAGACATAAAATAATAAGTGCAGGTTTTAGCACGTATCTGTAGGAAAAAAGTGTAATAAAGGCTATAGCTACAAGAGAGCTTATAGCCACAGGGGTTAAAAGTTTAAAGAGCAGACTTAGATTGTCACTGTCAGTGTAGATCTGATTTACATGCATCCAGAACTGCGCATTATAGACCGTGGCAAAGGCAATAGCCGCCGCAACAGCAATAAACAGATAGTTACGGCTCATAGCTTTAAAATTGATAAAAGACATTTGTATATCCTTATTTTTTAATTTTAAAGTATGACTGAACCCTTAGTCTAAAAGTTCCTAAGTCTGTGCTATTTTTTGTCTTGTTGATATTTTTTAGCTAATCATATGTTTTTAAAATGCTGATATTGCGATGTTTATAAAGAAGATGCCTATCAGTTAAAAAATGAAAGCAATCCCATACCCAAAAGCACAAGGCCTGACACGCGTGTCATGATAATGCCAAAGTTTCTGCCAAGGCGACCTAAAAGCTTCATAGCTATAAAAGCATAGATGATATACCAGATAAGAGCTATAAAGGCATAGGTAGCGCCTAAAAGCACATATGGCAGCAGATCATCAAGGTGTGCTGTATCTATAAACTGTGGGTAAAAAGTAACTATAAAGATAGTGATTTTAGGATTGAGAGCATCACCTAAAAAGCCGGCTGCAAAGGCGCGGGAGGCTTTGACAGATGGCAGATTATCTTCTGCCTGAATACGTCTTACACTGTCATACAGAGCGCGTATACCAAGATAGATAAGATAGGCTGCACCTGCATATTTAACAATATTAAAGACATAGGGCATGGCCGTAAAAATGGCCACAAGGCCAAGTCCTGCAAGTGTTGACTGCCAGAGCACCCCCAGAGCTATGCCAAAGGCTGCAGCAATGCCGGCGCTTCTGCCTCCTGCTACGACCATACGTGTAGCAACAGCAGTATCAATACCTGGGGTTAAAGACATAAGCGTAGACGATACGACAAATGTCTTATAAAAAATTATGCCAGAGAGCATGATCCGTCTTTAATCCTGCAGCATCCTGTGCCGCCCTACTCTTATGCGCTCTTGCTATTTGCTGCGTGCTCTTGATGAGTTGAGCTTCTTTTCAATATATTTGGCAAACAGTGCAATTATAAGAATAACAATAAAATAGATAATGGCAGTGTATGAATATACCTCAAAAGGTCTGAAGTTTCGGGCAATAATGATCTGAGAGTTCATGGTCAGCTCACGTACAGAAATTACAGACAGAATAGAGGTGTCTTTTAAAGTTGAGATAAACTGATTGATAATTGGCGGGACCATGATGCGCAGAGCCTGAGGCAGCACAATATAGCGCATGGTGTTCAAATAGCCAAAACCCAGCGAACGTGAGGCTTCAACCTGACCTTTGTCAACAGCCTGAATACCGCCTCTGAAAATCTCGGCAAGAAAAGCTGAGGCATTGATTGACAGAGTAATAATACCTGCAACTATAGGATTGAACTGTATATTTAAAAGGCCGCCTACACCAAAGAATAAGAACAGAGCAAAGATCAGAACTGGTACGCCACGGATAAAGGCTACATAGGAGTGATAGATTGAGCGCAGATAAATAGAGTTTGATAACCCCATCAATGCCAGTACCATACCTATAATAAAAGCAAAGAACATGGACGCCACAGCCACAAGCAGTGTAGCTCCAAGACCTGCCATCAGATCAGGCAGACATTCAATTAAAAGCTCAAAATAGTCACTCATGTTAAACCACAGTATCTTTAATTTAGCGCATAAATAAAGCCCGACATTTGTCGGGCAGTTATTTTACAATAAAATTTAGAGATATTGACTTACAATTTTATCGTAGGTGCCATTTTCTTTGATTTTCTTAAGGCCTGCATTGAATTTCTTGAGTAATTCCTGGTTGGCTCCCTTCTTTACAGCAAAACCGTACTGTGGAGTACCGGCCACGCGAGGAATAGCGATCTCAAGACCTTCCTGCACACCAATCTTAATCTGATAGGCTATTACAGGATAATCTTCTAAAAGGAAGTCGGCGTTGGAGTTTTTAACTGCCATCATGGTCTCTGGAGATGATGTATAGTAGGCAACATCAAAGTCATACTTGGACTCGTTCTGCTCTACAAACAAAGCGCCTGTGGTGCCTTTCTTTACAGCGGCTTTCTTGCCCTGCAAATCTTCAATTTTAGTTACATTTGAGCCTTTGCGCACAATGACGGACAGACCTGAGTCAAAATAGCCCTCAGAGAAATCCATAATCTTTCTGCGCTCGTCATTCATATTGATACCGGCAATGGCACCGTCGAGCTGACCTGAGATAAGACCTGGAATTACAGCATCAAAGTTCATTGGCTTTAACTCATAGTCAAAGTCTGTAGCTTCAGCTACAGCATCTAGCACCTCAACATCGATACCGCGGTATTTGCCGTTCTCCTCCCATGAGAATGGGGCATAGGCAGCATCACAGGCAATTATAAACTCGCCTTCGGCCATGGCTGATGATGAAAAGAACACTGCAGAGGCAAGGGCTGTAATGCCAAAAATCTGCTTAACTTTCATAAAATTCTCCTAATGTGCTAAAGCATTAAATCTACAATACTCCTCAATATAACATACAGGCATCAAAGAGCTTCATGTTTGAATGTTTTTACCATCTATAAAGCTAGGTATTTAACGCTTTTGCTATACAAACACCACTTTGGACTATAGCTTTGCACACTTATAGTGCTCTTTGCTTAAAAATAGTACATAATCATCAAACTTGCACATTTATATCGTTTTTATTTACAGTTTTGCAGAAAAATGTCCAGTTTTGGGCGTAACTTATTGATATTTTACTTTGCGTGACACAAAATCTAGCCTAATGCACCATATGTGTTTATTTTGATAATTCTTACTTTAAGGAAAGCACGATGTCATTTTTACATATCAGCAAAACCAAGATGATGGTAGCTGCCATGACAGTAGCTTTTGGCGCCTCTGTATTTTCAGCCAATGCAGCTCTGTCAAGAAAGCCTCAGGACAATATTTTCTATGCAACATCAACCGATCCGCTAGGTCTTGATCCAGCCTTAGTTGATGACTTTGATTCAGGCAACGTCTCATCAAACATCTACGAAGGTCTTATGGGCTTTAAGAAGGACAACACTGAAGTTGTACCTCTGCTTGCAACTTCATACGATGTATCAGAAGATGGACTTACCTATACCTTTAAACTGCGTCAGGGTGTTAAATTCCATGACGGCACCCCATTCAATGCCCAGGCTGTAAAATTCAACATCGATCGTCAAATGCCTGAAAATGCCGTGGCCAAAATGTCATATGCTTCACTCGTTTTTGGTGATGTAGCCTCATCCGAGGTAATTGATGACTACACCATCGCCATCAAGATGAAAAAGCCTTCAACCCCATTCCTGCACAATCTGGCCATGTGCTTTGCCGCACCAATTGTCAGCCCTACAGCTTTGCAGAAATACAACAACAATGTAAACGAGCACCCTGTCGGCACCGGCCCATATCAGTTTGTAGCCTGGGACAGAGGTCAGCAGGTTATTTTAACCCGCTTTGATGACTACTGGGGCGAGAAGGCCAAGACTGCCAATATTATCATCAGAACCATTCCTGAGACATCTGCCCGTGTTGTTGCTCTTAACAACGGTGAGATTGATGTAGCTTTCGGTCTTGATGCCAACGTTATGGATCAGGTCAAGCAGGGCGGCAATGTAATTCAGAACGAAGAGGGTATGAACACCAACTATATGTTCTTTAACCTCGATCCTAAACAGAACGGCCCTACCATGGACAAGGAAGTACGTCATGCTCTTGCCATGGCTGTTAACGTACCAGAGCTTGTACAGTCTTTATACAAAGACTATGCATCTGTAGCCACAACCTTCCTGCCTACTTTCGTACCAGGCTATTCAAAGAATGTAAAACCTATAGCCTACAATCCTGAAAAGGCCAAAGAGATCCTGGCCAAGAAGGGTGTAAAGAGCCTCAAGATCATGGTTTACACCGGTGCCCGTCAGTACAATCCGGTTGGCGGTCAGGTCTTAGCCGAGGCTGTTCAGGGCTATTTAAGCAAGGTTGGTGTTCAGGCAGAACTTTTAGTTTATGACTGGGCTACCTTCAAGAACAAGCTTCTAACCGACTACTGGGATATTGGCTTCTTAGGCTGGAACGGTGACAATGGCGATGCTGACAACTTCCTGTATCTCTTTGCCGACGATGATCCTATCAACAACAACCCAAGATGGGTAAATCAGGAATACAGAGATCTAATCGCCAAGGGTGCAGCCACTCCAGAAGGTGCCGAGCGTAATGCCATCTATGAGAAGGCTGAAATGATTTTGGCCGAGGAGTGCCCTATTCTGCCAATTTCTCACGCCCGTCAGTTAGTTGCCTACAGACCAAATATCGAGAATCTTCTCTATCATAAGATAGGTCTGTTCTTCTTCCAGGGCACTGAGAAGAAATAATTTTCATTGACTTGTTTAAAGGCGGTGTATAACCGCCTTTATTATATCTCCAGCACTCTCTTAACATTCCCGTCAACTTTTTATTGACCCTAAACACCAAAATTTCAGCCAGAACTAGTATAAATGTCTTATACACAGGACCTTTTTGCCCCATGATGGTGCCTTGTTTTCTTTGAAATTTACCTGCTTTAGGATATAATAAATCATTATTTGAATGGGGCCTGGCCGTGTTTGCTGGGCTTTTTTTATGTACAACGCAATTTACTTTTTAAAGAGGTAACATAGGTGTTTGTCTACCTTATAAAAAGACTGCTGATGCTTATTCCTGTACTCTTTTTAGTATCAGTTCTGGTCTTTCTGATTATGCGTGTCTTCTCTCCTGATCCTTCCATGATTGTTCTAGGTCAGCACGCTACCATAGAAAAAGCAGCCGCATGGCGTGAACAGATGGGTCTGAACAAACCTATTATCACGCAGTATATAGATTATATGACAGGCGTTCTGCAGGGGGATTTTGGTGTTTCATACTTTACCAATACTCCAGTTGCCTCAGAGCTTATGGCCAGACTGCCTGCCACCATTGAGCTTGCAATCATTGCCATTATAGTTGCCTCCATCATAGGCGTTATTTTCGGTATCATATCTGCAGTCAAAAAGAATTCAATTATTGATAATATGACCATGACAGCCGCCCTTATTGGCGTGTCTATGCCTGTATTCTGGCTTGGTATTCTGCTTATTATCCTTTTTTCAGGATATCTGCACCTTGTACCATCTGGCGGTCGTATTGATACATTGATGAAGCCATTTGGCGGCACAGGTTTTTATTTCTACGACACTCTTATCATCGGCGATTATGAGGCATTTTTCAATGCACTGTCCCATGCTGCGCTGCCAGGTATAACACTTGCAGCCTACTCCATGGCCATCATTACCCGTATGACACGCTCCTCAATGCTTGATGTGCTGCATCAGGACTATATAAGAACAGCTAAAGCCAAGGGTCTTAGCTCCTATGCTGTCATCGGACGTCATGCCTTTCGCAATGCCCTTTTGCCTATTGTCACTGTTATAGGTTTACAGTTTGGCGCCCTGCTCTCAGGAGCTGTGCTTACTGAAACTGTATTTTCATGGCCAGGCATCGGAGCCTATGCTGTAGAGTGCATTCTACGTTCAGACTTCCCTGTCATTCAGGGTGTGGTTTTAATTGTGGCCTTTATTTTCGTATTTATGAATCTGATTGTTGATCTGCTCTATGCCGCTCTTGATCCTAGAGTCAAATACGGACAGGAGGGAGCCTAAATGACAGATGTTACTTTAACTCCAAAGCAGTCTCGCTTTGCTGATATGGCCTCAGCCATTGCCTCCAACAAGGCTGCGCTTACAGGTCTTATCTTTATTCTATTGCTGGCTGCCACTGCTATTGTTATTGCAGCAACTCAGGCCATGGGGTTGCAGATACTGCCTTATGACCCAAATCTTGCCAACATGGAAAAGGCCTTTATAGCTCCAAATGCCGAGCACTGGTTTGGTACAGATCAGTTAGGTCGTGATATCTTCTCACGTGTGCTTGATGGCACCAAGGTATCACTTAGCGTAGGCCTGTCAGCTGTAGCCATTTCCCTGACTCTTGGTACCATCCTAGGCGCCATGGGCGGTTATTATGGCGGTCGTCTTGATAATATAATCATGCGTATGATGGATGTGGTGCTCTCTGTACCATCAATTCTGCTGGCCATAGCCTTTATGGCAGCCTTAGGCCGCGGTCTTGACAAGGCTGTTTTAGCCATTGGTCTGGTATCAATTCCAGAGTATGCCCGTATAGCCAGATCCTGTGTTATATCAGTAAAGGCCAATGACTATATTCAGGCAGCCATTGTGACTGGTGATACCAATTTAAGAATTATATTCAGACATATTCTGCCAAATATTACCTCTCCTATTGTGGTCAGAGCCACTTTAGGTATTTCAACTGCTGTGCTTGACACAGCGGCTTTAGGCTTTTTAGGTCTTGGTGTACAGCCTCCGTTTGCAGAGTGGGGAGACATGCTGGCCCGTTCACGCAGCTTTATCTTCTCAGCTCCGCATACCTTAATCTTCCCTGGCCTTGCCATTACGCTTACAGTGCTTGCCTTCAACCTCTTTGGCGACGGTCTGCGTGATGCTCTAGACCCTCGTTCAAGAAAGCGCTAGGAGATAACAATGTTACTTGAAGTTGAACATTTAACTACACAGTTTCAGACCAGACGCGGTGCAGTGCAGGCCATCAAGGATGTAAGTTTTTCTATTGAGCGCGGGCAGATTCTGGCTCTTGTAGGAGAGTCAGGCTCTGGCAAGTCCGTTACCTCTTTATCCATCATGGGACTATTAAGTTCCAATGGCAAAGTTGTAAACGGCACTATAAAGTTCAATGGTGAGAATCTGCTTGAAAAGACAGACAGACAGCTTCGCTCTATTCGCGGCAATAAAATATCTATGATCTTCCAGGAGCCAATGACCTCCTTAAACCCTATCTTTACTGTAGGCGATCAGATTATAGAGAGCATACGCGAACATACTGATATGAACAAAAAGCAGGCCTATGAGAAAATGCTCTATCTTTTAGATACTGTAGGCATTCCAAATCCTGCCAAAAGAGCCGGCGACTATCCACATCAGATGTCAGGCGGCATGCGTCAGAGAATAATGATTGCCATAGCCATGGCCTGCGAGCCTGAGCTTTTGATTGCAGATGAGCCTACAACAGCTCTTGATGTAACCATTCAGGCACAGATTCTCGATCTTATCTATAAGATGCGTGAGACCTTCAACATCTCTGTACTGCTTATCACCCATGATCTGGGTGTAGTAGCAGAGGCTGCAGACAAGGTTGCTGTTATGTACTGCGGCCGTATTGTAGAGCATGGCACCACAGATGAGATTTTAACCTCTCCTTTGCATCCTTATACCAATGGACTGTTAAAGTCTATTCCGCGCCTTGATGATACAACCAAGCGCCTGTATACCATTGACGGCATGGTACCTCCTCCGGAGCTGGTGCCTCCAGGCTGTGCCTTTGCCGACAGATGCCCACAGTGTACAGATGAGTGCAGAGCCTCACTGCCTGCACTTGTTTCAATAGGCAACAGACAGGTACGCTGTATCAAGGCAGGAGAATAATTTGTATGGAACAACAGAATAAAAAAGAAGTGCTTTTGTCTCTGCGTAATCTGAGCAAGCACTTTACCTTAAAAAGTGGCTTTTTAAATTCCAAAAAGAGCACTCTCAAGGCCGTGGACAATGTATCTATAGACATCTATAAAGGCGAATGTTTTGGCCTTGTAGGAGAGTCTGGCTGCGGTAAGACCACTCTTGGTAAAATGATTGCAGGTCTGTATAAGCCTACATCAGGTGAGATCTGGTATGAAGGCACTGATATTGGTGCCATCAAAATGGCCCAAAGACGCAAATTCTGCAAAGATATACAGATGATTTTCCAGGATCCATACTCATCGCTAAATCCGCGTATGACCGTGGAGGAAATCATCTCAGAGCCAATGATTGTCAATAAAACCCATTCAAAGGCCGAAATCTCCAAGCGCGTAGCTCTTCTTCTAGAGTGTACAGGTCTGTCAAGCTCCTATCGCTCACGCTATCCACATGAGTTCTCAGGCGGTCAGAGACAGAGAATAGGTATTGCCAGAGCTCTTGCAGTTGAGCCAAAGCTTATTGTCTGTGACGAGGCTGTATCTGCGCTTGACGTATCCATTCAGGCTCAGATATTAAATCTTTTAGGCGATCTTAAAGATGAGTTCAAACTCACCTATCTTTTCATCGCCCATGGTCTTGGCGCTGTAAAACACATCTCTGACAGAATAGGTGTAATGTATTTAGGCTCAATGGTTGAGGTGGCTCCAAAAGAGTCAATCTATGATGCTCCATGCCATCCATATACCAATGCCCTGATCTCAGCTATTCCAATTATGGACAGAGAGAAGAGAAAACAGCGCATCCTGCTCACAGGTGATCTGCCATCACCTATAGATCCACCTAAAGGCTGTCGCTTTGCCTCCCGCTGTTATAAAAACTGCTCTTACAAAGGTGAAGAGCAGAGACTTGAAAGCTGCGGGGACAATCATCTTGTAGCATGCAGATATGCTATGGAGCAGCTACAGGCAAAATAGAGTGCATAACATAAAAACGGGCGCATCAAGGCGCCCTTTTTTTATACTTTAAATTAAAGCCTGGTACAAATTATAACGGCAGCCTAAGCTGCCGTTTTTGTTTGTTAATCTGCTCTGTTGCGCAGTACAGTAGGAATTTCCCACAGCTGTGATTCTTCACTATCCTTGCTGCTCATAGGGCTGCTGATTCTAACCTCCTCAATAGGAGCGGCCGGAGCTTCAATCTCGCGGTTGACATTAGAAGAGCCTGCAGGAGCTGTAAATGGATTAGCTGAAGGAATAGAGGCATTGCTCTTGCCTGGCTCAATATACTGCGGTTCACTCTGACTCTGGGCATTAGTCTGAGACATATTGTAAAAACCGCTCTTTTGAGCCTGCATAGCAGCATTGCGGCGTATAGGACCCTGAGCCCTGGCCACAGCTGCCGAACCTTCATTACCGCCATCAGAGCCTGAAATGCCTGTAATAATAATAGTTACATGAATTTCATCTTCATCAAGCTTCTCATCCCAGATAAGACCAAACTTGCTGTCTGAATCCTCTGCAGCATAATGCTGAATAGCATTGGATATATCCTCCCACTTGTTGATAGGAAGATTTGGATTGACTCTGGCATTAACCAGAAGACCTGTTGCAGATGAAATATCAACCTGCTCAATCAGTGGTGAGTGAATAGCCTTCTGAATAGCATCTTCAACGAAGTTGGCACCCTTACCAATACCATTGCCAATCATGGCATTGCCACGGCCCTTCATAGCCATCTTGACGTCATTAAAATCAATGTTGATAAAGGCTGGAGCCAAGATAGAATCTGTTATGCCCTTGACTGCATTTAACAGCACATCATTAGCCTCATTAAAGGCATTGGCAATTGAAATATTAGCGCCAAGATTCTTTAATAGCTTGTCATTGTCAATAACAATGATGGAATCTACACGCTTTGACATCTCTGAAATGCCAGACTGGGCATTTACCATATGTCTCTTGCCTTCAAATCTGAATGGTTTGGTAACCACACCTACTGTAAGAGCACCAAGCTCTCTTGCGATCTCAGCAATAATAGGAGCGGCACCTGTGCCGGTACCACCGCCCATACCGGCGGTTACGAATACCATATCTGAATCAGTAAGAAGCTTTTTAATATCCTCACGAGACTCCTCTGCCGCATTGCGTCCTATATTAGGATCACATCCTGCACCTAAACCGTGAGTAAGCTTGGCACCAATCTGTACCACTTTATGTGATGATGAGCGTGACAAAGCCTGTGCATCTGTATTTATGGTTAAAAACTCAACACCACCCAGACTCTGATTAATCATGTATTGAATTGCATTACCACCGCCGCCACCGACGCCTACTACGCGGATCTTGCAAGCATGAGGGGTTTGCAGGTTCTGGCTACCGCCAACACTTTCTATTTGAAAATCGCTCATTTTAACTCTCGCTGGACAGAGATTTATCTTTTGAAAAAATATATTCGTTTAATTATATACATAATTTTAGCATCTATTTAAAAAAAATGCTCAGCTCATAATCATAAGCTCAAAACAACACAATTAAGATCACATTATGCAGATACAATAACCATAAAAAATAAGAAAAAGGCGGACACTGCCGCCTTCTATGTATGGACAAAATCCTAAATCAGTCAGCTCTGTTTCTTAAAACTGGCGGTACTTCCCATAACTGAGATTCAGATGAATCATCAGCCTCACCAAGTTTGACCTCCTGCGGCTCCATCAGATGGATGGTTGTGCTCTCCTGATTGCTTGGAGTTGCTGTTGGTGCAAAAGGATTTACATTGGTTTTCAAAGGAGAAGCCGGAGCTGCTGTCTGTACCTCCATGCCCTCTTGTGATCTTGTAAAAAATCCGCTCTCCTGTGCTCTTGCAGCACTGTTGTTGTGGCGTATAGAGGCCTGAGCTCTGGCCACAGCAGATGAATTTTCAACAGGAACATCAGAGCCTGAGATGCCAGCTATTAAAATGGTGATAGAAATCTGATCCTCGGCCATCTTGTCATCAAAGGTAAGACCGAATTTACAGTCAGCATCCTCATCGGCATAGCTTTGAATCTCATTGCAGATATCTTCCCACTTGGCAATTGGGAAGTTTGGATTGACTATAGCATTGGCCAGAAGACCTGCAGCTGATGAGATATCAACCTGTTCGATAAGGGGTGAATGAATGGCCTTTTGAATAGCATCTTCAACGAAGTTGGCTCCCTTGCCCATACCATTGCCAATCATGGCATGGCCGCGGCCTGACATTACTGTGGTTACGTCGGCAAAGTCAAGATTGATAAAGCCTGGCTTGGTAATTGAATCAGTAATGCCTTTTACCGCATTTAACAGTACGTCATTGGCCTCGTTAAAGGCATTTACAATTGAGATATTAGCACCAAGGTTCTTTAAAAGCTTGTCATTATCTATAACAATAATGGAATCTACACGCTTTGAGAGCTCGGAAATACCTACCTCGGCATTTACCATATGTCTCTTGCCCTCAAATTTAAAAGGCTTGGTTACAACTGCCACAGTCAGGGCTCCTGCCTCCTGGGCAAGCTCTGCAATAATAGGAGAGGCACCGGTGCCGGTACCACCGCCCATACCGGCAGTGATAAATACCATATCAGAGCCGTGCAGCAGCTCTTTGAGCTTTTCACGTGATTCTTCAGCTGCCTTACGGCCTTTCTGTGGATCACAGCCTGCACCAAGACCGCTGGTAAGCTTGACACCTATCTGTACCACTTTGTGGGCTGTAGATTTGGTCAGAGCCAGAGAGTCAGTATTGACTGAAATAAACTCTACACCAGTGAGTTTCTGATTTATCATGTGCTGCAGTGTATTGCAGCCGCCTCCGCCAACGCCTACCACGCGAATCTTACATGGGCAGGATGGATGAATACAGTTGCTTACCTGATCCATATCATTTGTTACACTGTCTAGTTTAAAATCGCTCATAAAAAATCTCGCTTGCAAGAGGCTCTGCCTGGTACAACAATCAGTTCAAAACCTATTATATACATATTTTAAAAATGTACTTTATTTTTATCTATTTATATAGCTCATATCTCAAAATATACTAAGCTGTTTGAATTTTAAAATTCCTTTTTCCACCAGTCAGTTACAGCTCTGAACATTTTTCCGACCTTGCTGTTAGGCTGCACACCATCTTCCTTGTGCACTGATTCAATAACCGGCATATAGCGCAGAAGACCTATAGGTACGGCCATGCTTGGATCTGCAAGCTCACTTTTGGCCTCAACACCCAAAGGTATACCTATCTTGACGCCTACAAGACGGGTTGAATCAACATCTCTGTCAGGCTGCAGACCGCTTGAGGCTAAAATATCAATGCCTGGCAGATTGGCCATGCCGCCGGTGAGCACAAAGCCCACGCTTAAATTATAGGCATCAGGGGACTGACGGGCAAGATATTCAATATTGTTGCAGATGGAGTTGAAAATATCCATAAGCGCATTCTGAATAACCTCGGCAAGACGGCCGCGTTTTACTATAACATTGTTCTCCACTCCGTCGGCAAAGGAGGCATTGATGTTATAGAGCTGATTGTAATCCTCATCAGACAGATATTTGGCAAAAGCCACACCATACTGCTTTTTAAGCTCCTCGGCATAGCTTAGCGGAATATGAAATTCAGAAGCAATGGCCTCGGTGATGCTGCGACCGCCTCTGTCTAAGCTGAAGGTGGCTACAAGTTTGTTTCTGTCATAGACGCATACATCAACAGTACCCTCGCCAAAATCAATAAGGCAGACACCAAGCTCCTTTTGCGGTTCTGTAAGAACGGCATTGGCAGAGGCAAGGCCTGAGAAAATCACATTATCAATCTCAACATTTGGCGATACCTTTTCAATGGCTGCTCTGAAATTGTTCTCCTGACTTTCAGCACAGGAGATAATGTGGGCATTGACACCAAGACGCATGGCATACTGATCTATAGGGTTTGAAACCATATAGTTGTTATCAAGCTCATAGCTTTGCGGTATAACATGAATAATATGATTGCCGTCCTTGACTTTGACGCTGCGGGCCATTTCTATTGCCTTGCTCTTGTCAATAGCACTTACAATGCCAGAAGGAACTACAATATCTCCTCTTTCATTTTTGGAGTCTATATGCTTGCCTGAAATACCTATATTGCAGTGCATCAGCGTAGTCTTGTTGTCGCTTTCATACTGCTGCACAATCTCAGAGAGTATTTCTGAGACACGTTGCAGATCACTTACAGCACCGGATATAATACCGTCTGAATATCTCTCGGTGTAATAGGTAATATTTAAATTGCCGTCCTCTGCAATATTGCCTGCAATAAGACGTATTTTGCTAGAGCCTATATCAATAGCAACCACAGTATCTCTGCTGGAATTGTTTTTAACACTGTCTTTTGTATTTTTTGCTTTAAACATATAAAATCCTTGCCAGGAGACCTACTTGTTTTTCCAACCTATTGAAAAACCAGAATCATATCTTAAATCAACATATTCCACATTATTGACATCAATGTCTGTCTTGGAAAATGCCTCAATAAAGGTTTTGATGCGCTGTGACAGAGGGTTTTTGGCCTCGTCACGCCCCAGGCGTAGCTCTATGCCGTTGGATAATGTGACATGATATCCTCTGGCACTGTCAAGCTTGACCTTTACCACCTCATAAGGTGTATTTTGAAATTCACTGATAAATTTTACAGTCTGATCATAAACTGTAGGAGCCAGGTAATCATGCGTGGCCTCAAGTTTGACCAAAGGCTCTTTAAAATCACGCATATTAGGATAAAAAGGCTCCCTGGTTTTAGCATCAAACAATCCATGATTAAAATATGCCGCAGGGACATGCTCTACTACAGATACATCTAAAGTATCGGGCATTTTCTTCTTTACAGAGGCAGAGGCTATCCACGGATTCTGCATCAGAGCACTGCGTACCTCTTCAGTATCCAATGTTGTTATATTGGAGCCTGCAGCAGTTCTGCCTGTTATATCTGCAATATCCTTGCGTGACAGATATTTTAACACACCATCGACAACAACTGCTCTTACCGGCATTAATCTGTCTGATCGTAAAACATCCTGAAAATGATAAAAAACGCAGATCATAGAGTAGCCGACAAATATGATACTGGCAATTCCAAGCAGATAATAGCCCCTCGTAAACTTTTTATACTTCTTTAAACTCATAACAACTCCACCTATGTTTTAATGTCCTGGCTACAGATACAACATTACCTGCACCCTGAGTTAAAACGACATCGCCTTGCTTGACTATGGCGTCTAAAATTTCAGGAACATCAATAACTGAAGCTGCAAAATGAGGTTCAAGGCGGTTTTGCATTCTGACTGAACGGCACAGATGGCGTCCGTCAATGCCTGCAATTGGCTCCTCGCCTGCGCTGTACACATCTAAAAGCACGAGCTCATCAACGCTCTGCAGAACCTTGACAAAATCCTCATACAGATCGCGTGTACGGGAATAGCGGTGTGGCTGAAAGACCATGACCAGACGGCGGTCTGGATAGGCATCTCTTACGGCCTTTATAGTGGCGGCAACTTCTGTAGGATGATGTCCATAATCATCAATAAGAGTAATCATGCCATGAGGAGCATTATAATCGCCGTACATCTGGAAACGACGACCCACTCCCTGAAATTCTGACAGAGCAGAAACAATATCCTCATCGCATATTCCCTCCTCTGATGCCGCGGCCGCAGCTGCGGCTGCATTTTTGGCCATATGCAGACCTGGTAGAGATAAGTCGATTTTAAGAGGATCCTTATTTTTTCTTATAATAGTGAAGCTGGATCCCAGCCCCTTAGGTTTGTAATCAATTACTTTAAAATCAGCCTCATCACTGATGCCGTAAGTAACCACAGTGCGTCCTATGCGCGGCAGCAGTTTTTTGATGGTAGGACAGTCAATACAGACTATGGCTACACCGTAAAAAGGCAGATTGTGTAAAAATTCTATAAATGTATCTTCAAGCTTGGAAAAATCGCCGTCATAGGTATCTAAGTGATCAGCCTCGATATTGGTCACCACAGTCATCATAGGCTGCAGATGTAAAAATGAGGCATCTGACTCATCGGCCTCGGCAATAAGATAGCGTGAGGTACCAAGACGGGCATTGGTGCCTGCTGAATTTAAAAGACCGCCTATAACAAAGGTAGGATCAAGCTGCGCCTTTGCATAGATACTGGCAATTAAACTTGTAGTTGTGGTTTTTCCATGGGTGCCGGCTACAGCAATACCATAGCGATAGCGCATAAGCTCGCCGAGCATCTCTGCTCGTCTGACCACAGGTATGCGTTTTTCTATGGCCTCTTTGACCTCAGGGTTTTCCTTGTTGATGGCAGATGACACTACAACTACCGAGGCACCCTGTACGTGCTCTGCTCTGTGGCCTTCAAATACTGTGACACCTAAAGACTCAAGACGCTCTGTAACCTTGCTTCTGGCAATATCAGATCCTGAGACGCTGTAGCCTTCATTGAGCAGCACCTCAGCAATTCCACACATTCCAGATCCGCCTATACCAACAAAATGAATACGTTTTACTTTGTGCATCAGCGGTACGGCAAGTTTAATTTTTGAGCATATGTCTTTCATTTAAAAAACCTGTAATTTTTTCTACTATATCAGTACTTTTGTATAATGAAATTAAAATGATAAAAGATTACAACTCAGAGAGTTTTTTAATAATTTTGTCAGTTGCATCAATGCTGGCTATCCTTTTAGCCTGCTGCGCCATATTTTCAAGTTTAGATCTGTCATCTATAAGCCCCTGCAGAAGCTCAGGTAGCTTATCTGAAAGATCCTTTTGAGCCACCAGCAAAGAGGCGCCCTCTGAGACCATAGTCATGGCATTTTTGGTCTGATGATCATCAACAGCACTTGGTAGTGGTACAAAAATGGCAGGCAGACCTGCAACTCCCACCTCAGCGCAAGTTAGAGCGCCGGCTCTGCAGATAACAAGATGAGCCTCTTCAAAGGCTTTATCCATATCATCTATAAAATCAACAACGCTGACCTCAAATTTATCCTTGCGATAGAGCTTATAGGTTTTATCTGAATTATCCCTGCCGGTCTGATGCGTAACAGAAATAGTCTGTGCCTCAACATTAAGGTTGTTGATAATACCAGGCACTATATCATTTAAAGCCTTGGCACCTAATGAACCGCCTACAATAAGTATATTGATGCGACCTGTAAAATCACGCTGTCTATCATGCAGTGCCACTATGCTTTTGCGCACAGGATTGCCTGTAAGCACCACATTTGAACCCTCAAAGGCACCAGGAAAGCCTAAAAATATAACCTTGGCAAAGCGTGAGAGTATCTTGTTGGTCATACCGGCTGAGGCATTCTGCTCATGCAGCACCAAAGGTATTGAGCACAAATAGGCGCTCATACCGCCAGGACCTGCGGCATAGCCTCCCATGCCAATCACCAGATCAGGCTTGAATTTTTTTAAGATGGCGCGTGACTGCATTATGGACTTTAAAATCATAAAAGGCGCTGTAAGCTTTCTTAAAGCCCCGTTGCCTCTTATGCCTCTGACATCTATATACTCAATATCAAAGCCATACTTTGGCACTAAAGCCTCTTCCATTCTACCCCTAGTGCCAAGCCATAAAATACTTGCACCCTGCTCTTTTAAAGCAGTGGCAATAGCCAGAGCAGGAAACACATGACCGCCGGTACCGCCGGCCATAATAACAACACGTTTTAACTGCATTTTTTAACCTATAAAATTCTCTTTTTGCTCTCTGTAGCGTCTTTTGAGCTCTTTTTGAATAATGTTGTTGCGCCATTCAAAATCAATGCGCAAAAGCACGGCTATGCCGGCCATGGTCACCATCAAAGATGAACCGCCATAGCTGACAAGTGGCAAAGTCAAACCTTTAGTCGGAAGGCCACCTGAGGCCACGCCAATATTAATAACTGTCTGCAGACAGAGCCAGACACCTATGCCGTAGGCTACAAAACCCTGAAAAATGGCGCCTTCTCGCAATATAGAAAATGACAGACGCAAAGCCTTGTAGACTATTAAAAACTCAATGGCAATAAGTACACACATGCCTGCAAAACCAAATTCCTCACCAAAGATTGAGGTGATAAAATCAGTATGAGCCTCTGGTAGATAACCTAATTTCTGAATAGAGTTGCCAAGGCCCTCTCCAAAGAGATTGCCACGGCCAAAGGCCATTAAAGACTGTGTCAGCTGATAACCGCTGCCAAACGGATCACTCCATGGATCTAAAAATGTCAGCAGACGCTGCACACGATATGGCGCCAGCACTGCCACCACGGCAATAGAAAAGGCCACACCTACAAACATAATAAGATACTGCAGCAACCTTGCGCAGGCGGCAAAGAGTATGGACATGGTCACCACGGTAACCACCACCAGCGAACCAAAGTCAGGCTGCAAAATTAAAAGCAGTGCAATAAAGGCAATAAAGCCACCTGCCTTTAAAAAGCCTTTTCTGGTCTCGCGCACCTCTTCAATTTTGCGCGAGCAGTAGCTTGAAAAAAACATAATCCAGACCAGCTTTAAAATTTCGGCCGGCTGCAGATTAACAAAACCCAAATCTATCCAGCGTTTGGCCTGATTGATCTCACGGCCTACAATAAGCACCAAAAGCAACAGCGCAAAGGTTATAAACAGCACATAGATTATGTATTTTTCATAGATGTCCGTAGGTACTGCAACCGTCACTATGCCTATAATCAAAGCTGCAACTATGTAGATAAGCTGTCTTTTTAAATAGTGATTTTCATCGCCAAAACGGCTCAATGCCTCCATCACAGAGGCAGAACTTACCAGAACCACACTTATAACCAGAAGGGCTATCACACACAGCAACAATACTCTGTCATACTGCAGCCCCTTATATGAAGCGGCGCTCATTTCTACTTGCTGTCCAGATGATTGACCATATTGGCAAAAACACGTCCACGCTCCTCATAGCCTTTGAACTGATCAAATGAGGCACAGGCTGGGGATAGCAGCACTGCCATATCCTCTGATGCCATCATAAAGGCCTCATTTAAAGCCTGACGCAAGTTCAAAACCCCCTTGGTATATTCAGGGTTTAGATCAATTAACTGTTTTGCATCCTGTCCAAAACAGTACATAAATTTAACCTCACGGCCAAGATACCGCTTAAGAGGAGTAAAATCCTGACCCTTGCCAAGCCCCCCGGCGAGCAGAATAATTCCCTTTTTATGCTTGCCACTAAGACCTACAATGGCAGCCTCTGCTGATGCCACATTAGTGGCTTTTGAGTCATTGTAGAAACTTATACCGTCAAGTACGCGTACGAGCTGACAGCGATGACTCAAACCTATAAACGATTTGACGGCACTTTTTTGTACCTGTCTGTCTATGCCAAGACAGTCGCACAGAGCCATAGCGGCCAGCACATTGAGCTCATTGTGTGTGCCATAGATGGTAAGCTCTCTTGTATCTATAAACTCCTCACCATTGATGGTAAGGTAGGTCACACCACCTACAACTTTGCGGCCATAGTCTTTGTCATCAAGACCAAAGCTTGCGCAATACTTTGCATTCTTAGGATAGGTGCCAGCATCTTCACGGTTGACAATAATATTTTTGGTATTGGCAAAGATACGGTGTTTGGCCTGTCTGTACAGCTCAATAGAGCCATCATAACGATCAAGATGATCCTCTGTAACATTTAAAATCACGCCTGCATCAATGTGCAGTGATGAGGTGGTCTCAAGCTCAAATGATGACAGCTCAAGCACATACACATCAATGCTGTCATCTAAAATATCAAACACAGCATTGCCAAAGTTGGCACCCACAGCCACATTAAGACCTGCCTGTGAGAGCATATGACCTGTAAGAGCTGTAACTGTTGATTTACCGTTGGAGCCTGTAATACCGACTATTTTAGCCTTTGATTTATTCTCATTGAGCTCACGGGCAAAAAGCTCTACATCACCAATGATTTCAACGTCATTGACAATGGCTTTAAAAGCATCATGATACAAAGGCAGACCTGGGGAGATGACTATCATGTCAAACTCTTTTAAAACCTTTGCATCAAGAGGGCCAAGATTGATATCAAGCCCTGCAGGAAGCTCCTCCAGATGAGGAGGATTGTATCTTGTATCAAACACGGCCAGATGCTTAAGATCGTGCTTTAACAGATATGAAACAACTGCAATATTAGAAATACCAAGACCTATAACTGCAATCTTTTTACCATTTAATTTACTGTTCATACAACACCTAACGCAGCTTTAAAGTGATAAGGCCGATTAAAACAAGCACTAAAGTTATAATCCAAAAGCGCATAAAGACGCGTGGCTCAGGCCAGCCGCCCTTTTCAAAATGATGGTGGATAGGAGCCATTTTAAAGATACGGCGCCCGCGCATTTTATAAGAGCCCACCTGTAAAATCACACTTATGGTTTCAAGCACAAAGATACCGCCCATGATAAAGAGCAGTATTTCCTGACGGATTAAAATGGCAATAATACCAAGCACTGCACCTAAGGCCAGTGAGCCTACATCACCCATGAACACCTCGGCCGGATAGGTGTTAAACCATAAAAAGCCAAGACCTGCACCTACAATTACTGTACAGGCAATAACCAGATCGGAGGCATTTGGTACAAATGGAATAAACAGATACTGTGCATAATTGGCATTTGAGGTCAGATAGGCAATAATGCCAAGACCTGCAGCCACAGTGATTGTGGTGGTAATGGCCAGACCATCAAGTCCGTCTGTTAGATTTACAGCATTTGAAGAGCCTGTAAGTACAAAATAGGCCAGAGGTATGAGTAAAAAGCCAATATCAGGCATAAACTCCTTGAAAAACGGTACTACCAGTGTAGTCTCGGCCTCGGTTGTGGAAAAGCCATAGATACAGCAGGCAAGAGCAATGGCAGCCGTTGACTGCCAGAAATACTTGTATTTAGCTCTAAGACCGTCTGAGTTGTGGCGCACAACTTTTAAATAGTCATCGGCAAAACCTATGGCGCCGTAAAAGAGAAGAGTGGCTATGGTGTACCAGGTATATGGATTGTCAAAGCGACACCACAAAAGCATGGTTACAACAATGGTGCCATTGATTAAAAGACCGCCCATCGTAGGTGTGCCCTGCTTTTTAAGATGGCTTTCAGGACCGTCTTTTCTTATAACCTGACCAAAGTGCAGCATCTGCAGCGAGCGTATAACTGCAGGACCTAGCCACAATGACAGGGCCAGGGCTGTAAACAGTGACATTACGGCACGAAAAGTCAGATACTCAACAACTCTAAATGATGGTATATACTGCGATATCCACTCAGACAGCAAAATTAGCATTTTTTACATTTCCTATTCATTAAAGGCTCAACAATTTTCTCCATATGCATAGCATGTGAGCCTTTGACCAGCACCACTGGCTTTACATGCTCATTGAGCATTGAATCTAAAAAGGTATACAGACTTTCGTGATTGGCAAAGTGCATGGCATGATTGCCCATAACCTTGACAGTATGCATGGACAGAGGTCCCATGCACAGCATGCGGTCAATATTGTGCAGCCTTGCATAAGCACCTATTTTCTGATGCAGTGCCACAGCCTCATCTCCAAGCTCTCCCATGTCAGAGAACACGAATATTTTAAAGCCGTTAAAGTGCGATAGTGTGTCGATGGCGGCTAAAACTGCATTGACACTGGCATTGTATGAATCATCTATTAAGATAAAATCGCCTCTGTCAACAATATTAAAGCGCCCCTGAGTGGCCTGCACATCATTCAACCCCCTGACAACAGCCTCTTTATCAGCTCCCATGCACAGACATAAGGCGCAGGCAGCGGCTGCATTCTGGGCATTGTGACGGCCTAAAAGATTAAGCTTTATATCGGCACTGAAGTTTTCGCACACCAGGGTAAAGGCACAGCCATCAAGCGATTCTTTAAGATTGGTTATTGTGACAAAAGAGCCTTCTTTAAAACCAAAGGTCTTTAACTGACCCTTTTTGCAATAGTCAGCATAATCTGCAAGCCATCTTTCATAATAGGCACTGTCAGATGGAACAACACCAAAGCCACCGCGCTCTAGCACATCATCAAGAATCTCAGATTTGCCTTTGTACACGCCATCATAAGAGCCAAAACCCTCAATGTGGGCAGCTCCTACATTGGTAATAACACAGGCCTGTGACTTTACAAATTCACAGGTTCTTTTTATATCGTTTAGATGACTTGCACCCTGTTCAATAACTGCATAGTCATAGCTCTCATCAAGGCGCAAGAGAGTAAGCGGCACACCCACATCATTGTTGAAATTGCCCTTGGTAGCAAGTGTTTTACCCATGCATGAAAGAATTGACAGACACATCTCTTTTACTGTGGTTTTACCGCATGAGCCTGTCACTGAGCAGACTTTAACTCCACTTTTATCTCTGACAATCTCACCGGCCTTGCCTAAAAGACGCAGTGTGTCGCCACATTCTATATATGGAGTATCAATATCGACATTTTTACTTACAGCAAAAAATGAAGCGCCATTGGCTCTGGCATCTTCAATAAAATCATGCGCATCAAAACGCTCGCCCTTGAGCGCCACAAAAAGAGTATTGCTGTCAGCACAGTCCTTTGAATTGGTGCTTACACGTCTGACAGTTGCATCAGATCCGTGCAGTCTGCCATCTGCTCTTGCAGCAAGCTCGCTTAACTTAAAATCAATCACAGCTAAGTCCCAGCAGGGCACATGCCTGCTCTCTGTCTGAAAAATGAATAGTCTTATTCTTTAAAATCTGATAATCCTCATGTCCCTTGCCGGCTATAAGCACACAGTCATTTTCATCTGCAAGTGCAAAGGCCTTGGCAATGGCCTCCTTTCTGTCAAGCACTACGCTTACATTGCTTGCAAGAGAGACACCGCGCAGCATGTCATCAATAATGCTCTTAGGATCCTCGCTGCGTGGATTATCCATGGTAAAGATAACTCTGTCGGCAAAGACACTGCTTTTTATAGCCATCATTGGACGTTTGCCTTTGTCTCTGTCACCGCCACAGCCAAGAACACATATGATTTTTCCGTTTTCACAGTGATTTCTGGCAGCGCGCAGTGCACTTTCCACACCATCTGGTGTATGGGCATAATCGACAATAATTCTTGGCTTGCCCTTTTGTGAAAAGCACTCCATACGTCCTGTCACCGGCCTGATGGCGGCACTGGCCTGACCTATTTCCTTTAATGTAATCTTAAGTGTCTGCAGTATACCAACAGCACACAGATAGTTTGAAACATTGAATCTGCCAAGCAGATGCACATTCTGATTTTCAAGCATGCCATATGAGGTTTTAATGCTGACATTAAAGCAGTCATCCTTGAAGCTCAGATGCTCACAGCTTATACAGCGTCTGCCGTTTAGAGCACTGACCTGTGTCATTGAATCAATACCATAGCAGGTGCAGCCTTCTTTTTGTGAGGCAAATTCAAGACCTGTAGGATCATCTGTATTAATAACAATCTTCTGGGTATTAAGTCTTCTTAAAAAAGCAGCCTTGGCTTCCTTGTAGGCCTCCATGGTCTTGTGATAATCAAGATGATCACGGGTCAGATTAGTAAAGGCACCCACTGAGAAGGTCAGATGATCTATGCGTCCCTGGTCAACGCCTATAGATGAAACCTCAAGCACAGCATGATCAGCTCCCTTTTGCACATAGCGATCAAGGTAGCGGTTGAGATATACAACATCAAGCGTGGTATTGGAGCTCTGCTCAAGCTCACCTGGAAAACCAAAACCCAAGGTTCCGAAAATGGCGCACTTATAGTTAAGAGCATTGAGCATAGTAGCCACTAGATAGGCAACTGTGCTCTTGCCATTGGTGCCTGTGACACCTATAAGTCTTAGCTTGGTTGAAGGCTCGCCGTAAAACCATGATGCAAAACGCCCTATGGATCTTGTGGCTGTTAAAAAGAAATACTTGACATCCTTATTCTCAAGCAGCTTTTTAGCTTCCTTTCTGTTGGCCTTTGGGTCAATTAAAATCAGGGATACGCCTTTTGCAATTACATCATCAATATAATCAAGACCGTTGTGGTTGCTGCCGCATCTGGCTAAAAATACGTCATTGGCCTTGCATTTTCTTGAATCAATTTCTATATCTTCAAAAAGAATATCTTTATCTTGGCTCTCTGCTGAAAAGCCCATAAATTTTTTAATAGCGTATAAACTCTTCATTTACTTAACCTGCTTTAAGGTTTTTCCTGTGCATCAGGTGGTACATTATACAGCTGCAGAGCCCTTGTCATCACATCTTTGAATATAGGACCAGATACTGCACCACCATAATAACTTTTCTTTTTTGGCTCTCTGACCACAGCCACCATGGCAAAGCGTGGATTGGATATAGGAGCAAATCCTGCAAAGCTTGAAATATAATTTTCACTATAACCCTTTCTTGTGGCCACACGTGCTGTACCTGTCTTGCCTGCAATACGATAACGGGTAATGGAGGCCTTGCTGCCTGTACCTTCAGACACAATGGTCTCAAGTACGCTCTGCAGACGCTTTATCTCCTGAATGCTGCCAACCTGCATCTGCTCTGGCTGTTTGTGCACGGATAAAATGGAGACAGGATGCCTTGCTCCGTTGTTGGCCAGTGTGGCATAGGCCGAGGCCAACTGCAGTGCTGTTACTGTATAGCCATAACCATAACCCAAGGTTGCCTTGTCAATTTCAGCCCAGAACCTTCTGTTTTCATTCAGCCTGCCACTTGACTCACCCACAAGACCAGAGCTTGTAGCCTGACCAAAGCCAAAGCGCTGCAGTGTATTAATAACAGGAGCAGGACCCATTCTCTGTGTAATATGGGCCATACCTGTATTTGATGAGAATTTTAAAATATCCTTTAGGGTGCCGTATTCCATAAAATGCGTATCGCGTATGGTTTTGCCATCCACCACATAAGGACGTGTATCAAAAACCTCATTCCAGGTTACAGCTTTATTCTCAAGAGCTGAGAGCGCAATAATCGGCTTTACAGTAGATCCAGGCTCAAAGGTGTCGGTAATAATTCTGTTGGTGGCATGCTCGGCTATAAAATGACTTCTGTCATTTGGATCAAAGGATGGATAATTGACCATAACCAGCACTTCACCTGTTTTAACATCAATCATCACAACCATGGCCGATGAGGCATCAAATTCCTCTACAGTCTCTATGAGCTTTGAAAAGGCAAAGGTCTGCAGTCTGTCATCAATTGACAGTCTTAAATTACCGCCGGCTCTGCCCTCCTGCACAACATTGAGATTTTCAATAATATGACCCTTGCCATCCTTAATGGCCTTGTGTGAGGCCTTCTGTGCACTTAAATAGGTGTTAAAGCTCTGCTCCACGCCGTAGGTACCCTTGCCATCGGCATTTAACAGACCTATAAGATGGGCATTGATGCGACCTGTTGGATAATAGCGCTGATAATTGTCACGTATCATAATGCCAGGCACTTTTAAAGCTTCAAGCTCCTGTGCCTTGTCTGTTGCTAGATGACGGCTTAAAAGCACATTGCGTTTTCTTTTATTGCTAAGCTTATTAAAAAGATCGCGCGGATCCATCTGTAAAATGGCGGCAATAGCCCTGATTTTATCAGGATCGTGAATCACTCTCTTGTCATTGATAACAAAAGCATCAGCATAAATAGCCTTAACCGGCACAGAAATAGCCAGTATCTTGCCGAATCTGTCAGTTATAAGGCCACGCGCCGGCTCAAAGGAGTAAAGGCGCTCCACTCTGTTGTTACCCTCGCTTATAAGCCTTTCTGGATGCAGAATCTGAATCCATAATAGTCTTGTAATTAAAAAGCCAAATAACAGCAGTATAGCCATCCATGTGACGACTATACGAAAACGGCTGATTTTAAATTGTGAATAATCTATGAAATTGCCAGACATTTTTATAATTAATTAAGATTGATAACAAGCTCTGAATCAGTTTTTGGCGATATCATTTTTAGTTTGCCAAGAGCCTGCTCTTTAATCTTGGTATGCTCTGATAGTTTTTGTTTTTCAGCAGTCAGCAAAAGCCACTTCTTATGCAGATTTTCATTATCTGTTATAACCTGATTGAAGCGTGCTGTTATATCACGTGTCTGCTGTACCTGATGGATCTTGTACAAAGCCATAGCAGTAAGCACACACAACAGAAAATAGGTAAAACTGTTTTTTAACAGATCCTTTAAAATAACACGTACAATGCGCAGCTCATTATGCTTGCCATAATCATAATTGGCAGCACGGCTTACAGTCTTTTCGGCTGTCTTTAAAGATGCTGTGATATCTACAGGCTCTGACTGAGTATAGGAAATATTGTTATAGCCATTGTCATCAAGGGCTATAACATGCTCCTGCACATGCACATCATTATAGTCTACAGCTGTATTGCTCTTGTGCATGACTATAGCCTCTTTGCCACACGCAACACGGCTGAGCGTGAGCGTACATTCTGCATGATTTCACTGTCACTGGCTTTAATGGCCTTGCCTACACACTCAAGTTTGGCATACTGCGCCTTAAGCGCTGCAAGCTCGGTGTCGGTAATTGGCAGTCCGCGTGGAATAGGAGGAGCTGAAGACTTGTCACGATAGAAAGTCTTTACAATACGATCCTCAAGTGAGTGAAAGCTTATAACACACAGTCTGCCATCTCTGCCCAGCACATCAATAGCTCCTTCAAGGGCCTGCTTGAGCTCATCAAGCTCGGCATTTACTGCAATACGCAGTGCCTGAAAACATCTTGTGGCCTTATGCTTGGGACCTGGTGCTCCTGGAATGGCCTTTGAAATGATTGAGGCAAGCTGTGTTGTAGTTTCAATCTTTGCGTTTTCTCTTTCTCTGACTATGGCAGCTGCCACCTTGCGTGCAAAACGCTCTTCACCATAGACCTTGAATATATATGACAGATCATCGCTGCTGTAGGTATTGACAATATCAGCTGCACTTAAACCACAGCTGTTGTCCATGCGCATATCAAGAGGACCCTGTCTGTCGAAGGAAAATCCTCTTTGAGCATCATCAAGCTGTGGTGAGGAGACGCCAATATCCATAAGAATGCCGTCAACCATGCCCAAAATGCCATGCTCGGCTGCTACATCCTTTATATTTGAAAAGGTATTATGCGTAATGCAAAAACGCTCATCGTCAATAGATGCTGCAGCCTCAATTGCCTGCAGATCTCTGTCTATGGCAAATAATTTTCCATTAGCGCCTAGTCTTTGCAAAATGGCGCGTGAGTGACCTCCACGTCCGAACGTGGCATCGATATACACGCCGTCGCTCTTGATATTAAGACCATCAAGGCATTCATTCAATAAAACCGGTATATGAGAAAATGTCATGTCGTTCTCTTAAAGTGCTATGGAGGCCAGCTCGTTTAAAATAGCACTGTCACTTAAATTTTGTAAAACTTCGGCGTCCTTTATACGCTGTCTATCAAGACAGGTCTCAGACCATATTTCAAATTTATTATTAATACCAATTAGCGTTGCCTTCTTTTCAAGAAGACACAGACTGCGCAATTCCTGTGGGATTAAGATTCGACCCTGTGCATCAAGTTTGCAGTAGACTGCCGATCCTAAAAGTGTACGCTGTATTGAGCGCAGTGCTGTCTGTGATACGGTATTTAATGCAGTAAAGCTGTCAACTAGCTCATCCCACTGCGGTTTGGTGTACAGCCACAGACATTCATCAAAGAGGCTTTTGGCAAGATAACATTCGCCGTCACAGCTTTCTTTTATAAGCTGACGATATTTGACAGGCAGAGCAATTCTACCTTTATCGTCTAGTGACAAAACATTTGTGCCACTGAACAACAGCCCACTTGCCATACTGTGCACCACAAAAAACCACAAATTCCCACTTTTATAATTTTAGCATAGAATTTGCAATGAATTTACGTTGTAACTTTCCAAAGCATCACAATTTTTTAAATATCTAATATAAAAAGCAAAAAAGGCAGCAAAACTGCCGCCTTTGTAAATCTGTGTAAATTATATCTAACCGTTGAAAATCTCAGGATGTTCTTCTATGAAAGTACAGCTGCCTTTCATATCAAGATCACAGGCTTTTCTTATAAGCTTGATAATCTTCTGTCCATCCTCTTTTGAGCCTTTTTGTGTGTAGGCACCAACAGCCTGCTCACATGATACACCTGAGTTTAAATCACAGCCTTTAGTATAGAGTTTAGCTGCTCTGTCAAGGTTCTGTCTTACTCTTTTGCCCTCTTTAAAGATGTCGCCAGCCTTAAGACAGCTGTTTACATCACCTCCGTTACACTTGCTCTCAAGACTTAAAATATCTTTTGGTATTCTTACAGGAGCTGCATTTACTGATGAAACACCAACTACAGAGCATGCAACTAAAGCTAGGGTCAGCACTTTTAAATTTTTTACATAACTCATAATGTCACCTATAACATCTTTAAACAAAACAATATTTTTAAACACTAAGCCCCAATGGACTTTAAATAAACTGCTGCGAACACAAAAAAGGGGCTTGCGCCCCTTCTTTTATTTCGGTTTTAGATATTTGCAACAATTTCTTCAACTGTCTTCTTGGCATCACCAAAGCACATGCTTGAGTTCTCCTTGAAGAACAGTGGGTTCTGAACACCGGCATAGCCTGCGTTCATAGAACGCTTGAAGACAACCACATTACGTGCCTTCCAGACCTCAAGTACAGGCATGCCTGCAATTGGGCTGTTAGGATTCTCAAGAGCAGATGGGTTAACTGTATCGTTGGCACCAATTACCAGTACGGTATCGGTGTTTTCAAAATCATCGTTAATCTCATCCATCTCAAGAACGATGTCATAAGGAACCTTAGCCTCGGCTAAGAGCACATTCATATGACCTGGCAGACGACCTGCTACAGGGTGAATGGCGAAGCGAACCTCAATACCACGCTCTCTTAACTTCTCAGTTAATGAGGCAACGGCATTCTGAGCCTGGGCTACAGCCATACCATAGCCTGGAGCAATGATAACTGAGCTTGAGTTCTTTAACAGATCGGCAACATCAGCGGCCTTGAGCTCACGATACTCGCCTACCTCATCATCCTCAACAGCAGCACCTTCATTACCGAAGCCACCTGCGATTACGGAGATGAATGAGCGGTTCATGGCTTTACACATGATGTATGACAGAATAGCACCAGAGCTACCAACCAGAGCACCGGTTACAATCAGCAGGTCGTTGCTTAACATGAAGCCTGAGGCTGCAGCTGCCCAACCTGAATATGAGTTGAGCATTGAGATAACTACAGGCATGTCGGCACCACCGATAGCAGCTACTAAGTGAATACCAAAGAGGAATGCAATAATTGTCATGATTACAAGCGGAGTTACTGGGGTAACATCAGCTGACATGAACCATACTAAAAGTAACAGTGAAACAATTAAAGCACCCAGGTTCAGCCAATGACCGCCTGGTAACATTAATGGAGCTGACTTGAAGATACGGAGCTTGAATGTGCCGTTTAACTTACCATAGGCAACGATAGAGCCAGTGAAGGTAACAGCACCGATGAATACGCCTAAGAAGATCTCAACTAAGTGAGTGTTGAGCTCAGCTGAGGTCATAGCGTGGGCGCTCTCGGCAACAGGCTGCTGAATGGCACTTAAAATAGCCATTACTTCATCAGCAGAGGCATTAGCTGCAATTGTGATGTTCTGTGGGGCAACAACACCTAACTCAAAGAAGCTGTTGAAACCAACTAAAACAGCAGCCATACCTACAAAGCTGTGCAGACATGCAATAAGCTCAGGCATCTGAGTCATGGCAACCTTGCGGGCCACGTAGACACCGATAACGGCACCGATAGCCATAGCAACAACGGTAAGACCAAAGCCCATGAAGGTATCAATCTGAGCAAATGTAGCCAGAAGGGCAATAACCATACCAACGATGCCAGACAGAGCACCTAATTTTGCAGTCTCCTGCTTTGACAGTCCTGCTAAAGCTAGAATGAATAGCAGTGCGGCCAGAATATAGGCCATATGTATAGGACCAAATACCATTTTTTCTTCCTCCGGCCTACATTACTGCTTTCTGAACATTGCCAGCATACGACGTGTTACAGCAAAACCACCAAAGATGTTGATAGATGCAATAAGCACACCGATAAAGGCAAAGAGGCCAACGATAAAGCTGCCTGAGCTGATCTGCAGCACGGCACCAACCACAATAATACCTGAAATAGCGTTTGTTACCGACATCAGCGGTGTATGCAGTGAGTGGGTAACATTCCATACTACGTAGTAACCTACAACGCAGGAAAGTACGAATACGGTAAAGTGTGGTAAGAATTTCTCTGGGGCATAAAGTCCGATAAGAGCAAAGGCAACAACAAGCATTGCTACACAGGTAATCTTGAATTTGTTTGAAACCTGTTTCTGCTCTACCTTCTGAGCTGGAGCATCAGCTGGCTTGGCAGCTGGGGCTGCAGATACGCTGATCTTTGGAGGTGGGAAGGTAATCTCGCCATCCTTGGATACTGTCATATTGCGCAGTACAACATCTTCAAAGTCGATGTTGATATTGCCATCCTTCTCCTTGCACAGAAGCTTGGCAAGGTTTACAAGGTTGGTGCCATACAGCTGTGATGACTGGGCTGGAAGTCTTGCGGCCAAATCTGAATAGCCGATGATCTTGACGCCATTGGCTGTAGTAACAATCTTGCCTTCCTGAGTCAGCTCGCAGTTACCGCCGGTTGCAGCAGCAAGGTCAACAATTACAGAGCCTGACTTCATGGACTCTACCATTTCCTTGGTGATAAGACGAGGAGCTGCCTTACCTGGAATTGCAGCGGTAGTGATGATAATGTCCACATCCTTGGCCTGAGCTGCAAAGAGCTCCATCTCTGCCTTGATGAACTCATCTGACATAACCTTTGCATAACCGTCTGAAGAGCCGCCGTCCTCATTCTTAAAGTCGAGCTTTAAGAACTCACCGCCCATAGACTTAATCTGATCTGCCACCTCAAGACGTGTATCGAAAGCACGAACGATAGCACCAAGAGAGTGGGCTGCACCTATTGCAGCAAGACCTGCTACACCGGCACCGATAACCAGAACTTTTGCAGGAGGAACTTTACCTGCTGCAGTTACCTGACCTGTGAAGAATCTGCCAAAGGTGTGGGCAGCTTCAACTACAGCTCTGTAACCTGAAATGTTGGCAGTTGATGACAGAGCATCTAATGACTGGGCACGGGAAATACGTGGCACCATGTCCATAGCCAGCACGTTAACTTTCTTGGCATTTAACTTCTCAACAAGCTCGCTGTTCTGAGCTGGTCTGATGAAGCTGACTAAGGTCTGGCCTTCTTTTAAAAGCTCAACCTCAGCATCTGATGGGGCGTTAACCTTAAAAATAATGTCGCTGTTCCAAATCTCGCGACCCTTTAGAACTTTAGCACCGGCCTGCTCGTATGATGCATCATCAAAACTAGCGTCGGCACCAGCATTGCTTTGAACGGCAACTTCAAAGCCCAATTTAATAAGCTTGCCTACGGTGTCCGGAGTTGCTGCAACTCTGGTCTCTCCGCGTAAGCTCTCCTTTGGAATACCTATTAACATGGCGTCTTCCTGTAACTTATGGCTAAAAAGCCTTCTATTATCGTTGTTAATAACAGAACCTATGTCTGAGTTTACCGGGTTATTATATTATTGAATGTAAGTTTGCGTTGTGATTTAAGCTTAAAAAATGCCTAATTAATATAAATTTTTTGCACTACAAGAGTGAGATTCTTTGAAAAAAGTGAGTATTTACCGTTATTTAAGAGAAAAATAAAATTTCAAAACAAATAGATAAAATTTTTCATTTTAGCCTCTAAGGCTTTATTTCACAGCTCATTGTGTAGGCATCTTCGGCTTTTTGACCTGTGTATGCGCTGTAATAACCTCGGCGCACTCCCATAATCTCAAAGTTATAGGCTTTATACAGCGCAATAGCCTTTTCATTTGACACTCTTACCTCCAAAAAGCATCTGCGCCCGCCAAGACTGTAGGCAAGAGACAGACTGAAGGCTAAAAGCTTTGAGCCAAAACCACGTCCCTGCATGGCAGGCACAATACCTATGGTAAAAAGCTCACATTCATCAAAAAGCAAGGATATGACACTAAAGCCAATAAGCTCTTTGTCATGATAGATACCTATGACCTTGCTGTTATCGTTAAAGCTCTCTTTGATGCCATCATAGGTCCAGGGGTGGGTGTGACACAGACAGTCAATGTAAAAAAGCTTTTTAGCAAGCTCTTCATCAAATTCAAGAACCTTAATTTCTGTCCTGTCCATTTTATAATCTATCTGCAAAATTCTGTTTTAAAAAAGACCACAGAGGTGCCTTGTCTGCACTCATAACAAAGACTCTGCATTGAAGTTCAGGACGAGTTGCACACAGTAAAACCACATCTGTATCTGCATACGTATAATCATCACTGTAAGGTGCCATACTTATACCTTTGCTGCTAAGAAATGAGCACAAAGACGGCAGATAGGCAATATCAGATCTTGACTCTATGTAAAGATCACACTGCACAGGACGCAGCGCTTTTTTAACAGCAGTGTCACTATCTGTCAGCTGCGTTTTTCCTGAGGCACTAATATCCGCCTCACTTACAGATAGCTGAGGAGCTTTTGCAGCAATGGTGTTTGCATCTGAATCCTGCGGGGCAAAAGGCAGTTTAACTCCTGCCTTTAATTTCCATGTAGTTCTTAGCATAATTATTTTTTAAGCGGCAGAACTTCAATCCAGTAGCCATCTGGATCTTCTATAAAATAAAGGCCCATCTTCTCATTTACATAGCACACACAGCCCATCTCCTGATGGTATTTAAAATACTCATCATAGTCACCCTCAACTCTGACACAAAGATGGGTTTCATTGTCACCAAGCTCGTATGGCTCTTCTCTGTCCTTAAGATAGGTCAGCTCCAGCTGAAAGTTTGTATATTTATCTTTAAGATACACAAGTGTAAAGGAGCCATCTGAGGCCTCCTTGCGTCTTGCCTCTTCAAAGCCTAAAGCTTTTTGATAAAACTCAATAGAGCGGTTTAGATCAAGAACATTGATATTCATATGATCAAATCTGGCTTTTATTTCCATAAAAATCCCCTTAGCTAATCCAAATTAATAATCTGTCCGCAACCTTCAATGGTTACAAATCTTTTTACATAAGGCGCAAGCTCTTTACGCCCAAAGTCCATGGCCTTATCTTTTAAATTCCAGTAATGCATTGGAATAAAGGTATCGACCTTAACCCTCTGCACCAGCTGCAGCGCACCCAGACCAAAATTACTGCCCATACGCGGATCAACAGGAAACATGACGGCATCAAAATGATCAGTTACACCAGCCACATACCCAAGTTCACGCTTGAAATACATACCGGCAGCCCTTATTTCAGCTACCGAGGATTCATCAGTCCAGTGCCAGTTGTTAAGGTCGCCTGCATGAAAAATACATCTGTCATTAACGTTGATAACAAAAGATACTCCGGCATCAGTTGAGCCACAGGCTTTTATAACTACACTGCCATCATCAAAAACCCCACCCTTGCCGATAAAATGTATGTTATCGGCAAGCTCATCTTTGCCAAGAGTATTGGTGCTTAAAATATCATCAGAGAGAATATAGGTTTTATTGTCTACAGGAAAATCAAGAATAGCCCTGTCAAAATGATCGTGATGGTGGTGGGATGAGAGCAGATAAAATTTATAGTCTTTGTCAAAAAGACTGTGAAGATAGCCATTGTGCGCAGAGCTGTCGCCAAAATAGTCGAGCACAATTACTTTTTTATCTTCTGTCTGGATCAGAAAACCTGAATGATTGAGATACACAATCTGCATATAATATCCCTGGCAATAAAATAAGTCTGTATATTCTATATCAGTTTTGTTAAGTCATTTAGTGCTTTGTATAAAACTTGGCACTTTGTATTTGTGATGTCAAACGGCTACAGATCTGATGGAATATCTGGCATAGCCCCCTTTTGTGTGCAGACATAGGCAGAGACTTTAACAGCTCTGTCATGGGCCTCTTTTAATTTAAGACCTTTGATAAGTGAGCTTACAACTGTTGCAGTAAAGCTGTCTCCTGCTCCTACTGTATCTGCAACGCTAACTTTAGGTGTTTTAATGCATGACAGATCATCATTTAGATACACGCTGCTTTGTACTGCCCCTTCAGTAAAGATAAAGCAGTATATGCCCACACTTTTAAGATAGGCATAAAAGTCAGTAGCTGTCTCTACATTCAGATTAAGGAGTTTAGACAAAACAGGAAGCTCATCTTCATTGCACTTGAAAATATCACAGTGTTTTAAAGAATTTTCTATTATGCAGCGATTGTAAAAACCACCGCGCAGATTGACATCAAAAACCTTTAGGGAACCCTCAGGCATGCTCTCAAGCACAGTCATTATGGTGTTATGTGTTGTTTCACTTCTCTGTGCAAGCGATCCAAAACAGATAAGATCAAGCTCAGATGCAATCTCCTTTAGCTCATCAGTAAAGGCTATATTGTCATAGGCAGTATCATCTGCAAATGTATAGGCAGGAATTCCATTGTCATCTAGATTTATATACACGCAGCCTGTAGGTTTGCTGTTTTCTAAAAGCAGTGATGGCAGATAGCGCATGGCCAGCAGATTTCTTGCTCTAAAACCAAGACTGTCATTGCCAACAGAGCTTATGAGCAGAGCATCTAAACCATTGTTTTTACAGTGATAGGCAAAGTTGGCAGGCGCTCCTCCTATCTGAGCTCCTGACTCAAAGACATCAAATAAAACCTCACCAATACCTGCACATTTGATTTTTTTATTATAAAACCTGGAAAAATCTAACATGGCAAACCTTTAAACTTATGCATCTAAACCTTAGTGTACAGCAGACACAAAAAGTTTGTAATCTGTGATGATAAAGGAGCGTTGCAGCGCCTCGACAGTTTAATTCTAGCGTTTTTTACTTTGTCGCGTAAAGACAATAGGATAGCGTGAAGATTAAAAAATTATCTTCATGATTCTGTCTTAAAAACTTTGGGATTTAATCTGAAGTGGCAGGGGCAGAAGGACTCGAACCCTCAACCATCGGTTTTGGAGACCGCTGTTCTACCATTAGAACTATGCCCCTGCAAAAGATGCGGTGTATTATGCCTAAAAAAATACCTATTGTAAACATCAAAGATGAAAAAAAGATGATTTTTTTACATTGACTGCCTCTGTATGACGCGCATAAGTAAGCAAAGTTCCTTCTGTGTCAAAGCTTATATGCCATTTTAGTGCTGATTTTTTTGATGTACTTAACAAAATATTTATTTAGTCTTTATTTTTGTGTATAATTTAACTTTCAGGAACAGCGCAAAAAGCGACATCCTGAAGCTGCGCGTCCCGTTCCAACTGTAACAGTCAGTCAAAAGGGACCAATTTTATGACCAATGCCCTCTTTCAAAAAGACATTATCTCAATCTCTGAGTTTAATCGTGATCATATTGAGCTTATCCTAGATACAGCCCAGAAACTAAAAGACAATCCACGTGATGATCTCTTAAAAGGCAAATTAGTTGGTGTAACTTTCTTTGAAGGTTCAACCAGAACCCGCCTGTCATTTGAGACTGCCATTCATCGTCTAGGAGGCCAGGTTATAGGCTTTTCTGATGCCTCAAACACCTCTCTTGGCAAAAAAGGTGAAACCTTAAGCGACTCAATCAGAATTATTACCTCATATACCGACGCTTTAGTCATGCGCCATCATATGGAAGGTGTCGCACGTCTTGCCGCCGACATTTCTCCTGTACCTGTAATCAATGCCGGTGACGGTGCCAATCAGCACCCATCACAGACCATGCTTGATCTTTTCACCATCAGAGAGACACAGGGCACATTAGATGGCATCAGCATAGCTTTTGTAGGTGACCTCAAATACGGCCGTACAGTCCACTCCCTGGCCGAGGCTCTGTCACTTTACGGCGCAAGAATCTATTTAGTCTCCCCTCAGTCACTTGCCATGCCAGGTTATATTCTCAAGCATCTTGATAGGGCTGGTATTGAGTATTCAGTACATGAGACTATTGAGGAGATCATGCCTAAGGTTGATATTCTCTATATGACACGTGTACAAAAAGAGCGTTTTGATGAAACTGAATATCAGCACCTGCGCTCTAAGTATATTCTGCAGGCCAGCATGCTCTCAGAGGCCAAGCGCAACATGAAGATTCTGCATCCGCTACCACGTATTGATGAGATTACTCTTGATGTTGATGCTTCACATCATGCCTACTACTTTGAGCAAGCCAAAAACGGCGTCTTTGCCCGTCAGGCAATTTTATCTTTAGTATTAAATAAGGAGATCTAATATGTCAGAGTGCAATAACAATACAAATGAGATCTCAAAAGATAAGCTTTTAGTTGAGGCCATTGCAAACGGTACAGTTATTGATCATATAGCCCCAGGTCAGGCTATGAATATTCTGCGCCTGTTCAACTTCCTTGGCCGTCACAATCATATTACTGTAGGCTTTAACCTGCGCTCAGGTGAGCTTGGCTCAAAGGACATCATCAAGATTGAAGATGTTAAGTTCTCACCATCAGAGACACAGCAGCTGGCCCTTTTAGCTCCTAATGCCACTGTAAATCAGATTGACAACTACAAGGTTGTGGATAAATATGATCTGCATCTGCCACAGGAAACTGTAGGAGCCTTTGACTGCCCTAACAGCAACTGCATAACCCATGTGGAAAAAGGCGCAACACCTAGATTTAAAGTATCTAAAGAAGGTGAGCAGGTCATGATGCGCTGTCACTACTGTGAAAGAGTTTTTGAAAGAGAGGTTGTGCTTGATCACAACGGTCTGTCATCATAGACAGAGATTTTATAACAGGGGGCAGATATACTGCCCCCTTGTTATTTGACCGCACTCTATAGTCTTTCTAAAAGACACACAGTCTCCACATGCATACTGTGCTCAAACATATCCACGCCAATAATTTTATGTACCTTAAATCCGGATTTAATAAAATGCGGCAGATCGCGCTCACAGGCCTTTAGTGAGCAGAAGATCAGGGCCAAATGCAAAGGCTGTTTTAAAGCGCATATAGCCTTGCAGCTCTGCTCTTTAAGTCCCACGCGTGAGGGATCTGCAATAATGGCCCCTACATCATCGCCTACATTGTGCAAAAGATAATCTGCCATATCGGCACAGACAAAACTTACATTTTCAATATGGTTTAAAACTGCATTTTCTTTCGCTGCATCAATTGAGCTTTGCACTATCTCAACACCGCAGACCTCTTTAAAATGACGGGCTAAAGGCAGGGTCATAGTACCTACACCACAGCACAGATCCAAAGCCTTATCTTTGTTTTTAGCACAGCTTACAAAATCAATAACCTCTTTGTACATTTTATCCATGGCTCTGTCATTAACCTGCATAAAGGTGTTGACGCCTATATTGAAGGTAAAATCAAGAATAGAGGCCCTGATATGCTTCTTGCTGCCCAGATAACGTATTTCACCGCGATTTAGACTGTTGTCACGCTGCGGGCGCACTGACAGAGCAACAACATCAAGATGATATTTCTGTTGCATGGCATAAAGAATGTTATCAAGCTCTGCGCTTTCATCCTTTGTAACATAGAGCATGACAAGACGCTGCTCTCCACTCTCTCGCAGCAGTATCTCTCTTACTGTACCAGTGTGCTCTGTCTCATCATAAATCTCAATCTTGTGCTGACAAAAGGCCTGACACAAATCAGAACATATGGCAGAAAACCATAAAGGCTCAACACTGCAGATATCTACAGCTAAAACCTTATGAGAATAGGGCTCATAAAAACCGCATATAATCTGCCCCTGCTGCAGTGCAAATTTTCTTATGCTCTTGTTGCGATATGGATCTTTTGTATCAGCCCTGTCTGCACCAAGCAGAGTATCTGCAATCTTGTCATCTAGCTTTAAGTCACTAAGGGCATCTTTAATGGCGCGTATTTTAAGTTCATGCTGCGCCTTAGTATTTAAATGCTGTATATGACAGCTGCCGCACTCAAAAAAATGCCTGCAGAACACCTGAGCCCTGTCAGGTGATGGACTTATAATCTTTACAGCCACACCCTCGCGGCGTTTTGATCCTTTGACAAAATAATCTTTAATCTGTGTTAATACTGTCTCACCTACAAGAGCATTTTTAATATAGACTTCATCCTCACCATCATAGGCAATACCAACGCCAAGATCCGAGAGTTTTTCAATTTTAAGCTCTTTCATAACTATCCTCTGCACCAAACGGCGCTATTGTAGCCTTTTTTCTATACAGCTGCTCTAAAAGTTATACGCGTGTATCTACATTATTTTGCATTTTTTCAAAATATCCTATACTTAGCATACAATAATCATTAAAATCTTATTGATAAAAGTTAATATTTTGGAGTCAACATGATTAAAGTAGTTAATCTTTCGCTGCTTGCCATATCAGTTGTAACAGCTTTTACTCTGACTGCATGCACCAACCCTACATCAACTGCAGGTACTAGTGCATACTTTACAGAAGGCGTAGTTAAAGATATAGAAGTTATCAGTATAGATCAGAAAAAATATGACAATACCAAGAATGTAGGTATAGGCGCTGCAGGTGGTGCTGTACTAGGTCAGATCATAGGGGGCAATACCAAGGGTACATTAATAGGTGCAGGTATTGGTGCCATTATAGGCGGCGGTGCCTCCATGATAGGCAACAGTGCCGACGGAATGCGTCTTACTGTTGATACAGCCAATGGACTGCAGCTTGTAGATACGCTGTACTCCTGCCTTATCAGAAAAAATACAAAAATCCGTATGGTAAATCATAAAAACGGTATACAGATACAGGTTCTGACCACATCAGGCTATAAGACAGCAACTGCCGATCCTGTCTCAAAGTGCAAAAGATAATCTGATATAGTCTGTACAAAAGCAGTTTTTAGCTGCTTTTTATTTTGCAAACAACAATATATACAGATACAGCTATGCTCTTTTAAAAATCATAATCAAGGGATTGTGGTTGAGAAGTGGTGGCCCATTCCCGGCTCGAACGGGAGACCCAACGATTATGAGTCGTTTGCTCTAACCAACTGAGCTCCCGAGTTTGACAGTTTGTAACCTAAATTCTGCATGCCCTATAGTATACAAGATCTTAGAGAACGCATGGTTTAAACCAGCTCTATAGCCGACAGATCAACACCTAATGCACCTAGGATGATTTTTTGGGTTTTTGTCAGAGCCTTGGTCAGAAAAATATCCGATTTCGAGCGTTTAATACTTATATCATCAAGCTCTCTTAGTAGTTTCTCATAGGTCATTTTAATAAAGCGTTTTGGCTCTTCGACCTTTAGCTTATTTATAACTTCCTGTATAAAGCTGTGTACAACTAGAGCCATAAAAATCACAAACATTTTACCTCTTGCAGTATTAGAGTTATGAATTTTTAATCTATCGCAGTCTAAAGTGTTCTTGGCAGTATCAAAGATCTTTTCCTGCACATCTTTGTGCCTGTAGGCAGACAGTACATCAGCGCCACTAAGATCAGAGTTAGTAGTAAACAGTGCAAAAAAGCCAAGCAGCTTCTGAGCTTTTATTATTTTATCTTCATCCTCTTTAAATACGTATCCACAAGGGTTACTGTCATCTTTTATGCAATTGTGAAACTTGCACAGAGACTTAGCTTTTCTTTGTGTTATTGGCATACCATCATCATTAACTTCCTTGATTTTTTCAATCTCAGCGGCAACTTCTTGACTGAGTATTTTATTATCGTCATAACACTTATTCATATCATGGTAAATATGCAGGACCCCTTTTACATCTTCTATTGTATGCTCTATGTGATGGCCGTAAATTCCTGGATATTCAGACAATTCATATTTTGGCAACCTATATGCCTGAGAGTTAGACAGAGCCTCAATAACCTCAAGGGCTTGCTTATACCTGCTAAGAGAAACACCAACAATGAGTTTTAGCCCAGCATTGTCAAGAAAAGTAATACCTTTCTGGCTAAAGAAACCTCTGTCAAAGGTGCAGACATTGCGCGTGCTGATACCAAGACGCTTGGCATCATTGATTACGTATGGTAGTTGCGTAGAATCATTCAGAGAGCCATTGTACATTGAATAATACAGTGGCTTTTTACTTTTTATACTTGAGAACATGCCAAGATTAACCTGTGGCAAATCCTCTTTATCTCTGTTATAACCAAACTCAGCATGCTGTATCTCTTGTGCATATGAGGAAAATGAAGTTACGTCGTAACATATTGCCTCATTCAGATCCATATGTTTTTTCAGCCATAATTCGAAAAATGAATCTATATCTTCCTGTTCACAAAGAGAAAACAGCCTTGATATTGTTGAATCACTAACAGAGCCAATCTCAGGCTCATCAAAGACAAATGTCTTTGAAAAGTCATCAATATTACTCATGGTTGAATCACCAGAGGCTATAAGACACGCTGTTGCAGTTAAATAGTCAGACTCTTTTTTATCAAAGATCTTTTTTATACAGTCACTCAAACCTGTATTTTCAAAAATCTTTTTTAATATCAGAGAGCTGCCTTTAACAACATCACCATTAACCACAGGTACACCATGAGATATAGATGTAATCTTTGAACCTCTTTTTTGCTTTTTAGCTTTACGCTCTTCCTTTTTATCTAATACCACCTGAGGGATGGCCGCACCGGTAATAGCAAAATATTTGTCATTAGGGTGAAACAGTGTTGGATCAGTCTCACTGACTCGACCAACGATAACAGACTTATTGCGGGACTGTCCTTTTTCATTTCTAAAAAAGGAAGTGTACATATACAGATATTTAATAGGCCTGCCACCACGTATTTCAGACTGTGTATAGCACCTGCTTTGAGGAACAGCATATGTTATTTCGTAATAAATCATGAAAAGCTCCCTAAAATCACTACTATACAAATAACTTAAACTGGTAATATATAGTATACAGAAAAACAATAAAAAAGCAATGAGTTTTACTAAAAAAATCATTGCTAACAGTAAATTATTTAAAAAATGATCAGTAAATATAAATGGCTGGGCAAACTACTATATATTGCATGAAAAATTTAGGTTGTAATCACGACAATTAATACAATTGGCTTTCCATCGAGGATTGCCAATTTTTTTGACTTAAAACTTATTGAATTCTGTTATTGCAAACTATTGCGAATTATTTAGATACAAGATATAATGGTGCTATAGTTAAGCTTATTGGGGGTCTTGCTATGTCTACTATTGTCGCCGTTAAAAAAACTAAAGGCGTCCAATATGTCTCCATTGTTGAGGTTACATCTATAAAGGTTAATGGTGTCAAAAAGCAAAAACAGAAGACTATTAAATCTCTTGGACCTTTAGATAAGCTTCTTGAGAAAGATCCTGATGCCTTAACCAAATTACGCAAGGAATATCAAACCCCTACTTTAAAATATTGTTGAATATTGCGAAGAAGATCTGACGATCTTGTGTTAGAAGATCCGTGGAGTGGTAATTTTTAATATGACCTTCTGGGGTATTTTTAGCTCACAAAAAGACAAAATCTCATCCCTTTTGGCTTACTTTTTTATTATTTCATCATCATTTTTAATTTGTCAATACCTTATTTTTGTAGAAATTCCCGTTACTTTGAACCCATGAGGCTTAAATCTAGCTAGTGTAGCAAAACAAATTTCAATAACAACATATTGATACATAAGGAAATATTGTCCATAAAGATCTGGCTGTGCTACGCTAGAAGATCTTGAAATATTTTTTTAGAAGATCTTTAAAAGCACCATAACTTGTATTGTTTTTGAGAGATATCTAACATATTGGCGTCATATGTCACATAATATGTAAATTAAAGGAACACGCTCCTTTTGTCTAAAAAGAACATGCTCCTTTAATTAAAAGAACATGCTCCTTTAATTAAAAGAACATGTTCTTTTAACTTGTACCTTTAAATGTTCCTTTAATTGTAATTTTTTGATTATAATCAAGTGGATACTCAACAAAAAAGGCCAGCTTTTAAGCCAGCCCTTGTCTACTTTACCCAGTTTTATTTACCAAGCCTGGCTATAGCCTCCAGTATAGCCTGCTGCTTGTCATCGCTTTGCTGCTCCAGCCGCTTGGTTAAATGTGCGTTGGTCTTGGTTTGCTCCGCTAAAAGAGACTCAAGCTCTTTTATCCTTTCATCCTTTTTAGCAATTTGAGCATCTTGCTCTTTTAGCTTCTCCTGAGCTAGATGCAGCTCCTTTTGTGCCTCTGACATAAGCTCACCTATTTCCTTATGCTTTGCATCATACTCATTTTGCAGTCGGGTTCTGTCGGCATTGATCTTATCTCTAAAAGACTCAAACAGGTTTAATGCCACCCTTTGCATGTCCTGCTGGAAGCTTTCTGGCATAGTTTCATTAAAACTGGCCTCCATAATGGTTTTATTGTACTGACGCATAAATGCTGATATGGTTTTATTAGCGCCTCCGACAAGCTCTTTAATAGCACGTATAGTCAGTTTTTTACCTTGCTTATTAAGGGTAGATACAGCCTCATCAAATTTCTCTTTGGTCAGATCGTCACGAAAAGCTTTTTTATCTGATTTAGATGTTGTCATAATAATTATTCTCCAGGTTTTAAAAGAGCATGCTCTTTTGATTTAATCTTCATCAACAGAAGTACGGCGGGAAGTGCCTGGTACAATAAGTGTGTAATTATTGTTAGAGCATCGCTCAACAATAGATTCTGACAGTGAATCACCATCAATACCTCCTTTTAAAATATCAATCCAGGCATCTGGGGATTTTTGAGAGAGAATCACTGTGCTCTTTTTGCCATATCGCTTGTCCAGAATGTCAAATAAAATGCTTTTCTCGTCAGCATCATATGGGGTGAGGCAGAAGTCGTCCAGGATAAGCATGCTTTTACCTGTTATAACTTTTAACTTGGTGGCGTAGCTTGCAGAGCCTAAATTCATGTGCAGGTTGGCTATAATGTCTTTGGTTGAGTAGTATAAAGTTGAGTTGCCAAGACAGCAGTTGCGTCTCCCTAAAGCTGAAGCAATAAAGGTTTTACCAGATCCAGCTTTACCGTATATGGTCAGGTTGTAGCACTTTTCTACAAACTCAAGAGAGCTTAAGCTATCTATCTTATTGATAAATGTAGGGTCACTGCGTTCTAGATCTTTTAATATCATGCAAAGCTCTGCCTTTACCGGCAGTCTAGAAGCTTTAATTAAAGACTCCTGACGTCTTTTATTTCTTGTATTCTGCTCAGCTGTGAGCATATTGGTCAAAATGGTATCAATGCTGGTGGCCTCCAGCTCCTGAGGGTTGTTTACATATGCATTAAACTGCTCTAAAGCTCCCCTCATATCCAGCTCACGTAATAAAGATTGAATATTTGTAAGTGACATAATTAACTCCTAGCTAAGTTGATTTTTTATATAAGCAAAGCGCTCATCGTATACAGCATGGCCATTTAAAAATTCTTTAGGCCTAGATTGGTTCTCAGAACCCTGCGTAGATGAGGTTTGTGATGTGATTTCTTTTTGAGGCAATGGCCAGAGCATGAGATCGCAATGTCCTAAGATGACAGCTTCACCAAGGGCCATATAGGTCTTGTCATTGTAGACGTCATCATAATTGTATATGGCAGGCTTTTCATATCTCTCCCATATCTTTATAAGCTCAGAACATATGATACTGTCAAAGCCTTTGTACATATGCTCTTTGACGCAGCGATCAAAGATGCTGTAGTGAGCTTTATTGGCTTTAACAATGGTCAGGAATTTGTGTATATATCTTATTTTGTCAGCATATCCATATTTGCAGTGCGTGAGCTGGAAATCACACCAGCTTTTAACATGCTCCCCAATAGCTTCTGCCCACTCCAACAGTAAATCTTCTTGATTTTTTATGCTAAAGATGTCATATATAAGGTGTTGTTTTTCAATAACACCATGGATGGCTGACAGGCCTTTTACGCCATCCATTCTTTTATAACTTACAATAACAGTATCAAGGCTTAAAAAACTAACTGTCTGATTAGTGGTATGCACTGTGACTTTCTGTCCAATCCATTTAGATGGTATTGCGTATGTATGATCTTCAAAAGTAAAGCGGGCAGTCTCAGACACTGTTATAATGAAGCTTTCAAAGAACCTGTAATCCCATGAGGCAGGCTGTTGCAATAAACCTTTTTCAATATCAAAAAGCTCCTTTCTTGAGCTCTTCATGCCCCTTACCTTGCATTCATTCATCCTGGCAATATGAGGCGCGATAAAAGAGTTTATCTCATCTAATGAACTGAAAGGATTGCCGTCTTTTACGTGGTTGTTGGCAATAGACAGAGCATAACGGGTAACATACTTTACGGCAGCCTCGACAGCGCCCTTGTCTTTAGGCCGTCCGCTGCGACAGGTAAAGACCCCTATATTAAAAAACTCTTTAAAATTAATCATCTCATCTGTAAGCTGACCCTGATAACGAGCAGCCTTCTTAACAGCTGCTTTGAAATTATCAATGCGTATGACATGGGGACAGCCACCAAAATATCTAAAGCTGTCAGCTATGGCATCACACACCACAGGTTGAGACTGATTGGCAATAGCTTTGACAAAGATATAGCGCGATCCGGTAAGTACAGCCACGATAAATGTGGCATAGTGGGTGGCGCCGTTAACCACATAGGGCAATCTAACTCCTGTAAAGTCATACTCAGCCTCACCAGCCATTTCATGCTCTTTCATATAGACAGGCTTCTTAATCTGTTTTTCATGCTCCCGCCATATATGGCATACACGAGATAAAGACAAGAAGCTACTCTCTCCACTCTCAACGAGCTCTTTATTTTTTGGATCATTGAAGTAATAAAGTTCAATCACTGACTTCCTGGTTAAAGCCAGTTTCTTTTGTGACGGTGTCTTTGCCTCAAGATGCGACTTGATATATTTGTCTTGTAGGTAATCTATATCAGGCATAATTTTATTGTTGCTTTGTACAGGCCTTGTCTTTTTATAGTAGAGTTTATGAAGCTCTTTACTGGTCATACCTCCAATAGACTCTCGGGTTAACTTGAGCTCAGCAACTTTACGACGCAGACGCTGTGCCGTGCCATGAGAAAACCCCTCATGCTCCAGCTGTGCTGCCGTCATAGTCAGGGCTTTAATTAAAGCCCGCTTTAAGGTATCTGGATCCATTTGTCCTCCACTACCAATTTTCTTTTTATGTTTTGCAATGTAATTTATCCTTGGCATAAAGCCTCCTTTAAAAATTGGAGACTCTAAGATACCAAAGATGCCAATGTAAGAACGAAGGAGAGGAAATGTTAGTTTTTGTTACTATGATTTGAAACAAAACTTCAAATCGAGGGGAGCTAAAAATTGACCGCAGGTTTAGGTGCAAATAGAGCACTGAAATACAAGTTCATGTTCCGACTCTTCGGATCTTCTTGCACAATATTCAACAATATAGAGAGCAAAGGGCAGATCTAGTTGAGAAACATATTAAAGGCATTGATATTTCCCAGGCAGATTTACAAAGAAAGACCGTATCCATAAGTCTTAACTATGGGCTTTGGGCTTTAAAACCTTTATGGGATAACGTACTGACGTTAAAGCGTCATATTTACTATATTCAGAACAGTAAAAGCTCAGTACAGTTTGATGTAAATGCTGTGTTATCTTATCTGACTTTTCTAAAGGTGGTTGATCCAAAATCTCAGTTTAAGGCCTTTAATCATCAAACAAAGTTTTTATGTTCGCCTCTTAAGGATATAGGCTTGCACGACCTATACAGGGCTTTGGACTTTGCCCATAAGTTTAAGGATGAAATTTTTATCCATATACACAATCGTATCTGTGATAATTTCAATCGCTCGATGACCATGGTCTTCTATGACTGCACCAACTGCTATTTTGAGTCACCATATGATGATAAACAGCTTTTAGAGCGTAAGGTAATCAACTATATCAAGGCTCAAAAACTTAATGATGGTATGTCACTTAAGGAGTTTGAGGAGTACATTAATTCTCAGGAATTTAGTGATGCCTTTACAACCAAGTTCAATGAAGCCATAGATGATGGTGAGCAACTTGTACGTATGCATGGTTTATCGAAGGAGCATAGGTTTGACTTACCACTAATTTCTGTAGCTTTAGTCATTGATGATAAAGGCATACCAATTGATTTTGAAATTTTTGCAGGAAATACCTCAGAGTATAAGACTTTACCTGTTCTTATTGAGCAGATGAAGAGTAAATATGACATTAAAACAGCAGTCGTTGTTGCAGATAGAGGGCTAAACTCACTTGGTAACCTTTTAAATCTTTTAGATCACAAACTTGGTTTTATTGTAGCTCAAAAGGTTACGGCGCTTAGCAGTGAACTTGAATCTCAGATGCTAGATCTTAAATCATACACTAAGACCAGTGCACAGGATACCAATATACGAGCTTCTGATGTAAGCTTTATCGATATATTTGATGAAAATCTTGATTATATTGATAAAGAAATAAATACATACGGAGCTAATAATCTGTACTACCGTAAACTTCCATATGTAAAGAGCGGTTATATTACCGACCCATCAACAGGTAAAAAGCGTAAGGAAAAAGTAGAATGTCAGATTGTCTTTACCTTTAGTGAGTCTCGTAAAAAAAGAGATATAGCACAACTTGAGAGTGATATTATCAAAGCGCGCAAAGCTGTTGAGGACCAAAAAGATATGGCCCCCGTATGTAGCTCTGGCTGGCGTTCTATAGTACAGGTAAAAGTTACAGATGCAGACAGTGCACAGGGTAAAAAAGAAAGCCTGTATATAGCAAAGGGATTAAAGGAAGAGCTAATTAAAAAGCGCAGACGTCTTGCCGGCTTTAGTGCTATGGTTTATAAAAAACCTGAAGATATAAAAGAAGAGCTTAATGATGCTGATATTCTGAGCTCTTACAAAAAGCTTGTGCGTATTGAGGATTGCTTTAGAGTAATGAAAAGCAATTTTTCAATAAGACCTATGTTTGTGCGAAATAAAGAGCATATTTCAGGACATATCACAATTTGTGTTATGGCTTTGATCTTATTGCGCATATTACAAATCAAGATTGAAGAAAGTGGCAATAAACTTAGTGTAGATGAAATAAGCAGTGCTTTAAGAAACGCCAATATAGTAGCTCATAGCTCTAATGGTATTGATGGATATTTTACTAATGCCCAATGTCACGACAACATTTATTCTATTGAAAACACAAAGATAGATCCTCTTGATCCTATGCTTACTCCTATTGATAGATATATTAATAAATTAAAAAATGGGCAAAGTCATATAGATATTATTCTGAAATCTGTCAATTTGGCTTCATTGATTGGAGCTATGAATGCAAAGGATGTAGCAAGAAGCCTAAAGGTTTTTGGTGGCTATGAACAACTAGTCGGTGCTGACAACTGCAAGATTCAATCTTATATGGCTCAGGCATAATTCGCAATAAAGAGATTCACAAAATAAAAACGCTATGATGGCGATTTATATGCCGTTTATAGCGTTTTTAAATTTTTAATACTGTTAAACTCGGGTTTATTTTGCAAACAACAATATATACAGATACAGCTATGCTCTTTTCCCTGAGATCGCAGGTTAAAAATACCTAGTTTTTTTTATTTTTCTTTATCCTACCAAAAATTCCTTGTTATCAATCAAATTTTTTTTGAATTATTTTTCTAAATGCCTTGACTTTTTTCTTGTTTTATGGTACGATTTACCCAATAGGAGGACATCATGGCCAGTAAAGATAAGAATCAAAATCACCCAGTTTTCAAGAACGTTGTTGCCAGCAAGAGAACCTATGCCTATGCTCTCTTGCAGGGGAAATCTGTATGGAATGCTGAAAAAGGCTATTCAACCCGTGTGGCACCAACTCAGATTGGATCTATCAAAAGCAAAGATGGTATTGGTGAGTGTGTTTTTAATATTAACTTTCTCTCTGAAAATCCTGAGTTTATTCCATGGAAGGTTATACGTGTGGGGCAGGGAAAGTTTGAGTACGAAAGACGCTCAGAAGCTGAAATCAAGGAAATAAAACAAAAACTAGCCGACTCTCAGGATATTTTGGATGATATTAAAGCAAATCCATCTAAACCTGGCATACGCACCAAGGCCTCTGTTGCTAGAAATTCTGGCTCTGCTACCCCCAAGACCTGCGGCACTGCTCGTAAGTTTGGCGATTATTATCTGCTCAAATCCTTTATGGATAAGATGCCATCATTTAATATCCTTAAAAAGATTATGCCTGATGACAAATACATCCTGCTGGTATACATGATAATGACCTGTCTGTCCAAGGGTATTAAATCTATATCTTATGAGATTGAGGCTTTTGTCAGAGAGCACGCTCTTGATTTAGATATAAACTCTTATAAAGATCATATACAGAGACTGTATAAATACATAGATGAAAACGGCGTTATAAATGAGTTTGCCAAATTTAAAACTCAGTATCATAAAAAGAAAAATGGCAATAAGCACATGCAGTTTCTGGCTCTTGATGGTACTAACGTAGACAATGCCGGCAACTGCCTGACTAAGGCACAGTACGGCAAATCTAAAAGCGGTACAGACAACAAGGTTATTAATTTTATAACACTGGTTGACCAGAGCACACATGAGCTGTTTTCCACTGTTACATATGCAGGCAATATTACAGATGTGCTGACTGTGGAGTCAGTATGCAGGCAGCTTGTGGACAGAGGCGCCGGCGACAATATATCTTTAGTCTGTGACAGGGGATTCTGGTCTATCAACAATATCTCGGCCATGCTTGAGCATAATATATCCTTTGTGTGCAACTGTAATATAGCCAAGAGCAAACTTATCAAAGAGCAGGTAGATGCAATATCACGCGATCTGCTAAGAGACAGGGGTCTGGTTTTTAGCAGTAGCGCAGATATTACAGACACTGCTCCTAAACTGCTTGCAGGAAAGACTATACAGCTCCCATGGTCTTATACACAGAAGATTCTAAGTAAAATGGCAAGAGAAAATAATGAGTCTTACAAGCCTGTAAGGCAAAAAGAGAAAAATCTGTATGTACACTTTATTTTCTCCCGCGAGATATATGAAGAGAGCATGAATAAATATCGGGTTTTAATCAAAGAGCTCAATGATGCCTATGATATAGCCAGCAACTGGCAGGAGGTTATTGCAGGTAAAGAGCCATCTGAGCTTACTGCCGCTCATACCAATCTTTTAAAAGACAAGCTCGTTGATTTATTTCAATATAGTGATGAGGTTGCAGACACTGACTCCTCTTTTGACAAAAAGGAGCAGCCTCAACAACGCTATTACCCAAGATACTATGCCATATCAAGGCTATGCAGACAAATAGCCACCAGAGTTCTGGTTTCTGACTGTGTGGATAATGTTATTGAGGCAAATGAAATATATGCGCAGAGAAATAATGTAGAGGTGGGCTATAGTATCATTAAAGGCGAGCTTGGAGGCTCTACACTCAATGCCTCCACCGATAAGACAGTAAATGCCAAAGTATTCATACTGTCTCTTGCATCAGAGGTGCAAAGACAAATGCTCGAGGCTAATAAAGTCTTTAATAAAGAGCAGATTAAAAACAATCTGCATCCTGTAAAGCTTTGTCATAACTCATTTAGAGGCACACTGCGCTCTCTGGAGGCTATAGAGGCCACTATTGATAAAGAAAATGGATCTATAATATTCTCTGGAGGAATATTAAAAAGGCAGTCTGAGTTAATACGCTCATTTGGCATTGAGCCATTAGATACGCTGACACGTGCAGCATATGCCAAAGAAGAGGGTTTTAGCTTTAAACGATAGATAAAAAAAGAAGATCTGGTCGCGTCCGGCGGCCGGCTTCTGGTCATGAAATTAAGATTGATTCTCGGTATGTTTGGTGTGCGATCTTAGGGTCTTTTAAAAATCATAATCAAGGGATTGTGGTTGAGAAGTGGTGGCCCATTCCCGGCTCGAACGGGAGACCCAACGATTATGAGTCGTTTGCTCTAACCAACTGAGCTAATGGGCCACATATTTGGTGTGCACGTATTATACATAAAGAGCCTATGTGAGTAAAGAGATTATTTTACTTAAATACAAGGCTCTTCTGTATATAAGGGCATAGCAAGGCTATTTGGCTAATTGTAGCGCCTGTTAATAATCTTGTTTAGTGCAAACATCTCCTCTAACTGCTTTTGACTTATGTTATTGCCCATAAGCTTTAAACTCTCAACTCTGTCAGATAATGCCCCATAGAGAGTCTGAGCAATAAGCTTGAAAAACAGCTCGGCTCTGTCTTCAATTGATAATTCAGAGCCATCTGATTTTTTAGGTATAAATAACACATCAACTAAAGCTCTTACTGTTCTTTCACGTTTTGTCTCTCTGACACTCTCAAGAATGGCTGCCGTACTTACAGCATTATCCCTGTGAATTAATGAAAGATAAAATTCAAGCTCACCTACTCCTCTGACTTTAGCCTTAGAGCACAAGGATACAAACTCACTGATACGATATTTTTCATAATAAGTCTGTACCACCATAGGCTGCTGCAGAATAAAAGCAATAAGACGGCGCATAGGAGTGTTGAGCAAATCCCTGCTATCCTCCTTTTTAACTTCACTCTCCTGCCTTGTATAAGCATTATTCTGCTTCTGGACACTTTTCTGCTTTAACATAGAAAAGAGCACGCTCTGCTCAATATTAAGGGTTGAGGCTAAAAGTCTGATACAGATAGTGCACAATACATCATCTGTAATTCTGCCAATAATCTCAATACATGAGTTTAGAAAAATCGCCATCTGCGAAGGATCGCTTAGATTAAATCTTTGCTGCTGACTTTTGATTAAAAATTCAGGATAGGACTGCGAGCTGTCTAAAATGGCATTAACAGCATCAGCTCCGCCTTCTCTGACTAATGAGTCAGGATCATGTTCTGCAGGCAAAAAGGCAAAGCGCATATCCATAGTGGCATCAATAAAAGGCGTAATAGTTTCAAAGGCATGCTCTGCAGCCTTGCGTCCTGCATTGTCACCATCATACAGACATATAACCTGTGAAGTGTAGCGAAACATCAGTCTTAGCTGATTTTCTGTAGTGGCTGTACCAAGTGAGGCTACAGCAATATCAAGGCCATACTGTCTTAGGGCAATAACATCCATATAGCCCTCGACTATGACTATACGTGATGGTCTGTTGTTGTGGGCCTTTAGCACCTCATACAGGCCAAAGAGCTCTTTTCTCTTTTTAAAGATTGGGCTTTCAGATGTATTAAGATATTTTGGCTTTTCATCGCCAAGTGTTCTGCCTCCAAAGCTTATAACCCTGCCTTTTATATCAAGTATAGGTATTATGACTCTGCCTCTGAACATAGGAAAAGGCTGATTGTTCTTCTCTGATAACTTGAGCATGCCAAGCTCTACAAGTGCCTTAGTATAGGCCTCATTATCCCCTGTCGTGACTTTAAAGTAGTTTTCATAGGAATTTGGAGCAAAACCGAGCCTGCTTTTGACTATAGTCTCCTCGCTAAGACCTCTTTTTTTGGCAAAATACTCAAGAGCCTCGCGGTTCTGATACAGACATGAGGTAAAGAATGAGGCGCATTTATCCATGAGATCATAATAAAGATTAAAGCGACCAAGCTGTTCTTTGTCTATACTGCCGCCCTCTTCATACACTACTTCCAAACCTGCATACTGTGCTGCCTCCTGCACCGCCTCCACAAAGTTTAAATTCTTATATTTCATTATAAAATCAAGCACAGTTCCATGCTCTTTACAGCCAAAGCAGTAGAACATGCCCTTTGACGGGGTTACAGTAAATGATGGTGACTTTTCTTTATGGAAAGGGCAGCAGCAGGTAAATGACTGAGCTCCTGATTTTTTCAAAGGCAGATACTGTGAGATAAATTTCTCTATATCAATGGCCGGCATCAGCCTGTCTGCAATAAAACTTTTATTTATAAGAGGCATGGTTAAATTTCCGTATCAGAGTAGCATTATTATAACAAGCTAAGGCCTATTCTTTCTTTTGTAATTATTCACAAATATACATCTATGCTTTAAAATTGAATTTATCTTTTTTATACACTAATAATATCAGGCATTTAAATCAAGATGGCAACATATTGTATAGGCGACGTGCATGGCTGCTACAATGAGCTCAAAGAGCTATTGTGCAAAATAGAATTCAATGTTCAAAAAGACTATCTTATCTTTACCGGCGATCTTATAGGCCGTGGACCATATCCTGATAAAACACTCGATCTTATTATGTCATTTGGCGATCACGCCACTGCCACCCTGGGCAATCACGATGTAAACTTTCTTGCAGTAGAGGCAGGCATTGTCAAGTCGCGTGCTAAAGATAATCTTGAGGTTTTACTCAACTCACAGCGCCGTCATGAGTATGTACAGTATCTTTGCTCTCTGCCTTTTTTACATGTGGACAAGCAAAAGCAGCTTGCTGTATGTCATGCAGGCCTTTACCCTCTCTGGTCCTTTGCCGATGCTAAAAGACGCGCAAAGGAATTATCTGCTGTTTTAAAAGATGATGTAAAACGTCAGATCCTTTTACTTAATATGTATGGCAACACACCTGAGGCCTATGTTCCTGGTATGCAGGGTCTGGCGCTGTGGCGCTTTACTTTAAATGCCTTTACCCGCATGCGCCTTTGCGATGCGGCAGGTACTCTTGATTTTAAAAACTCGGCTATTGCCCCCTCACAGGTCAAAGATCAGGGGCTGTATCCATGGTTTGATCTGGGCGATATCGGTCGTGGCAAAAACAAGCAGTATACAGTTGTCTTTGGACACTGGGCGGCCCTTGGAGCTAAATGTCAAAAGGAGCATGTTATAGCTTTGGACACTGGTTGTGTCTGGGGCGACAGACTCTCTGCCTGGCGCTATGATGATGACAGGATCTTCTCGGTAAAATCTGTAGGCTATTCTGAGATTAAAAATGCATAAAATTTAAGGCAGAGAAATCTGCCTTAATTATTTATCTTACCCAGGTTTCAAAACTGTAGCTGCACTCAAGATCGGGTGCAAAATGCTCAGTCTTGTTCTCAAGTCTGAAATTTAAATGTGAAAAATCAGGGAAGAAGGTATCCCCTTCAAAATCTCTGTTTATACGTGTCAGATGTATAACATCAGTCAATGCCAGAGCCTCTTTGTACAGTGCAAAACCACCTGTAATCATTATTTTTTCACTGTCTTTAAAGAGCTCAATGGCCGCCTGTAAAGATGGGACAAGATGCAGATGCTCATCATGCACTCCAAGATCTGCAGCTCTGGTTACTACCACATTTTCTCTTTGTGGCAATACTCTGCCCACAGACTCAAAGGTTCTGCGCCCCATCACTATAGGATGAGGAACAGTTACAGCCTTAAAATGCTTAAGATCGTCGCTTAAATGCCAGGGAATTTTCTTATCTTTGCCAATAACAAAATTCCTGGCTATAGCCACTACTATTTCAACTGATGCCATTACTAGTTCCTGTAGATAAATTCAGGGCCGTCATCTTCAGGCTCATAGTCCTCATCAACAACATCAGGTGGAGCATGCTTAACTGTAGGCTCAGCCCACACGAACTCTTCTGACTCTCTGGCCACATCTGCCTTGGTGTTAAGAGCGTCAAGTTCACGCTGTTTAATCTCATCTACAAGATCCTGCACAGCAAAGATAAGCTCATTGATATTGCTCTTGTTAAGAGCCGAGATTCTAAAGACGCGCTCAGGTTTAACCTCAAGGGCATCAATAACCTCCTGCTCTACACTCTTGGCCTCTTCTTCGTTTACAAGATCTATCTTGTTAAGCACCAGCCAGCGTGGCTTTTCATACAGATCATGAGCATATTCTTTTAATTCAGACTCAATAATCTGAGCATTTCTTGCAGGAGATGAGCCATCTACAGGCAGAATATCAACAAGATGCAAAAGCACTCGACAGCGCTCTAAATGGCGCAGGAAACGATGACCAAGACCGGCACCATCTGAGGCACCTTCAATCAGACCTGGCACATCGGCAATAACAAAGCTTTTACCATCAGTGCTCTTGACCACACCAAGATTTGGAATAAGTGTGGTAAAAGGATAATCTGCAACCTTAGGTCTTGCAGCTGATACTGATCTGATAAATGTTGATTTGCCGGCATTTGGCATACCTAAAAGACCAACATCGGCAACAAGCAGCAACTCTAGCTCAAGTACTCTCTTCTCGCCTGGAGTGCCATTGGTTTTCTGACGTGGAGCTCTGTTGGTTGAGCTTTTAAAATGTGTATTGCCATAGCCATGACGGCCACCACGTGCCACACACAGCATCTCGCCTTCCACTCTTAAATCGCCAAGCACCTCACCTGTCTGTACATCAGAGACACGGGTACCTACAGGAACCTTGAGAATAATATCCTCGCCACGGGCACCTGTGCAGTCGGCAGATGAGCCGTTTTCGCCACGTCCTGCCTTATAGAATTTGGTGAATTTGTAGTCAACAAGTGTATTTAAATTATTGTCAGCCTTGAAATAGACATGACCGCCATCACCACCGTCGCCACCGTCTGGGCCTCCGCGTGGGATATATTTTTCACGGCGAAAGCTGACACAGCCGTTACCGCCGTCTCCAGCCTCTACTCGGATTGTGGCTTCATCTACGAATTTCACTTTTATACCTCCAGGGGACTGAACTTTTTAGCTTAAAGAAGATATATGTCTAGTATATAGAAAATATAAGGGAAAGAGGTTTTTATGAATAAAAAACCCCGCTGATGCGGGGCCTTTTTACAAATCAAGCTGAATTAAGCAACCTGCTCTTCAACGATCTGTACAAACTTACGGCCCTTAGGACCACGAGTTACAAACTGAACCTTGCCAGTCTTCTTGGCAAATAAGGTATCATCACGGCCGATACCTACGTTCTCACCTGGGTGGAAGTGGGTACCGCGCTGACGAACGATGATGCTGCCAGCTGAAACTAACTCACCAGCGTAACGCTTTACACCTAAACGCTGAGCCTGGGAATCGCGGCCGTTACGAACGGAACCGCCAGCTTTTTTGTGTGCCATTTATTCCTAACTCCTAACCGGCAATACCGGTAATCTTTAAATCTGTGTACCACTGACGGTGGCCAGTAACCTTCTGATGGTGCTTACGACGACGGAATTTAACAATCTTAATCTTCTCGCCACCGTGAACGCCTAAAACCTCAGCAGTAACCTTTGCACCTTCAACGTAAGGAGCGCCAACCTTGATGTTAGTGCCATCTGAAAGTAATAAAACTTTGTCTAATTCAATGGTGCTGCCAGCTTCAGCATCGAGGAGCTCAACGCTTAGCACGTCGCCCTCGGAGACCTTGTGCTGTTTACCGCCGCAAAATATAACCGCGTACATAGCTCAAACTCCGGTTAACTGCAGGATGCTGTTTGCTCCCGCGTTAAAAAAATTCATAAACAGTAAGCCCATTAAGGGCAATAATGGAGGCGTATTTTACATATAATTTACATAAAATGCAATAAAATATATGCACTTCACATAAAATGTAAAACCCAGAGAGCAGCTCGTCTTATATTAGGCTTTGACAGGGTAACTTTATCTTTGATCTTAGCTTTTAAAGAGAGGCTTGCCGTATGTAATCTCTACAGGACTTTTCGCCCGTGCAAAATTATACACTTAATTTTTATAAATGTATAGACTTAAGCCTGCCTTTATTTACACTCTCAATTCCATTGTTTCTTAAACGAAGGTTTATCTTTTTAAAACATACCTGATACGGCAGTTACATCTCTTTTCAGCCTGAGTCTTTCATCGTCTTTACAGAAAAAGCCTCAGTTGTGATAAAACTAAGATTTAATTTCATCTTTATACTGTATTTTTCTTTATTCTTACCAGCATTTATTATATAAAAGACGATATAGCCTTAATATATCATGATTTTTAGGAAAACTATGCTCAACAGTCTGCGCTTTTTATGTTTTGCCATTTTTGCCACTGTATTGTGTGCACAGGCAAACGCTACAGAAAATATCACAAGCAGTACACAGCAGCTTGATGTCATTGCAAATGATGAGGTAACAGACCCTTTAAGCCACACCTCGCTGAATGTGACAGCCCTTGAACACGAGCGCAAAAAGATTGAGCAGTATATTGAAGAGATAAACTCACAAGGAGCACTGTCTGATGAGGCCAAGCAGTCGCAGATAAATACTCTAAGACAGACTGACAGCTATTATGACAAGCTTATAACTCTGCATGAGAATGAAAAAAGCTTTTCAGACTCCATAGAAAACCTGCCAAATCAGATTAAAAAATATGAGAAACTGCTTGGCAAGGCCAATGAACAGTACTCAAAAGAGCCCCCATCTGTTTCAGACCTTACCGAAAAGGAGATAACAGAGGAGCTTAATAAACTTACAGGCCGTCAAAAGCAGGTTCAGGAAAATCTCAACCAGGCCAACAGTGAATATGTAAACTATCAGTCACTGCCAAATAAAGCCCAGGATATCATTACTCAGAATACAAATGAGCTAAATGCTCTCAATATGAAGCTTACAGAGACCAAGCCTCTGTCCAAGTATGAAATACAGCTTGTCAGAACCAAAATAGTCTACTTTGAGGCTGAAAATCTCTTTTTACAAAAGCAGTTAAACTACAGAACACAGCTGCAGGATGTATCAAATTACAGAATCAAGATTCTGTCTTTGGAAAATAAATATCTGACAGATTACATACGCTCACTGCAGACCAGGCAGAATGAGATAATATCTGATAATCTTATCAATGAATCACCAACTGCAAATGAAGAGCTGCTGTCCATTCCTGCCCTTAAGGCACAGTTTGACAGAAACAAGGCTCTTATCAACTACATTGACAACCGCCTTAAGGACAATGTCAGAATGCGTCAGGAATTTCTTGATGTGGAAAATGCCCTGGCCTCTGTCAAACAGATTGAGAAAAACCTCAATGAACAGCTCAATCAGCTTGACGGCTCACTTATTCTCTCGCGTCTTTTAAACCGTCAGCAAAGTGAGATTCCGTCTGTTCAGATATCATTCAATCTTGATGAGCTCATACCTAATCTCAATATCTGGATGTATGATCTTAGAAACTTCAGAGACAATATTTTTGACATTAATTCCTATGTAGATAATGTCATCAAGGAAAACCCTACTCTTAAAGATCACAAGACAGAGATTGAGAGTATAGTGCGTCAAAGACGTGTGCTTTATGATCAGCTCTATCAGGGCCTGTCAGAGGCACAGACTCTGGCTATCAAATTAAAGCTCAACTACAATGAGTACATAGATATAAAAAACAAGGTATCAGCCCTCATCAATGATCATTTGTTCTGGCTGGCCTCAAATCTGCCTCTTGGCAGAGACTTTATCGTATCTTTGCCTACAACCATAAAACTGCAGCTGCTTTCTATCAAGACTACGCTGTTTTCAGATGGTTTTATCAGCAATGCTGACAATATACTGCTACCTGTAGTTATTCCTTTGCTGCTGCTTGGCGGCTTTATATCCTTTATCCGCCGCTATATAGTCAGAATAGACAATAAACTTGCCATGCGTCTTGACAAGGCCACAGACGGCTATCTTGTCACTCCTATTGCCCTGTTTAATAAATTTATTTTAATTATTCCAAAGGCAGTGCTGATTATTATCATAGGCTCGCTTATTATCTATACAGCCCTTGAAAATCCTACATCACACTATCGCGTCATGGGCATGCTGGCTCTGCACGTTGTGGTGTTCCTGTTCTTCCTTGAAATACTGCGCACCAACTCTCTGTCGCAAAGACACTTTAGTACACCGCCTGATAAAGTTGTCATGCAAAGGGCCTTTATTGATAAAGTCTGGTTTGCAGTTATTCCTGTATTGACCATTGCCAATATCAGAGAGATTGAGCCTATAAAAATTTCGGCTGATATCTTTGGCTTTTTGATTGTGTACAGCTCCTGTCTGTATCTGACCTATATTATTTTAAAGACATTAAAGACCAAGTTTGAAAATGAGGATCTGCAGTTTAAAGACTGGGTACAGTCCATCTTTGCCATTACCGTACCTCTGTCTTTAATCATAATGCTCTCACTTGGCTACTACTATACGGCCATCAAACTGATTAATCGCTTTGCCTATACATTTTATATATGTATGCTCTATGTGCTGGTATCAAATCTCATACGCCGTGAGCTATATGTAGCTGAAATCAAACTTTTGCGCACCTCAAAGATAAAGCAGCTTTTAGAAAAGAACAAAACTGAAGAGGAGTCACGCCGCAACAGCAAAAATATCAAAGGCAGACTACCGGATCTGTCAACACTGCGTCACAAGACCAATAAAATTGAACAGCTACGCTTTGAGCTTATCAATACCAAGGCCTTTAAACTTATAAATATATTCCTACTCGTTGGTACTGCATGTCTTCTGTATCTGCAGTGGAGTGATTTGGCCGGCGTATTAAGTTTCCTTGATACCATATCACTGTGGACCTCAAAGTCTGTGGTTGATGGCAAGGAGATTGTTACTATTTCACTGACTCTTGCAGATCTTACTGCAGCTATAATCATCCTTATAGTCTCGGTAATTCTTAACAGAAACCTGCCGCCTCTGCTTGAGCGTCTGTTTATGCTCAAATTCTCCATAGGGCATAAGAGCACAAGCTATACAGTAAAGATTATTACCTCGTATCTGATTACAGCTTTAGGTATTATCTTTGCCGCAAGTGCCCTTGGCATCAGCTGGGATAATCTGCAGTGGCTGGTGGCTGCTTTATCTGTGGGTCTTGGTTTTGGCCTGCAGGAGATCTTCGCCAACTTTGTATCAGGTCTTATCATTCTCTTTGAAAGACAGATCCGTGTAGGCGACATCATTACTCTAAATGGTCTGTCTGGAACAGTAAACCGTATCAGAATACGTGCCACCACCATTATTTCATTTGATAACAAAGAGGTAGTAATTCCAAACCGTGAGTTTATTACCTCTGCACTGACCAACTGGTCTCTGACCAACACTGTAACCATGCTTGAGTTTATGGTAGGTGTGGCCTACGATGCTGATGTGGTACGGGCCAAGCAGATCCTGACACAGATTGTTAAAAGCTGTCGAACGCTTGCAACAGACAAGCCTCCTCGCATCTATGTCAAGAGCCTTGATGCAAGCTGCGTAAGCATTATGTGTGAGGTCTTTGTAAACCAGATTGCAGACAGAAAGGGTACTTATGATTATCTGAGCACTCAGACTCTGCTACGTTTTGCCAAAGAAAACATTGAAATTCCTTTCAATCAGCTTGATGTCAAGATTAAGAATCTTGATAACGGAGAGACGCTCAAGATTAATTGATACTAAGCAAGGCTATGACATGTTCATGGCCTTTTTTATTGCAGTGCATATTATGTTTCATCCTATAAGGTAAGGCCTTATATTATCTTTATAGTACATATACAGACATAATGTGCTGCCTACCTCTTTAGTATCATCACCTCAGGGTGTCTCAGGATATATATCACTATGACATAAGACTCTACATTACAGACAGACAGCTTTTAGTGCATTACATCTCCTGTCTTATCTAAAGTCTCTTTATGTGGAAATAAGAATTGGCGCTACTACAAAGTAGAGTAGGGGGAAAGGCTTTAGGCCCTTTCGCCCCTCTCGTCAAACCCACCGTGCCACTTCATAGCAGTGGGCTTTCCCATTAAACAAAATACTGATCTTGTACTGTATATCCCTCTACAAGGTCAGCGACACACTGCCATCCAAGCTCCCTATGTAGGAGCTTGTTTGTCAGTATATAATTAGAGTGCTTCGCCTTTGCCCATTTGCCTAGGTGGGAGAAAGCTACCATACGACAGTGCTCCTCTTGTTTACCTTTAGTGTACCCTAACAGGTTCTTGTAGCATGTGTAGTTCCTTTTCCATGCCACAATGAGTATCTGACGTATTCTCCTTCTTATCCATTGCTCTTCGGTTTTCATAGTGGACTTACTAATGCAAGGTTTAAAGTACTGATACCAGCCTCTCAAAAAGGTATTGTAGGTGTTGCGTGTCTTCTCGATTCCTTTGGGGCACCTCCTAGTGAGGATAGTCCGCATCTTTTCCACGAATTTCTTTCTGCTCTTCTTGTGAAGCACAGTGGTCCATCCGTCTTTTGTATTGCGAAATTCAAAGCCTAGGAATTTTGTGTCATAACCAAGCTTTCCAACGCTAGTTTTATCCAGGTTTGCTTTTAGGAAGAGTTTCTTCTCTATGAACCTAGTTGTGCTTTCTAGTATTCTCCTAGCAGCCCTCTCGCTCTTGGCAAACAACATGCAGTCATCAGCATATCTTACAAATTTGACGCCCCTCTTTTCAAGCTCTTGGTCGAGTTCGTTTAGGAGGATGTTTGCACAGACCGGTGAGAAATTGTTGCCCAGGTGGAGTCCGACTTTGTTCTTGATTGCTTTGTTTCCGTCTATTATTTTCACCCTCAGATAGCGGTGAATTAGCGATATTACCCTTCCGTCCTTTATCTCGTTGGATAGGACCTGCAATAGTTTACTGTGATTTACTGTATCAAAGAACTTTGCCAAATCCATGTCTACACATAGATGTAGCCTTCATTGGCGTATTGGAGAACTCTGTTTACTGCACCGTGACATCCACGCCCCGGCCTAAAGCCAAAGCTACTGTCCGAGAATTTCGGGTCATATAGCTCTATGAGCTTATTTGCTATGGCGTTTTGCACAGTACGATCAACAGTCGTTGATATGCCTAGTGGGCGTTTTTCCCCATTGTCTTTAGGTATGTACACCCTTTTTATTGGTGACGGCTTGAACGAGCCATCCTCTATGGACTTTGAGACAATGTATGGATGGTCGTAAAACCATTTAACAAGATCTTGGCATTTGACCCCGTCTATACCTGCTGATCCTTTATTTCTGATTACAGCTTTACAGGCATTCAGCATGTTCTCATACGAAAAGTATTTGCTCTAAAGTTACCATGTCCTTCTGCTACTTTGTTGCTATATCCCTGCCTAGCTAGTCTCCACCAGCTTATCTTGCCATTACTAAGGCTACTTCCGCTTCGTGGTGTCCGTGTTTTCAGATTTCAACTAGATTGGGTTCTACTTCATTTGACATATTTGATGCTTTAGCCCTTCGTCGATACTCACGACATACTATGGCCTCATACAACTTCTGCATGGCTTTCACCATACAGACCTCCAAGGGTAAGCTATATCTTCCTTTAACTTATCACCGCAGGATATACACCAAAATTTACGGCAGAATTTAGGCTACTTCTTGTATTGCAAAATCACCTACGAATTGATGCCTGATCTGATTTTTATTCGTCAGCTCGTTGAGTTATGCTAGCCCGCTCCCTCCGACCAACACCTCACGGTGTCCGTCTAGCGTTCGGCTTTGACCTTGTCTCTGCTACCGGTCTAGGGACTTTCACCCATTGGAAAGTGTGCATGCCTCGCGCACAAATGCAAAAAGGGCACCAGAGTGCCCTTTTAAAACTTACCTTAACAGAAATTATTTGTTGATAAGATCTGTATAGAATTCAAAAGCTTCCTTATCAGTAAAGCCTTCGTGTACAACCTTGCGTACAGCCTGAATCATCTCTACAGGGTGGAGTGACTGGAATATGTTTCTACCCATATCCACGCCTTTGGCACCGCCCTTGATTGAGTTGTAGGCTAAAGTCAGAGCATCCTGCTCTGATAATTTCTTACCGCCGGCAACAACAATAGGTACCGGACATGCAGCTACAACCTCTTCAAAGTTGTCGCAGTAATATGTTTTAACGAGATTGGCACCAAGCTCGGCAAGCATTCTGGTTGCAAGCTTGAAGAATCTGTCTGTTCTTTCCATCTGCTTGCCAACAGCAACCACACCAAGAACAGGTACAGAGAATCTCTGGCCTAAATTTACAGCACGTGACAGATTATCTAATGATGATAACTGACCATCAGCTCCTACGAAGGTCTGAATAGCGATACAGTCAGCATTCATGCGTACACAATCTTCCATATCAACTGCCAGCACTTCCTGTGAAAGATCATCCTGAACCATGGATGAACCTGAGGTGGCTCTTAAGGCAATAGCCTTGCGGCATGAAGGATCAACACAGGTTCTTAATGCGCCGCGGGTACCCATGAGTACATCAATATATGGCATAAGAGGAGGTAAGGTCAGATCAAGGCGCTCAAGTCCTGAGACTGAGCCCATGAAATAGCCATGATCAAAGGCAAACATAACTGTATTGCCGCTCTTAGGACAGAATATATTGGCCAGATGCTTCTTCATACCCCAGTCAAGAGCATTGGCACCTTTTACATAAAAACCTTTATTATTGGCAAAAGGAACATCAACGTGATAATCGTGCTCTACTTTTAAACCGTCTAAATCTGCCATGTTTTTCTCCTGTTAATGATAGTGCCAGATCCTGGCACTATCTGCTTTGATAAATAAAAATTAGAAGTTGTAGTTGTCTACATTTTCCTTGGTGAATACCAATCTCTCAGGGAGCAGTACAACACCGTTGTTAACCTCAGCAGTCTTGGCGCCTGGAACTAATGAATCATTAGGCAGTACTTTAACTGAACCAATCTGTGGAATGTCGATGGTGTCGCCAACCTTTACCTCATTGCCAGCTGCAATGTAGGCTGCAAGGTATGTACCCATAGCGCCCTGAATACCGCAGTCCCAGAGGCCCCACTGATCAATGATGTCAGCCTTAGCAAAGTTCTTGATTGACATAGGTGAGGCAAAGCCTGTGATTGAGATCTTGCTCTTATCAAGACCCTTGTTCTGAGCGGCAGTTAACTGACCTGGAAGAGCAGTTGAGTCGTTGCAGATAATTACATCGATATCAGGATGTGCCTCAAGTACTGATGCACCGATTGATACGGCCTTCTCAGCATCCTGCTCTGAGTAGTAGTTATCTGGAGCAACATTTACCCAGTTTGGATAAGTGGCCTTGATGTACTTCTCACCTTCAACCTGCCATGAGTTCTGATCAGCTACAGTTGCCTGTGAGTAGTGCCATGCATACTTAACAGCCTTGGCCTTTGGATCAACACCTCTGTTCTTGAGTGAATCAACAGCCATGTCAACTAACATCTTGCCCAAAATATCTGGAGTACCCTGTGACACCATTAAAGTACGGCTGTCCTCAGATACGTCTGAGTCCCAGGTTACAACAGTAACGCCGTCACGGGCTGCATCCTTTAACACCTTGTTAAGACCTGTGGCATCAACTGAAGATACACATACAGCATCAACACCGCGGGCTACTGCCTGGTTGATAACATTAACCTCGTCGGCAACGGAGGCATTTGGACTGCCCATATATTCAACGGTAAAACCCCACTCCTTGGCATACTTCTGAGCGCCGGCATTAGCTGACTCAAAGAAGGCATTACCTGTGAGCTTTGGTACAAAGGCAACAGTCTTGCCTTCAACGCTCTCAGCTGCAAAAGCTGATGAAGCGCAACACATTGCCAGAGCACCTGCTAAAAGTGAAGTTTTAAACCACTTTGAACTATTCATATACAAACCCTCCTATGGGTAAATAAATTAAATTCTATACAGCACAACTCTTAGGCTTTATTTCTATGCACCAGTCTGTGCATGAAAGCCACTACCTCAGGACGCTGACTTACAGCTCTGGCGCAGACCACCACTAAAAGTAGCAGGCCTACAGGTATATCAAGATACTGCATGTTCACGCCAAAACATAAAGGCAGGCCGAATTTGAGTACGCCGATAATTACAGCAGCCAGAGCTGTTCCTATAATACTGCCCTTGCCACCTGTCATTAATGTACCACCTAAAACCACAGCTGTAATTATAGGAAGTGTCAAGGTTGCACCTAGATCACTTTTTGCTGTACCAAGATATGAGGTAAGTATAATTCCGGCAATGGCTGCAGACATAGCTGTCAGCACATAGGTGGACATAATGATACGGCGTGTATTAATGCCTGAAAATTCAGCTGCTTTCTGATTAATACCAATTAAGAATATTGTTCTTCCATATTTGGTTCGGTGCAGGATGTAGTAGGCAATAACAGCCAGTACCAAAAAGATAATGACCTGCAGAGGAATCATATTAAACAATCTGTATGAGGCCAGGGCGCCAAAACTGTCTGGAAAACCACTGATACCCTTGTAGCTTTCTGTAGCTGACATAGTTGACACAAGCAGAGCCAGACCTGTAAAGAGGAAGCTGCCTCCTAAGGTTACAACCATAGGCTGTACCTGATAATAGGCCACAATATATCCTGTTGCCAGACCACACAGAGCTGCTATAAGTATGGCACACAGACTTGCCATCCATATATTCATGCCCATATCCTGCCACATCACACCAAGAATAATGGATGACAGACCAACAATGGCACCAGCCTGAATATCAATGCCGGCTGTGATCATAACCATGGTCACAAACAGTGAAATAATACAGATTGGAATAATGTCGTTAATTGATCCGAAGATAACACGCGGCATTAAAAATTTTGGATTTGCAGTTGCAAATATTGCAATCTCAATAACTAGCAGCGCAAATAAGGCTAATTCCCAGCGTCTCATTTTAATTACCTCCACCTACGCTCTGAGCGATTCTCTTAAGGCTGATCTCATGACGGTTTTTAACAATGGCTCTGTTCTGCAGCACAGTGTTTACAACCACAATAGCAATCAGAATAATGCCGGTAATGGTGTTGTCATAATTTGAAGAGAAGCCAAGGAATACTAAAATTCTTGTCATTGAGGTCATGATTACAGCGCCTATGGCAGCACCAATTACTGTACCTAAACCTCCTGAGAGGGATATACCACCAAGTACACATGCGGCAATGGCCTTCATTTCATAGGCATTACCGGCCATTGGTGTAATAAAGCCGATTCGTGAGGCGAAAATCATACCTGCAAGTGAGGCAAATAAACCTGAGAGTACAAATGCCCAGATTTTTGTCTGTACCACAGAAATACCCACAAGCTGAGCGCCCATGGCATTGTCACCTACAGCTATAAAGTTGCGTCCTTTTCTTGTATAGGATAAAAGCAACTGTACAGCTATAACCAGTAAAGCCACAAGTGCGTAATAAACAGTCAGATAGCCTGCAATATTGGCATGAGATGCAGCCTTGAAGGCAGCAGGAAGATTCTCAACCCAGGCACCGCCTGTATATACATAGATGGCACCGCGAGCCACACCGTAGGTACCAAGGGTAAAGATAAGTGAAGGCACTTTAAGTACGGCAACACCTACACCATTGATAAAACCAACAAAGGCACCAGTGCTCAGAGCATAGAACATGGCCTCAAACACGGAGCCGCCGTCGCGCAACACAGAAGCGCCCACAGCAGATGAAAGACCTAAAACTGCACCTACTGATACGTCAATCTCACCTGTTAAAATTACAAAGGCGGCACCGACCGCAAGCAGTGTAAATACAACAGAGTCATTAAATGAATTGGTTATGGACTCGGCTGAGAGGAAGGATGGGTTTACAAGACCCACACCTAAGAACATGGCGATTAAAAAGCCAAGAGCCTTTATCTCATAACGTTTTAACAGTGATACTAGCATGTACTACTCCTTAACCTGACTGTCGTTGTTGACAATACCAAAGGAGGCTGAAGTCAGCTCCTGCTGATTGATTCTTTCTTTTGGAAGTTCAGCTGAAATACGGCCGCGGCAGAAAACAATGGCTCTGTCGGCAAGCTCAATAATCTCTTCCATATCTGATGAGATAAGAACAATAGATACACCCTTGCTCTTTAACTCCTCAATAATGCTGTACACATCACCGCGGGCACCAGCGTCAATACCACGGGTAGGTTCGTCAAGAATCACAAGCTTTGGCATGGTTGACAAGGCTCTTGCAATAACAATCTTCTGCTGATTGCCTCCTGATAATGAACCTGCCTCCTGATAGCGTGAGGTGACCTTGATACGAAAATCCTTGATGTATTTGTCTGTAATATTGTTCTCAACATCTGTCTTTAACAGAGTGTTGCCGGTCAATTTGTAATTGAGCAGTGCCGATGTAGTATTGGCAGCAACTGATGCAATTGAGAACAGACCGTTTAGACGTCTGTCCTCTGGCACATAGTTGATACCGGCCTTGATAACCTCAGGTGTGGATAGACCTGTGATATCGTGTTTTAACAGTTTTACAGTGCCGCCCAATGGCTGTTCCTTGCCAAAGATAGTCATGGCAAGTTCAGTACGACCTGCACCTACTACACCTGCAATACCAAGCACCTCGCCCTGATAGACATTAAATGAAATATCCTTAAAGCCATAGCCAGAGAAATTCTCAAGTTCAAGCACAGGCATGGCATCAATAATTTTCTTTTCAAGAGCACCAACCTCTTTTTTAGGTGTCTTTTCTGTGTTTTTAGGCAACAGAGCCTGTACCAGCATCTCACGGGTAAACTCTGAGGTTGGACCGTGCAGTGTGATTTTGCCATCTGACATAATGGCAATAGATGTGGCAAGCTCAAAAACCTCGGCCATACGGTGGGTAATATAGATAATACCAATACCCTTGGCTTTAAGATCGCGCACTATTCTATATAAGGTGTTTACCTCATCAAAAGTTAAAGCTGATGTTGGCTCGTCAAGGATCAGGACTTTGCTCTCACGCATCAGACCACGCATGAGCTCAACCATCTGCTGTTCGGCAATAGATAAAGACATGCCAAGACGATTTAAATCTATCTTGCATTCAATCTGCTCATATACATCCTTTAACTTTTTAACAAGATCTGAGCGTTTGCCTTCAAAACCTATAAGAATGTTGTCAAGAATTGACATATGAGGGAAAATCAAAGGCTCCTGTGGAACCATGTAAATTCCTAACTTCATAGCCTTTGTAGGTGAGTTGCCACCTGCTATCTTGGTGCCGTTGATTAAAAAATCTCCTGTGTCCTGCTGATATATACCCATGAAGATTTTCATTAATGTGGATTTGCCGGCACCATTGCCTCCAATGATAGCCAGAACCTCTCCAGAATCAACAGACAGGGATATTCCTTTGAGTACCTGATTGAGGCCAAAGCTTTTATAAATGTTTTGTGCCTCTAGTAACTTACTGCTCATTAGTAACCTTCCCTTACAAAAGTTAATACTAACAACTTTTTAATATAAATATAATATAAGACTTTTTATCGCTTTTTCCAAAAGCTAGTTTTGACATTGATCTCATTTTTAAAAAATAAAAAAATATTCACTATTTAAAGTTGAAATACATCTGTTCATATACTAAACTTTTGTGCATATATTCTAAAAGTAACACAATGTATATTATTGGCAATGGTTTTATGGGTGCACAAAACTCACATCGTAATCTGATAGAGAAGATTTGTTGGTGCTACTATATTGAGAACCTAACTCAGGAACAGATAGCAAAGCGCTTTTCTATATCAAGACTAAAAGTGGTAAGCCTTATGCAGGAAGCACGAGAGCTTAACACTGTTACTTTTACCATCAATAAAACCAAAGAGTCGCACAGCGATCTTGAAATATCTATTTCAGATAAATACAAGCTTGACGATGCCTTTATTGTCCCTACCCCCAAAGACTCTAAGAGCATTAATGAAATTATAGGCCTTGCTGCAAGTAACTGGCTTAATATGCGTCTGCAGAGTGATTCTGTAATATCAATAGGCTATGGCAATACAGTATCCTATACAGTAAATGCCCTGGCCGCTGGATCTCAGAGCTCCTGGTCTGCCATTTCTCTTACAGGCGGTGTCAACTGCTATCTGCCAAATACCAGAAGCGATATTTTCAAAGCCAAACTGTATCTGTATCCGGCCCCACTGCTCGTTTCAAGCAGTACCTTAAAAGATGAACTGATGAAACATCCTGATGCTGTGTGGATTAACAAGATGGGCAAAACTTCATCCATGACAGTATTTGGTTTAGGCGGACTTAATGAGGGTGCCACAGTTATCAACAATGGTCTTTTTGACTATAACGAATTTATCTATTTAAAGCGCATTGGTGCTGTCGGAGATATTCTTGGACATTTTATCAATGCATACGGTGAGATAGTTGATGCCGAGCTTGACAGACGTCTTATCTCCACACCGCTAAATGAATTAAAAGAGAGAGCTGTAACCGTAGGTGTTGCAGGTGGCCCTGACAAAGTTGAAATCATAAGAGCAGCCCTTTTGGCAGGTTTTGTCCGAATTCTGATTACAGACGAGCAGACTGCAAAGGACCTTTTATAAGGAGTTAACATGAGTAAATATCTTTTGGCTATTGATGCAGGAACAGGCTCAATAAGAGCGGTAATCTTTGCGCTTGACGGCACACAGATTGCCTGTGAGCAAGCTGAGTGGTTTCACAAAGAAGATCCACGTTACCCTGGCTCTATGGATTTTGACTGGAAATTTAACTGGGATCTTGCATGTAAATGTATAAAGGGTGCCATTGCCAAAGCTGGAATTGATCCACATGAGATTGCAGGTGTCTCCACCACCTGCATGCGTGAGGGTATAGTTCTTTATGATGAGAACTACAATGAAATCTGGGCCTGCGCCAATGTTGATGCCAGAGCCAATGATGAGGTGCTTGAGCTATTTAAGATAGATCCAAGTCTTGAAATGGAGCTTTATGCCAAATCAGGACAGACCTTTGCGCTCAATGCTCTGCCACGTATTTTATGGGTTAAAAACAAGCAGCCTGATGTTTATGAGAAAATCAAATATGTCGGCATGTTCAATGACTGGCTGATTTTAAAACTTACAGGCGCTCTTGCCGTTGATCCTTCAAACGGCTCCACCTCAGGTCTGTTTGACTTAAACTCCCGTGCCTTTGATCCATCCATTGCCAGAAAGTGCGGATTGCGTGATGATATTTTCCCTGCAACCATTGAGTGTGGCGAATATATTGCAAGCGTCAATGCCAAAGGTGCTGCCGACTCTGGTCTTGCCGAAGGTACAAAAGTTATTGTAGGTGGCGGCGATGCCCAGCTTGGCTGTATAGGAGTAGGTGTGGTCAATGTCAATGAGGCAGCTATTTTCGGCGGCTCCTTCTGGCAGTATGAGTACAACTCTGATAAGGCCATAACTGATAAACAAGGACGTGTGCGCGTCAACTGCCATGCCATTCCTAAGCTGTGGCAGTTTGAGGCTTTAGCTTTCAAACCAGGTCTGGTACTGCGCTGGTATCGTGATGCATTTTGTGAATACGAAAAGGAAAAGGCCAAAGAGCTTGGATGCGATCCTTATGAGCTTTTAAATGAGAAGGCAAAAGATATTCCGGCAGGTTCGTATGGCATGCTCTGTGCTTTTTCAGATGTTATGAATTTCACATCATGGAAGCATGCAGCTCCAACTTTTTCAAACTTTGCCCTTGAGAGTGACAAATTCAATCGCTATACCTTCTACAAGGCCATTTTAGAAAATACAGCCCTGATAGCAAGAGGTCATGTTGATCTTGTATATGAATCAACAGGTAAGAAGCCAGACTCCATCATCTTTGGTGGCGGTGCCTCTAAATCACCTCTGTGGTCACAGATTCTTGCTGACTGCCTTGGAATTGAAATCAAAGTGCCTGTAGTAAAAGAGGCCACTGCCCTTGGCGCTGCTATTTTAGCGGCAGTTGGTCTTGGTCTGTATAAAGATCTTAATGAGGCTGTAGCTGCCATGGTACATATGGAAAAGAGCTATATACCAAACAAAGACAATCATGAGGTCTATACAGATCTCTATGCCACATGGCGCAAATTCTATAAGACACAACTTGATCTGGCATGTGAAGGCACAACCAAATACATGTGGTCAGCACCTGAATTATAAAGATAATTGGAGATATTAAAATGTATGTATTAAATGACAGTGAAAGAGAATTCAGATTTAAAGACTCAGGTCCAAAATATCTGATGAAGGGCCCACGCATGAACTTTGCAGTGGTTCAGTTCCAGCCAGGTCAGGACTTTCCTGCCCACTATCACAACATTATGGAAGAGAACTTCTATATTCTAGAAGGTGAAATTGATATTGTAGTGGACGGCAAGGTAAATCACCTTAAAAAAGGTGACTTCATTCATATCGAGCCTGGTGAGATTCATTACTGTATCAATCGCTATGACAAGAAGATTGTTATGATTTCAACCCTGGCTCCATTCCAGGAAGTTGATAAAGTTGAAGTCAAGGATTACAAATACTGATTGATTCACCCATGATAAAAAGGCCACCTGCGTGGCCTTTTTAACTTAACAGGTTTTAAGAACGTTCTTGATTTCCTCAAGCGTGCCTTCAAACACGGATCCAAATTCGCAAACATCAAGGCAGGCGCCACATTCCACACACAAATCAGGATCGACAATAAAATGTCCCTTTTCATCCTGATAAATAGCATCACAAGGGCATGCATCCTTGCATACACCGCATTCTGTACAATCTACTGGATCTATAGCAAACATGTTTTTTCCGTTATTAAAAGTCTTTTCAAATAAGCGTTATAATACGACAATTGTTCTAAAATATTGGGCGAAAATTTATCATGGGTATGATAGCAGAAAACATTGATATTATAGTAAAAAAAATTAATACCTGCAGGCTTGAGTGCCACAGAGATGATACAGTATCCCTGCTTTGTGTCTCAAAGACCAAGCCACTTGAAGATATCAAGGCTGCATATGATGCAGGACAGAGACACTTTGGTGAAAACTATGTGCAGGAGGCTGCCCTTAAAATTGAGCAGTTTAAACAAAACTACGGCCTGTCAGATATTAAATGGCACTTTATAGGACCTATTCAGAGCAACAAGAGTAAAACAGTTGCCAATATCTTTGATATGGTCGAATCTGTAGACAGAGAAAAGATAGCCAGACGTTTAAATGAGCAGCGTGATGAGAACCTTCCGGCGCTTGATATACTTGTACAAGTCAATATCTCTGATGAGGCACAAAAGTCTGGCTGCGCCATAGCGAATGTAGACTCCCTTGTCACATATATCAAAGACAACTGCCCTAAACTAAGATTACGCGGTTTTATGGTCATAGCGCTTGATACTCAGGACATAGCGGAGATCAAAAGAGAATTTTTAAAAATAAGAGATATTTTTAATACTTATAAAGAAAAATACAAACATTTTGACACCCTATCCATGGGTATGACTTCCGATATGGAGTGCGCTATTGAATGCGGCTCCACACAGGTGCGTATTGGCAGCGCCATCTTTGGCAGTCGCAATTACACAAAGGAATAAAATATGTTAAAACTAGGCTTCATTGGTGGAGGCAATATGGCCTCCTGCATTATAAATGCCATTTCCTCTTTAAAAAGAGAGCATACTATATCTGTAAGCGGCCCCCATCTTGAAAAGCTTGAAAAGTTCAAAAGCATGGGTCATAACATTGGCACTGACAATGTGCTCTGCGCCAAAGAATCAGATATCATCTTTTTAGGAGTAAAACCTCAGATTCTAGGCTCTGTGTTACGGGATCTTAAAGATAAAGGCATTGATTTTTCACAAAAACTTGTCATTTCTATGGCTGTAGGCTTTTCGTGCTCATCTATTGAAGATATTACCAAAAGCAATAAGACTGTGCGTATTATGCCAAATACCCCATCAAGTCTTGGACTTGGTGTCACCGCCATTTATTTTGACAGCGGTGTAGGTACAGAGCAAAAGGATCTGACATATGAGCTTCTTGCAGGACTTGGTCTTAATGTAACTGTAGATAATGAGGAGCAGATCACGCTGCTAGGTGCCCTTACCGGTTCAGGACCTGCCTTTCTCTACAGATTTTTAGAAAGTTTATGTACAATAGCAACAGAGCATGGTCTTGATGCAGTGCAGAGCAGAAATCTGATGCAGATGTTGATAAAAGGGACAGCTGCAATGATTGAGCACAATGCACAAAGTTCACTTGCTCAGCTACGTGAGGCTGTAACATCAAAAGGCGGTACCACCTTTGAGGGGCTTAAGGTCATGCAGACAAGGAATTTTGACGCTATGATGCATGAGGTTATAGATGCCTGCATCAGACGTTCCCACGAACTTGAAGAAACACTAAAGGATAAATAATGCCACTTTTACAACTTGTTGCCAAAGCACTTATAATGCTTTTTCTGCTGCGCTTTTTAATACAGCTGTCAAATGCCTACTATTTCAGTCCGCTCGTACAGTCTGTAGTCAAGCTTACCAATCCTGTGTGCAATCTGCCAGGTCTGTCAAAGATACGCTTAGGCCGGGTCTATCTGTCACCTCTTATTGCAGCTCTTGCCGTTGATCTTATATTCTGGCTATGTGTCAAACTCTTTACCAGACTGCCAATACCTGTCTTTGATATTCTGACCTTTACTGTACTGCAGACAGTAAAAACCTTTGGAGTCCTTGTAATATCACTGCTTTTAATACAGGCTTTGACCTCATGGCTGCCAAGCACCAGAAATATAAGTGAAACCGTAGGTCAGATAACCTATCCTCTAGTGTCTCCAGTACAGAAAATAATTCCACCTATCGGCATGATTGATATATCTCTTATGATTGTGCTGCTGGTGATTTTTGCCATCAACAGACTAATGACCTCCTGGCTGGGCCCTATCTGGATCATGCTATAATTTCTTATTTTGCAGGAGATAATGCGATCTCCTGCACACTTTTGATGCTATATTTGATTATCTAATTTATCTTTTCCCTGCCATTCTAAAATAAAATTTCTTAAAAACTTGTTAAATATCAAATGTTACCTAAGGTAGGTTTTTGTCTTTTTAGTAATTTTTATCAAATTTTAGATAAAAAGTTAATGATCTCTTGATACGGCTGTCTTAGAATATGTGATACATAACAAACTTTAAATTTCAATTTCAGGGTTGCATATTTCACTGTCATGTTCTTATGACGTATATACCCATATAAGATCTAGAGGCTTATCATGTCCATATTTATGAATATGTCAATAAAAGCCAAACTTTTAAGTGGCTTTTTCTTTGTCATTCTTATTCTTTCAATAGTTGGAATTATATCCATCACCTCCATCAACACCTCTCTTAATGTAGAAGAGAGACTCAAAACGACAATTTCTCAGGACATGGGGCGTACCATTCACTTGTATGGCAAATACAATGCTGTACATAAATGGTTGCACCAGCTACAGGCCAATCCAAGTTCTCAGCTTGTAGCCCAGGGTAAACAGTATGTTGCTGAAATGCTAGAAGCTCTAGATAAAGCTGACAGTGGTGCACCTCCTGTAATTTTTGTCGAAAAGGTTACAGAAACCCGCGCGACCATGAGAGATCTTGCCAACAAAATCAACGGCAGATTTATTACTCTTTTAGAGCAGGGCAAATATGAAGAGGCTGACGCTGAATTCTTAAATACTGTTCTTGCCCCATCATCAAAGTCCAATATGCTCTTTTCAGGACTTATCAACAGCTATCAGGATGTAGTAGAGGATGAGGTTAAAAATCTTGACCTAAGAGGCCCTCTGTACACAGTGATAATCCTGACTATTGTAGGAATGATCCTTGCAGTTATTACTGCCATCATGATTGCCAACTACATCGTTAAACATACACATAGCATTATGAACATGTCCAAATCCATTCAGGATGGCGACTTCATGATCAAGATGGATGAGAACGATATACCAAACGATGAGATAGGCGATATCTACAGATCTAACCTTGCCATTGTACAAACCCTCTCTGAGTCAGTAGCCAAGGTCATGGCCACATCAGAGGTTCTGCGTAAGTACTCAAAAGAACTCAACGAGGCCTCATGGAATATCAACCATGGTGCTAGTGTTGCCGAGAATCAGTCTATTACCATTGCAGCTGCAGCCGATGAGATGGTTTCAACCACATCAGATATTGCCAAGAACTGCCATATTGCCTCAGAGACATCTGAAATTACCAAGAATGAGACCGTTACCGGTGTGGATAAGGTTCGTACAACTGTATCACGTATCAGAGAGCAGAGCGTTCTGACCCGTGAGGATGCTGATAAGGTTATGCGTCTTGCCGAGCAGAGCCAGAAGATTGGTTCCATCGTTGGCACAATTGATGAGATTGCAGCTCAAACCAACCTCTTAGCCCTTAACGCCGCTATTGAGGCTGCCCGTGCCGGTGAGGCAGGTCGAGGCTTTGCTGTGGTTGCCGATGAGGTTCGTGCTCTTGCCTCACGTACCTCAAAATCAACTCAGGAAATTACAGCCATGGTACGCTCTATTCAGGATGATTCCAAGACTGCCACTGACTCTATGAATGAGTCTGTAACACAGATGGAAGAGGTAGCAGAGAGAGCCGGTGAGCTTGAGTCATCACTCAACACCATCTTAAACAGCGTCAACGATGTTAACTCACAGATTACTCAGATTGCTACAGCAGCTGAGGAGCAGACTACTGCCACATCTGAGATTTCATCCAACATGCAGGGTATTACCGAGTCTGCTCAGAAGTCATGCTCAATCTCTGAGCATGCTGTTAAGATTTCAGACTTTGCTGTTGAGCTTATCGATAATATCGAAAAAGATCTGCGCTTCTTCAAGATTGACTCAAGCAAGATTAAATCCTACATCAGCGATTTAGAAAAGAGCACAGTCCAATAACAAACTTATTATCGCTGCCCTAAGGCAGATCAGATCACAAAAGGCCGGAGTATTCCGGCCTTTTTGCATCATTAAGGCTCTCATTTGCGGTGCAAATACCAATTTTTATAACACTCTTATTTTTTTATCCTGTAAATATAGTATAACTAAGAGCAAGGTATAAAAATCACACAAGGATATGCCTATGCAGCGTGATATAAACAGTTTTTCTGCCCAAAAATCTGTACTTGCCATCTGCTATGATTTTGATAAAACCCTAACCCCTGATGATATGCAGGCTCAGGGCTTTATTCAGTCTGTGCAAAAGGGCAAGGATGTAGAAAGCTTCTGGGAAGAGTCCAACAAACTGGCCCGTGAAAACGGCATGGACTCAAACCTTGCCTATATGTACCTTATGGTTACAAAGTCTCGCGGCAATAATTATCTGACCCGCCGTCTGCTGCAGGAGTATGGCTCCAAAGTAAAACTCTTCAACGGTGTTGAAACCTGGTTTGATCGTATCAATGCCTATGGTAAAGAGCACAATGTGGAAATTGAGCATTACATTATCTCATCAGGTCTTAAGGAAATGATTGAAGGCACAAGTATTGCCCATGTCTTTAAAGCCATCTATGCAAGCAGCTTTCTTTATGATAAAGATGATGTTGCAGTATGGCCGGCCCAGGCTATTAATTACACCTCCAAAACACAGTTTTTATTCCGTGTTGAAAAAGGTGCGCTTGATGTCAACGACCCAAGAGTCAATGAATATATTCCTGAGGGTAAATATAAGGCTCCTTTTAGAAATATAGTCTATATAGGTGACAGTGAAACTGACATTCCTTGCATGAAACTTGTCAATAACTTTGGCGGTCATTCAATAGGTGTCTATAATCCTCTTAATGACAACCGCATTAAAGTGTATAAGATGCTAAGGGATAACAGAATCAAATACTTTACCCCTGCCGATTATTCACAAAACAGTGAACTAGATATTCTTATCAAGAAGATAATTGATAAAACAGCAACCTATGAGGTGCTTGAGCGCTGGCATCTGTCCAATAAAGAAGAAGCCTATTCAGAGTTTGACAGTTAGCCTACAACCTGCAGGTTTTATGCCTGCAGGTCAGATAAGGTTATTCAAGCACAAAGTCATCGACAGTCTCACTTTGCTCTACAACTGTATCATCCTTTTTAGCCTTTATTACCTCAATATCACTTACCTTCTGATAGGAGCGCGGCAGTGTGGTGCCAGAGCTGGTACGGCTCTGCTTTCTTTGCTGCATATCATCTTTTGATATTTTAAGTATGCGCTTGCCAGAGTGCACAACAATACTGTCGTTCTCGCCCACCACTTTTGCCACAGCAATACCGTCAATGCCAACATCAAGTTTGTTCTTGGAAATTGATATCATCTTGTTGCCCTTGCCGCGGCCAAGTACAGGCAGCTCCTTGGCATCATAGATTAGAATTTTACCTTGCTTTGATGCTACCACAATCAGATCGCTGTCAAGATCATTAAGACGGCATGGCTCCATAAGCTTTGTATCTTCAGTTAAAGTTACAACATTGCGACCGCTCTTAACTCTTGAGATTAAATCATCATAAGAGCAGATAAAGCCGTAGGCCCTGTCGGTATAGAGCATATATCTGTCATTTGGAGTACCGCAGATGACATATATGGCAAACTCACCAGGAGAGAGATTTGCCTTTGAGGTCAATGGCTCACCCTGTCCTCTGGCCGATGGCAGATCTCTTATATCCACAGTATAGGCTCGTCCCAGATTGGTTATAAATACAGCCTGCCCATTTGAGCGTCCTGTAGCCTGGGAGAGGAACTCATCACCGCTTCTGTAAGCCATACTCTTGGCATCAACATCTGCTCCGGTTGCGGCTCTGACCCATCCCATTTTTGAGAGTATAACTGTCATTGGAGTGCTTGGTGTTAAATCGTCAACAGAGATTTCAACAGCCTCTGATCTTTCAACTATAGGACATAGTCTTTCATCTCCGTAAACCTTGGCGTCAGCTGCAATTTCCTTTTTAATGAAATTATTGAGCTTGGTTTTTGAGTTGAGCAAACCCTCTAGCTTCTTCTTTTCAGCCTCAAGTTTTTTCTGCTCATCCTTGATCTTCATTTCCTCAAGGCGGGCCAGCTGCTTGAGTCTGGTCTCTAAAATATATTCAACCTGTTCATCGCTTAAATTAAAACGCTGTTTAAGCTCTGTATGAGGATCGTCCTCTTCTCTTATGATACGTATAACTTCATCAAGATTTAAAAAGACAATTAAAAGTCCCTCAAGCAGATGCAGTCTTTTGTTTACAGCTACAAGGCGTGAGTTTAATCTTTTACTTACTGTATCTACTCTAAAGGCTATCCACTCAGATAATATGGTTTTTAAATCTTTAACTGCAGGTTTGCCGTCAAGACCCAGGATATTTAAATTAACCCTATAGGTTTTCTCCAAATCTGTTGTAGCAAAAAGATGGCTCATGAGCGCATCAACATCTACTCTGTTGGAGCGCGGAACTATGATAAGACGGCATGGATTGTTATGATCAGAGGCATTTATCAGATCTGAAACCAAAGGCAGTTTCTTTTTGACCATAAGCTCTGCAATCTGCTTTTCTATGGTACCGCCTGCTACCTGATACGGCAGAGTTTTAATAACTATGCCCTCCTTTTCCATTTCATAGGTAGCACGCATTCTTATTATGCCGCGACCAGTCTCATAGAGCTTTTGCAGTTCGCTGGCAGGTGTGATTATTTCAGCTGCACATGGATAGTCAGGGCCCTTAATATATTCCATTAAATCACTGACACTGCAGTCTTCATGATCCATAAGATAAATTGCAGCCTGTGCCACCTCAAGTACATTGTGAGGCGGAATATCAGTGGCCATGCCTACAGCAATACCTGTGGTGCCATTGAGTAAAATGGTTGGCAGTCTTGATGGCAGAGCCTTTGGCTCAACAGTTGTACCATCAAAGTTTGGTATAAATTCAACGCATCCTGCGTTTAAATCCTCTAAAAGAACATCTGAAAATGTTGCAAGGCGTGATTCTGTATATCGCATGGCGGCAAAAGACTTTGGCTCTTCAACATCACCCCAGTTACCCTGTCCGTCAACTAGAGGATATCTGTAGGCAAAAGGCTGAGCCATAAGCACCATAGCCTCATAACAGGCACTGTCTCCGTGCGGATGATACTTACCTAATACCTCACCCACAGTTCTTGCTGATTTTACATGCTTGGCCTTAGGTCCTATACCTAATTTAGCCATAGCATACACAATGCGTCTTTGAACCGGTTTCATTCCATCACTGACAGATGGCAGAGCTCTGTCGCGGATTACATTCATGGAGTAATTAAGATAGGCACTTTCAGCAAACTCTGACAGCGCCATGGTCTCTACACCATCAAGGCTCAAATCTTTTTCTTTATTGTCGCTCATTTTATTTACTTACTTGTATCAATGTGCTTTAGAGCACCATCTAATCACAGATCAAATATCATCTTGCAAAATTGTTTTGTTCAGAGTGCTAAATTAAATTGAACCTACTTTACATTAGTAACCCTAAAGTACCACATTAAATATATAAAAGTGAAGGATAATGGATAAGAACGTAGCATTTTAATCACGCCTTCATAAGTTAATGCCTGCATACTTTTACCATCGATTTCACTGTCTCTTATAAATGTATGAATATCATGGACAATTGTATCTATTCCTTCATCACCTCGTTTAAAACTATCCGTGACAGATATGTCCTTATCAGTAGCACAATCTGTTTTATCGCACCTGCCTTTGTTTTCAAGTGTCTTGGTCAAATTGTAATCTATACATTTTGTTATTTCATATAATGTCGACTTTGATCCAGTCGGCAGTGAGCTAATATAGTACTGTGTGTTAATCTGACTTTTAAGAGCTTTACCATTTTTGAAATTAGTTGTTGTTTGCGTGTATACAGCTATACTATTTAGATTGGCGTACAAATCTCTCAAATCCTTATCAAGAATTGAGCCATCAAATATGCTCAGTGTTGTTTTACTTTTGCAAAAGTCTGTGCTCATATCTGATGTTACGCTCATATCATAATTTACAGAAGCCTCTTTAATAATTTGTTCCAGTCTCTTGGTAAACTTTCTGTGAATATGCTTTTTTACAGGAAGAAGATATTCTCCACCTCCTTGTATAATTTTTGTGGCAAACTGAGGGTTACTGTTATATGCATCTGACATAATTATTCTATCTTGCACATCAATATTGACCAGCTTTTGTAAGGTAGCAAGACCTTCATTGTCCTCATGTTTTATTACAAAATAATCTATGGCTATTTTTTCACTGAGTTCATAAAGGTAAACATCAACTTTCCTGCCCGACTTACCACGCTCTTTAAGATTTGCGTCTGTAAACAATCTACTACCATCAAAATATAGAGTTCGTCTGTATGGGAACAAAATAAACTGCTTAAATTTAGGATCATCCTTTGCAGCTAAGCTTATTTCTACTGAATGCTGTAAATGCTTGCCAATATACTCGTAAAAAAACTCACGACAGAGCTTTACATCAAATATGCTCAAAACTCTATGTATTTTGGCAACTGTCAGTAATTCCCCATTTTTAGGCATGCCATCAAATAATGTATGTAGTGCCAGATAATGTTTTGAGTAAAACTTAGCAATCTCGCTAGCTTTACTATATCCATGAAGCTTTGCACAGAGAATAACTAACAACAGTGCATCAGCACAAAATGAGTCTTGAGCATTAAATTCCTGTGCCTGAAACAAAGCCCTGACTCTCATTTGAAAAAACAGTAATTTATCGAGTTTATCATGCTCAAGCTTTTCTATCATCTCATCTAGTGCAACAAGCTCAAATTTAATCTCTTCATTTATTTTTTTTATAATATCTTCCTTTTTGCTCTTTGCAAAAAGGCTAGAATCCCGATCTAATTGCTCCTCTACACATTTTTGATTTATGCGCAGGCTCTTAAATGAGGTAAGATCTAGCTGCTTAGAGGATTTTAATTTAGGGCTTTCATTACCCATCATTTCTTGAAGATCACTTATATCTATCATAGCTACCTAAAACATATTTAAATTAACATCAATGGGACGAATTGCTAAAAACCTCTACAAACTGCTGTCCGATTTTATCAATAGTAAAACTTATTTCTTTTTATAAATACACATAAAACTACTATAGATAAAATTTATTTCAAATCGAAGGAAGAAGCATGGACAAGAGCTTATCCTAGTTTAAACAAAAGTGGGATAAACTATACCAATAATATGCCAATTCTTTTCGTTTTACGTGTGTTAAAGTAGCTGGCGAAGTATAATAGCATTTGTTCTTGCTGTATTTTATCAGCTTTTAACTTCAATTAAAAAACAGGCTATTTATTCAATGAAATATATTTTATTTATTTTATTTTCTCTGACTCTATCCACTTGTCCATCATATGCAGCACAAAATGAGCAAGACGTAATTACTAATGCTCTTCTTGAAACTATAGTCTATGACGGTGATTTTGATTATACAAAGCTCAAACGTTTTTCTAATCTGCAAATCTATCCACGCGGCTACAGAGCACCTAAACATTTAGTTGATCATGTCATTGTAAATAAAGGCCACAAACAGATGTTTTTAATGAAGGATGACAAGGTAATAAGAAAATACTGGATTGCCCTTTCAGATAAACCTGTAGGCCATAAGCAGTATGAAGGCGACAAGCGTACTCCTGAGGGCACATATACTCTTGACTATATCAAGGAGAACTCAGTTTATTACCGCGCCTTCCATATCTCATATCCAAACAGTGAGGATATAAAAAGAGCCAGAGCTATGGGTAAAAGACCTGGCGGCATGATTATGGTTCATGGTCAGCCATCTAACAGAAGCGAGTATCACGACTCTGTGCAGAGATCGGACTGGACCAACGGCTGTATTGCCATATTAAATCCGGAGATGGATGAATTTATTTCCCTAGTTGATCCAGGTACCCCTATTACCATACAGCCTTAAATGGGCTGCCTTTGGTCATAACAATTTTACAGTGCCTGATCTGTTCAGACTCAGGCCTGTCTTTAGTCAAATCGTAAATAAAACCTGCAATTGTAGTCACACCCTGTCCGCCTTTACCGGGAATAGGCTCAAAAATAGCATAGCCACAGACTATATCCTCTGCCTCGAAATTGTCCTCTTTGCTCACAGAGTTAAAAAAGGTATAGTCTATGTCTCTAAGATAGGTAATACTTATAAAGAATCTGCCATCCTCAAGCATTCGTACATAACGGTTCTTTAAGGACTTATCAGGGCATTGCAGTATACTTTCACGAACGTATGTATTAATCTGACGCAAAAGCTCCATTCTATAAGCTTTATCTAATTGTTCTATATCAACCACAGCTCTTTCCTATAAACATAAAATAACAGTACTTGCATTATCCTCGTCATCGTCTAAATCATAGACTATATAGGCAACATGAATTAAATCATGATCAAGAGGCTCTTCCTCTCCTGCAGGAGCAAATGACATCTGTCCAAAAATGACATTGCGTTCTTCTACATTATTGGTAAATACATATTCATCCAATAGATCGTGATCATAGGTATCAAAGAAGGTAACTGACAACTCATAGTCTTCATTGTTCAAATAATACGAATATCTGTCTATAGTCTCCTGATCATCGCACTGTTCGATGGTAACAGTAACAGCATCAGACATATCCTCAATTATCCTCTGCTGCATATCTTCATCTAAACTATAAAAGTCGAGCATATCAATTCACCTAAAGCATCATAACAATAAGCACAGCATATACTATGTCCGTGCCTTTATATCTGCTACAAGAATATATTAAATCATCATTATGTTTCAAGCAGATAGTTTCTAAAGATGATTTTAATGAAGCTTACTGTCAGATAGATGGAGATAAAAAGCTGTTTGTAAAAGAGCAAAGAGTGTATGTCAGGCCATGCTGATCTTTACAGCTCAAAGCCTATAATTAAAAGTACTGCAGTTTGAAAACCTTTGCGCCTTTAATAGAAAAGGCCGTAAAACGGCCTTTTTAAATTAATTTGAAACATCCAAATCTGCTGGAGGCCAGTGCTCCAGACGCATACCTAAGGTCAGACCTCTTTCTGCAAGAACATCCTTGATCTCGGTTAATGACTTCTTACCGAGATTTGGAGTCTTGAGAAGCTCAACTTCAGTACGCTGAACTAAATCACCAATATACTTGATATTCTCTGTCTTCAGACAGTTTGCAGATCTTACTGTCAGATCAAGATCATCTACTGGGCACAGTAGTTTTGGATCAATTAGTGGACGGAATGAAGAATCCTCAGCAGGTGCAACTGAATTCTTGATATCCACAAATGAATTTAACTGATCAGCAAAAATAGTAGCTGCAACAGATATTGCATCCTTTGGATCAATAGTACCGTTGGTCTCAATATCAAAGATCAGCTGTTCTTTTTCATCATTGATTGGAGCTGTCTTAACTGCAACGTTCAGTACTGGGCAGTATGAGGCGTCAAGCAGTAAGCGACCAATAAATCTATCTTCGCCATCTAATGGAATCTGAGTGGCAGCAGGTACATAACCACGACCGCGTGAAATGTGAATACGCATATTTAAAGTGGTCTTTGGATCTGTGATATGGCACAGAACGAGATCTGGATTTCTAATCTCGATACCTGTTGGACAGATAATATCGCCAGCAGTAACTGGACCAATGCCGCTCTTGTTGATGCTCAGCACTGGTAACTGCTGTGGTACGGAATCACAGTAAACTGCGACTTCCTTTAGTTGTAAAAGAATGAGAAGGATATCTTCCTGGACACCTTCTAAAGCACTATACTCGTGAACAACACCATCTATCTCAACCTGAGTAATTGCATAACCTGGTATGGTTGAGAGCATGATACGACGTAATGCAGTTCCCAAAACCTGGGCGTAGTGTGGCTCAAAAGGCTCTAGTGTTACTCTAGAAACATTCTTAGATAGAGTCACTACTTCCTTGATGTTGGGCCTTAGAATATCATTAACTTGATCCAAGGTTCTACCCTCATATTAGAATTCTGTCAATGTACAATGATAAAAGGGTACCTACCTAGGCAGGCACCCATATAAAGTCTGAATTATTATTCAGCTTTGTCCTGAGCCTCAGAAGCGGCTGGACGATCAGTTAACATGATGTAGGCCATTGGAGCCTGATCGCCTGGACGGAAACCACACTTTAAAATACGTGTGTAACCACCTGGACGATTTGCTGAAAGCTTACCAACCTGGGTGAACAGCTTGGCAACAACAGCATCATCACGAACGCGTGAAAATACCAGACGACGGTTTGCTACTGTATCTTCTTTTGCAATTGTAATTAAGCGCTCAACAAAGCGACGTAATTCCTTTGCCTTTGGCAAAGTGGTCTTGATGCACTCGTGGGTAATGAGAGCATTTGCAAGATTGCGATATAGCGCAGCGCGATGTGCAGAGGTGCGACCTAAGTGACGGCCACTTAAACGATGACGCATATCTTTATTCCTTCCTGTAAACGGTTATTATCTTGGTTGACGTAAAGTTGGTGGCGGCCAGTTGGCAAGACGCATACCTAGGGATAAACCCCTCTGAGCAAGAACGTCTTTAATTTCAGTTAAAGACTTCTTACCAAGGTTAGGTGTCTTGAGCAGCTCCACCTCAGTACGTTGAACCAAATCGCCGATGTAGTATATTTGCTCTGCCTTAAGGCAGTTTGCTGAGCGAACAGTAAGCTCGAGATCTTCAACTGACAGCATAAGTACTGGATCAGGAAGCGGAGGAGCACTTGGAGCAACAGCTCTTTCAGTAACGTCCTCTTTATCAACCAGATTAACCAGATGTCCTGTAATTAACTCAGAACCCTGCATAAGTGCCTGATCAGGAGTTATAGCACCGTTGGTCTCGATTTCGATAACCAGACGGTCAAGATCTGTTCTTTGCTCAACACGAGCGGATTCCACTTCGTATACAAATCTGCGAATTGGGCAGAATGCAGCATCAATTAGAATTTCTCTTTCATCCTTTGGTGGGATGTGTTCTTCTGATGATGCTAATACATATCCACGTCCAAATACGACGCGAAGTTTCATCGACAACGAAGCCTTGGCACCTTTTAAGGTGCAGATAGTAGCGTCTGGATTTACAGCTTTGATATAAGCCGGACCATCAATATCAGATACCTTGACAGCACCCTCACCCTGCTTGTAAATGCTCAGCCATACAGGACCTGTATAAGGCTGATCAGAAGTAAAGGCAAGAGTCTTAAGGTTCATAACAACTTCAATAATTGACTCTTGAAGGTCTTCCTTAACGCTATAAATATCAGCAACTCCATCCATCTGGAATGCATCAACTGCATAACCAGAAAGGGTCTTTAGTAAAATACCGCTTAATGCAACGCCTATGGTATTACCAAAACCGCGCTCTAATGGCTCAAGCACAACACGTGCATGATTAGGACCCAGATCGGTAAAACCTACAGCCTTTGGCTTTAGCAGTTCACAAATTGACACTATTGATACCCCACTTAAATAATGGTGCTGGCATGGTTGCCGTTATTACTTAGAGTACAACTCGACGATGAGCTGTTCCTTGATATCAGCAGGAAGCTCAGCGCGCTCAGGCTTACTCTTGAATGTACCCTTCATAGCGTTATGATCAACATCAATCCATGTAGGTTTCAGTGCACGCTGGCCTGAGAGGTCGATTGCTGCCTTAATACGTAACTGCTTCTTGGCTTTCTCGCGAACAGCAATAACGTCTGAAGGCTGTACCTGGTAGGATGGAATGTTTACTACACGATCATTTACAGTAATAGCTTTATGACTTACCAGCTGACGGGACTCCATGCGGGTAGAACCAAAACCCATACGATAAACTACGTTATCAAGACGGGCCTCAAGTAACTGCAGGAGGTTCTCACCAGTATTGCCTGGCATATTAGAAGCTTTAATGTAATAGTTACGGAACTGACGCTCGAGAACACCGTAAATACGACGTACTTTCTGTTTCTCACGTAACTGCATGCCGTAGTCTGAAAGGCGGGCTTTGTTAGCGCCGTGCTGACCTGGTGCAGTATCTAATTTGCACTTTGACTCAATTGCACGAACACCTGACTTTAAGAATAGGTCAACGCCTTCACGACGGCTTAATTTCAGGGCTGGGCCAGTGTATTTTGCCATTTATCTTTCTCCAGAAATCTTAGCTGTCAGGTTATACGCGACGCTTTTTAGGCGGACGACAACCGTTGTGTGGAATCGGAGTAACATCAGTGATGTTGGTAATCTTATATCCGATTGCATTTAATGCACGAATTGATGACTCGCGGCCAGGACCAGGTCCTTTAACTAAAACTTCAAGGTTCTTAACACCGTACTCTTTAGCAGCCTCACCTGCACGCTCAGCAGCAACCTGGGCAGCATAAGGAGTTGACTTACGTGAACCACGGAAGCCTGAACCACCGGCGGTAGCCCATGAAAGAGCATTACCCTGACGGTCAGAAATGGTTACGATGGTGTTGTTGAAAGATGCGTGGATGTGTGCTACACCGTCAGCAATCTGTTTCTTTGAACGCTTGCCGCCACGTGAACGTGGAGCAGATGCGGTCTTGGTTGCAGTAGCAGTTGTTGTTGCAGCAGGTGCTGGTGCTACTGGTGCAGGAGCTGCAGCTGGTGCAGTCTCTTTTGCAGTAATTTCTTCAGCCATTTATGCCTCCTTACTTCTTAATGCTCTTACGTGGTCCCTTACGGGTACGTGCATTAGTCTTAGTACGCTGGCCGCGAACTGGAAGTCCACGACGGTGACGTAAACCACGGTATGCACCAAGGTCCATGAGGCGCTTGATGTTCAAAGTTACTTCACGACGTAAGTCACCTTCTACAGTATATTTGGCAACTTCCTGACGAATCTTGTCGATTGTCTCCTCGTTCAGATCCTTGAACTTGGCAAATGGTTCAACCCCAGTAGCTGCGAGAATGTCGCGAGCGCGGGTAGGGCCGATGCCATAGATTGATTGCAGAGCAACCAGGGCGATCTTTTGATCAGGCACATTAATGCCAGCAATACGGGCCACTATTGATCTCCTAAAAAGGTCAGTTTAACATTTGGCTGTCGCAAAGCCCGTTAGGATACGCGACAACCCTCTAGTGCCATAAGGCAGCATCTAAAAAGTTTTTGATATAGATGCGAATTACCGATTATAACATTATTCTTGTAAAGATCAAGATCACAAATATAAAAAATTTTTTTATAAATATTTGTAATTTGTTAAGAGATGATAGACAGAAATGAGAAGGGGGACAAAGCCCCCCCCCTCTAAAGCATTAGCCTTGACGCTGCTTATGCTTTGGATTATCACATATGATGCGAACTACACCGTGACGACGTACCACTTTGCAGTTACGGCAGATCTTCTTAACTGAAGCACCTACTTTCATTTTCTTACTCCAATATTGTGCGTTGAATTAACGCCCATAATTCCTGAGGTTTGCTTTCTTCATTATATCACCATATTGCTGATTCATCATATGACTTTGCAGCTGTGCAACAAAATCCATAATTACTACAACGATAATCAGTAATGAAGTACCACCGAAGTAGAACTGAACATTAAACCAGTTCATCAGTAACTGAGGTACCAAGCAAACTAATACCATATAAATGGATCCGCTAAGAGTCAGACGAGTCATTACTTTATCAATGAAACGTGCAGTCTGCTCACCTGGACGGATACCAGGAATAAAAGCACCACTCTTCTTTAAATTATCTGCAACCTCACGTGGTGAAAATACCAGTGCTGTGTAGAAGAAAGTAAAGAATACTATAGCTGCTGCATACAATAACTCGTATAAAGGCTGTCCAGGCTGTAGGAACAGGGAAACCTCTTGTAAGAAATTAGCAACAGCATTATCACCTTGACCAAACCATGAAACCACGGTGCCTGGGAATAATATGATTGATGATGCGAAAATCGCAGGAATCACACCAGACATATTGATCTTCAGTGGCAATGTAGAGCGTGGCTGGGAATAAATACGGTTACCCATCTGACGCTTAGCATAATCAATAACGATTCTGCGCTGACCGCGCTCAATGAATACGACGAAGAAGGTTACCAGTACCACAACTACACCAATAATTAACAGTGCAATTGTTGAAAGATCACCTTGACGTGCCTGCTCGAATGTACTTGCAATGGCTGATGGGAGACCTGCTACGATACCTGCGAAGATGATAAGGGAAATTCCATTACCAATGCCTCTTTCGGTGATCTGCTCGCCTAACCACATCAGGAACATAGTTCCGGTGACAAGTGATATTGTTGTTACAAAGTAGAAACCAAAACCAGGGTTGTCTACTAAGCCAGGCATCATATTAGGAATACCTGTTGCAATACCAACTGCCTGCAGTGCTGCAAGGAATAGAGTAGATACACGAGTATACTGTGTGATCTTTCTTCTGCCTGACTCGCCTTCTTTTCTAAGCTCAGACAGTGTTGGGTTTATTACTGCCAGTAACTGAATAATAATGGACGCAGAGATGTATGGCATGATACCTAATGCCAGCACAGAGGCACGCTCAAGCGCTCCTCCTGAGAACATATTAAACATGCCAATAATGGTGCCGCTCTGTTCATCAAACAAACGCTGAAGCACATCTGCGTTAACGCCCGGAACAGGTATATATGAACCAATTCTGAACATTACCAATGCTAAAACAACAAAAAGCAGTCTCTGTCTTAATTCAGAAGAGCCGCTTTTTGACTGCATAGCAGCTGCTTCGCGACCTTTTTCTAAGAGCGATTTTCTAGCCATTCTAATCTCCGTAGAGCGTACTTAAAGTACGCCCTTGCGATTACTTCTTCTTGGCAGAAGCCTTCTTACCACCAGCTGCTAAGTCAGTCTTCTCAACTTTCTCTTTTCTAGCTGGTTTAACAATGCCAGTAGCTGCAAGCTTGTCCTGAAGCATCTTGTTCTTGTTAGCACGGCGCTGAGCTGAACGCTCACGACGGGCAGCTGCCTCAGTAACAAAATTAGCAACCTCAATGGTGCCACCCTGAGCTTCAATAGCAGCACGGGCTCCCTTAGTTACACCAAGACCCTTAACATCAATCTTGCGAGTGAAGTTAGGAACTGGTGACAGAACGATCTTGACATACTTAATCTTGCGAGAGATTAAACGTGCCTTAAGAAGGGCTGCCATATCAACCACATCACCATCAACCTTGTTCAGGTCGTTAAGTGATACCTCAGCGCTAACTGCAGCTTTTGGTGACCAGAAGCCAAACTTTGGAAGACGAATCTTCAAAGGCATCTGACCGCCTTCAAATCCTGGTCTTACATTTGGGCTCTTACGTGCACCAGAACCTTTAACACCGCGGCCGCAGGTCTTACCTAAACCTGAACCGATACCACGGCCTACGCGAACGCTGCGACGACGTGAGCCTTCTGCTGGCTTTAGAGAATCTAGACGCATATGATTACTCCTCAACCTTTATCATGTAGCTTACTTTGTTGATCATACCGCGGATTGAAGGAGTATCCTCCAGAACAACAGTATGACGAATGCGACGCAGACCTAAACCACGAATGGTGGCTACGTGATCTGGCTTACGGCCGATCACTGACTTAAGCTGCGTAACCTTAATGGTTTTCTTCTCAGCCATTTCTTACTCCATGATCTCATTTACTGAAAGACCACGCTTTGCAGCGACGCTTTCAGGAGTACGCATAGATGCTAATGCTTTAACAGTGGCGCGAACTACGTTGATTGGGTTAGTAGAACCATATGCCTTTGCTAAAACGTTACGTACACCAGCTACCTCGAGAACGGCACGCATAGCACCGCCGGCAATAATACCAGTACCTTCAGAGGCTGGCTGCATGTACACCATAGAGCCTGAATGCTCACCTTTAACGGCATGGAATAAGGTACCGTCATTTAATGTAATATTTGAATTTACATTACGACGAGCCTGCTCAATTGCCTTCTGTATAGCTGCTGGAACTTCACCAGCCTTGCCATAGCCATAACCTACGCGGCCATTGCCATCGCCAACAACAGTTAATGCGGTGAATGAGAAAATACGACCACCCTTAACTACCTTAGCTACACGGTTTACAGCAACTAACTTCTCCTGAAGCTCGCCTGCCTGGGATTCTTCTTTGTGTTGCATTTGCCTACACTCCTAGAACTTAAGACCAGCTTCACGAGCGGCGTCAGCTAAAGCAGCAACACGGCCGTGATACTTGTAACCTGAACGATCAAAAGCTACTGTGTCAACATTAGCAGCTAATGCACGCTTGGCAATCTCGGCGCCGATTACTTTAGCAGCCTCTACGTTGCCGGTTGTCTTTAGGTCTTTAACCAGATCCTTCTCTAAGGTAGAAGCAGCTGCTAAAACGTGGCTGTCCTTATTGATAATCTGGGCATAAATATGACGAGGAGTACGGGTAACGACAAGGCGTGTGACTCCCAATTCATGCATCTTAGAACGTGCCTTAGTAGCACGACGGATGCGAGATTGTTTCTTATCAAACATGGTATGTTACCCCAATCCTTATTTCTTCTTAGCTTCTTTGATGCGAACAACTTCATCAGAGTAGCGGATACCCTTGCCCTTGTATGGCTCAGGCTCACGATATGAACGAATATCGGCAGCTACCTGACCTAAAAGTGCCTTGTCAAAGCCCTTAAGAATGATCTCAGTCTGAGATGGTGTCTCACAAGTAATACCCTCTGGAAGAGCGTGCTCTACTGGGTGTGAGAAGCCTAGAGCTAATGACAGAACATTTCCCTTAGCCTGTGCACGGAAACCCACGCCGACTAACTGAAGTTTCTTCTCAAAGCCCTTATCAAGGCCAACTACCATGTTATGCATTAAGGCACGGGTAGTACCAGCCTGCATGTTTGACTCTTTGGTCTCACCAACCTGCTCAACGGTTAATGCATTGTCAGCAAAGTTAACCTTTACAGATGGGTGTACGTTTAAAGTCATCTGTCCTTTCTTGGACTTAATTGTTAATTTCTGGCCGTCGATGGAGACCTCGACGCCTTGAGGAACGATAACAGGTTCCTTAGCAATACGTGACATGTCCCCTCCTTATGCGACGTAGCAGATAACTTCGCCGCCTAAACCGTCCTTACGGGCGGCACGGTCGGTCATTAGGCCTTTTGATGTAGAAACAACAGCAATGCCTAAACCATTCATAATACGTGGAAGGTCACGGCACTTCTTGTAAATACGGAGGCCTGGACGAGAAACGCGCTGAATTAATTCGATTACAGGTTTGCCCTCGTAATACTTCAGTTCGATCTCTAAAACCTTCTTAACATCGCCGGTTACTTCAAAACCAGCTATATAACCTTCTTTTAATAACAGGTTAACCAGTGCAACCTTCTGCTTTGAAGAAGGCATTGATACCGTAACTTTGCCTGAAGCCTGGCCGTTACGGACGCGAGTTAACAAATCCGCAATCGGATCTTGCATGCTCATATGTATCTCCCCTCTTACCAGCTGGCCTTGCGTAGACCTGGAATTTCACCACGCATCATGTGCTCACGTAACTTAATACGGCACAGACCAAACTTGCGTAGGTAACCATGTGGACGACCAGTCTCAGAACAACGATTGCGACGACGTGATGGACTTGAGTCGCGTGGCAGTGCAGCTAAAGCCTGCACAGCAGCCCAACGGTCTTCATCGGAGGCTGATACACTTGAAATAGTTTTTTTGAGCTCCATGCGCTTTGCATAGTACTTTTCGCAAAGACGCTCTCTCTTGAGCTCACGGTTCTTCATAGAAGTCTTAGCCATTTAGGTTCGTCCTCGTTACTTAGCCTGAGAATTGCGGAACGGGAAGTTAAAGGCCTCTAAAAGGGCACGGCCCTCTTCGTCGGTCTTTGCCGTTGTAGTGATTGTTATGTCCAGGCCGCGAATTGCGTCAACCTTGTCATAGTCAATCTCAGGGAAAATGATCTGCTCACGTACACCCATTGAGTAGTTACCACGACCGTCAAATGACTTTGCATTCAGACCACGGAAGTCGCGGATACGTGGAATTGAGATCACAATTAAGCGCTCGAGGAATTCCCACATACGCTCGCCACGTAAGGTTACTTTGCATCCAATTGGATAACCTTCACGGATTTTGAAGCCCGCTACAGACTTGCGAACCTTGGTGATTAGTGGCTTCTGGCCAGAAATTGCGGCCATGTCACGTGCAGCGTTCTCTAGAACTTTCTTGTCTGCAATTGCCTCACCAACACCCATATTAAGGGTTATTTTCACAATCCGAGGGACTTGCATGACTGTCTTGTAACCAAATTTTTCTGTTAAGGCTTTGATTACTTCCTGCTTGTATATATCATGCAGTTTCGCCATCGTTTATCTCCTGATAAAAACTGCTATTACTTAGCCTGAGAAGGAACTGTTTCGTTGTTTGACTTGAAGAAACGAACTTTCTTGCCGTCTTCGAAGCGGAAACCAACTTTATCAGCTTTCTTTGTGGCTGGATTATAAATCGCAACATTAGAGACATCAATTTTTGCCTCTTTGTCAACGATACCACCCTGAATGTTTAAATTAGGGTTTGCTTTCTGGTGTTTCTTGTGGATATTGATACCCTCAACAATCACCTTGTGCTCACTAGGAAAAACCTGGGTAACTTTACCAACGCGACCCTTGTCTTTACCTGTGATGACGATAACTTCGTCATTGCGGCGGATTTTCGCTGCCATGTTAATACCCCTTTAAATTTAGAGTACTTCTGGAGCTAATGACACAATCTTCATGAACTGCTCGGAACGAAGTTCACGAGTAACAGGTCCGAAGATACGGGTGCCAATAGGCTCGTGCTGCGAATTCAGAAGAACTGCAGCGTTGCTATCAAAGCGAATGACTGAACCGTCTGGACGACGTACACCTTTCTTAGTACGTACTACAACGGCTGCAACCACATCGCCCTTCTTGACTTTGCCACGAGGAATTGCTTCTTTGACAGACACTTTAATGATGTCGCCAATTGCTGCATAACGACGGTGAGATCCACCAAGGACCTTAATGCACATTACGCTGCGAGCACCTGAGTTGTCGGCAACGTCAAGCATGCTTTGCATCTGGATCATTTACATGCTCCGTTTAAATAAAATTAAACTCCCAAACCCACTATGAATTCGGAAGGGCGCTAAATAATAACAAATATAAAGCCAGTTCGCAAGTCTTTTAAGGAAAAACGAACTGACTTTTTAATTTGTAGTTTACTGATTAGACCTTCTGGGCCTTCTCAACAACCTGAACGAGTGTCCATGCAATTGTCTTTGAAACTGGACGGCACTCTTTGATCTCTACAAGATCACCAGTCTGTGCTACGTTCTCACGGTCTTGTACGTGGAACTTGGTTGTACGCTTTAAGATCTTACCATAAATAGGATGCTTAATGCGTCTTTCAACGGCAACAACACAGGCCTTCTGCATCTTGTCACTAACAACGCGACCGCGTAGGGTGCGTGCAACTTTAGTAGTTTCAGTCATTTTGCACTCCATTACTCAGCGCTTGCGCGTAGTTTCTCTGATAGAACAGTGTTGACACGTGCGATATCGCGACGTACCTTTCTTAAGTTATCAGTCTGTGACAGCTGACCTGTCTTTAACTGGAAACGTAAGTTGAACTGCTCACGATGAAGACCTGAAAGCTCGTTCTTCAGTTCTTCAACAGACTTGTTGCGTAACTCAGTAGCTTTCATTAGATCACCGCCTTGCGAACAAATGTTGTGGTTACTGAGAGCTTAGCAGCAGCAAGACGGAAAGCCTCACGAGCTACTGACTCTGGAATACCACTTAGTTCAAACAGAACCTTACCTGGCTGAATTGGACATACCCAATATTCAACGGCACCCTTACCTTTACCCATACGAACGCCAAGGGCCTTCTGAGTAATTGGCTTATCTGGAAATACGCGGATCCAAACTTTACCAACACGCTTCATCTCACGAGTGAAAGCACGACGTGCAGCCTCGATCTCACGAGCGGTAATCTGACCACGTGAAGTTGCCTTAAGGCCGAACTCGCCAAAAGATACCTCATTTCCAGTGTATGCTAAACCTTCGTTACGACCTTTCTGGGTCTTACGGTATTTAGTACGTTTTGGTTGTAACATCTAATGCTCCTCCGTTACTCAGAAGCTTTGGCTTCTGCTGGGGCAGCGTCCTGAGCGGTCTTGCCGGAAGCTTTCTTATCGCCACCACGGCCACGACGTCCTGCACGAGCGCCATTGTCATCGCGACGACGCTTTCTGCCTGCAGGTGCTGCTGCATTATTACGCTCTTCGGTCTCTTCCTGAGTTAAAGGCAGATCGCCTAATACTTCACCCTTGAAGATCCATACCTTAACGCCGATAACACCATAGGTTGTATCAGCCTCTGACAGTGCATAATCGATATCAGCACGTAAAGTGTGGAGAGGTACACGACCCTCACGTAACCACTCTGAACGAGCAATTTCGGCACCGCCAAGACGACCTGAAACTTCAACCTTAATGCCCTTAGCACCAACGCGCATTGCATTCTGAATTGCTTTTTTCATTGCGCGGCGGAACATTACACGACGCTCTAACTGACTTGCGATAGAGTCAGCAACAAGCTTAGCATCAAGATCTGGCTTACGAACTTCAGAGATATTAACCTGAGCAGGAACACCGGCTATGTCAGAGATCTTCTTGCGCAGCTTCTCAACGTCTTCACCCTTCTTACCGATTACGATACCAGGACGAGCGGTGTGAATTGTTACACGAATGCTCTTAGCTGGTCTGTCGATAACAATCTTTGATACAGAAGCGTTCTTGAGTTCTTCAGTTAAGTATTTACGAACCTCAAAATCGCTCTTAATGTTGGCTGGGAAATTCGCAGTTGATGCGTACCAGACCGATGAATAAGGCTTAGTAATGCCAAGTCTTATTCCAATGGGATTAACTTTCTGACCCATTTTATACTCCTGTTAACGCTCAGCTACATATACGCTGATGTGGGAAGTACGCTTCACGATGCGGTCAGCACGGCCTTTTGCACGTGGCATGATACGCTTCATGGAAGGACCCTCATCAACCATAATACGTGATACAACCAGAGTCTCTACATCTAATGAGTAGTTGTTCTCAGCATTTGCAACTGCAGACTCCAGAACCTTGTAAATGATCTTAGCGGCCTTGCGTGGGCTGAACTTTAATAAGTTCAGAGCCTTATCAACAGGCATTCCGCGAACCTGATCTGCAACTAAACGAGCCTTTTGTGCAGAAGAGCGTGCATTGCGATATATTGCTTTTGCTTCCATTTGCTACTCCTACTTAGACTTCTTATCAGTGGCAGCGTGACCACGGAAAGTGCGGGTTGGTGCGAACTCGCCTAATTTGTGACCTACCATTTCATCAGATACGTACACTGGCACGTGCTGACGGCCGTTGTGAACGGCAATTGTCATACCAATCATGGAAGGTATAATCATTGAGCGGCGTGACCATGTCTTGATTGGCTTCTTGTCGCCATCAGCTAGCGCCTTCTCAACTTTCTTCAGTAAGTGCTCGTCAATAAACGGCCCTTTCTTCAGAGAACGTGGCATGTTATATCCTCAACTTAATTAACGGTGACGAACGATGTACTTCTCAGTACGCTTGTTCTTACGGGTCTTATAACCCTTACATGGAGTACCCCAAGGTGAACGTGGCTGAATGCCCTTGTTACGACCCTCACCACCACCGTGTGGGTGGTCGATTGGGTTCATTGACATACCACGAACTGTAGGACGTACACCGCGCCAGCGATTTGCACCAGCTTTACCTAATTGGCGAAGCATGTGCTCACTGTTGCCAATTTCACCGACAGTTGCACGGCCATTTGCAAGAACGCGACGCATTTCACCTGATCTCATACGAAGGGTTACGTAATCACCCTCACGAGCAAGGATCTGACAGAATGCACCAGCTGAACGAGCAAACTTAGCACCAGCACCTGGCATCAGCTCTACAGCGTGAACAGAAGTACCAACAGGTATGTTACGCATTGGGAGGCAGTTACCTACCTTAATAGGAGCTGAGTCGCCTGACATGATTTTATCGCCTACTTTCAAGCCCTTTGGAGCAAGAATGTAACGACGCTCACCATCAGTGTAAAGTACTAAGGCGATGTGGGCTGAACGGTTTGGATCATACTCTAAACGTTCAACACGTGCCTCAATACCATCCTTCTGACGCTTGAAGTCAATTAAACGATAACGTTGCTTGTGACCACCACCGATGTGACGGGTAGAAATATGACCATAGTTGTCACGACCACCAGTCTTACGCTTCTCAACTACGAGAGGAGCAAACGGTGCGCCCTTCCATAAATCAGGATTCTTGATCTGAATTACGTGACGACGACCTGCGGAGGTTGGCTTTGCTTTAATAATAGCCATTAGTTAGTCTCCTTCTCAGCTGTTGCCATATCATCTAGATTCTGGCCAGCAGCTAAAGTGACATATGCCTTCTTCCAGTTAGAACGACGACCAATACCGCGGTTAGTACGACGTGCCTTACCCTGTACATTGAGGGTACGAACTGCGTCTACCTTAACGCCAAGAATTGTCTCAACAGCAACTTTGATTTCTTTCTTAGTTGCATTTGGAAGTACTTTAAATACGATAGTATTTGTATTCTCGCGAACTAGAGTTGACTTCTCAGATACAACTGGTGCGCGAAGGATATTCATTAAACGAGCTTCCTGCATCATTTAAGCATCTCCTCTACTTTCTTAACAGCACCCTGTGTCATTAAAACTTTCTCAAAGCCAACAAGATTTACTGGATTGAACAGAGTTGTACCAGGCTGGCAAACTTCAACCTTGTACAGGTTGCGTGCAGCTAAGAACAGATTCTCATCGAAGTTCTCAGTTACAATTAGTACCTTCTTAAGATCAAGTTCCTTAAGCTTGGCAACTAATGATTTAGTCTTGTGATCTTCGAGCTTTAACTCGTCTACTACAACCAGACGGTCCTGACGAACAAGCTCTGATAAAATGCTGCGCATTGCAACGCGATACATCTTACGGTTAACTTTCTGAGACCAATCCTGTGGCTTGGCTGCGAAAATAGTACCACCAGCACGCCATAATGGTGAACGTGATGAACCTGCACGTGCGCGGCCTGTGCCCTTCTGACGGAAAGGTTTCTTACCACCGCCTGAGACTTCAGAACGGGTTTTCTGCGCTTTAGTTCCAGCGCGAGCTGTACTTAGGTAGGCAACAACTACCTGATGTACTAGCGCCTCATTGAACTCGCGACCGAAGGCATTCTCTGATACCTCTAGTCCCTTGTCAGCGCCAATCATCTTTAATTCCATGTTCCTTTACCTCGAGTTAAGCTTTAACGCTTGGTCTTACAATTACGTCGCCGTTATTGGCACCTGGAACGGCACCCTTGACGAGTAAAAGATTGCGCTCTGAGTCAATGCGAACAAGGTCTAAACACTGAACTGTGACTTTCTCACCGCCCATGCGACCAACCATCTTCTTGCCCTTGAATACGCGGCCTGGTGTCTGGTTCTGACCAGTTGAGCCAGGTACACGGTGAGAGCGTGAGTTACCGTGGGTAAAATCCTGGGTACGGAAGTTGTAGCGCTTAACAGTACCAGCAGTGCCCTTACCTTTTGACTGGCCAGTAACGTCAACTTTCTTAACGTCCTGGAAAGCATCTACTTTGATCTCTGAACCAACCTGATAAGCCTCAAGCTCAGCAGGCTCTAAGCGGAACTCCCATAAACCACGGCCAGCTTCTACGCTTGCCTTGGCAAAATGACCAATTTCAGCCTTGGTCATACGACTTGCTTTGCGTTCGCCAGTTGTTACCTGAATAGCATTGTAGCCATCAGTCTCAACGTTTTTAACCTGGGTTACGCGATTAGCCTCAACTTGGATTACGGTTACTGGAACAGACTTGCCGTCCTCATTGAACACGCGGGTCATTCCAAGCTTGCGGCCGATTAAACCGATTGACATTGTAAATTCCCCTATTTTTTAGCGAAGGCTAATCTGAACATCTACACCAGCTGCAAGATCAAGACGCATTAAAGCATCTACAGTCTTCTCAGTTGGTTCCACGATGTCTACTAAACGCTTATGTGTACGGATCTCGTACTGGTCACGAGCATCTTTGTTGACGTGTGGGGAGATAAGGATAGTGTAACGCTCCTTACGGGTTGGGAGCGGGATAGGACCACGTACCTGTGCGCCGGTGCGCTTTGCAGTCTCTACGATCTCAGCAGTTGAATGATCAATTAATCTGTGATCGTAAGCCTTGAGGCGGATCCTGATTCTTTGGTTCTGCATTACAGACTCCATATATAAAAAGAACATGTAAACACTCGCCTTCTTACCTAAACAATAAGAGGAAGTGTCATACCAACAATTACTCCCAAAATTAGGGAGAGTAACATCAGCCACATCTTAATGATGGAGGGCTGGTTCTGAGCGCGCATTTTCTTATTATGCGGTCAGATAAAACCCTTATATTTTATCTAAAAATGTGACAAATGCAAGCTTTTTTTTAAATTATGTAAATGCTTGATCTAAGCTGCTAATTTATAAGTTAAATTATTTTAAAAACCCCATATAAATGCCGTAAGCTTCAACAAATTATGCTGCAGACATATTGTGTAAAATTATGCGCTACAACATGCTTTACTTGTTAAACCTAAAGTGCCCCTTCTTATCTTCCGTATAGCTATGTTTTCTTGTTATCTTTTTTACTAGAGAGTCGTAACAAACCTATGTCATGTCTTTTACTTATATACAATGGTCTAATCTTTACCTTCAATATGCACATAAACCACTAATTTTTATCAATTTTTACTATTTATCAGTTTTTTATGTTTAAAATAACCGCGGTTTTAAATCTCCACACTATATTATATGTCAGTAATTATACGTAGACTGCCTCAATCCTTTGGCAACAGCCCCAAAATGGATTTACATCTTCCGGGCGATGCCAAAGAGGTTGTTATGCACTGCTGCTGCGCTCCATGCGCAGGAGCTGTTTTAGAATGCTTCAAAGCAAATGATATAAGTCCTGTTGTCTTTTTCTACAACCCAAACATTCATCCTTTAGATGAGTATGAAAAGCGTCGTGATGAACTTATTTCACTCAGTTCGCTTTTAAACTTTGAGGTTGTTGTGGGAGACTATGACACCAAGACCTGGTTTGAGAAGATTAAAGGACTTGAAAATGAACCAGAGCGCGGTGCCAGATGCACTGTATGCTTTACTCACCGTCTGACTGTAACTGCTCTTTTTGCCAAAGAGCGCGGAATCAATCTTTTCACCTCAACTCTTGCCACATCAAGATGGAAGAATAAAAAGCAGGTAGATCACTGTGGTCAGGAGGCGCAAAATGCCGTTGAGGGTTCAATCTACTGGGATCAGGACTGGCGTAAACAGGGTCTGGTCGGCAGACGCTATGAGCTTGTCAAAGAGTTTGATTTCTATAACCAGCAGTACTGCGGCTGCGTCTATTCACAGGAAGGAACACAGTACGTAAGAAATGTACTTGTAGACAACACCCCTCGTGATAAATAATATAAAGGCTCTCAGGTGAGAGCCCCTTCTATCTCTAACTATTTTTATAAGTTAAGCACCATATCTTTCTCTGTACTCATGCATATCATCTTTAAATACGCCAAGAGTCCCATCCTGCTCAATGTAGGTTAGTAGATCATCAAATGTAATAATTGACACAACATCAATACCTAATGAGCTCTTCACCTCATCAATGGCACTCTGCTCACCCTGCCCCTTTTCCTGTCTGTTAAGCGCAATTACGGCAGCCTTAAAGGTTGATCCTGTGCTCTTGATGATGTTGTATGACTCTCTTATGGCAGTACCTGCTGTAATTACATCATCAATCAGAACGACATTGCCACAGAGCTTGGCACCTACAAGATTGCCGCCTTCACCATGATCCTTGGCCTCTTTACGGTTAAAGCACCATGGCTTGTTGATATTGTGTTCTGATGAGAGTGCCATAGCCGTGGCACAGGCAAGTGGAATACCCTTATATGCAGGGCCAAAGAGCATATCATAATCAATATCAGCATTGATAAGAGCCTGTGCATAGCAGGATCCTAAAGTTGCCAGATCCTCACCAGTACAGAACAGTCCGGCATTGAAAAAATAAGGGGAAGTACGCCCTGACTTGAGCACAAAACTTCCAAACTTTAATACACCTTTTTCAAGAGAAAGATCTATGAACTTTTTTTGGTATTCCTGCATACAAACCTCAGCATGGTTTAAATAAATTTACCTCACAATTCTAGCAAATAATAACTGCTATTTATATAAGCTCCAAATATCAAGCAAAGTACGATAGAGGTAGTGTTTGATATAATTATTAATATTTATCTTATTGATTTTTCGATGTTTTTTAAATAGAAAATTATCTCAATATTAGTCGTTTATGCCACTTCATTTTGTTATAATGTGCCATCATTTTATATAGAGACTCGCAATGCAAATTATTAAACGTTCAGGAACTCAGGAAGAGTTCAATCCCCAAAAAATCGAAACCGCTATTTATAAATCATTTAAAAGTATAGGTGAAGAGGCCTCTGCTGAAAAACTGCAGGATATAGTTGCAGACATTACCAAGAAATTACAGAGCGCACCTATAAATACTGTTGAATCAATTCAGGACACTGTTGAAGAGGCATTGATGTCAAAAGGCTTCTTCTCTGCTGCCAAGAGTTTTATTATTTACAGACAAAAACGTTCTGAACTACGTACTTTGCGTATAGCTCTTGTCACCGCAACCGGTGATGTTACTCTTGGAAGTGTGCTTGAATCTATACAGCGTGATTTTACAGAAATTGAATACTCTCTGTCAGTATTAAGCTCAAAGTTTATTTCCCTGTCCAAGCCTTCATCTTCAGTCAATGAACAGCTCTCATCACTGATCAAGGCAGCAGTAGAATTGACAACACAGACAGCTCCTAAATTTGAAATGATTGCAGGCCGTCTGCTGTCACATAAATTCCATTTAAATCTTAAAGCACAGGAAGATAAATTAAATTTAAAAACCTTCTATGACAAAATTCTCTATCTGGTAAATGAAGGTCTGTACGGCGAATACATACTCAAGAGCTACAGCAAGGAAGATATAGTAAAGGCTCACAGCTTCATCCGTCCTGAGCGCGATCATCTGTTTACCTATGCAGGTTTAGATCTGCTGATAAAGCGCTATGTTATCTGCAATCATCAGCATGTACCGCTTGAGACACCGCAGGAGATGTTCCTTGGTATTGCCATGCACCTTGCCATGAACGAAAAGACCAACCGTCTATCATGGGTGCAGCGCTTTTACAATATGCTTTCAAAAATGGAAGTTACAATGGCAACACCAACTCTTGCCAATGCAAGAAAGCCATATCATCAGCTCTCATCATGCTTTATAGATACTGTGCCAGACAGCCTTACAGGCATTTACAGATCGCTAGATAACTTCGCTCAGGTCAGCAAGTTCGGCGGCGGTATGGGTCTGTATTTTGGAAAAGTCCGCGCCATGGGAAGTGCCATACGTGGCTTTGAAGGCGCGGCCGGAGGTATCATACGCTGGATCAAGCTTGTAAACGATACAGCCGTAGCTGTAGATCAGTTAGGTGTAAGACAGGGCGCTGTTGCTGTCTATCTTGATATGTGGCACAGAGATCTGCCAGAGTTTTTACAGCTTAGAACCAATAACGGCGATGACAGAATGAAGGCCCATGACATATTCCCTGCAATATGTGTCCCAGACTTCTTCTGGCGTCAGGTGCAGGATAATATTGATGGTACATGGTATCTGATGTGCCCTTATGAAATCCACAAGATCAAGGGCTATCACCTGGAGGATTTCTTTGGCCACGAGTTTGAAAGCCGCTATCTTGACTGTGTGCACGACAGCCGTATTGTCAAACGCCAGATTTTAATCAAGGATCTGGTACGTCTTATTCTTAAATCAGCTGTTGAGACAGGAACTCCTTTTATATTTAACCGAGATCTGGTGAATGCTGCCAATCCAAATTCACATGTTGGTAACATCTACTCATCCAATCTGTGTACTGAAATTGCCCAGAATATGTCATGCATTGAAACTATAGGCAAAGAAGTTGTAACAGAAGATGGCGTGGTTAAGGTTGTCACCACCGCAAAGCCTGGTGATTTTGTAGTATGTAATCTGGCCTCACTCGTTCTGGGCCGCATCAATGTAGATGATATTGAATATCTTGATAATATTGTCGAGACAGCTGTACGTGCGCTTGATAATGTTATTGATCTTAACTTCTATCCTACACCATATGCCAAGCTGACCAATCACAAATACAGAAGTATAGGTCTTGGAATTTCAGGCTATCATCATCTGCTTGCCAAACAGAATATCAAGTGGGAGAGCGATGAGCATCTGACCTATGTAGACAAGCTCTTTGAGCGCATCAACTTTGCTGCCATCAAGGCAAGCTCAGCTATAGCTGCAGAAAAAGGCGCTTACTCTGTCTTTGAAGGCTCTGACTGGCAGACAGGAAGCTACTTCACCAAGCGCAACTATTCATCACCTAAGTGGGTTGCACTTGCCAAATCTGTAGCTACTCAGGGTATGCGTAATGCCTATCTGCTGGCTGTAGCCCCTACCTCCTCAACCAGTATTATCGCAGGAACCACTGCAGGTATCGATCCTGTGATGAATAAGTATTTCCTTGAAGAGAAGAAGGGCTCTATGCTGCCACGTGTTGCTCCTGATCTGTCACAGAACACCTGGTGGCTGTACAAAAATGCACATAATATTGACCAGAGTTATTCAGTACGTGCCTGTGGTGTCCGTCAGAGACATATTGATCAGGCTCAGAGTATGAACCTGTATATAACTAATGACTATACTATGCGTCAGGTGTTAAACTTGTATCTTTTAGCATGGCAGAGCGGTGTCAAAACTATATACTACGTACGCTCCAAAGCACTTGAAGTTCAAGAATGTGAATCCTGTGCATCATAGGTTTTATTATGAGTGATATTTTAATAAAGAAGAAACTGTTCAACCCCGCAGGTGACACCGATGTGCGCAACTGGCGCATGATCGGTGGCAATACTACTAATCTTAATGATTTTAACAATATGAAATATTCATGGGCCTCTGACTGGTACAGACAGGCCATGAACAATTTCTGGATACCAGAAGAGATTAATTTAGCCCAGGATTTTAAAGATTATCCTCATCTTGATAAGGAAGAGAAAGAAGCTTATGACAAGATTCTGTCATTTTTAGTGTTTCTTGATTCCATTCAGACAGCCAATCTGCCGCGTATAGCAGAATATATCACTGTAAGTGAGGTCAACCTGTGTCTGTCAATTCAGACATTTCAGGAGTGTATTCACTCTCAAAGCTACAGCTATATGTTAGATTCAATCTGCAAGCCAGATGAGAGAAACAATATTCTGTATCAGTGGAAGGATGATGAACACCTTATGCGCCGTAATACCTTTATCGGCTCTTTGTATAATGAATTCCAGGAGCACCAGGATGCGCACACCTTCTTAAAGGTGCTCATGGCCAACTATATTCTTGAGGGCATCTATTTTTACTCAGGATTTTCATTCTTTTATAACTTATCAAGAAATGGAAAAATGCCTGGTTCTGCTCAGGAAATACGTTATATCAACCGCGATGAAAACACCCATCTGTGGCTGTTTAGAAATATAATCAAAGAGCTGCAGAAGGAAAACCCAGAACTCTTTACCAAAGAAACCATAGAAGAGCTCAAGCAGATGATGCTTGAGGGTATTTCACAGGAAATTGCCTGGGGACACTATGTTATTGGCGACAAGATCAAGGGACTTAACTGTGAAATGATTACCGACTATATCAACTATCTGGGCAATCTGCGCTGGATGGGTCTTGGCTTTGAGTCACTTGATCCAAAGTATGAAACAGAGCCAGAGTCAATGTCATGGGTAAGTCAGTACTCAAATGCCAATATGGTAAAGACCGACTTCTTTGAAGCACGCTCTACAGCCTATGCCAAGAGCACTGCTCTTATTGATGATCTCTAAATAAGGAATTTGATATGCCTTCAGTAAAAAGTATGACAGCTTTTGCTTCTGTACGTCAGAAAGCTCAGTTTGGAACTTTTGGACTGGATCTTAAGTCTGTAAATAACAGGTATCTTGAAATCTACTGCAAAATACCTGATAACATGCGCTTTCTGGAGGCAGAGCTCAGAGATAAAATCAGACAGCGCAATCTGCGTGGCAAATTTGAATTAATTGTTACCTTTCAGGAAAATGATGATTTAGCGCTATGCATTAATGACAAGGCTTTAGATGAAGTAATATCTGTCATCAACAACATTAGCGCCAAGGCACAAAACATAAGTACCTCAGCTGTCGATGTGCTTAATATGCCTGGTGTTATGCAAAAAAGTGAAGATATTATGTCAGATACAGGCTCTGCCATTCTCAGTGCCTTTGACCTTTTATTAAATGACTTTGATGAAAGCAAGAAGGCTGAAGGTTCCCGCCTTAGCTCTGTAATACTGCAAAAGGTAGAGGCCATAAGAGAACAGCTTGTTCCAATAAAAAGTGTTTTAGACTCCCTAGTTAAGATTCAAAGAGAAAAGCTTACTGAAAAAATAGCTCAGCTTAAGGTTGATCTTGATCCTGAAAGACTTGAAGGTGAAATTGCCCTTTTAGCCCAAAAATCTGATATTGCCGAGGAGTATGACCGTCTGCAGTCCCATCTTAGTGCCGTTGAAGATATTCTAAAGCGCGGCGGTGAGTGTGGCAAACGCCTTGATTTTATGATGCAGGAGTTAAACCGCGAGAGCAACACCATGGCCTCAAAGGCCAGCAGTCTTGATATTACCAAGACCGCTGTTGAGCTTAAGGTGCTCATTGAACAGATGCGCGAGCAGGTTCAGAACCTGGAATAACATCAGCCTACAATACTGTCAGCACGCGAAAGTGCAAGCAGATTTTTAAACATCTTTACAAACAGTCTTGGAACACCTGCTGCTCCAGACTGTGCCATAGCCTCCATCACCTCAAGAGCCAGTCCTGGTTTGGTTTTCTTCTTTATAGCCATATCAATGATTTTATCCTGACTTAAATTGCGCAGTGATTTCTTATCAAGACCTGCAGCACGACAGAACACATTATCATAACCATGAGCAAAAAGAAAATGCTCTATATCACGATGAGGAAGTACTGTCATATGCTTTTTGGCATGCTCCGTACCCACAGAGCCAATAACAGTCTGAGCATACTTGTGTCCAGCCTCATCACCATCTGTAAGCACATAAAAATTAATACCAAGCTGTCTTGCCAGCTTGATCAGAGGATGTAGGCCGCATTGAGCAAACTCAATAGGTCTGATACCTATGCAGTGCATGGAAATACCTAAAATAGAGGCAATCTGATTTAATATCCAGATCTCCGTCTCTCCTTCAACTAATACCCAGCAGCGGGCAAATAAGGTGGTAGGTCTGTTGATACGTATATGAAAGGCAATACGTCTTAGATCATCGGCACTAAAGCTCTTTTCTCTTACAGCATAGGATCTTGTATCATAGTGCAGTCGGCACAGTCGCCTTATATCGCCAAGCGATATTGCCGAGAGAAAATCACCTGAATTGGTGGTGATAATCTTCTGTATAGGAATAGAGGCCACCACAGACCAGAAAGATAGAAGTATAGATGGATGAAATCTGGCCTCAATATCTTCAAGGATAAGTATAGGTTTTGATTTTTTGTCTATATTTCTATTGCCCTTGGATAAAAACAGAGCCGAAGCCAGGTAAAAAGCCAGAATTTTCTCTTTGTTTATGGCTTTGGCATTTAAAGTCTCACGTATACTGCTCAAAGACTCAATGGAGACCGGGCTTGCCACCATATCGCGTATAGATTTGGGATTGTGTCTGCTCTTTTTATGGCCTACTCTTTGATTATAAGGAGCCAGATATTTCTTGGATATAAAATCAAGAGTCTCAAGACCGCGTCTTGCCTCTGATGCTGTATAGTCATTATTGGCTGCAAGTTCTGAAAACTCCTTGGAAACAGAGCCTATATACTCCTCAAAGGTCTGATGCTCATGCTTTGTAATACTACCCTCTTCACAGTCGTCATTATTGCTATCTATAAGCTGAGCTCTTGAGTCTCTGACACGCAGTACAGGATTCATATGGATAAGCCATTTAATGCTCTCCTCCTTATCAGGACCTTCTATGACATTTAAACTGTCATCAAGAAAATTATGCTCTGTTATAAATTCGTCATGATAGTTATAGCCAAGTATCTGCCAGTATATATAGCGAAGCCCATCCTCACCTACCATCCAGTAAGGCATAAGCCTCTGCAGTCTTGGGGAATTGGCCACAAGACCATACTGTGATTCTTTGAATATAAGTCTTATCTCAATCTCAGCTATATTTTCATTATAAATATCATTGTCATTAAAGACTTTACACTGCTCTAAATACTGCCTGTCATAACAGTCATGGCAACTGTCAGGACAGATAGCCTGTACAGTGTCACCATATGCTCCATCCTTTGTGTTTTTACTGCGATATAAAAACTTATCAAGTGCCGAATGCTCATCAGTTAAGGAGCCTGATTTGCCCATAAGCATATCTATAAGAGAACATCTTTTATCAATACCGTCATCGGATCTTTCTTCTTCTGCTGCATCAAGATTTATAGGTATATACATATCTTCAGCTTTAAGAGAGCACAGAATCTCACCCTGACCTAATGCCAGCCATAATGCTCGCAGCAAAGATGATTTACCCCAGGAGTTTTCACCGATTAACACGGTATTATCCTGCTCAAAATTAATCTCAAGATTGCGTATGCCTCTGAAATTTCGGATCAATACAGCTGATAGATACATTTGCCACCACCTAAATACCACAGAGGGACCAAAGCCACTGCTTTATATATTTTTCTTTAATAACAATGATGTTATTTAAAGTATAGTCTACTAAGGTTAACTTATGTGTCTAAATTTATATGATCTTTGTTACAGTTTATTGGTGAAAAATGATGGGATTTGAATGTAAAGGCAGGAATTTAAACTATGGCTGCACTCAGCTGCAGCCATAATGTAACTTAACTATTTGCGTCTCCAGGTTGTACCCTGAGGGCCATCCTCAAGCACAATACCCATGGCTGTCAATTCGTCTCTAGCTTTATCGGCACTGGCAAAATCTTTTTTAGCCCTTGATTCATTGCGCAGAGCTATAAGATCCTCAATCTTTTTAACCTCATCGGCATCCTCAGCGCTGGCACCGCTTTTAAGGAAGGTCTGCGGATCCTGATATAAAAAGCCTAAAATTGCACCCAGACCTAAAAGCTCTGAACACAGTCTGACCTTCTCCTCTCCTGTTGACTTGTTGGCAGCTTTGGCCAGTTCAAAGAGCACAGAGACAGCGCCAGGAGTATTGAAATCATCATCCATAAGCTCATTAAAACGCTTGACGTACTCAGAGTTCTCATCAATATGAGGCTTGGCATCAACATCACGCAATGCAGTATACAGGCGCTCAAGAGCCTGACGGGCATTGTTTAGATTCTCCTGTGTATAGTTAAGAGGAGAACGGTACTGAGCACTGAGCAGGAAGAAACGTATAGTTTCAGCATCATAATGCTCAAGCACATCACGTATGGTAAAGAAGTTGTTGAGTGACTTTGACATCTTCTCAGAGTCAATCATCACCATGCCTGAGTGCATCCAGTAATTTACATAATTGGTATCAAAGGCACAGCAGCTCTGCGCAATTTCATTTTCATGATGCGGGAAAATCAGATCTGAGCCACCACCATGTATATCAAAGGTATGGCCAAGATATTTGCTGTTCATGGCAGAACACTCAATATGCCAGCCAGGGCGACCCTCACCCCAAGGTGACGGCCAGGCAGGCTCGCCAGGCTTTGACATTTTCCAGAGCACAAAATCAAAAGGACTGCGCTTGGTGTTGTCAACCTGCACACGTGATCCTGCATTTAACTCATCAAGATTCTGACCTGACAGGCGACCATATTTTTTAAAGCTGTCTATGGCAAAAAGAACATCGCCGCTTGCTGATACATAGGCATGTCCCTTGTCTATAAGTCTCTTACATATATCTATTATCTCAGCAATATTATCTGTAGCCTTTGGCTCTTCATCAGGGCGCAGTATATTAAGTCTGTCAAAATCCTTATGCATTTCAACAATAAAGCTCTCGGCAAGCTCTCTTGCCTCCATGCCTCTTTCATTGGCTCTTTTTATAATCTTGTCATCAATATCTGTAATATTGCGTACATATTTAACCTCATAACCTCTATAGCGCAGATATCTGACAATCATGTCAAAGTTTACAAAGGTGCGGGCATGACCGATATGACACAGATCATAAACAGTAACACCACAGACATACATGCTTATATGTCCCTTGTTAAGCTCTTTAAATTCTTCCTTGCTTTTAGTTAAAGTATTGTAAATATGTAACATAAAATATCCTGCATAGACATACGATTAGAGCCTAAAAGTTTAGCATATTTTAAGAGCATCTGACATAAAACTGCCTCTCTTTTGCACGCACAGGCCTTATATAGAAGGTATTTTTCCAAAAAAGATTTGTGATATATAAAAGCTTAATCTAAAATGTAAATCTATATTAATCATGCGTAGCAGTGCGCATCATAATTTTCATACAGTCCTAGGCTATGCCTATTATTTTCAGGATCAAAGATGGTTACATTACACACAAATCTAGGTGATATTGTTATTGAACTTAATACCGACAAGGCACCAATTACTTGCGAGAACTTTGTAAAATATATCAAATCAGGTCACTACAACGGCACAATTTTCCACCGCGTCATCAAAGGCTTTATGATTCAGGGTGGCGGCATGACTCAGACCCTCGAGCAAAAAGAGACCTTAGATCCTATCGATAATGAAGCTGACAACGGTCTTAAAAACAAGACAGGAGCTATTGCCATGGCCCGTACTCAGGATCCACACTCAGCCACCTCACAGTTTTTTATCAACACTGTAGATAATGACTTCTTAAACTTCAAATCCAAAGACCTTCAGGGCTGGGGCTACTGTGTATTTGGCAAGGTAGTTGATGGCATGGACGTTGTTAAAAAGATTGAGGCTGTAAAAACCGGTAGCCGCGGCTTTTATCAGGACGTTCCAGAAGAGGCTGTAATTATCGAGTCTGTAGACTATCAGATCTAATCTATGGCTATATATATCATCTCAGATCTGCATCTGTCTGCTGCAAACTACGATTTGTGCGTGGCCTTTGATAATTTTATCAAGAGCTTGTCTGTCAATGACAGAGTAGTAATTGCAGGAGATCTTTTCGACTTCTTTGTCGGCATTGATGAGAATGATATAGCTCAAAACTCTGTAAGAGATACTCTAAAGGAGGCTTCGGCAAAAGGCACCAGATGCTACTTTATAAGGGGTAACCGTGATTTTCTCATGTCCCCTGAGGATGCCTCCTACTTCTCGATGCTGCTTTTAGACGATTTTGAAAATATCCCTACACCCAATGGCAATTTTCTAATCACACATGGCGATCTGCTCTGCTCAAATGACACAGGCTATCTGCGCTTTAGAAAGATCTGCAAAATGGGATGGCTGCAGTCACTCTTTAGAGCTCTGCCTTTAAAGCTGCGACTTACCATAGGCCGTAAAATCCGTAATAAAAGCTCTGCTGATAAAAGCATGCGTCTTTTAACTGACAGAATTTATGAAGTTACTGTGCCTACAGTTGATCAATATCTGACTGAGTATGGCGTATCAGGCATTGTACATGGCCATACCCATGTTTATGGACGTTTTGAAAATGAGAGCCCTGTGTGTGCCATGCGTTTTTCACTTGGAGCCTGGGGCTCTACATATTCCTATTTCAGAGCTGATAAAAACGGCATTGCCATAGTGCAGAAGAATATAGATCTGCTTTTGCCCGATGCCAAAAAGAAAAAAAAGCAGCATTCATAGAATGCCACCTTTTAGAGCCTAGTGGGCATCGCCCCAGTTATCTGCCACACCTATACCTACCTCAAGAGGAACTTTAAGGCTTACTGCCGACTCCATAATCTCACGTATTTTGACTATGGCCTCATCTACAAAGCTCTCTTTAATCTCAAAAACCAGTTCATCATGGACCTGCATGGTCATGACAATAAGGCTTTTATCAGTCAGTGACTCAATCCAGGCATTTATCTTTATCATGGCAAGTTTGATGATATCGGCGGCACTGCCCTGCATAGGTGCATTGATGGCGGCTCTTTCTGCAGCCTTTCTGGCTATGGCATTGTCAGAATTAAGAGCATCATAATAGATACGGCTGCCTGATATGGTTGATACATAACCATCTTTGCTGGCATTGCTGACTATATCTGCCATATAGGCTTTAACCTTTGGGTATCTGGCAAAGTAGCGCTCAATATACAGCTTGGCCTCTTTAAAATCCATACCGGTCTGAGCTGCCAGACCATGAGCCTGCATACCGTACATAAGACCAAAGTTTGTAGCCTTGGCTTCTGCTCTTTGTGCATCGCTGACCTCATCTGCACTTATGCCAAGCACCTCGGCAGCAGTGGCTCTGTGAATGTCGGCATGCTTTAAAAAGGCATTGATAAGACCATCATCACCTGACAGATGGGCAATAAGTCTAAGCTCAATCTGAGAGTAGTCTGCAGATACTATCTTGTAGCCTACAGGTGCACAGAAGGCTGTACGTATCAGTCTGCCCTCATGGGTTCTTGCAGGAATATTCTGTAAATTAGGATCTGATGATGACAGTCTGCCAGTTACAGTACCTGCAGGATTAAATGAGGTATGAATACGCCCGGTCTTTGCTGATATAAGCTGAGGCAGTTTTTCTGTATAGGTTGAGATTAGCTTGCTTACTGCTCTGTAGCGTAAAATCAGATTGGCTATATCATAATCTGGAGCTATGGAACTTAAAATATCCTCAGAGGTTGAATAGCTCAAAGATCCATCCTTGCCCTTTTTAGGTTTCTTTGGATATGGAATGCCCATCTTGACAAAAAGTACCTCTGATAGCTGCTTTGGTGAGCTTATATTAAACTCACATCCAGCACTTGCGTAGATCTGTTTCTGACAGTCTATCATTATGTCATTAAGCTCTAATGTCTGAGTATAAAGCTCGCCACCGCTTACAAGAGTACCTTTGTACTCCATATTAAAGAGCACAGGGATAAGAGGCATCTGCTCGGTAAAGAAATAATCTTTGACACTCTGACATTTATCTAAAAGCTCTGTAGCCTTTTTATAAAGCTCATATGTTATATAGGCATCCTCTGCAGCATAATCTACAGCCTTTTCAATAATCACACTGTCAAAGCCTATGGCCTTGGCTCCCTTGCCGCATACATCCTCATAGCTTATCGTTATGTAGTTTAAAAAGCTCTCGGCAAGAGCATCCATGGACAGACGCAGTGAGGAGCGTATAGCATGAAAGGCAAGCAGCGTATCAAAGTAGATATTGTGCAGCTCAAGGTCGGCATTTTTTAAAATAATCATGTCATATTTTATATTGTGACCTATTTTTTTAATGCTGCTGTCGGCAAAGACAGGACCTAGTATCTGCTTTACACTATCAAGTGCCATATTATGATAAAGGCCAAGTGACTGCTCATTGTGCTTTATAGGAATATAGAAGGCTTTCTTATCATCAGTGCACAAAGAGATACCTACAAGATCTGCCTCCATGGCATTTAAAGATGTAGTTTCAGTATCTACTACCATAAAACCTGCATCTTTAATGGCTGCAGCAATAAGCTCTAGCTGCTCATCACTTTGCACAAGCTCAAGCATAAGACCATTGTCTTTTTTATCCTGAAGCTTTTGCTTTGGCACAAGTGTAGGTCTGCTCTCATCAAATGTCACAAAACCAGTCTGTGATGCTCTCTTATTCTGAGCTGTGATATCAGCTGTATCAGTGCTCTCATCACCTTCTTTTAAAAGTGCATCATAAAGTCGCTTGAACTCAAGCTCCTTGTAGATAGCCAAAAGCTCCTCTTTGTGCATGACAGGAGGCTTTATATCATCAATATCTAAAGTCAGATCCACATCGGTTTTAATGCTGGCAAGCTTGTAGGAAAGCTCAACCTGGGCAAAATGCTCTTCATATTTTTTGGCAAAGGTTTTAGCGCCTCTAAAGGAGAGTGTGGCAATCTGATCTCTTTTAGCATAAATATCATAGATACCGCCTAGATTGTTTAAAAGTGCGCTGGTGGTAACATCACCTGCTCCTGGCATGCCTGGAATATTGTCAACCTTGTCGCCCTTGATGGCCAGATAGTCAACTATAAGATGCGGAGGTACACCAAACTTGTCAAAGACACTGTCACTGTCAATTATTTCATTGTTCATGCTGTCATAGATTTTGACGCGTTCTGATACAAACTGCGCCAGATCTTTATCACCTGTGGCAATAATCACATCAAGATCATGATCCAAGGCCTTGGTAACATAAGTACCTATGACATCATCAGCCTCAACGCCGCTTATGGAAATCAAAGGCAAGCCCATGGCTTTGACAATAGCATGAACATATTCAATCTGAACTCTAAGATCATCTGGCATAGATGGTCTGTTGGCCTTATATTCAGGGTAGATTTCATTTCTAAATGACTTGCCCCTGGCATCGAAAATAACTGCTATTTTGGCGTTTTTGAAATCTTTAATTAAATTGGCAAACATTCTGGCAATAATCAAAGAGGCTCCTGTAGGAATACCATTGCTGGTTGTAAAGCCGTTGCGGGCTGCAAAGAAGGCACGATATAAAAATGAAGAACCATCAACAAGTACCAGAAGTTTTGAGTCTGCCATATATAATCCCTGTTATGCGCAAAGTTAACATGCAATATTTTGTTTTCATAAAAAATGAGATTTTACTCGCATTTTATTGTAAAATTTTGCCTGCCTTAATTACTAATAAAGAGTTTTACAAAGATGAATAATATAACATTTCCACTAAGAAAATTATTTATTCTGCACGTGTTTATCATTGTGCTGTCTAATTACGCTGTACAGATTCCTTTTACAGTTTTTGGTCTGCATACCACATGGGGTGCTTTTACCTATCCATTTATCTTCATTACTACTGATTTAACCGTGCGTCTCTATGGCGCCACCATGGCCCGTAAGGTTATCTTTGTGGCAATGATCCCTGCGCTTATTCTCTCATATATTGTCGGTACAATTTTTGAATCTGGCAATTATCAGGGTCTTGGTGCACTTAGTGTCTTTTCAATTTTCGTTTTCAGAATTGCGCTGGCCTCCTTTGGTGCCTATGTATTAGGACAGATTGCAGATATTCTGGTCTTCTCCCGTTTAAGAAAATTAAGACAGTGGTGGATTGCTCCTAGTGCCTCATCTGTAGCCGGCAATCTGCTTGACACTTTTGCCTTTTTCTTTATTGCCTTCTATCAAACCACCGATGCCTTCATGGCTGCCCACTGGATTGAACTGGCCTGGTTTGACTATTTTGTAAAGATTTTGGCTTGTCTCATGATTTTTATTCCTATTTATGGTGTAATGCTCTCATTAATTGCCAGATATATTCTTAAAAAGCCACTGGCTGAGCTTACAGCCGTTTAACTTTCTATTCCTTTTTGCTATATGCTAAAAATATGCAAATGAGGGATAGCTCAAATTTAATGTGCTAATATGGGACCAATTAAGTTAATTTAAGGTGGTATAGACTATGAGCGAAAAAGTTTTACATTTAAATGATGATCAGTTTGAAGCTGAGGTTTTATTATCAACAACTCCTGTGCTGGTAGATTTCTGGGCACCATGGTGCGGTCCTTGCAAAATGATTGGTCCTATCCTTGAGGAAATTGCCAATGAGACTGATGCTATCAAGATTGTAAAAATCAATATCGATGAAAATTCAGCCTGGGCCTCAAAGCTTGGCGTAATGAGCATTCCTACTCTAATCATCTACAACAACGGTGAGCAGGTTGCAAAGCAGATCGGTGCTCTGTCAAAGGCTGAGTTAAGCAACTTCATCAACAACCACATCTAATAAATTCTTCTCTCAAAAAGCCTGCAGCTGCAGGCTTTTTTTTACTCTCTGCCTTGAGTCTGTGAATAATGAGCATTAATATGCTTTATGTTGTACAATCACTACAAAAATTTTTAATTTGAAGAAAATGTAATGAATAAGCAAAATATCCTTTTAATCTGTGGTGGTGACGGTTCTGAACATGATATTTCTGTCATTTCATCAAATTATATTCTTGAGGTGCTTGAGGCATCTGAAAAATATGCAGTTACCAGAGTAACACTGCACAACAATGCCTTTACCCTGGACAATGGCACTGAGGTTTTCTTTGTAGGCAGAAGCATTAAAAGTGCTGATTTGAGCTACAGCATGGATGTTGACTGTGTCATTCCATGTCTGCATGGCATACCTGGTGAGACAGGCGATATTCAGTCCTTTTTAGAGATTTTAAACATCCCTTATATAGGCTGTAAAAAAGAGGCCTCACTTAACTGCTTTAATAAAGTTACAACCAAGCTTTATCTTGATGCCTACGGCATTAAAAACTCACCTTATCTTATTGTGCCGCACAATAATGAAATATATCATCAAAAAGCTCTAGAGTTTTTTGATGACAATGGTCAGGATGTCTACGTCAAGGCAGCCTCTCAGGGTTCATCTATTGGCTGCTATCATGTAAAGAACAGAGATGATCTTATTGACTCCATAGTTGAGGCTTTTATGTTCTCAGAGTCTATTGTAATTGAGAAGACCATTGAGCACAGAGAGCTTGAGGTGGCCGCCTATGAGTACAATGGAGAGCTTAAGGTTACAGCCCCAGGTGAGGTCATTATTCCAGATAATGTCTTTTATACCTTTGATGAGAAGTACTCTAAAAACTCACATACTGTAACCACTCTGGAGCCTGAGCTTGACAGTAGGATTGTTGAGAAAATAAGAGCTATAGCAAAAGAAACCTTTGTAAAGATGAATCTGCGTCATCTGTCACGTATAGATTTCTTTTTAACTAAAGACAATGAAATTATTGTAAATGAGATTAATACCTTCCCGGGTATGACCTCAATTTCTCTTTTCCCAAAGCTTTTAATTCACAATGGCGATGATATTCTAACCTTCCTTGAATACATTATTCACAATGCCATGACATCTGACAGATAAGAAGATCTTATAGACAAAAGCCTGGTTTAATTTACAGATTTAAAATCCCTAGCCTTTGCCAGGGATTTTTTATTATTTGACAAAACAGATCCCATAAAATCCCATAAAGTGCGTCTATAGATAAGTATAGGCGCATTAATTTTTTCCGGCTCTATCTTTACCTAAAAATAATTACAACACTTTGATATTTATTTAATATTTTTTATTTACCTCTGGCAATTCTAATTTACTTATGCTATCATAGGTACGTATTGTTGTACATCTATGAGGTTAATATGGCTGAGCTTATCATTCCTACACTTCCATCTTTGCTTGTCAACAAAGGTAGCAAGTACGACGTTTACTATGTATACACCTATCAAAATGTATGGAACTCTGAGAAAAAGCGCTCTGAGCGTAAGAACTCTAAAAAAGTGGGTGTTATTCATGGCGGCACTAAAGATGGTCTTATTCAATGGGATGAGAGCTTTATTCAGCAGTATCCTGAGCTTGAGCACATTGATACATTCAGAGAAAATGGTAAATATATTTTTAAACCAAAAGCAGATGATGAGACCACGGCTCCTACCATTGAGCGCCCATCTAAAATCTATCATGCTGGCGCTACCTATGCCCTTGATAATATTGTTGCTCAGTCTCATCTTGGTAAAGCTCTTGCCAATGCCTTCCCTCAGCATAATGACTTTAAGAAAATACTCTCTGTTGCTTATTTCCTTATATTAAACAGAGATAATAATATCTCTTTGTATGAAGACTTTGCTGAGAGCACTAGACTGCCGTATCAGCGTGAACTGTCAAGCTCTGCAATTCATAGACTCTTTGCCAGAATTGAACCTCATGACGTTGAGCGTTTTATACAGTTCATGACAGACTACTTTATTAAACATAACTATAAAGATGATGAAAATATCTTTTTAGCCTTTGATTCAACCTCCATCTCAACCCACTCTCAAAACCTCTCTTTAGCAGAGTATGGTAAAAACAAAGATGGAGATGAAATGCCACAGATAAATGTACTAATGCTTACAGATCAGAAAACCGGCATTCCTTTATACTACAGGGCATACAATGGAGCTGTTCCTGACGTTGTTACCTTGCGCCGTACCATTGCTGATGCTACAAGACACAACTTTAATAAAAATCTTGTGTTTGTTATGGATAAAGCCTATCCTTCAGCAGCAAATCTCAATGACTGCATGTGCAACAATGTAAGCTTTGTGGCCAATATGAAAACCAATGTTGCCGGCAGTTTCACTCAGGATGAAATCAATGCAAATTATAACAACCTGATCTCAAGAGCAAGCTACAACCGTCAAATCAAGCAGAACATATTTACCGTTAAGATTAAATGGAAATATGATGCTTATCCTGTGCATGGTAAAAATAAAAGCTATAAAGATGAAAAAGAACTGTTTTTACATCTGTACTATGACCAGCAGATACACAATAAATCCTCTGAGGTAATTACGCAAAATGCTGCTCTGGTGTGCGAGATCCTCAATAATGGCGGTGAAATAAAGCACGAAGCTCTAAAATCGATAAAAGAGCGTTTTGTAGTCTTTGATGATAAGCGAAAGGCCTGGATCATATCTGACTTAAAGGTTGAAGAGCATATCAAATATAAAGGCATCAGAGCACTTCTTACAGACTGCGAGCAGGATGCTGTCAAATGCTATGAAGCCTATTATGACCGTAACGAGGTTGAATATGCCTTTAATACGCTTAAATATAGACTTCACTGCAACAGAGCTAAATGTCATACAAATGAAGGATTTTATGGACGTATATTCACGCAGTTTATAGCTACTTCTATTGCTATTATGTTTAGAAAGAGGATTAAGGAGTTTAAAAATAATATTAAAAGCGCAAATATTAGAAATAAGGTGCTTTACTGCAGTGATAACAAGATCCTCTCATCGCTCAACAATATAATGCTTTTAGTTACCAAAAGAGGTAATTTTTACGACGAAGTGGTAGGCAAGAAGGCAGACTTTTTCAGGGCATTAAATATTGAAATACCGTGCAGTACAAAGGATGGATATGATCTTATCTCTGGACTAACTGACGAGAACGAGAATGATATTGATGCCGAGGATCCAATCTTTGATGATATCTTTGCATAAAACTAAGGTAGGCTACTAGGCCTACCTTTTTCCAATAAGGCACCAATCTAGATCAGTAAATTGGCGCACTTTATGGGGTAAAATACAAATCCCCAGACTATGCCGGGGATCTTTTTGAGTTTTAAAGGCTTTTGTATCAGTTTCTTTGTTACTGAGCCTGACGCTTCATAGCCTCAAAGAACTGATCATTGGTCTTGGTCATGGAGAGCTTGTCAATTAAGAACTCCATAGCCTCAATCTCACCCATAGGGTGTACAAACTTACGTAATATCCACATTTTCTGCAGCTCATCAGGAGAGGTTAAAAGCTCCTCACGACGTGTACCTGAGCGGGTCACATCAATGGCAGGATAAACCCTCTTCTCTGCAATCTTGCGTGATAGATGCAGCTCCATATTACCTGTACCCTTGAACTCTTCGTAGATAACCTCATCCATCTTAGAGCCTGTATCTACAAGAGCAGTACCGATAATAGTCAGTGAACCGCCTTCCTCAACATTACGTGCAGCACCAAAGAGTCTCTTAGGTCTTTGCAGGGCGTTGGCATCAACACCACCGGTTAAAACCTTGCCAGAGGCTGGAACCACTGTATTGTAGGCACGGGCCAGACGGGTAATGGAGTCCATGAGAATAACTACATCATGCTTGTGCTCAACAAGACGCTTGGCTTTTTCAATGACCATTTCTGCAACCTGTACGTGACGTGTTGCCGGCTCATCAAAGGTAGAGGCTACAACCTCACCTTTAACCATACGCTGCATTTCTGTAACTTCTTCAGGACGCTCATCAATTAGAAGCACAATCAGGGTACATTCCGGATTGTTAGCTGAAATTGAGTGGGCGATATTCTGTAAAAGTACTGTTTTACCGGCCTTTGGAGGAGCTACGATCAAAGCTCTCTGGCCTTTGCCAATAGGTGCTGTCAAATCAATAACACGGGCAGTAATGTCTTCTTTTGAGCCATTACCTAACTCAAGGCGTAATCTCTGATCTGCAAATAAAGGGGTAAGGTTTTCAAAAAGGATTTTATTGCGGGCATTTTCTGGTTTTTCGTAGTTGACTGTATCAACTTTAAGCAGGGCAAAGTATCTCTCGCCTTCTTTTGGCGGTCTGATTTTGCCTGAGATAGAATCACCGGTGCGCAGATTAAATCGTCTTACCTGTGAAGGTGATACATAGATATCATCAGGACCTGCAAGATAGGAACTGTCTGAACTGCGTAAAAAACCAAAGCCGTCAGGCAGAATTTCTATGACACCCTCACCAAAGATGTCCTCACCAGATCTTGCACAGAATTTTAGGATTTGAAAGATAATTTCTTTCTTGTTAAGACGTGCGGTATTTTCAATTCCAGCCTGCTCACACATTGCAACAAGCTGAGCAACCGGTGCGTTCTTGAGTTCGTTAAGATTCATATTTTTCTTGTTTCTACAAAGAAGGGAAATATAGTAGTCCTTGTAAGTGACAGCTTTAACACAAGAAGTTAAAGCGCATATCATTATAAAGATATAACCCTAAACATAAGCTTGGCTCATGCCTATATAGCATACCTAAAGACAGAGGTTTCAGGGAATAAAAACAGGATAGAAAATCCCGTCACACTGCATAAGGTGCTCTTAAGCGTGCTGTGCGATTATAACACGCACAAAACAGCATATCAATAATAAAAACTCCTATCATATATGGCATCTGCAGGCCTGATGCCATTATCCGTCAAGCCTGTACATCTGATAGGGTTTGGCTGTACCTTTCTCTTTGTATGTGTCAACAACCTCATGCAAAAAGAGACTGGCCCCTGCAGGAGCCTGGGCCACATAGCCATCAACAAAGGCGCGTCTTGTTGTGGCATAACTTATATTAAGCCTGTCTTTGGCTCTGGTTATGGCAACATAGGCCAGGCGTCGCTCCTCATCTATATTGTCCTCTGCCACAGCATGTCTTGTAGGAATTATGTTTTTCTCAAAACCTATGATAAAGACAGTTTTAAATTCAAGCCCCTTGGAGGCATGCATGGTCATAAGGCATACCGAGCCACCATTAAGTCCTGCACTTTCACGCCCCTTTTCATCAAGATCGCCTGTGGCCACCAGTGATATATTAGAGATTAAGGCCAAAAGAGGCGATATAGGAGTACCATCTAAATTGATATACTCCTCTTTGTGCTCACTGTACTGAGTTTTCTCAAACTCCTCCACATAGATAGCAAATTCCTCAAGGTTCTTGTGCTTTTGATTGTCAGCGGCGCCCTTTTTATCCTTTTCATCCTTTTGTCTGTAGTAGTCAATAAGACCGCTTGATGTTAAAAGATTATCAACGCCAGTGCGCAGTGAGCTGTCAAGATCAACCTTAAGGCGCTCTATAAGATCTACAAAAGGCTCAATCTTTTTGGCAAGTGTCTTTAAATCCTTATATAGTCTGGCATCTTCTTTTACGCAGTTTACAATAACTTTGCAGGCCTCATACAAAGAACAGCCGCGCTCTTTGGCAATGGCTCTTAATTTGCCCACAACAACAGGACCTATTTTGCGTGACGGCACATTGATAATGCGGGTTAATGCATTGTCATCCATGGCATTTAAGGCAAGCTTTAAATAAGCTATGACATTTAAAATCTCTTCACGCTCAAAAAAGCGCAGGCCTCCATAGACTACAAAAGGAATACCGTTTGACATCAGAGCCTGCTCTAAAATACGCGACTGACTGTTGTTTCTGTAAAGCACAGTAATGTCAGATAAGGACATATTATCCTTGCTTACATATTTTGAGATAAGAGCAACTACAGTTCTGGCCTCCTCCCACTCATCCTGACACTTATAAATGCCAATTTTAGAGCCGTCACCTTTAAATCCAGATAAAACCTTACTTTCAAATCTGTATTCATTATTGGCAATAAGTACATTGGCCATCTCAAGGATCTGATTTGATGATCTGTAGTTTAAACTTAATTTTTTAACTGCCACATCCGGATAATTATCCACAAAGCGTCTTATATTATTTATATCGGCGCCTCTCCAGCTGTAGATGGACTGATCATCATCACCAACTAGAGTTACATGTGAACTTGGAGCACACAGCAGTCTTATAAGTTTGTACTGCAGGGCAGATGTATCCTGAAACTCATCTACAAGTATCTCTTTAAAGCGGCGATGCAGCAGCATCATGACATCAGCATTATCTTCAATAATTTCAACCGTTTTTAAAATGATTTCAGAAAAATCGACAATGCTCTGCTCTTTGCAGATCTGCTCATATCTTCTGTATATATCAATAAGATCCTGTGTCTGCTCATCAGAGTGCAAAAAGCCATACTTGCCTGTAAGCAACGCACTTTGCAGTCTGTCAGGGCGCATGGCGTCATCCTTCCAGGAACTTATCTGCCATGACACGTGGGCTGGTTTGAATACCTCATCATCAGTATAGCGCTCAGAGCTTTTTATTATTCCCTTTATAAGGCGCTCCTGCTCTTCACGGTTTATCACAGTAAAATTAGCTGAAATTCCTGCAAGATGGGCATAGTTGCGCAATATTTTAAGGCAGATACTGTGAAAGGTTCCAACCCACAGATTTTTAATATCGCTGTTGACTATAGCCTTGTGTACCCTTTCTTTTAACTCACCTGCAGCCTTGTTGGTAAATGTCAGAGCCATAATTTGCCTTGACTGTATCATCTCAACCTCAAGCAGATAGGCTATACGGCTTACAAGCACACGGGTTTTACCTGTACCTGCTCCTGCTAAGATAAGCATATTGCCCAAAGGTGCTGTAACACACTCAAGCTGTTCTTCATTCAGGCTCTCTACAAGCCCCTTTGGCACACTCACTATAATAGCTCCCTAAGCTCAAAAACATCTTTCAACACAACGTGAGGCAAAGCTCTGTAATAGTCAAAACCATGCGATTTACCAGCGTAGCCCTTATAGATACAGGCACTGTTAAAACCGGCCTGTACCGAGCCTAAAACATCGGTTACAGGATCATCGCCAACATGCAAAACCTCAGATGGCTTTAACTTATACCTTTGCAAAAACTCATCAAAAAGATCGCTGTAGGGCTTTTGCCGCCACTGACCATGCTTTGGTCTTAAATCAAACTCAAAAATCTCATCTAACTGCAGAATTCTGGTATCTACATTGCCATTTGATATGGCAACTAGCACATAGCGTTCCTTTAGCCTGCGCAGAAGCTCTATCACATCTATATCCACTTTGATATTTGAGCTGCGCATAAAGATAAAATGATTGACAAGTTCAAGGGCCTCATCAAATGAGGATAGAGGTACACCAAGCTTTAAAAAACCATGCTGCAGAGCTTTAGCCCTGCACAATGTCACATCACCCTCAAGAGATCTGTCAAGCTTTAAAACCTGAGCCTTGCTCTCAGCCCAGAACGACTGTGATGCTGTAAATGCAGGCAGATCATATTTTTGCTGAAGGTAGAGACAAAAATCCACCTCTGCCTTGTGTATAGCAGGAACATTGTCATAGACTGTATCATCTAGATCAAAGGATAGTGCCTTGAGCCTGGGAAGTCTTTTATAGAAAATCATGTTTCATCACCATCCTTTAGTGACCGTGGGTGTGCTTTGGAGTACACCTCTTTGAGCTTGGCAAAATTGACATGTGTATAAATCTGCGTGGCAGCTAGCGATGCATGTCCTAACATTTCCTGCACAGCTCTTAAGTCGGCCCCATGACCTAAAAGTTCTGTGGCAAATGAGTGGCGTAGCTTATGCGGACTGACCTTGCCGCTCATACCGCACAGAGCGGCCTTCTTGGCCAGGCTCTGCTCAATGGCTCTTGTGCTTATTCTAGAGCCAAACTTATTTAAAAAAAGAGCATTGTCCTTGGGCTCAAAAAGATATCTTATACTCATGTACTCATCTATAGCTTTTAGCGCAAATGAGCCAAGAGGAACTATACGCTCTTTATTGCCCTTGCCTCGAACCTTAACTTCCTCACGTACAGTGTCAATTGAGTTTATATCAAGACCTACAGCTTCAGATACACGCAGACCTGATGAAAATAAAAGCTCTATTACAGCCTTGTCTCTTATATCCTGTATGGTGCCACTGTTGCAGGCATTAATTAAAGCCTCAATCTCTGTGGTACTTAAAACTCGTGGCAGTGATCTTTTAGACTTAGGTGCCTTTATGGCATCTATAGGATTGTGTTCAAGACCCTGATGGCGGATTAAATATTTAAAAAGCGAGGATAGTACATATACATCATGGGCAATGGTATTGTTATTAAGCCTTTCTGCACGTTCATCAAAATTGAGTTCCTTGAGAATAATGCGCATTTCGCTTTCACTCAAAGCATCAAAACCCTGAGCCTCAAAGCTGTTGTCACTGGCAATTTTAATAACCTTGCCAAGTACGCGTGCATATGAAGCTACAGTATGACTGCTATAGCGCTTTTCATTTTCAATGTAGGATAAAAAACTATCAGCTTGCTCTTTAAAATCCATATATCAGATCTCTATTACACCCTCATATACTGTGGTTGCAGGACCTGTCATAAGTACAGGGCCACTCTTGCCATCCCAGTCAATCTTAAGATCGCCACCTTTAAGGCAGACTGTAACTGGTGATTTGACAATACCCTGGGCAATACCTACCACAGCAGCGGCACAGGCTCCAGAGCCGCAGGCAAAGGTCTCGCCGCAGCCACGCTCAAACACACGCAGAGCTATTTTGTGATCATCGAGCTTTTCACTAAAGCCCACATTGACGCGCTCTGGAAATAATCTGTGTGACTCAAGCTCGGGACCTAAGGTCTCAACAGGTGCCTTCTGCACATCATCAACCTGCATGACCATGTGTGGATTACCCATGGACACACAGCCAATTTCAATGGCACCTGCCCCTATGGTATCTATTGTATATGATTTGCTGCACTTATCTGCAATAAAAGGTAAAGTCTCAGGCTCAAAGGATGGCCTTCCCATATTGACTGTTACATTGTTGTCATCAGTGATTTTAAGATGCAGCACGCCTGATATGGTACTTACCTTGATATCCTTTTTATTGATAAGACCCTGCTCTCTTACAAAACGCGCAAAACAGCGGGCGCCGTTGCCGCACATCTGCACCTCAGAGCCGTCGGCATTAAAGATTCTGTAGTGAAAATCGATCTCTGGACTGTATGGAGGCTCTACTAAAAGCAGCTGATCAAAGCCTATACCAAAATGTCTGTCTGAGAGCTTTTTAATAAGCTCGGCACTAAAATAAATTTTCTGTCTGACGCCGTCCACCACCATAAAATCATTACCAAGACCGTGCATCTTGGTGAATTTAAGCATCATGTTTGACTCCTTAAAAAAATGCCACTAAGTGGCATTTTTAACTAAATCATTTTTTCATTCATCCACATCTGTTCAATGCTCTGTCTTTCTCTTATAACATGAGCCTTGTCGCCTGCTATCAAAACTTCTTTGATAAGAGGTCGTGAATTGTAGTTTGAGGACATGGAGGCACCATAGGCACCTGCGCCGCGTACTGTAAGCAGTTCACCCTCTTCTATGCACAGCTTTCTGTCATGACCCAGAAAATCATCACTTTCACAGACCGGTCCAACCACATCATAGGTTTTAACATCATCACGTCTCTTGTGCACTTCAATAATATTCATCCATGAATTATAAAGAGCAGGACGTATAAGATCGTTCATACCCGCATCAACAATGGCAAAATTCTTGTTCTCGGTAAATTTCTTGTATAAAACCTGAGTGACTAAAATACCGGCATTGGCCACCATTGCTCTGCCTGGCTCAACATAGATAGCCACATTGGTATGAGCAAGTTTTGCTGTTACTGCAGATATATACTCATAAGGTGACGGAGGAGTCTCATCTGAATAGGTCACACCAAGACCGCCGCCTATATCAATATGATCAATGCAGATGCCCTCTTCGGTCAATCTGTTGTACAGATCTAAAATGCGATCTGTTGCCTCTAAAATTGGAGCGCCTGATGTCATCTGTGAGCCTATGTGGCAGTCAATGCCACTGACCTTTAGATTCTTGTCAGAAGCAATTTTTTTATAAACCTCAAAGGCTCTGTCAAAGGCAATACCAAACTTGTTGTTCTTAAGGCCGGTTGAAATGCTAGGATGGGTCTTAGCATCCACATTAGGATTGACGCGCAGGGCCACCTTTGCAACCTTACCAAGTGAGCCTGCTACCTCTGATATAACATCAACTTCACTTTCTGACTCAATGTTCAGACATAAAATATCCTGCTCAAGAGCAAAGGCTATTTCAGATCTTGTCTTGCCAACCCCTGAGAAAATAACCTTTTTGGGATCGCCTCCTGCTGCAATGACACGACGCAGCTCTCCTTCTGACACCACATCAAAACCTGAACCCATCTTAGCCATAAGATTTAAAATAGCCAGATTGGAATTGGCCTTTACTGCATAGCATATAAGATGCTCATGTCCTGAAAGAGCATCAAAGAAGGCCTTCATATGACGTTCCAATGTAGCCTTTGAGTAGATATACAAAGGCGTGCCAAATTCTTCTGCAAGCTTTGCAACAGACATGTCCTCAGCATACAGTTCATTCTCTTTATAATTAAAAAAATCCATATTATCTACTCTGACTGTTGGGTTGACGCAGAATCCTGAGGTAAATACAGATCTGATTTAATACCGCAGGCGCTGACGCCAAAAACTAACAATAACAAGGCAGTATATTTCAATAATCGTGCCATACACTTTTCCTTTGCGTAAAATAAAATACTTTTATATATAAACTCAAATATTTTATTATCTAACAGTATAATGCACAAATTAAATGCATTTTTCTACAAATAACTTTAAGCAAAACCTTTATTATTATAATTTTGCACTATTATGCATCAATGTTAATGGTAAATGGGTGTATATGTTTTAGATCCTGACTTAGAACAAAGTACTGAGGCAGATTGAAATGCATATAATCAGTATCCTTGTGATCTTCAGTCTGCTTGATATAAAAACGGTTTATGGCATTTACCAGAACCGATCTTGAACCTACATAGTGCTTGTAGATTTCCACCTCATTGTGCTCATTAACTATGATAATGCGCCAGGCACGATTGATCTCTGGCACAAAGAAGTACTGCATGATACCCAGAGTTGAAAAGCGCTCTACAATAGGTGGCACCTGTAAAAAGAACTCAGGGCGCATGGCAAAGTCTGATGTTATATAAACATCAAGATCTTCACCTGAAAAGCCTGCATAGCGTGACACTCTTATGCCGCGCTCACCGCTGTTTTTGGCAAGATAGGTGTTAATACCCACATCAAAGGAATACCCCTCACCGTCATTGTCCTTATCCTGCAACATAAAGACTCGGCGAATCAGACTCTCAACATCAAAGCGTATTAAATCTCTGTGCTCTCCTGCATAACAGCAGACCCTGACAATATCTGTAATCTGTCCTGACTTTTTAAAGGCCGAAATTCTTGAGAGCAGAATTAAAGTGACAATAAGTTTGACCACACCCTCCTCACCAGATGGCAGAGGAATAGAGCGCAGTTCACCCCAGCTGTTGATAAGTATAAGATCTATAGAGCCTACAAGACAGTTTCTGTTACGTCCATAGCACAAAGAAGAGCCCATATTAAGATCAGGTGACGAGACCCTGGTGGCATAAGAGGTCTCATCCTGCTCAAAATTTAAAATAACAAGACAGGCTCTTATCTCCCTTGGTCTTTGCAGCTGCAGATCATTGGCTCTGTGTCTGCGGCTCATAAGATAGTGCTTTATATCATAGGCAAGGCTTTTTATCTTCTTTGGTGATACGTCACCTGCGTTTCCTGCAACATCAACCTGCGTGTTAGAGGTTAAAAGGCCATTGAAACATGACCAGGCAATACACGAGCTTATTTTTTCATGTATATAGGCCACATTGGTCTCAAGCATTGCTACAGAATTGGCCGGAGCTGGAAAGACATGCCAGCCTGGTTTGCACAGTGAGCCGCGCGATGGGCACAAAAAGGTTAAATTAGCCTCTTCAAGGGATTTGGTAAAATCAGAGGCCAGTACATTTATCTTGCCTTCATAGCGGTCGAAGGCCACAAAGAGCTTTCTTGACAGAATGCCGGCATCATCAGAGGTGATGGCGTACTCAATGCCCTGTCTTACGCTGAAACTTAAAAGTTCACGATAGCTTTTAATAAGAGATCTAAAGAGAATATCATAAAGCTTTTGTACAAAATATATCTTCCAGCTATCAGAGCTTTCTACAAGCTCGGTGCGCGCATAGCCCCACTGCCACTTGTCTCTGAATGATTTTAAAAGCTCCTTTTTAATGTGCAGCACACGACCTGAGCTGATACCGTTTAAACCCTCATAGATTTTAAGGTAAAAGCACATGCGCACAAGGAGCAATCGCTGCAGATCGTTTTTACGTATCAGATACTCTGCAACTTTGCGGTACATAAGATAATAAGGGTCAAGATCAAGTCCAAAACCACAACCTTTGTGCAGATTGTCCTTAAAGACGGTGCATAAAAGTCTGGTGCTTGGAAAGTCAGCAGAATAACTCTCCATCAGCAGAATCTTGACGGTGGCCTTGAAAGGCGAGTCAATACCCTTGTATAAAAGCCACAGAGCAGAGCCAAAGTATTCAGCAGGCTGCGTAATGGTTACAGGGCCAAAATCAAACCATTCATCTTTATTAAAGGCGCCTGAATCATAAGCCTTTTGCACAGATGCCGTATAATCTTCTCTTTCCTGATCTGAGGAAATCATATACCAAATAAGATATCTGCCTGCCAAATAAATGGCTGAGCGGTAGAATTCATCTAAAAGCAGCAGGTTCTGTGCCGAGCCGCAGTTGTCATTATCAAGGCAGTCATGAATGCCTCTTGTAAATCTGTCCTCAGGCGTTACAAATAAATTAACATCTACATCAAGAGCCTTAGCCAGGGTTGAGATGAATTTGCACTTTTGATTTAAAAGATATAAAGATTCCTCATCAAGACCTGATTTGACACAGACCCAAACATCAAGATCAGAGCGGGCACCCTGTCCTATAGATGAGGTTGAGCCCATGGCAAAGAGGCCATAGATACTGCACTTTTGTGTATTGTTCTTAAAAAAGTTCTCATCATGAGTCTGCTCAAGTACATATCTTTGCTGTGATGCGCTTGGTTTAAAACAGTCTATACCGCATGGCACAGATCCTGGTACATAGCAGGGAATTTTTGGGTGATTAAAGTGCAAAAGACATGGCAGTATGTCCATTATATGCAACGAGGCGCTGCTTAAAATACGAGAAGCTACAGTAATACGTTCTTTATTGACGCGCATATAATTTTCAAAGCGCTCTTTTAGAACTGTTACTGCCCCATCCTCCGCTTTATTCATAAGAAGGCCCTATCCTGCTTAAACCTACCACCATACAAAATGTAATAATATCATACCTTAGAGAGGTTTATTTCCTGTATTAAAATGTGGACTCTATTTAGTTTTAACATCATAACAGGCTATATTTTCTTAATTAAATTTGTGACATTGCACGCATTTGCTAAGATATTTCATAGTACATAAATTTGATAAGATTTTTTAAATGGTTAAAATGTTAAAATAAATTTTTAAATTTTTATCAAAAAGAATGTTGGGTGTGAGCTGATGGCCAATTCTAAGAATGCAAAGACACAAGATAAAGCAAAATCTGAGAATATCACTATAGATATTAAAGAGGATTTAAAGAATAAAGAAAATACTGCAGATAGCAATGTGGCAGCTAAAGTGGACGAGAAAACTCCATCTGTTCAAAAAGATCTTGAGCAGGAAGTTAAATCTCTTGAACAGGCAGCAGAGCAGGCTGTCAAACAGGAGGCCGAGCTCAGAGCTACCATTCAAGATAGCGCAAACAATACTCAAAAGGATGACACAGATACTGTCAAAGAGCCTGAAAAGATAACTCAGAGTGCAGATGCAGAACCTCAGGCTCAGCCTGCCGTTGTACAGAGCGTACCTGCAGCCGCACAGTATGAGGTACGTACTGTGGTTAAGGAGAAGAGCTATACAGGCGTCATCTTTGGCTCCTTAATGCTTATAACTGCAGCCTTTGGCTATCTGTCCTATGATTTTTTCAATAAGATTAACAGCATCAATATGCAGCTGACTGCCACTGATAGCCTGCGCTCTTCACTTGATGAGGCCAAGGTAACTCTGGTTAACAATATGAAGCAGATTGATGATTTAAAGACTCAGAATTTAAATCTCTCTGCCTTAAATGCCAATCTCAGCGCTCAGAACAAAGAGCTTGGCAGCAGAGTTGAGGCTTTAACTCTGACACAGCAGCAGAGCCTTGAGGCATCAAAACAAATTATTGCACGTCTTGATAAGTATGAAGACAGAGATCCATATGCCTGGCGTATAGCTGAGGCCTACTTTATGAGCAAGCAGGCTTTCAGCAAGGCCATGATCTCATCTGATGTCAAGAGTGCACTGTGGTTCCTGCGTGAGGCTGACAGTCTTCTTGCCAATATTCAGGACAAAGATATCATCAAACTTAGAAAAGAGATGTCAAAAGACATCATTGCCCTGTCCAATATCAAGGAAGTTGACAGAGCCGGTATGTCATTTACCCTTAATGCACTGTTTAACAATGTAAACAACCTTGTCATCAAAGGCTTTATGAGCACCAAGGGCGATGATAAGGCCCAGGAGGTTGCAAAGAGCGGTGATGTGGCTGACTGGAAAACCAATCTTCTGTCATCAGCCAAAGAGTTCTCCTCAAAGTTTATTGAGGTAAGACGCCGTTCAGGTGAAGAGCTAACTGAATTTCTAAGTCCGCAGCAGGATCAGTTCCTTCGTGAGAATATCAAGACACGCATCACCCTGGCTCTGTCTAACCTCTCCAATCTGGAGGATCAGTCCTTCAGGGAAAATCTGAACACTGCAAGAAATCTTGTAAATACCTACTTTGAGGCTGAAAGTCAGGTTACTGTATCTATGCTAGCCGAGCTCGATAAGCTTATTGCAATATCAATCAAACCTGATCTACCAGAGACACTGCAAAGCTATATTCTTTTTGACAAGATTTACAACAAAAGACAGGCAAACAGAGGCTAAACTATGATTAAATTTATAATTTTTGTTTTAGCTTTGATTGCGGCTATAGTCCTAGGTCCGCGTATGGCTGACTCACAGGGACTGGTGCATATTGCCACATCAGGCTATATCATTGAGACATCAATTACTACAGCTGTAATTTTAATCGTTGCCTCATTTATTGTTCTTTATATTCTAATCCGCCTGATCCTGGCCTGTCTTAAGATGCCAGGCGGCACTTCACGCTTCTTCCAGCGCTTTTTTGCCAATCGTTCTGCCAACATTCAGAACGAGGCCTGCATAGCTTTTGAAGAGTGCGAATATGAAAGAGCCTATGCCTTATGTAAAAAGGCTGGCAATGAGAAAAATCTAAGTCACAATACCCTGCTTATTATGGCCAAGAGTGCCTTTGAGCTTGGCTATTATGACAAAACCACAGCTATTCTTGATAATATCAAAAAGGATAAAAAGCTCACTGCCGCCTGCACTATTTTAAGAGCCCGCTTAAATCTTAAAATTGACAATGCAAAGGCTGCCATTGAGGCACTTGATTCTTTAAAGGACAGCTACAGCTCACGTACTGTAACCTCTCTTTACTACAAGTCATATCTGGTGCTTGAAGATTACGATAAGTTAATCTCCATGATCCCTACCTTATTAAAGCAGGAGATCATAAGCAAGGAAGAGCAGAACAATATCTACAGACGCTATATTGACAAAAAGCTAAAAGAGGCAACATCACGCGAGGAGCTTGATGCCATTGCCCACAATATACCTCGTCAGCTGCTCAAGAAGCCTGCCATCATTGGCGCTATCATGAACAGACAGATAGACTTTGGTGATTTAGTCAGTGCCAAGAAGCTGTGTATCGATCTTATCAAGCACAATCTTGATGCTGATCTGCTTGAGACCATTGCCACCTGGGAAATTTCAATCCCTGAGGTTTTAAAGGCTCTGCTCAATGTTGAGAGCAAGAACCTTATTGCAAGTCAGGTCAATGTGCCTCTGCTAAAGGCTATAGGCAATCTTGAGCTTAAAGCAGGTCTTTTAGATGAGGCCAAACAGCATTTTGAAAAGGCCCTGGAGATCAGCAAGAGTGCCGATATCTTCTTTAATTTAGGTCAGATCATGTCGCAGATGAAACAGTATGACAAGGCAGCTGAGATGTTTGCGCTTGCCAACAAAGCCAATGCCTCTGTCAACAGACTGCCTATGATTGAGTCTAAATAAGACAGATTAAAAAGAAAAAAGCCCGCACAGATGCTTAGCATTGCGGGCTTTTTTACCTGCGTTTAGCACTTTGTTTTTAAAGAAAGCCCATACGCATCAGTGTTTGAGTGAATTTTATTTTTTTTCTTCACTCAAACAACACACCCCAATTTTTTCTATGCTAGTGCCAGCTGAAGCGAAGCAAGTCTGTCTTGAGAAATGAGATTTTCGGAAGGATGGAGTTTTAGAGCCTTTTTTATATAAAACTCAGAATTAACTAATTTAAGAGGCTCAAGACCCATAGCTTTTATAATGGTATCTATAGTATCGGCTTCTTTTTTCCTTTGGTTGTTGTAATTGTCAATGGCTGATTTTACATCAAGTACGTCATTATCCTGAGCTGATAGCCTTGTAGACTTAGGAGTATAGATATCAGCATTTTCAAAGCAATTTATGTAAAGTGTATCTTCTTTACTAAGACACAAAGGCATAACCATAGCCTTGTTGAGATTTGATGTGATCTGATTGATCGTTATATGTACCCCATACTCACTGAGTCTTATCTGCATCAGTCTTAAAATCATCAGTGATAACACACAGATAAATACATGAGCAACAGTTCTTTCATAACGCTTGACATAAACAGGTCTGAGCTCAAAGCTATTTTTCATTATTCTAAAACATTCCTCAATACGCACTAAGGAGTGATAGGCGCCAAGCACTACACAATCACTTATTTCAGCTCCTTTCTCTTTAACACTTTTTGGATCTTCATAAATAATCGCGCTATATCCTGCAAGCCTGATTCGGTTTTCGATTACATCCTGATTCAGAGCTACGGCTTTATAAAGCTGCTTGTCTTTTTTATTTTGTGTTACTTCTTTTTGTGTTTTCACCAGACAGCGCCAGCCAGAGCCGGACGGGTTCCCCATAAGTCTGCCTTCATCAATGGCTTGTTGGGCCTTGATTTTTGCCTCTTCAATATCATGCAGCTCTTTTTCCCTACGTTTTGGAGAGAATGTATAAACAATATTGCAATTAACCTTTATGGTTTTAACAGTTCCATTTTCAAGCACTACCCTTGCGCTTTTTTCCTTTTTACAAACCTTATATTTAAAGCCTCTGTCGATATCGTCTTTAATAAAATTGATCTTGCTGTCAGATGTCAAATCAAAACTCTTCCAGCCGTTAGGATCCAACATTTGCTCAGTATCTTTTTTCGACTGTCCAGTAATCTTCTGAGCAACAATAAACCCCAATGATTTCTTTAATATCTCCTCAAGATTGGAGGTAGAGTTAATGCCTCTGTCTGCAACAAAATAACAGTTCTGTACGTTATACTGCTCTTTGAGTCTCTCAATAGTAGGAGCAACCTGTTTAAATTCAGAGTGATTGCCAGGAAATACAGCAAAATCAATAGGAACACCTCGCTCATCTATTACCAGAGAAACTGAGACAAGGGGTTGACTGAAACGTGCCTCTTTTGATGGGCCGCGCATTCTTATAAATTCTTCTTCATGATCTTTAATAGCAGTATCCAGCTCTCCTAAAAACTCTTCACTGTCAAGGTACTTCTCAATCTGTTCAACACTTGCTCCACTGTCAATAAGCTCATCTTTTTTCTGCTTAATAAACGTGTGTGTAAATTGCTCTCTATCGTCATATGGAGTTTCAAAGTAGCAGTTGGTGCAGTCGAAAAATATCATATTTGGACCGCCATCTTTGTTACATGGTTCATAGTCTTTTTGTGCATATGATTTCTTTACTGCGTATGGCAAAAGCTCTCTGTAGAATTTATTGAAATAATCCAATGCTGCGTAGATATTGTCCTGACAGATGCCTTCAATAGGATTATTTAAAACAGTGCTCTGCTCAGTAAATGAGTTAATGTAGGATGACGGACTGGTAATTTTTCTGCACACCAGATAGAACAGGATGTCAGAAAGTTTGTAGGAAGTTATTTTAGTAAATTGCTTTTGTAGATAGTTAAGTTTGTAGTCAAGATTAAGCTGCTTCCATATTGGTCTTATGATGAGATTTGAATAGTGCAGCAGATTAGCTTTATTGAAATTGCTTTGCTCGAATGAGTTGGCAATATCTGTAATAGATGTCAACGATCTATTGATGTGGTTCTTTTGCTCCTCTCTGCTCTTTTGTGCAGGCTGTGCATATTGAGCTTCAAGTTTTGAAAGAGTCTCACTGTCGATACTTTCAAGTTTACCGAAACTTTTTATGGTTCTGACCTTACGTTTGCCTGAATCTGGATCTTTATAATTCTCTACCAGATACAGATAGACCCCACCATTTTTAGTTCTTTTAGTCAGATACATAAGCACCCCCGCCGTTTTATGTTCTTATTATATCATATTTAGGGTATGTGGGGTGCGTTGTAGATAAAAAAATATAATTTGGCGCAAAAAAAGGCCCATTCGGGCCTGGAGACATTTTTTATATTACTTAAGTGCTAAACGCAGGAAAAAAGCCCGCACAGATGCTTAGCATTGCGGGCTTTTTTATTGCCCGATGAAAAGCTGCAGATCTGTCTTTAAATTATAGTCTCTACCCTATAAACAAATTTTTATCTTGCTTTGATCCTGTGCACCACTCAGGATCTTTTCCCTTCCTATAACTTCTATTTAATACCCAAGCTGATTGGTGCAGACTATAAGCACATAATTAAGCGAGGGTTACTTATGACAATTAAAACCAGATGTTCTACCAGCAAAAGACCAGACTGTCTATATTTTATTCTTCATCGCTTTATAGAGTACTGCGTCTCATGCATGAGAAATAAGCAACGTATAGTCAGAGTCCGTTTCTATAACTATCTAAGAGATCAAAAGCTCTTCACTGTAGGTAAGGCTCCAACCTGGATGGATAAACTCTATTACAGGCATGAGGAGTTCATTATTAAAACAACTGATGCTGTGTATGCAGGTCTGCTAGGACCTGTAGAGTTTGAGCAGGCTATAAAAGAGTACATTAGTATTTATCTTGGAGTAGATATGGATGAGATTAATAAGGCGCAGGCTGTAACTGTTATAGATAACTCAGACTTTAACAGCTACATGATAAAGAAACCAAAAAACAGGCTGCCAGTTATTACTACAGCTACATCTGAGAGTTCAGGATCGGATGGCTATATTGCATGCTGCGATTCTAAATCTGCCCCTCTAGGCACTAATAAGAGTACAGCAGATGCATCTCTTGAGATAAGCATAGGATCTTTTGATTTTAGGATTAAAAATAAAGATGGAGCCTCACTTTTTTGTGACGTGGTAACTATGATGCGCACCGGAGGGTTACTGAAATGAGATTTTTTGAAACTGGGGAAATATATTATTGCTCTGCGCCTGTAGACTGGCGTATGAGGATGAGATCTTTAAGCTCATATTCATCAGCTCTGCTTGGCATCAATATAAGGGATAAAGACTGCTATGTCATATTTCGCAACAGACATGGCAATGCCCTTAGAGCTCTGCACTACAGACAGGGGCAGATGATGATGCTTGAGGCAGCACTCGATGAGGACAGGGCCAAATATCCTATGGTCAGAATAGAAAATGGCAAAGCAGTATTCACTCTAAGCCGAGAGGAGCTGGCCTGTCTCTTTAATCGAGGTGTTGGTGCTGTTACTACCTCGAGGTAGCAACAGCTGCCTATGCTCTATTCTGTCTTAAGCTCAAATGTGCGCGCTGCACATTCAGGGCTCAGCCACGGTATCAGATGCGCTGGCAACTCAATATCAGCATAGAGCTCAGGTTTGTTGTAGTCATCTCTATTGCTTTTCGGGTTCGATTTAAGCTCTCTGGCATTAAATGCAGCTACACGAGCTTTAGTAACTCCCTGAATCATGACATAAGATGCCACATTCTGCAGAAATTTTATTGGATCAGATATACCACAGCGGTTTATAGTATGCACACAACTGAGTATTCTGCTGATAGCAACACCACTGTCATGGGAATGAATAAAGAGTTTGGCATTACGGGCTGCTGCTACAGATTTAGCACAATGCTCAGCCTCCATGCTTGTAGTATCAAGCATGCCATGCTCGATAAAAGCATTAAACTCCTGGGCATTGTTCATAAAATACACCACAGGTGTAGAAACATTGCTGATACGCTGAGCCTTTTCATAGCGTTTCTTTTTCTTTACTGCATAGACTGTGGCAAGACTGGTAAAGAGTGTATTCACATCCTGCATCAGCTCTTTACTGTATGCATTACGGTAGCGCTGTCTTATAGAGGAATAATCAGAGCCCTGATCTTTAGTCTGTATATATTCATTGTAGGCACATTTTTCTACATCAAACACCTGTTTGAGTTTGCCATAAATAATGTGCAGTACCAGCATAGCCTGGTTTTCATCCTGCAGGTCATAGCCATTCTTTTCTATATTTTCAAAGACACTGTCAATATCAATAGCTTTACATGCAGCAGTGTTGTAATAAAGCTCAATACTGCGTCTTATCTTGGTCATAAGATGACCAAGACAGGACTGATGTCTGATATTGTTATCCTGAGCAAATGTACCATATGTGGCAAATGCATCTGTAGTAATGCCGGATAATGCAGAGTCACAACCTATGAACTGCTGTATAAAATCCTTTGTTTTAGAGCGTGAACCTGACGGACCAAAAAGAATAAGTGGAGCATCAGGTAGAGAGCTGCAGGCTATAGGCACATATTCAGTGGTAGCGCCTTTACCTTTTATAACATGGGTAAACTTGGTCTCATCAAATTGCAGAGTATTACACTTGCACAGCTCCTGTGTAATAGCCTTTTCAAGCGGAATGAGCAGATATGAGAATGTAATAAGGCTGGAGTATAAAGTACTGTTTCCAAGCTGCATACCTTTGACAAAGGCCTTTTTAAAGCTGTTGACAGCAAAACCCATAGACATCATAAGGGCCATGAGAGTTATTACATTCATGCTAATAGAGCGACCTGGTAGCAAAGGCAGTGCTCCTGTGTATATGGTATCAATAAAGCCACAGGTCTTGCATTCAGCTTTCACCACAGGGGTTACTATCTTATACACACCATTATTCTTATCTACAAAACCAGTGGCGGCCAGACTGTCTAAAATCTCTGAGGCGTCTTTATTGATAACCTCAATATTGGTCGAGCCACAGTTAGGACAGATACGATCTTTTAAAATCTCCTCAACAGATTTTGCGCTCTTGTCTTCAACTGTATTTAGGTTGCTGGCTTTGCTCTTTTGTTTGCCATTGCTCTTACCACTCCTTGCAGGTGGGCAAGGTGTCTTATGCTCCCTGGACATGGCAGAGGCAAGCTCATTATTGCTATTAACAAGCTTATTAAATCTATTAATACCATTAACGATAGAGTTTTTGGTATCCATAATCTTTTTAGATATAGCAAGACCTTTAGCCTTTTCAGACTCAACCTGCTCATGTATCTGCTCTTTTGCAGGTAATGAATCAGAATACTCATCTCCATCGGCAGCATTGGCATGCATATCTCCTGTAGAGGCCACATTTGCTTTTACATCATCTCCTGATGCAGAGCTGGAGGCAGTTGGTTTGATTTTAGGAACAGCAAAGAACTTATGTGCAAATAAAAATTCTTTTAATTCTGCATTGCTTGTCACCAGCTCACATAAGATTTGGAAAAGCTCAATTAAAAGCTCAGAGTTATCGCTGACACCACAGATTCTGTCGTACACATGTGCAGGAGCAACAACAGCAAGTTGCTTGACAAGAGCGTGGACAGAGGCTCTGTTAATCATTAGGTATCTAGGAATGTCATTTTTCAGTATGTGGTATTCCTGATTCATCTGCTGGATCTGCAACTCCTGCTCTTTATTTTTCTGCTTGGTTTTTTCAAGCTCTTTTTGAAGAAGTTGTATCTGAAGTTTGAGCTCTTGCTCTACTGCTTTTGACATGACATAATCCCTTTAAAACTATGCTCTAATTATACCATACAACAGGTGTAAAAAACCTTTATTTTTTCTATATATTTCCTTATATATCAAGCAGTTACATGCAAAATCTAGCATCAAAAACATGCAAAATCAGCCTCAAAAAATGATAATAATATGACTACTTAAGTAAAATAAAGGATAACAGAAATGCCATACTGAAATGCCACATAAGTCCAATGATGAGTGGGGGTGATTTAACCCCCATCAATCTGGCGTTTCATGAGGCTATGAGGTAACAATGGCAGATTTGATGGATTTTATCCTTTGAAGGGGCGGAAGATTAGGTACGTCTGACAGATGGGGGTGGATTCACCCCCCCCCATACTCATTTGGCATAGACAGCGGCGCAATCAAAAATATTTTTTCTGGGGCTTCGCCCCAGACCCCAGACACCTAAAGGTGTAAGACCATGGTTTTAAGTGATGTCGGCTTATTGTCTTTTATATTTTTGAGTTTGTTTATAGGGTAGAGACAAATTATATGCTGCAGGCATAAAAAAACAGAGGCAGTCTATATAAGGCCTCTGTCTTTGATCCACTTAGCTTTTTGTATGGCTCAAGATCAGTAAAAACTTGCTCTTGAGCTACGCTTTAGTCTCTCTTCAAGTTTAAGATCCTTGCTTCCCTCAAGATACAGCTTTTTCAAATCACTCTTTTCGTGTTTGCCGCAGCTTTTAAAAAACAGATAATTACTGCCGTCAAAATAGCTCAAAAGACCGGCACATGGAGCATTGTCAACAAAGTTGAAACTATATCCTCTAAGCTGTACCACAGCCTGCAGATCAAAACCGCTGTAATTATCCATAAGCATCTGTGCATAATCTTTGGTGGTATTGACCATGCTGACAGGTGCCAGTAATTCTAGCTGGGCATAACCACTGCCATCTTTTTTATCAAAGATGACAGAGTTATCTGTCTGAGTCTTTGTATACTGACTTTCTTCAACAGCTGCCTGTGTAGCTAAAGGAAGCATGACAAGCAGCGCGTAAATCAACTTTTTCACATTACCTCAAGAATTGCTGATAAGCAGTGTTAGATGAAATCTCTGTTACAGGATAATTTACTTTCTTTATAAATTCCATAAGTTTTGAGTCCTCTGAGTCTGTAACATCAAAAGCACATAACACAGAGCAGAACTCAAGTCCTGATATTCTAAAATGAAACAGAGAAATTGAGAAGTTGTCACCTAACTTTTCAAGGAATTGAATCAGAGCATTCTTGGAGTTTGGGAACTCAAACAAGAAAAGTCTTTCTTCATTTGGGAAGGTAGGATGACCGCCCACCATATAGCGCACATGATCCTTGGTAATGGCGTCATCTGTAAGGTCGGTGACTAAAAATCCCCCCTGTCTTAGATCTGAGCTTATCTTATTAAGCTCACTCTTGCCGTTGGTAAGCTCGATAGAGGCCAGAATTCTGGCTCTTTCTTTATGAGAGAGTCTGTAGCTGAACTCTGTCACATGTCTTTGACCAATGGTCTTGCAGAAGTTTAAAAATGCCCCTTTCTTTTCAGGAATTTCAACTGAGAGAATACCCTCTGTCATTTCACCTACATCACAGCGCTCTGCCACCATACGCAAGGTGTGAAATTTAACATTGGCACCTGACATAATGGCTATAAATGAGCCATCCTGACCTTTAAGATCATGCTCTCTTGCATATTTCTTAAGACCGGCCAGAGACAGGGCACCAGATGGCTCGGCAATGGCTCTTGTATCATCAAAGATATCCTTCATGGCAGCACAGATTTCATCATTAGAGCAGGTGATAATCTCATCTAGATACATCTTACACAGTCTGAAAGTCTCCTCTCCAGCACGGCTTACAGCCACACCATCTGCAAAATGGGAGACAAAGCCTATATCGCAGGTTCTGCCGTTTTCAAGGGCTGCTTTCATACAGGCAGAGCCCTCAGCCTCCACGCCTACAACCCTGATTTTTGGTATAAGATTTTTGATATAGACTGCAATACCGGCCGCAAGACCGCCGCCACCTATCTGTACAAAGATGGTATTGATGTCATTGCACTGACCTAGAATTTCATGCGCAATAGTACCCTGACCTGCAATTACATCAGGATCATCATAAGGCGGAATCATGGTCAGGCCTTCAGTTTTAGCCAGCTCCTGAGCATGATCGTAAGCCTCATTAAAAGTCTCGCCATAAAGAACAATATTGGCCCCCAGGCGTTTTACAGCATCAACCTTAAGATCAGGTGTGGTAACAGGCATAACTATAGTGGCCTTGATACCAAGCTCCTTGGCACTTAATGCCACGCCCTGTGCATGATTGCCGGCAGATGCAGCTATTACACCCATCTCAAGCTTTTCTGTTTCAAGACTGCTTATCTTGTTATAGGCACCACGTATTTTAAAGGAATGTACCCCCTGAAAATCCTCTCTTTTGAGCATTACGCTGACCCCAAGGCGCTCTGAGAGTTTGTCAAGTTTATGTAAGGGTGTAAAACGGGCTACCTTGTAAATTCGTGCCAGCAGTATCTTGCGTAAGTATTCCTGTCCAGTCAGTTTCTGCATAGCATCCTGTTGTGAATTTTCCATAATCTATAGTCCCTGTAATTTTGATATATCGCGTACACCGCCCTTGTCTGCAGATGAGGCCAAGGCTGCATAGGCCTTGAGCGCATTGCTTACTGTTCTTTGGCGTGATACAGGAGTAAAGGCTTTGCTGCCACGTTCATTCATAGCTTTGCGCCTTTGAGATAGCTCCTCATCATCTACAACCATATGTATACGGCGGTTTGGAATATCTATCTGTATCATATCATTTTCCTCAAGCAGCGCTATATTGCCGCCATTGGCAGCCTCTGGGGAAATATGACCTATAGACAGACCTGAAGATCCGCCTGAGAATCTGCCATCTGTAATCAGAGCACACTTTTTACCAAGACCTACAGACTTAAGATATGATGTAGGATAGAGCATCTCCTGCATACCAGGACCACCGCGAGGTCCTTCATAGCGGATGACAACAACATCGCCCTCTTTAACCCTGCCACCTAAAATGCCTTCAACAGCATCCTCCTGCGACTCAAAAATACGGGCAGGTCCTACAAATTTTAAAATAGACTCATCTACACCTGCTGTTTTGACAATACAGCCATTATCTGCAAGATTGCCATATAAGACAGCAAGACCTCCATCCTGTGAGTAGGCATGAGCCTTGTCTCTGATACAGCCATTGACACTGTCAGTATCAAGATCTGATGCATATGTCTCCTGAGAGAAAGCCTGTACAGTTCTGACACCTCCTGCTGCCGCCTTATAGAGTTTTAAGATATTCTCATCCTGAGTTTTTCTTATATCATAGGTATCAATCTGCTCTTTAAGGCTCATACCTAAAACAGTACGGCTGTCTGTATGCAGTAAACCTGCATCATTGAGTCTTGCTAAAATGCCAATTACACCACCTGCTCTGTTTACATCTTCAATATGATATTTTTGTGTAGATGGTGCCACCTTGCACAGATGCGGTACCTTACGTGAGAGTCTGTCGATATCCTTCATAGTAAAGTCAACCTCAGCTTCCTGAGCTACAGCTAAAAGATGCAGTACAGTATTGGTTGAACCGCCCATGGCAATATCAAGAGTCATGGCATTTTCAAAAGTATCTTTAGTGGCAATGGAGCGTGGCAGTACTGAGCTGTCATCCTTTTCATAATAGGCTCTGGCCATAGCCACAATCTGTCTTGCTGCCTTTTCAAACAGACTCTGACGCAGAGCATGGGTTGCAACAATAGTACCGTTGCCAGGCAGTGACAGGCCTAAAGCCTCAGTCAGACAGTTCATGGAATTGGCTGTAAACATGCCAGAGCATGAGCCACAGGTAGGACAGCTTGCACTCTCTACAGCGCAGATTTCCTCATCTGTGGCATTAGGGTCGGCAGAGACAATCATGGCATCGATAAGATCATATTTTTTATTGCCATCAGCACTGCGACCTGCCTCCATTGGACCGCCTGATACAAAAATCACAGGAATATTAAGGCGCATTGCCGCCATTAACATACCTGGTGTGACCTTGTCACAGTTAGAAATACATACCAGGGCATCAGCTTTGTGGGCATTGACCATATACTCAACGCTGTCTGCAATAATATCGCGGCTTGGCAGTGAATAGAGCATGCCAGAGTGTCCCATGGCAATACCGTCATCTACAGCTATAGTATTAAATTCCTTGGCAATACCGCCTGCCTTCTCAATCTCTCTTGCAACCAGCTGGCCAATATCCTTAAGATGCACATGACCTGGTACAAACTGAGTAAAGGAGTTGGCAATTGCAATAATAGGTTTGCCAAAATCCTCATCCTTCATGCCTGTAGCCTTCCACAAGGCTCTGGCACCTGCCATTATTTTTCCTTCATAAGTTACACTTGCGCGATATTTTGGCATATTACTTCCTTAATCTCTTCAGGCATTAAGGCCCACACACAGTGGGCCTTTTAATTTGTATACTTAAAACTCCTACACTCTGGTCAGCCAGCCGTGTCTATCCTCACTCTCACCCTTGACATAGGCAAAGAATGTTTCCTGAATATGTTTAGTTATAGGACCTCTGCAACCTGCACCCACATCAATACCATCAACACTGGCAATTGGTGTAATTTCAGCTGCAGTACCGCTAAAGAACAGCTCATCTGCAAGATATACCATCTCACGTGGAATTCTCTGCTCTACAACCTCATAGCCAAGATCGCGGGCTAAGGTAATAACTGAGGCGCGGGTGATACCTGGCAGAAGACCACAGGTAAATGGAGCTGTATAGAGCACCTTGTCTTTAATTACAAAGATATTCTCGCCAGAACCTTCTGAAACATAGCCGTTGACATCAAGGGCAATAGCCTCGTCATAACCGTTCTGATGAGCCTCATTGGCAATAAGAATGGATGACAAATAATTACCACCGGCCTTGGCCTCTGTAGGAATAGTATTAGGGGCCAGTCTATTCCATGAAGATACACCGACCCTGACGCCTTTTTGCAGACCTTCCTCGCCAAGATAGGCGCCCCATGGAATGGCTCCTACCATAACATCGGCCTTTGCATCTTTTGGAAAGGATAAGCCAAGACCAACATTACCCATAAATGCCAACGGGCGTATATAGCCTGACTCTAATTTGTTCTCGCGCACTACAGCCTTGCAGGCCTCCATAATCTCTTCTTTGGTATATGCAAGAGGGAAGCGGTAAATCTTTGCAGAGTTGAATAATCTGTCAATATGCTCCTTGAGTCTGAAAATACAAGTACCGTTTGGGGTAACATAGGCGCGAATACCCTCAAATACTGAAGAGCCATAGTGCAGTGCATGAGACATGACATGCACATTAGCCTCCTGCCATGGAATAAGCTTTCCGTTAAACCATATAAATTCTGATGTACTTGTAGCTGACATGAAAAACTCCTTTATAACCCTGTATCTGTTAATTCTTAATGTAATTTGATTGTAGCAATATGACATACCATTGTCATATTCTTTTTTTACCAAACACAGCAAGTTTGTAAAATTAAATTTTTATATTTCAATATGTTATAAATTTAACACGCTTCTTTTTTATAATTTTTAAAAGGCCCGTGCACACTAAACAATCAATTTTTAGATTTATATGTAATTTTTCACCATTTTAGTGCATGAGTTTATAATAATTAACTGTATTTAACCTTATATTTTTTCGTAATTTTTGGCACAATATTATAAATTTTCATTTAAGGAGAGAATATGCTGTCCTTTTTGCCTTCACCACTGTTACTTATTATCAATCTTACAGTGGTCAGCATAAATTCGATAATTGTAGCCACACCTATTATGCTTTTGGCCATAGTGCGCCTGCTGCTGCCATTTTCTTTTGTACAAAAAACTGTGGATTTTTTGAATCTCTACCTCTTTAAACTGTGGGTTGCCGTCAATGCTGTACTTTTTCCTCTGACCAATAAACTTAAAATTGACAGAGAAGGTATAGAAATTGATGATATCAAAGGCTCGTGCCTTATCTTCTCCAACCACCTAAGCTGGGCAGATATCATTATGATCTGCCATATATACAGAGGTAAAATCCCTGTAACCAAATTCTTTTTAAAGCAGTCTTTAATCTTTATACCTTTTATAGGTCTTGCCTGCTTAGGTCTTGGCATGCCTTTTTTACGCCGCTATTCAAAAGCCGAGCTCTTAAAGAATCCAAAACTTGCCACCAAGGATATTGAGACTACCAAAAAAGCCTGCAGATCTCTTGTGCACACCAGATCAACCCTGGTCAATTTCTGCGAAGGGACACGCTATACCAAGGACAAAGCCTTAAAGGCCAAATCAAGATATAAACACCTAATGCCGCCAAAGGCTGCCTCTATTGCCGTGGCTTTAGGCGAGATAGGCTATGATCTTGACTGTGTCTACAACACTACTTTGTACTATCCTGAAAATGAAGGACATGCCTTTATCGATTTATTAAAAGGCAGACTTACACGTGTCTATGTACATATTGAAAAACTTAAGGTGGATGAGACTTTAGTTGGTGACTATATCAATGACAAGAAATTCAAGTTTGACTTTTCAAATGCTCTAAAGCAGATCTGGCAGGAAAAGGATGACAGGCTTGATGATTATCTAAACCGCCTTAAGACACAATAAATAATATAAAATCTATGACGCTTTTGCGTCATAGATTGTTTTTACCCCTTATTTTTTACCCTTTGCATCATCAAGAGTTACAAGGTAATTTACAAGCTTTGATAACTCACTTACATTGTTTACAGATTCCTGCAGCACAAGATATTTACCGTTTACTACAATCTCAGGCACAGCATCTAGCTTATACTCTTCAACCAAATTGTTGGTTTTGGTGATAATTGACATTACAGCAAATGAGTTAATCTCATTATCATATTTATTGTTTGGAATACCCAATGAGGCAAAGAGATCCTTAAAGTAGCTCTCATCGCGAGGAATATTGCCCTCTACATGCATCTGTCTGAACAATGTCTCTGTATATTCCTGCTCAATGCCGTGCAACTGGGCCAGCGCATGGCCATACTGCGATCTGACCCCCATAGGTCCGCCTAAGATACTTACAGGGCTTGGAACAAATTTAGTACCCTCTGGCAAATGCTCTGCTACATAATGATATGGCTTCTGCAGTGAAAAGCAGTGACCGCACCAGAATGAAAAAAACTCTCTGACTTCCTTATGCTCAAGCACCTTATCGCTTATTACTTTGTAATGCTCATTTTCCTTATACGCTGTGTCAGCAGCCATAGCTCCTGAGATGCAGAACAAAGCAAGAGTCAGAACCACTAATTTTTTTATATGCAAAAACATATATTCTCCACTTTATTTATCTACACAAATTCTAATTAAAGAGGTATAGAGCTCTGCCACATAGAGACCCTGTGGTAGAGCTCTCTATAATCTCTTTTTTTTATAGTAAGGCCCAATGATGCAGTATATGCTATTAATCTTAGAGCAGAATTATTCCTGCAAAATAATTTACACAAGGCATAGACTATAAAAACCTGGCGGCGCGATATTTTAAGACAGCTCTGATCTCCAAAAGGATTTTTACCTATTTTCCTTAGAGTAAGCAGAGCCATAATTACATTGGTCAGACAGAACATGCGGCTGCCGCTTTTATCTTTTGGCAAAGAGCAGATAAAATCTATGGCATCGAAAAGATGACCTGCTGTAACGGCCGTATATTTTATAACCGACTCTTTTTCGTCTGTATCAAGAGGTGGTAAAAAACTTACCCCTCTTTTTATATCCTCAGATCTGTCCTTTAAAATATTGGTAAGCTGCAGACCCTCTCCAAAACTTACAGATAGTACAATAAGATGCTTGCGCACACTCTCTTCCATATTCTCATCTATGGCAAAAAGTCTGGCTAAAAGTTCACCTACTACACCTGCAACACTGTAGCAATAGCTA